>JAZKCQ010000091.1:0-36672 GCA_040388015.1 Verrucomicrobiota bacterium | reverse complement strand
GAACAATTCGTGGATGACAACCCCTCATAAGCTCCTCAATCTCATTTCAAAGGCATCTCCTTGGCGGGGTTGTCATCACATTTGACGTTAGCGAAAGAAATAGTTCGAATGTGGCCGTTCACTAAAATATTAAAGACACCCACAAGCTTGCCAATTGAAGGACCTTGGTCCGTGGGACAAGGTCAGCACAACGGTAAGGTTATGATCGTCCGATCCAATTCAGGATATCGCGAATTCGCACCACTCGCATCTTACGACCATCAAATCGGAATAGCAGTTCGGATGCATGAACCGGATTCCTGTGGACTCCCATCAGCTGAGGAAGATTCCGAACTTGGGGATATCGAAGATTCCCTGTGTGGATCACTAGAATCAGACGCTTTGTCCTTGCTTGTGGTAGTAATTACAACTGGCGGCATGAGAGAATTTGTTTTTTACACGTGTAACCCAGAGGAGGTGAATTCTAGATTCGCTTTCCTTCGCCAGAATATCTCATCTCATGATATGCAGCTCATGATAAAGCCAGACAGAAGATGGAATACATACTCTCAGCTACAATAGAAACCCGCTAACAAGACGGCACATACGACGGCGGGCAACGCTCCTGTTTGAATTCGGACTTCCCACTCCGCCGCGCATGGCCTAGACGTTCAGCCAATAAAATTCATGACACCAAATCAAGTCGCCAAGATCGCGATCAGAATCCTTTCCATCTTCCTTGTCTATCGAGCGCTGGAATTCGGCATCACCCAGGTTATTCAAGGCCAATATGCGCTAGGTATGATGAATCAATCCGGTGGAATGGGAGATTCCGTGGACCCGAAGATCAGCGAGGCGATAAGGGCATTGCGAATTATGACCGCAGTCGGTGCGGTAGTTCCGATTTTGCTGGCGGGCGCACTTTGGTTTGTAGCGCCTACTCTATCGCGATGGGTGGCGGGATCCGATGCGGATTCCTCCCATGAGAATGGGAGCTTGCCGCTTCGCGCCACGCTTCTTCAAGTTGCGGCAATTGTCATCATAGCGATGGCGGCCACCACGTTGCCGAAGCTCGTATATGACTACCAAGTCGATCATCGAAGGGATGCCTCGATCACCTTAATGACGTCGAAGGTGTTCCCTGATGCTATTCAATTTTTTACCAAGGTCTTCGTGGGTGGTGTCATGCTTCTTGTCGTGAAGAAGAAGCTCTTGGGCCGCCCGGACCAACGCGCCGAACACGTCGTGGGTGGCAACGGCGGATAAGCTCCCTCGTTCGCTTCGCTCTATGAGTCCTGCGCCGCCGTGCCACCACATTTAACGTTATCCCAAGAAATTGATGGCCACTCCTCAGGACAATATTAAGGCGATGGCGTCTGGACTTCACGAGCGGCACTTGAAGGCGCTCAACTTCCGGAAGTCAGCCAATACTTGGATTCGTCCCACCACGTGGCCACAAGTGATCAACGTTCAACTTTCGAGATGGAATTCAGCAGAGGAGGCGCAGTTCACAGTGAACTTGGGCATCTCCATCCCGGAACTTCACGTAGCGTCGGAGAGTTTGCCGCTGAAGGGGGCGTTGAAGGAACATGATTGTGATTTGCGCGCACGAATCGGTCAGTTATACCCGAGCAAGAATGATCATTGGTGGAAGGTTACTCCAACGACTGATCCTGATGAGCTTGCTGAGGATGTGTTCGCACGGATCGACGAGTTTGCATTGCCGTGGTTTGATCGACTGATGAACTTCTCGTCGGTCGCCGCCGAGTTCACGGACAGGAAGTCTCCATTTATGGCAGCGCTGGCTTTTCATCTCGCAGGAGACTCGACATCTGCAATGGAATCAATGTCCCGAGCGCACGAAGGCTCGAATACCCATTTTCTGTCGAAGCTGAGGCGGATCGCAACGACACAAGGAATTCAAATCCAAGAGGGATAACAAGTCGAGACACTGCAACCCCTATCGGCCGCCCTGTTTACATGATCTTCCGTGATTCCAACCTCAACCCTGTGATCGACGCTCGCTCCCGCTGATAGGGTTGCGTGCTCTTTGACGGTTCTGCAACAAATGAAAATACTCGCCATGTTCCTCCTGCTCGTAATCGGTGGCATATGCCGTGCCGAAGAGGCAGTAACGGTCTACCAGATCGACAGAGCGACTGAAAATGGTGCGCATTGGGAACACTCAATCAAGAATCAGATGCGTGCGCCGGAGCCTGATGCAAGCGCACTCAAGAAGAGCTTGGCTGAAGCTGGAAAGAAGCCCCCCGCGATGCTCGATACCCTGGATTTTATTTGTGGCGTTCAGATCGACTCCAAGGTGTATGTCGTAACCGTTCTGTTTCAGCGGGGGATCGAGATCCAGCAAGCTACGTTAGCGGACGGGAAGATAAGACTGAAAGGTGAGAGTAGAGTTCTAGGAAAGTTGCCTGAGATCACGAAGATCCTGCAAGGTTACGTCTACAAGATGATGGATCAGGACGCTGAACTAAAGAAAAAGCAAGAAGCAGAACACGCCGCGCCATCCGACGGCGATAAGCCCTCAAAATGAATTCAAGCTTCCAACCCGCCGCCGGATGCGCTCAAACGTTCGGTAGAAAATGAAGAATGACACCGCAATACCTGGTCCAATCTTCTGGTTGAGCGCAATCGCGTTATCTTACGGGATCCAACTGGGTTTCGTATATTATCTGGTGGATCATGGCTGGGGTTCATCCTCAGAGCGTTGGCTTGAGCAGATCTTAAATCCTCCATCGGTCGCGTGGATTGTTTGTATCATTCCTACATTTCTGCTGCTGGCCTATCTCGGTCTTAGGTGGCCTCGGTGGATCATTTTATCGTGGTTCATTGCCGCTTCTTTGGTCGCATGTGCCTCCTATTGGCTCATATTCTTAAGGATAAGGGCATGATGAGAGCTGCCAGCAGGCATCAGAAACGATAAACCGAACAATTCGTGGATGACAACCCCTCATAAGCTCCTCAATCTCGTTTCAAAGGCAACTCCTTGGCGGGGTTGTCATCACTTTTGACGTTCGGCAAGAAATTATGAATCCGTGGTCGATACCCCAGAAAATTGCAATGCTCTCAAGGGAGCCTTACGGCGAGGGCTTGGCCACCTGGCTATGGACGGTGATGCAAGAAGTGGCAGTTGGTTCGGGGATCATGCACAGACACAGAGATTACTGTGGCATTGGACTTATCCGGGACAACAAAGGCGTGTCGTTGGTTGAAGTCGAAGACGGTTCTGCTTTTCACTCAATCAAGAGCTGGACCGACCTGCCGGAGTTCGTGAACTATTGGAGCCAGCAATCTGACTTCGGACTGAGCGGAGCTGACATCCAGCATCCTGAATTATTGGCACGATCAGATTACGAGCTCAACAATCAAAGATTGACCAGACGGATGATTTACCAGTTTTTGGATACCGTGGGCATCAAAACGAAAACCATCAATCACAAAGCCGAACAAGCAGCGGCTGGCAATCCCTACCAGCCCGCTATTCCGCCAACATTTTCCGCAACTTCAACATCATTTTCCGAGTTGGATGGTCGCTCCCGCTGGTAGGATTGCCAGCGCTCAAACGTTCGCAGAAAAACTACCCATGAGAAGCACAGCCCTATCAATCGCCTTCCTTGCAATGATCGCCGCACGATCGAATGCTCAGGACGTCGCCGCATCAGATCCGAATGTTCGACCACCCGGAGATGTAGTGCTGAAGTTCGAGCGCAAGATCAAGATCCCGGAGATCAAGCGCTTCAAGGACGGAGTGCTTGAACTGTTTCCTGGCGATACGGTTCATTTAGAATTCGACGAGAAGGATGGAGATCTAGTGCATCCGAAGGTTGTCGCGAAGGTGCTGCATCCGAAGAGAACGATCACCTTCAGGATGACACAGGATGAATCGATCACCATGCTCTACAGGGAATCTGAGATACAGAAGACCGTAGCCCTGGACTGCGAGCACATGGGATTGGGTAGTGAAAAGTTTTCCCGGACGAATCTGAATCCCACTGAGAAGGGTTTGATGGCGGGTGACAGTTGGCCGAATTCCGTATGGAACCTACGTCTGAGCAACATTGAGGTCACTTCCAAATCCGCATCTGAAGTATATGAGGACAAGGTCTCCAAGAATCGCCCGACGAGTGAAGACAAAAGCGAACAAGCCGCTCCATCCGACGGCGATAAGCCCTCAAATTGAATCCGAGCTTCCATGCCGCCACGGATTCGCTCAAACGTTCGGCAGAAACTTAAGATGCACCTAAGACGCCTGCTCTACGCTCTTCTAGTTGTGGCCGTTATTGGCGTTGTGGCCGTAACGACGCGCCATTTAATCTCGTTACGGCTCCCCAAGATTCCGACTGCGAGAGACCAGGAAGAAGCGAATGGCATTATTCAGTCATTGGAGTCAGGGTATCCGTTTCGTGTGATGAGCATCCATGATTCTCGTCCTGCGGTCTATGAGCGCCCACACCCCGACTACAGTGTCATCCTCGTGTTCGGGGAATATACGGCCGCCGAACGCGCCAAGATTCTGGCCGTCGCAAAGTCGGTGCGCCGAGAAAAGGCCACCAAGCCGGTCCACCTCTATTTCTACCCGCGCGAACTTGATGAGATTGATTTGTTGCAAAAGGAAATACTTCCGTGACAACAATCGCCGAACAGTTCGCGGATCCCGATGGGCATAAGCTTTCCAATTTCACCTCAACCTCCGCTCAATCGCGCCCGTTGGAGCGCTTCTGACGTTCGGTCAAAACCATGAAACTACTCATCAGCTTCATCGCTCTTCTAGCTGTAAACGCATTTGGAGCCGAATGGTCCATCCGATGGGAAGCCGCCAAAGGCGAGACCGTGTGCGCGATTCCATATGAACCAAGATCGTTGGAGACCATCGTTTCAGCTTTACCAGCAGGCCACCCAGAAGCCAATGCGGATTTAAAGGACGGTTTGAAGCCAGCTAAATCTACCACTGAGC
Organism: Verrucomicrobiota bacterium; assembly: GCA_040388015.1. Taxonomy (GTDB): domain Bacteria; phylum Verrucomicrobiota; class Verrucomicrobiia; order Verrucomicrobiales; family Akkermansiaceae; genus Luteolibacter. The sequence goes on along the minus strand of JAZKCQ010000091.1, from coordinate 31,721 downwards.
TTCTCGGAACTTTCAATGGACGCAAGGTCCTCGCGGTCGAATTGGAAGTGCCCCAGTCCTACTACTCCAAATACTTCCTCATCGTTGCCGAAGTGGAGGACGCCAAGTTCATGCCGATTTACATTCACCAGTTCGCGCTTGGAACTCACGGCCACGGCAAGCCGATTTTCAAAACTTCGGATTCCAACTTCAGTGTGACAATCACCAGCAAGACCATCGGAACCGATCCTTCGGAAGAAGCGTTTCGGATTACCAGCGACCTGAAGACACCACCAAAGACCGAACACGTCGTGGGTGGCAACGGCGGATAAGCTCCCTCGTTCGCTTCGCTCTATGAGTCCTGCGCCGCCGTGCCACAACATTTAACGTTCGCTGCAATAATGGCCAAATTCTTAATGATCTGCGTAATGCTGATGGCCTGTGGAGTCGCGGGAGCGATGAGCAAAAGGATAGCTCTTACGAGTGAGCTGGAAAATCTCGGGCATTTCATTGATGTTTTTCATGAGCAAGTGGGAAAATATCCGCAGACGTGGGGTGAACTGGAGAAGATCAATCCGGGTTTGGACGGGACATTTTCAACGCTCCAACCGACACAACGTATGATCCTGATGTCGCCACCTATCGAATTGCCCAGAAGGTACGGTGGTGGCATCGCGTTGGCGATCACCCGGGAACCCTTTAGACCGCAAGGCTGGACGCAATGGCCAATCACTTGGACTTCACGCGAATTTCTCAAAGACCCGTCCTACGCGTTACTCGTAAGTGTGGATGGAAGAGTTCTTCTTCGATACGTTCCGCCTGCTACCACCAGATCCATTTTCGAGGCAGCCGGTGTGGCCTTGCCCGAGCCGAGTGGCCTTGGCCCCTTTCCCTACGAGAAGAATTTTATGATGCGAAGATCTTTCAGTTGGGCTGCCATTGTGGCATTCAGCTCCTGGCTGATTTGGCTGTTGGTCCGAAGAATCCAAAAGAAGCGAACAATTCGCGGATCCCGATGGGCATAAGCTTCCCGATTTCAACTCAACCTCAGTCTCAGGCGCGCCCACGGGATGGCTTTTGACGTTAGCGAAGAGAAAACCAATGCACACATCTTTACCGGAACAAATCGAGAGTGAGCGCCTGATCATTCGTGTCGCACGTCCGGGAGATGGTGCAATCTTCAATGCTGCGATTCTCGAATCCATCGAGAGGCTTTCCCCTTGGCTTGGGTGGGTTACACCAGCACCAACGCTCGAACAATCCGAAGCGTCCTGCCGCCGTGCGTACGCTCGATTCCTTCTCAATGAAGATTTGATGGCCTTCTTTTTCGATAAGGCAAGTGGTTATCTGGTCGGAGGTAGTGGACTCCACGACGCCGACTGGGAACTTCGGCACTTTGAGGTCGGATATTGGGGACATTCGAAATTTTCAGGCCACGGATTAATCACGGAAGGAGTATCAGCTCTTTCTGATTATGCGTTGGATCACTTGAATGCTTCCCGTGTTTTTCTCACGGCCGACGAGACTAATATCGCGAGTTGGAGGCTCGCCGAGAGAGCCGGATTCGAACTTGAAGGAATTCTTCGGAATGATCGCAGAAACTTATCCGGCGGACTACGTAACACTCGCGTCTATTCGAGAGTTACCCGCAAAAACAAAAATCCTTGAGTTCAAGACCGAAGTGCAACGTTAGAATATCTTGTGGAATACCTGATATGGCGTGCGGTATCCGAGACGTTTGCGGGGGCGGGAATTGAGTCTTCCGGCGATGCTGTCACATTGTTGTTGGGTCAGCGTGGCCATGCTCGCTCCCTTGGGAAGATACTGGCGGATCAGGCCGTTGGTGTTCTCGTTGGTGCCCCGCTCCCATGAGTGGTGGGGTGTGGCGAAGTAAAACTTCACGTCGCTCTTCGCCTCCACCTCCTTGTAACCGTGAAACTCGCAGCCATTGGCGACCAGTTTGATTGAACGACAGCGCCTACCACTGAGATTCCAGCGTGGCGTGAAGGCACGGCTCCCAAACCCAGGTGTAGTCACTGCGCCGATGACAGGAAGCCATGGTGGAGGATCTGGGGCTGAGCAAATCCACGAAAATGAATCCAAGAAGCACGGCAAGACGCTCCATCCAACGACGGGTAACGGTCCTTTTTGATTCGGGCTTCCATCCCCGCCGTAGATGAGCTAGACGTTCTGCAGAAAATGGAGTTTCCACCTATCCCATGACGAAAATGCCTTTCAGCGAAGCCGTTTCGAGATCTCAGAAGATCCGGGAAAAGTATCATAGTCTGGAGCTGCAGCATCATGGCAGCAAATGGACGACAGAGGAAGATGCCCTAGCCTTCCTGACCGATGCTGGTCTCGTAGGTCGGCTTACAATGGCGAATCAGGGCCGCTGGCCAGTAGAGAATAGTGAACCTTATGACCTGGAGCAAAAGATTGGCGAGTGCATCTGGTGGCTGATTGTGCTCTCGGAGCGAATGGAGATCGACGCCGAGTCTGCACTTCAATCATTCCTGACAAAGACGGAGCAGCAATTGAAGATCTCGCATTCACCATAGTCTCCGCAAAAACAATGAGGAAGAGCCGAACAAGGCTCGGATGGCAATCCCCACCAACCCCTCTGTTTTCGATAATTTCACGTAATTACAAACCTAACGACGCGTTCGACGTTGGCTCCCGCTAGCGGTGTTGCCATCGCGTGAACGTTCGGCACAAGAAGACGATGATCGCAGTGATGCCCCATCAGAAGTCGTTTGAATCGGCTCCCAGATCCCGCAGCGACGATGCCGTGGTCTTTGAATCTTTCGATCCCAAGAATATGGCGTGGTTTTTCGGCCGGGATTCCGCCGGCGTCGAAGGCTATTTCCCATGCGGATGGTTCGGCATTTCCGAGGCGGACCGATCGGCGGTGGCACTGCGGGACTACGATGGCACCGAACTCTCGCTCGGGGTGGGAGATCTTTTCGAAGAGGAAGAGGTGTATGGGGGCTGGATCCTGGGCACCTCGGATGGGAGACGAGGGTGGATACCTCTATCCTGCATTCAGGAGGCCCCACCATTCACGGCTCCCACCGGGCCATGAGCTTTTCAATTTCACTTGAACCTCCCTCCGGTTGCGCCCCTTGGAGCGTCTTTGACGTCCGGCTACAAACAAAAGGTCCGTGCGGCGGTTTTCAAGGGTGAGATGAGACCCCTTACCCGACAACGATCCGGTTCGCGCCTCACGCGGAGATCGAGACAGCAGAACCAGCGTCCGCATCCGCCGGCGACGGCGCGTGACATGGAACCGTCGTTTCATCTCGCCGGGATGGCCCCAATCGTCCGGCAGAGGGCATGACCGGAAAACAAGCCGTTTCGAACCCAACCTTTCCACACCACACGCCAGCATGAGTGATCCACCGGGAGACAGAGCGGAGTTTTGGATCAGATTCGTTTGCGCCTTCCTGTTCTTCGGGGTTTTGGCAGCGGCTGCGATCATGCAATTCGCCGACTCGATGGGCATCGCGCAGGGAGCGGCCGTCTGGGCGGTCATTGTGATTTCAATCAGCGTTTATGCTGCCAGGGTGGGTGACGAAGCTTGGCACAAGCTGATCGGCGCAATCAGGTGGTGGTAAAGCCAATCCATTTCTGCCGGGCACCCCACGGCGCGCCAACCGGCACGAGCGCCTCAATTTCATTTCACGCTCCCGGCAACCGCGCCGACGTGCGCACGTCAACCATTCTGCGGAAATGAAGAAGCTGATTCTTAGGTTCACCATCGGGGCAGTGCTCCTTGCGATTCTGTTCACGCGTTATGAGTCGTTGAACCATACTTATCAAACGAGTCTTGTGACCTATCCAATGGAAGATCGGAACTTCACGTTTACCAAGGAGCCTCCGGAGATTCGCTGCCGATTTGGAGTACAACGCCCGAAAGGTGAGATGATCCGGTGGCACAGGCTGCGTCTCAGCTTTCCCTTTCAGGCAATCATCATCGACTACCAGCCGTATCACGGGATACTCCAAGCCCGGGGAGAACTGGACGCCATCGCCGTCAACCTCGGATGTGTGGCTTTTAGCGGGTTTATCCTTTCCTGCGTTCTCCTGCTGCGGCATCTCCACCGAAAACAGAAATCAGCAGAACGATGTGCGGCCGGGAATGGCAACCATTCATAAGCGTTTCAATCAATTCCCATTTGCATTTCAACCACGCGGTGCCGCCACTCCATCGTGAGGCGAAGAATATTCACCTTTCCATGTCCTGGCCGAGCTTCGCCATCCGTCGTCTCATTGGACGCGCGAAATGTGTCCGACCGCAGAATCCATCAAACAACCGCTCCAAAAAACCATGGCAAAATACCTGATTTCTTTTCCCAGCGCGGCGATGGTCGTGCCCGACGGCGAGTGGGACGCGGTGGTCCGCGATTCGCACGCCGTGATCGAGGAGGCGAAGGCCGCCGGAGTCTACGTCTTCGGAGGCGGGATCGATGAAGGAGTGCCCCCGGCGCTGGTATCGGCAGACGGCGGAACCACGGAGGGTGGATATCCTTGGGCACCCCCGCTGAACGGCGGCATCACCGTGCTCGAACTGCCCTCGCGCGAGGAGGCGGTCGCGTGGGCCGCGCGCATCGCAAAGGCCTGCCGCTGCGATCAGGAGCTGCGCGTCTTCGGGTATGACCCCGCTTCTTAGAGGCTGTCTGAAAAATGGACGAAGGGACGCTCTGAGACCCAAGGAGGGGCGGAATCCGTCCGCCGTGCCCATGAAATGCCAATGAGATGAGCAACGCGTTTTCCATTCTCATCCCGTGGGCTGGCGATCAGATCTCGCCCTTCCTTGTTTCTAAGACAGCTTCTTAGCTGGTGATGAGCCGAACAGTTCGTGGATGACAAATCCCCGCCAGCTTCCCAATCTCCTTTCAAGGGCATCTCCGGCGCGGGGCTGTCATCACATCTGACGTTCCACTAATAGGATGAGCATCATTCGGAGGATCAACATCGGAGAGGGCATGCTCTACAGGGCGGTTCGTTTGGCGGCGCTGGGTGAATCTCCGGATGCGTTTTCATCCAAGCTCGCGGACGCCATTCTGCGGACCGAGGAAAGCTGGCACACGCAGGCAGATCAGGGTGCCCGCGGTTCTGACAGGGCGATCTTTCTTGCGATCGACGAGGATCCGACGGGACTGGCGGCGTTGTACCGTGACGAACGATTTGATCACACGACGGAGCTGATCCAAATGTGGGTTTGCCCGGAATGCCGGTCATGCGGATTATCACAAGAACTCCTCTCCTCCGCGGCGGGCTGGGCGCGGACCAACGGCTACCGGACGATTCGCGCGGAGGTGATGCCAAACAACCACCGGGCACTTCGCTTCTACGAGAGGTGCGGCTTCAGACGAGACGAGGAAGCGGCGCCGAACCCCGAAGCGGGCATCATCCTGAGATACGATGTCGAACCCGCCGCCGCTCGACCTTGAGGGCTGCTCTTCGTAATTGATACTGAGGCCGGATGAACCCAGAGTCTTTGGTAGTGGCTGACTTCACACGCGACCCCGGCTTTTAAAGCAGGCGAAGACCGAAATAATCAAACCAAACGGCGACGTCGGGCCACTCACTGAATCTCTCTCAACAATCCAACCAATCCTATGAATCAAACACTGAAGAACAAGCGCGCTCTCGTCACGGGAGGCAGTCGCGGCATAGGTGCCGCCATCGTCAAGCGTCTGGCCAGCGAAGGTGCTCATGTCGCGTTCACCTATGCCAACTCACCCGACAGGGCGAATGAGACCGCCAGGGAGGCGGCGGCATTCGGAGGCCGGGCCGTGGCCATTCAATCGGATAGCGCGGATGCGAGCGCTGTCGCCGCCGCCGTCGAGCAGACGGTGAGTGAGCTGGGCGGCATCGACATCCTGATCAATAACGCCGGCGTGCTGGCTCTTGGCCCGATTGACGACTTCAAGCTCGCGGACTTCGACCGCACCATCGCCATCAACGTGCGGGCGGTGTTTGTCGCGACGCAGGCCGCAGTGAGGCATATGAAGGAAGGAGGCCGCATCATCAACATCGGCAGTTGCAACGCGGAACGGATGCCCTTTCAAGGCGGAGCTGTTTACGCGATGAGCAAATCCGCCCTTCAAGGGTTCGTCCAAGGGCTGGCACGCGATCTTGGCCCGCGAGGAATCACCATCAACAATGTGCAGCCCGGCCCGATCAACACGGAGATGAACCCCGATACGGGCGAATTCGCCGAGATGCTGAAGAAGCAGTTCATGGCCGTGCCCCGCTACGGCACCGCAGACGAGGTCGCGGCCATGGTCGCGTATCTGGCCGGCCCGGAGGCTGGGTATGTCACGGGCGCGAGCCTGACCATCGACGGAGGGTTCAACGCCTGATAGATGAACTGCCGTTGACTAACCATGTGTTACCGCGCTCCTTCCCTCGCCTTGGACGTCAGCCAAGATCAATAAGAAGAGGCTTCCATGTTCTCCTCGCAATCCCCACATCAATGACTTTCCTGCGATGCATGCTCAAAGTGCTGTCCGGCGCGTTATTCGCTGGATTTGTATTTCCTCTCTGGTGGGCCCATCAATCCACGTTTGATGCCGCTCGTCAGATTGCGGGAGATCCCGTCCTTCTGGGCCACTCGATGCCATATGAGACGCTTTCCATGGACTTGGCGACCGTAGGATATATCTGGCTGGGATGCAGCATGGCGTGGCTGTTCTGGCATGTGACCCGGAGATCCCAATCACTGGCTGACAGGGAGTGACGCACCGCCCGGATCTGCGTTTCATTCGCCATATTTCCCCTCATGATCGTGATGCTCTTGTTCCCCGGCCCGCGAGGTAGCGGACCGCCGCAGATGGACAGGTCATGATCGACAAAGCGCACGGCAGCGGACACGGTGGTGAAGTCAGATCCGCTGCGACCCTGGCCTCATCCCGAACGTCCTGCCAGAAAGTGAAGAACCTCGTCGAATCCCCTGAGGCGGAAACCTACCGTCCCGAGCAACGGGCCGCCGTGGTGAAGCTTGCCGGAGTGCAACTGCTCTTCGAGTGGCGCTACTGGATGATCCTGCTGCCGTCCATCATCGCGAGCTCGATGGCACTTTCTCTCGTGGGCCGGCTCGGCCTCCCGGTGATGGGAACCATCGGGTGCTCTGCGGCCGTCATCCTCATCGGCACGTCATTGTGGTCTCTCGCATCCTGGCGGCTGCAGCGCTGGGTGCTCTCCCACCGCCGGGAGGGTCTCCTGCATGCGGCAGGGCAACCTTCCGAAGCCCCCGCTGCGGAAACGAAATAACGGGCGGAACCCTCCACGGAGGCGACACGGAATCCCCTTGGAGGAGCTGTCTATCAAGCCCATCGGCCGCCATGACGGGATCTTCCGGGCCGAACCAATCCAAGAAATCCTAACAATTAATGGATGGCGTCGGCTCCGCGGGGTTCTTGCTTGAGTCCGGACGGCGGACCGGAGACGATGGGGCTGAATCATGAAAGTCACCATCTTCAGCACGAAACCATACGACGAGCAGTTCCTGAGGGAGCGCAACGCGGGGTACGGCCACGAGCTTGTTTTCATCGAAAACCGCCTGCGGCCGGAGACGGCGGTGCTGGCGGAGGGATCGCCGGCGGTGTGTGCGTTTGTGAACGACGTGCTGGATGCGGCGACTTTGGAAACGCTGGCGGCCGGCGGGACGAGGTTCGTGGCGATGCGCTGCGCGGGCTTCAACAACGTGGATCTGGCGGCGGCGAAGGCGCTGGGAATCCAAGTGGCGCGGGTGCCGGCCTACTCGCCGTATGCGGTGGCCGAGCATGCGGTGGCGCTGCTGCTGTGCCTCAACCGCCACGTGCACAAGGCATACAACCGGGTGCGGGAGGGAAATTTCTCGATCGACGGTCTGATGGGAAGCGATGTCCACGGCAAGACGGTGGGGGTGATCGGCACCGGGATCATCGGCGGTATTTTCGCACGGATCATGTGCGGCTTCGGCTGCGAGGTGCTGGCCTACGATGTGGCGGAGAATCCGGACTGTGTGAAGCTGGGCGTCCGCTATGTGGGGCTGGACGAGTTGTTCGCGCGGTCGCACGCGATCAGCCTGCATTGCCCGCTGATGCCGCAGACGCACCATCTCATTCAGGAAAGCACTCTGGCAGGAATGCGCGACGGCGTCTTCATCGTGAACACGAGCCGCGGCGCGCTGATCGACACGGAGGCGGCGATCACCGCGATCAAGAGCGGCCGCATCGGCGGGCTGGCGCTGGATGTGTATGAAGAGGAGTCCGAGCTGTTCTTCGACGACCATTCGTTCCACGTGATCCAGGACGATGTGTTCATGCGGCTGACGACCTTCCCCAATGTGCTGATCACGGGGCATCAGGCGTTCTTCACCCGCGAGGCGATGGACAACATTTCCAACACCACGCTCTCGAACCTCGCCGACTTCGAGGCCGGCCGCGATTGCGCGAATCTGGTGGTGCTGAAGAAGGGCTGACGATCATTTCCCAAGATCCGCCCGATCCGGACCCGGTGCTCGACGGGTGGCGTTTTGTTAAGGAGAATCCGGCAACGCGATTTCCCACTCATGAGCACGAACCACATTCTGCCGGACTTTGCCAAGCTGCTCGGCGAGCGGAATTTCGCAGGGATCAAGGCGGAGCTGTCGCACCTGGCACCGGCGGACTCGGTGGAGGCGATGAAAGAGCTGACCGCGGTGGAGCAGGTGGTGATGTTCCGCCTGCTGCCGACGGACAAGGCGGCGCAGATGTTCGAATACCTGCCGGTGGAGTCGCAGGAAAAACTGCTGCACGCGATGGGCAACGAGGAGGCGGCGATGATTCTGGATGCGATGTCTCCGGACGACCGGACGGCGCTGCTGGAAGAACTGCCGACCCAGGTGTGCGCCCGGCTGGTGGATTTCCTCTCGCCCGGCGAGCGGGCGGTGGCGCTGAAGCTGTTGGATTATCCGGAAGACAGCATCGGCCGGCTGATGACTTCCGAGTATCTGGCGATCCGCGATGCGTGGACGGTCGGCGAGGTGCTCGATCACATCCGCACTCATGGCCGCGACCGCGAGACGCTGAACGTGCTCTACGTGGTGGATGGCGATGGCAAGCTGCTGGATGACGTGAGGATCCGGGAATTCCTGTTATGCCCGCCGGAGCAAACGGTCGGCGAGCTGCGTGACGGGGTATTCACCGCGCTGCATGCGACGGACGATCAGGAAACGGCGGTGGCCGCTTTCCGCAAATACGACCGCACCGTGCTTCCGGTCATCGACGGGCATGGGGGACTGGTGGGAATCGTGACGGTGGACGACATCCTCGACGTGGCGGAAGAGGAGGCCACCGAGGACATCCACAAGATCGGCGGCATGGAGCAGCTCGACGAGCCCTACATGGACATTTCGCTGGGCCGGCTGATCAAGAAGCGGGCGACGTGGCTGATCGTGCTTTTTCTCGGAGAAATGCTGACGGCCACGGCGATGGGGCACTTCGAAGATGAAATCGCCAAGGCGGTGGTGCTGGCGATGTTCGTGCCGCTGATCATTTCCAGCGGTGGCAACAGCGGCTCGCAGGCGGCGACGCTGATCATCCGGGCGATGGCGATCGGCGAGGTGGGCCTGAAGGATTGGTGGCGGGTGATGAAGCGTGAGATACTTTCCGGGCTCGTTCTCGGGCTGATCCTGGCGGGCATCGGTGTGCTGCGGATCGCGACGTGGTCTGTTTTTTCAACCGCGTATGGCGAACACTGGGCGCTGGTGGCGGCCACGGTGGGGATTTCCCTGGTCGGTGTGGTGTTGTGGGGAACGATTTCCGGCTCGATGCTGCCGTTCCTGCTCAAGCGCTGCGGACTGGATCCGGCGACGTCGTCGGCGCCGTTTGTCGCGACGCTGGTGGATGTGACCGGGCTGGTGATTTATTTCGCCGTGGCGGGAGTGATCCTGCACGGCACCTTGTTGTGAAACGCAGGAGGTGAAAGAACCGTCACGCAATTGGCCTTCGCCGTGCTTTGCGGTGGTCCCCATCCTTCCATTCCAACGATGACTTCCCCGCCCATGAAAAAACCCGGTTTCCTCGCTCTCGTGATTCTCGCGCTCACCGCCCTCCATCTCCACGCGGATCCGCTGAAGGTCGTGTCGTGGAATCTCGAATGGTTTCCCGGCAAGCGCCCCACCGCCTCCGCCGAGGACGCGGACAAGCACATGAAGGACGCGCGGGCGGAGCTGAAGAAGCTCAACCCGGACATTTTCGTCGGCGTCGAGGTCCGCGACTGGGCGGCCTTCGAGGAACTCGTCTCCGTGATCCCGGGGCTGAAAACGCACGTCGTCAGCAGTTTCATCGATCCCGAGACCAAGGAAATCCGGCCGCAGCAGATCGGCATCGCCTCCAAGCTCACCTGCCGCGCCGCCGGCTGGGAACCGTGGAAGGCGAACGTGCCTAACATTTCGCGGGGCTTCTCCTTCGTCGCCCTGGAACAGAAAAGCGGCGACCTGCTGATGGTCTATGGCAACCACTTCAAGAGCAACCGCGGGGATCCGCAGGACGTCGCCACCATGCGCGACGATCAGGCCAAACAGCTCATCGCCCAGCGCGGGATCATCACCCAGGCGTTTCACGACAAGAAGATCGGCGGCGTCATCCTGACGGGTGATTTCAACACGAACCACGACGGCCAGTTCCCGCTGTGCAAGGTGGTGGAGGAATTCACCGCCGCCGGCTACCGCAACACGTGGGCGGACACGCCGCAGGAAAAACGCCTCACCTGGCGCAGCCGCCCGAACAGCGAATACAAGCCGACCACCTTCGACTACTTCTTCACCTACGGCCTCGGCGATCTCAAGGCGGTCATGATCGACACGCCCATGGACATCAGCGACCACTGCGCCATCGGGCTGGCCGTGCCCCAGCCGTGAATCAGGCGGCTTGAACCCGGCGGATCCCGCCGATAGACTGGCGGCATGTTCACCAAGCGCCACGGCCCGCCGGGATCCGCCCCGGCCACGCTCTCTCCCCATCTCGTGGATGGGAAGATCCGGAAGCCTTCCATCCAGATCATCGAGTATGACAAGGACCATCTGGAGGAGCGCGACGTCCCGGATCTGGGGGAGCTCGCCGCGCGCTTCGACAGCCGCAAGGTCACCTGGATCAACATCGACGGCCTCGGCGACGTGGAGGCGCTCACGTTCCTCGGGCAGCGCTTCAACCTCCACCCGCTCGCGCTGGAGGACGTGCTCAACACCGGCCAGCGGCCCAAGGTCGAGACCTGTCCGGACTATGTCTTCGTCGTCGCACAGATGGTCTATCAGGACAAGGAGCGCACCATCTGCGGCGAGCAGGTCAGCATCTTCTTCGGGAAGAATTTCCTCATCACCGTCCAGGAAGAGGGACAATACGATGTCTTTGATCCGGTGCGCGAGCGGCTCCGCGCCGGCCGGGGTTCAATCCGGAAAACAAAGGCGGACTACCTAGCCTATGCCTTGCTGGATTCCATCATCGACCACTACTACCCGGTGCTCGAGGACATCGGCAACGCCATCGAGGAACTGGAGGACGACCTGATCGAGCGGCCGTCGCGCGAGATGGTCCTCACGCTGCACGAATACAAGCGCAGCCTCTCGCAGATGCGCCGCTTCGTCTGGCCGCTGCGCGATGTGGTGAACGGGCTGCTGCACGACCCGTCCGGCTACGTCACCTCCCCCACCAAGATCTTCCTGCGCGACTGCTACGACCACACCGTGCAGCTCATGGATCTGGTGGAAAGCTACAAGGAGCTCACCTCCGGCCTGATGGAGCTCTATCACTCCAGCGTCGGCCTGCGGACGAACGAGGTCATGCGCGTGCTCACCGTCATCACCTCCATCTTCATCCCTCTCACCTTCATCGTCGGCGTCTACGGCATGAACTTCGCCCCCGAGACGCCGGACGGGCAGAAGCTCCCGCTGAACATGCCGGAGCTCTATCAGCCTCACGGCTACATCGGCATCATGCTCTTCATGGCCGCCATCGCCATCATCCAGCTGGTCATCTTCAGGAAGATGAAGTGGCTGTGAGCCACGCGGTCATTCCTCGAACAGGATCCTCATGGTGCGTTCCGGATTGGCGAGGAAATTTCGGGTGATGCGGTAGTGCTCGGTTTCTTCGTAAGCGACACGCTCGATGCCGGCGGCGGAAAATTGATAGATCCACGCATCCGGGTAGGCCATCAGGATCGGCGAGTGGGTCGCGATGACGAACTGGCATTTCTCCCGCACCAGATCGTGCATGCGTGTCATCACCGCGAGCTGCCGCTTCGGTGAAAGCGCGGCTTCCGGTTCGTCGAGCAGGTAGAGGCCGTGGCCGCTGAAACGGTTCAGGACCAGGGCGAGGAAGGACTCGCCGTGCGACTGCTCGTGCAGCGACCGGTGCCCGTATGCCGGACCGATCGGCGGGCCGGCCCCCGGTTCCGCATCCAGTTTCTCGATCTCCGTCGCCACGTTGAAAAAACTCTCCGCCCGGAAGAAGAAGCCCGTCCGCGGCCGGGGGTGGCCACGGGCGACCCGGAGGAAACGATGCAGCTCGGAGTGCGACTCGCGCGTGCCGAAGTTGAAATTCTTCGATCCTCCCTCCGCATTGAAGCCGCACGAAACGGCGAGCGCTTCCAGCAAGGTGGATTTCCCCGAGCCGTTCTCGCCGACGAAAAACGTCACCGCGGGATGGAGTTCCAGCTTCTCCAAAGGCCGGACCGCCGGGAGTGAAAACGGATAGACATCGAACGACTCCACCCCCTCCCGTTTCAGCTCGATGCTCGCGACATATTGCTTGGAGATCATGGGCCGGATGTGGTCAACGGTTCTCCCCCATCCCGCGGTAGCGCCACGGCGCGTAGCCCTGCTTTTCCAACTTGTCCTTGTAGAGTCCGCAGGCGCTGACCCGCCACACGGGGAAGGGTCCGGCTTCGTAGGCGGCGAATTCCTCGCCCGGCACCGTCCATTTCACGAACAGGACCACGTGCCGGTCGTTCAGCAGGATGTCGCCCGCCCGCAGGTCCTCCCATGAGCCGAGGCGGTCGCAGATCCGGTGCAGATCGCGGGTGGAAACGGGTTGCCTGAGATTCCAACACCGCGAGACGAACCCCGAGCAATCGATGCCGCAGGATTCGGCGCTGGTACCCGCGTCGCCGAGCTTGCGCTTCGCCTCATCAGCGATGTCCCCCGCCCGCTTTCCGGCGGCGATCTTCGCGAGAAACGACTCCGGCGTGTCGAAGCCACCCCACTGATAGGGCATGCTCACCGCCGCGACGCCGGGCTTCCACCAGCCGCGCTTGTCGCCATGCCTCGCGACCGTCTCATCCGGCGTGTGCACCACGATCCCCCGCGAATCCGGACCATGGCGGACATGCCGCTCCTCCGGCATCCAGGTGACCTGGGTGTAGCGGTAGGCCGTGGCCACCGCCTCGTCCCGCGTCACCGTGGGAGCGCAGGAAGCCAGCAGGATGGATCCGAAAATCAGCGGGAGGAATTTCACGTGCCCGGAAACTAGCCGGCGGCGGCGGCACCGGTCACGGAGAAAGCGTCCGGCACATGCCATCGGTCCGGAGCGGGTTGTTCGGTTGATTTTTCCAGCCGTGCGCCCATTCTCCGGGCACCGACCATGCAAGGCACGCTGCGATTTGAAAATGTCACCAAACGCTTCGGCGATTTCACCGCCGTCGATCACGTGACGCTGGAAATCGAGCACGGCAGGGTGTTCTCGCTGCTAGGCCCGTCCGGCTGCGGAAAAACCACCCTGCTGCGGATGGCCGCGGGATTCGAAAAACCGGATGAAGGCCGCGTCTTGCTAGATGGGCGGGACATCACGCTGCTCCCGCCGGAGCAACGCCCGGTGAACACGGTCTTTCAAAACTACGCGCTGTTTCCGCATCTGAGCGTCAGGGAGAACATCGGCTTCGGCCTGAAGATCGCGAAGCTTCCGAAAACCGAGATCGCGAGGGAAGTGGACCGGATGCTGGAGCTCGTCGATCTCACGGCCCACGCCGACAAGATGCCCGCGAAACTTTCCGGTGGGCAGAAGCAGCGCGTGGGCATCGCCCGGGCGCTGGCGAACAAACCGCGCGTCCTCCTGCTGGACGAGCCGCTCGCCGCGCTCGACCTGAAGCTGCGCCAGCGGTTGTTGGTCGAGCTGGACGCCATCCACGACGAGGTCGGCATCACCTTCCTCTATGTGACGCACGACCAAGGCGAGGCGATGTCGATTTCCGACACCATCGCGGTGATGAACAAGGGCAGGATCGAACAGACCGGCAGGCCCGCCGAGATTTATGAAACGCCGCGCACGTCCTTCGTCGCCGCCTTCATCGGCGACACGAATTTCCTCGAAGGCCGCGTGACGGAATCGCTGGGCGAGCGCTTCTCCCGGGCCGACATCCCCGGACTCGGCGCGGTGATGATCGACAACGACAAGCCCGTCCGGCCCGGAGACCGGATCCATCTGTCCCTGCGCCCGGAAAAGCTGATGGTGTCGCGCGAAAAACCCACGACCGGCCCGTGGGACAATGCCGTGCCGGGCAGCGTGGAGGACGTCATCTACTTCGGCTCGAACACCCGCTACTGGGTCCGCTGCGGCGAATACCGGATCTGCGCCGAGCAGCAGCACCGCACCTTCCAGCTCGACGAAAGCGCTCCCAGCTGGGGCGACGCCGTCTGGCTGCGCTGGCACGCGAACGACGGATTTCTGCTGGAGCAGTACCGTGAGGAGGACGAGGGGCTGCTGACCCTGCCGGAGGAGTGACGCGGCGGCATCCCGCTTCATTTCCCGCGAGGATTGCTTCCTTGAAATCAATCGCAAGGATTTCCGCCCCGCTGCCATCCGGGTAGAACCTCGCCACCCCGATGCCGGAAGATTGCCAACGACCTCCGGGAACCTAGTCTGCACGCAGACATGCGGAAGAAACCCATCTATCGATCTCTCTATTTCCAGGTCATCGCCGCCATCGTCACCGGCGTCCTGCTGGGATACCTCTATCCGAAATACGGCGTGGCCATGAAGCCCTTGGGCGACGGCTTCATCAAGCTGATCAAGATGATCATCGCCCCGGTGATCTTCTGCACCGTGGTGACCGGCATCGCGGGGATGGAGGACATGAAGAAGGTCGGGAAAACCGGCGGGATGGCGCTGTTGTACTTCGAGATCGTCAGCACGCTGGCCCTCGTCATCGGCCTGGTCGTGGTGAACGTGGTGAAGCCCGGCGCGGGCATGAACATCGACCCCTCCTCGCTCGATGGCCAGAGCATCGCCTCCTACACCGGCGCCGGGAAGATGCTGACGACCACGGACTTCATCCTGAACATCATTCCCACGACCCTCTTCGATGCCTTTGCCAAGGGGGAAATCCTCCAGGTGCTGCTGATCGCCGTGTTGTTCGGCTTCGCCCTCCAGCGATGCGGCGGCAGAAGCACGGTGATGTTCGATCTCATCGATAAAACCTCGCACGTCCTCTTCGGCATGGTCGGCTTCATCATGAAGGCGGCCCCGGTCGGTGCCTTCGGGGCGATGGCGTTCACCATCGGCAAGAACGGCATCGGCACGCTGCTGTCGCTGGGGAAACTGATGGGAGCGTTCTATCTGACGTGTCTCGTCTTCATCTTCGTGGTCCTCGGACTGATCGCACGGCTGCACGGCTTCTCGATCTGGAAATTCGTCCGTTACATCCGCGAGGAGCTGCTGGTCGTGTTAGGCACATCCTCCTCCGAGTCCGTCCTGCCGCGCATGCTGGCGAAAATGGAGTTTCTCGGCGCGAAGAAATCCGTGGTCGGCCTGGTGATCCCCACCGGTTATTCCTTCAACCTCGACGGCACGTCCATCTACATGACCATGGCGGCCGTCTTCATCGCCCAGGCCACGAACACTCCCATGGATCTCACCCATCAGCTCACGCTGTTGGGCGTCCTGCTGCTGACGTCCAAGGGAGCGGCCGGCGTGACCGGCAGCGGGTTCATCGTGCTCGCCGCCTCCCTCTCCGCCGTCGGCCACGTGCCGGTCGAGGGTCTGGCGCTCATTCTGGGGATCGACCGCTTCATGTCGGAGGCCCGCGCGCTCACCAACCTGGTCGGCAACGGGGTGGCCACCGTGGTCGTGGCGAAATGGACCGGCGATCTGGATGCGGAGCGGATGACCCGGGTGCTGAACAACGATGCGCCGGAAGAGCTCGTGGAAGCGGAAGAAATCGCGGAAATGGAAGCCCCTCCCGCCTGAGAATCCGCATCCCGGCAGCTCCCGCGCCCCTGGAAACCGATGCCAAACGCCTTCCGAGCGATCCGGAAACAAGGCGCTTGGGCGCCAGGGCATCATTTTCCGGTCCGCCCGGGAGACGATTGGACGCCAGGGCACCATTTTCCACTCCGCCCAAGAAGCGCTTGGGCCCCAATCGGGCATTTTCCGGAGCCGCCAGGACCGCCTTAGCGCCTGAGGCGGCATTTTCCGGACCGGAATGGAGTGACTTGGGACCTAAGGCGGCATTTCCGGGACCGCCAAGCAGCGGCTTGGGGCCCAAGGCTCCATTTTCCGGTCCCCGCAGGAGGCGATTGGCACCCAGTCCGGCATTTCCGGGAGCGGAAATGGATCATTTCGGCACGATTCCGGCAGTTTGCATTGGCGGGGATGGCCGGTTCCGCTAGGGAATACCTGTTTTCCTCCCCTTATGAAACCGATCCACCTGCTTTCCCTTCTCGCCTTCGCCCCGCAAGCCATCGCCCTGCCGCTGCCGGAAGCGCGGCCGGTGAAAACGGATTATTTCGGAACCATGGTGGAGGATCCCTACCGCTATTTCGAGGAGAAGGACCAGCCCGAGGTGGCGGCTTGGGCGCGGGCGCTCTCGGATGCGACCTTGGAAAAACTCGGCAAGCTGCCGGACCGCGAGCGGATCGCAAAATGGATCGGTGAGGCGGACCAACGCCAGGGCGACAAGGTCGGCTGGATCCTGGAGCCCGCGCCGGGGGATTACTATTTCCTGATGCGGCGGCAGGAGGACGCCATCGAGCTGCTGTTCCATCAGAAACCCGGCGGCAAGCCGGAGCTGATTCTGGATCCGCGTGATGTGGTGAAGGCCGACGGGTCGCCGGTGACGATCAAGGCGTTCACGATTTCACCCGACATGAAGCATCTGGGCGTGACGATCACCGCGGGCGGAGGCGAGATGGCGAGCCTCTACATTTACGATCTCGGGCAGAAGAAGATGGTGGAGGGCCCCTTCGACCGCGCGCGCTGGGGAGCGGCCGAGTGGCTGCCGGACAGCTCCGGATTTTTCTACACCCGGCTTCAGAAGCTGGGACCGGATGCGGATCCCTTGCAGACCTTCCAGCGGAGCAAGGTGCATTACCACAAGCTCGGCACGGGCGAGGCCGAGGACCGGATGATCTTCGGCGAGGGCGTGAATCCCGATGTGCCGGTGAAGCCCGAGGAAATCGTCTTCGTGAATCCGCTGGCGGACACCGGCTGGGCGGTGGCCACGAACGACCGCGGAGTCTCCGCGGATTTCATCTATCATCTGGCGCGGGTGGAGGACATCGTCGCCGGGAAACCGGACTGGCGGCAGGTGAGCGATCGCGA
Organism: Verrucomicrobiota bacterium; assembly: GCA_040388015.1. Lineage (GTDB taxonomy): Bacteria > Verrucomicrobiota > Verrucomicrobiia > Verrucomicrobiales > Akkermansiaceae > Luteolibacter. Next base: position 14,181 of record JAZKCQ010000091.1, on the reverse strand, counting down.
GGATCTGGTCGGCTCGATGTCCGGCGGCTCGCTGGCAATCCATGGCGACGACCTTTTCCTGCTCACCCGCAAGGGCGCGCCTAACGGAAAAATCGTCCGCCGCACGCTGAAGGACGGCCGCTGGGGAGAAATGCAGCCCGTTTACTCCGCGCCGCGCGGGGCGATCCAGGACATCGCGGGCAGCAAGGACGGCCTCTACGTGCGGCTGCTCGACGGCGGACCAAGCCGGCTGGTGCGGCTGCCATGGGAGGCGACGGACAAGCCGGAGTCGATCACGACGGCCGAAGAAGGACGCATCTCCCTGCATGAGGGAGCGGCGGGCCACCCGGCGTCAGCCGGCGTGAGCTTCACCCTCGACTCATGGACCCGCCCGGCCCGGCACTATCACACGACGCCGGGCGAAACGGCACCGAAGCCGGCCACGCTCCCGCAGATCCCGGAGCCGCCGATTTCCGCGAATCTCGTCAGCCGCGAGGTGATGATGCCCGGTCACGACGGGGTGAAGATCCCGGTTTCCATCATCCACCGCAAGGACCTGCCGCGCGACAAGACCCATCCGGTGATGCTGATCGGCTACGGGGCCTACGGCATGTGCCTCGAACCCGGGTTCCGTGCGGCGGAGACCGCGCTTTTCGAAATGGGCGGCATCAAGGTGGTCGCCCACGTCCGCGGCGGCGGGGAACTCGGCGACGAGTGGCGGCTGGCAGGCTTTCAGAAAACCAAGCCGAACACCTGGAAGGACATGATTTCCGTGGCGGAGGGCCTGGTCCGCGAAGGCTACACCACGCCGAAGCAGATCTGCATCCACGGCCGCAGCGCGGGAGGCATCACCGCGGGGCGCGCGATCACGGAGAAGCCGGAAGCCTTCGGCGCGGCGCTGATCGGCGTGGGTGTCTGCGATGCGATCCGCATTGAAAACTCACCTAACGGAGTTCCGAACATTCCCGAGTATGGCAGTGTCAAAACCAAGGCCGGATTCGAGGGCCTCCGGGAAATGAGTGCTTATGAGCATGTGAAGCCGGGAACGAAATACCCGCCTACGATGCTCTATCACGGGGCGAACGACACCCGCGTGGAGCTGTGGCAGTCGCTGAAAATGGCGGCCCGCCTGATCGCCGCCCAAGGCGAAAACGCGGACGTCTTCCTGCGGATCGACTATCAGACAGGTCATGGCAGCGGCGCTTCCCGGGAGCAGGAGAACAAGCTGCAGACGGACATGCTGTCGTATTTTTTCGCAAACTGCCGGTGACGGTGTTCGAAATCGGGAAGCGGGCCGGATCGGACGTCGTTGAAAGGCTTGCCAGGGGATTCACGAATACTGCGGCAGATGATCCGCCTTTTTCTCTGTCTGTCCGTTCTGATTGCCGCCGCGCGGGCTGCTGATTTCAGGCCATTCTTCCAAGAGGCCTTGAAAAATGGCACGAAGCGGATCGTGATTCCTCCAGGAGTCTATCGACTGGATCCACGGGACGGAGGGGAGTTGTGGAATCTTTCCGGCTTGAACGGTGTGGAGATCGTGGCGGATGGAGTGACCTTGGTGGGAACCAAGCTGATGCGGGCGATCAGCCTGTCCCATTGCTCGGGGGTGACGCTGCGGGGGCTGACGATCGACTATGATCCCCTGCCCTTCACGCAAGGCACGGTGATCGCGGAGGATCCCCATTTCATCGACGTGAAACTGCATGCGGGCTATCCGCGGAAGCCTTACTCGCGGGTGGATGTGATCGATCCGAAAACGCGGTTCAGGAAAAAAGGCATGCCATTCCTGTGGGGATCGAAGGCAGAGATGATAGACGAGGACGTGGTGCGGGTGACGCTGGACGGCATCGCCCGAACGGCGAAGGCAGGTGATTTCGTTTCATTGAGCACGGGGCAGGAAACAGGAGCGCCCCACGCGGTTTCGATCGATCAATGCGCGGGGATTCATTTTCAGAATGTGACCATCCACAGTGCCCCGGGAATGGGAATTCTGGAGGCGGATGGAGAAGGCGGATCGTCGTTTATCGGGTGCCGGATCGTGCCCGGGCCGAAACCAACCGGAGCGACGGAAGAACGATTGCTGAGCACTTCGTGGGATGCGTTTCAGAGCAAAACAATCCGCAAGGGGCCGCTGGTGGAAAACTGTGAGATCGCGGATGCGGGTGACGATTCGTGGAGCGTGCAATCGTCGGATTTTCTGGTGCTGAAGAGCGAGGGAACCGCGGTGGTGTTGGCGAGCCGGGATGAATTCACCGACGGAGTCCAAGCCGGGGATCGGCTGCGGAAGCGGATGGATGGACCGGAATGGAGGATCGTTTCCCGCAAGGTGGTGGCGCGGAGTGAGGCAGGACTGTCGCCGGAGGTGGCGGAAAAACTGACGGCCGCCGCGGCGTGGTCGTCATGGAAGGTCAGCCCGAAATGCATCTTGCTGACGCTTGAGACCGGGACCGAACTGAAAAGCGGCGACTCTGTCTATTCGCCGGATCGGATGGGGAACGGTTTTATCTTCCGGAACAACCGGATCCACAGCCCCGGACGTATCTTGCTGAAGGCGGGCGGGCTGATGGAAGGCAATCTGCTCGACACCCCTCATGCGCTGGTCGTCTGTGCGGAGTTGCCGGGAGAGTCGGCGATGGGGATCGAGAATCTGATAATCCGAAACAACACGATCCGGCAGGCCGGCTGGTTCTGCCCCGCACCGTGGTCGAGCCAGGCGGGCGCCCTTTCGATCACCGCCACCGCTAACAAATCCGAACTGAGGTCGGCTGCGGTTTTCCGCAAGGTGCTTGTCGAAGGCAACTGCTTCGACTCCTGCTCGGGACCGAATCTTGTGATCGCCTCGGCGACGGAGGTGTTGGTGCGAAACAATCGATTTGTTTCCGCCCAACAGGATGTGCCCCCTGAAACCGGAACGAGTTATGGGATACCGAAAGATTCCGTCGTGTGGGCCCAACATTGCAAGGGCATCAGTTACGAGAACAACACCATGGAGAAAAAGGGAACTTTTGCCGGCAAACCGATTCAGATTTCCAAAGGGGTGACCGATGCGAAGGGCTTCCAGTGAGTGTGCCTGGTGCGCTCTGAGCTTCAACCCCGCCAGGCCGTATGGATCGCATCGATAACCGTCTTCTCCGCGGTGGCGTTCTGCAGCGGAGCGTCGTCTGACAATTCACGCAGGATGATGCCGGGAAGGAGGTCGGTGAGCTTCAGCACCAGCGGCGGCGCGGCGTTCAGCCCGTTGAGCGCCAGTTCGGCGGCACGTGAATCGCCGATGCCGAGGGCGAGCGTGTAGAGCATGGCGTAGCTCGTCTCGAGCACGTTCATGGCGACACGGTCGTCGCGCACCATGCGCGAGACGGGATGCTCGCGGAGTTTTCCGTAAATTCCGGCCAACGATCCGGCCACTCCCATCACCGCCTCTTTCACGGTCGCGCCGACCGATCCACCTTCCGCATCCGAAAGCTGTTGGAGGCGGGCGATTCGCAATTCCGAGCCGATGACGATCTCCTTCAGGATGACGGTGAGAAGGGCGTGGGCCTGGACGTTTTCATCCTCAAGCTGGCCGTCGATGGCATTGATGATGTCGCGCTCGAGGGCGATCACATCGTTCACATACATGGTGAGGGAGGCGTGGTGTTTTTCGTGGATCAGCGTGGTCATGATGGACAGGGCTTTAGCGGAGCATGTGCCACGGTGGCGAAACCCTGGAAATCCCCGTCATTCCGGTGATTCCCTCCCGGCAACCGGCGAAGGGTCGTTGCACCTTGCAGGATCGATGTTGCAAATCGACCTGCGGATCAACGCGTCGGCCGTTGGTTTCCAGTCTCTATCCACACGGCATGACATCTGCGAGAGACGCGGGAATCCATTTCCAGAATTTATGAAAAACACCGGCAGTCCCGTCATCCCCGCCGCCCCGGCCGCCTCGGGATCCTCGAAGAAATCCCTCCCCCGCGAAACCGAACTCGCGCCACCCGACCTGCAACCTCAGGAACTGAAAATCGAGGACGCTCCCGCACGGCGGATGGGCTTCGCCATCGTGGGCCTCGGCAAGCTCGCACTGGAGGAAATCATGCCCGCGTTCGGCGAGTGCGAACACGCGAAAGCGGTCGCCCTGGTGAGCGGCCACCCGGAGAAAGCGGCGAGAGTGGCGGCGGCCCATCAGATCTCCGAGGGCTCCGTTTACGATTACGAGAACTTCGACCGGATCGCGGACGATCCCGCCATCGACATCGTTTACATCGTCCTGCCAAACAGCATGCACGCCGAGTTCACCATCCGCGCGCTCAAGGCCGGCAAGCACGTGCTCTGTGAAAAGCCGATGGCCGTGAGCGTGGAGGAAGGACAGGCGATGGCCCGCGCCGGGCGGGAGGCGGGGAAGAAACTGGGGATCGCCTACCGTCTCCACTACGAGCCGCTGAACCTCAAGGTCATGAAATGGTGTCAGGAAGGGAAGTTCGGCAGGATCAGGAGCTTCACGTCCAGCAACTGCCAGACCGTCGAGGCGCCTAACATTCGTCTGAGCCATGCCCTCGGCGGCGGTCCGGTGGGCGACACCGGCATCTACTCGATCAACGCCGCCCGTTACTGCATCGGTGAGGAACCCGTCTCCGTCACCGCGGTGGCGCATTTTCCGGACGATGATCCGCGCTTCAAGGAGGTGCCGGAAAGCGTTTCCTTCATCCTCACCTATCCATCCGGCGCCATCGCCACCTGTGACACGTCCTTCGGCACCATCGAAGCCCGCCGCTATCAGGTGCTGTGCGACAAAGGCAGCATCGAAATGGATCCCGCCTTCAGCTACCGCGGGCTGAAGTTGAAAACCAAGGAACTGCTGGAGGAGGACGAATCCTCCGACATTTCGGAAATCAATCTGCGGCAGAAAAACCATTTCGCGGCACAGATGGACGGCTTCTGCAGGGCCATCATCGACGACACGGAAGTCGTGACTCCGGCGTCCATGGGCATCGCCGATCTGAGAATCATCGCCGCCATCCAGGAGTCGTATGAGACCGGCAAGATGGTGAAAATCGATTCCTGAACAAATCGCGCGCCCGTTCCGCGCACTTGCGGTGTGGCGAAATCCGCCTAAAGGTGCGGCGTGTCCCGCACGGACGATTCCGCTCACGACTGGCTCCGCCGGGCCGTGACCCAGCCCGATTTCGCCGCACGTCTGGCCCCTTTGGCCAAAGGCGACCGGGAAATCGTGCTCGATCATTCCGCCGAGGCTTCGCACGCGTTTCTAGCAGCCGTCGTGGCGCTTGCGGCGAAGGATCGGAAAAAAACGCGGCTCTGGCTGGTTTCCGACATGCCGCGTCATCGCGAGCGGCTGGCGTCCGAGCTGGAGCTCTGGGGCGTGACGGGCCTGGTTCTGCCGGACGGCCCGGTCGAGACGGGAGATGGCACGATCGCCGATCCCGAGTCCGCCGCCGAGTGGTTTGCGGTTTTGGAAATCCTCGCCCGCTCCGAAAGCTGCGCGGTCATCTGCGGCAGCGATGCCTTCGAAGGCAAGGCCCCCTCCCCCAAGGCGCTGCGCGCCAGCCGCACCCCGCTGAAGCCCGGCACCGCGCTCGATCCGGCCGCGCTGGCGAAATCCCTGACCGAGCACGGCTACGAACGCGTCCCCACCGTCACCGGACGTGGCCAATTTGCGGTACGTGGCGGCATCTTGGATCTTTTCGCCTGGCAGGCGGCGAAACCGCTGCGGCTGGAGTTTTTCGACACCGATCTGGAGTCCATCCGCGAGTTCGATCTGGATTCGCAGGCGTCTACCAAGAAGCTGTTGGAATCCGATCTGTTGCTGGCCGAGCCGTCGTCCGAAGCCACCGTCGCCGACTACCGGCGGAAAACGGACCTGATCATCTCCTTCGGCGCGGACATCGCGAGGCCGGACGTTAGAATCCTGGAAGACGCGGCGGAATTCAACAGCGAGGAAGATTTCACGCTCGCCTGTTTCGGCAGCCCGCTGGGCACCTTCGAGGCGGGCGATTTCGTGCTGGAGGAAACGCGGCGTGAGAATTTCTTCCGCCAGCTCAACGAGTGGAAACGCGGCGGCTGGGACATCGCCATGGTTTTCGGAAACAAGGGTGAGGAAGAACGTTTCGCCGAGCTATCGGGCAAGGATCTGGAGCGCGACCTGGGACTGATCCCGATCCGCGGCGAGTTGCTGGCCGGATTCACGGTGCCGGTTTCGAAACTGGCGGTGCTTTCCTCCTCCGAGCTTTTCGGCCGCTACCGCACGCCCGGCGGCCCACGCAGGTCGCTGCTGGAAAAGGCGCGCGCGGCGAGGGCCCGGGCCACGGTGGATGAAATGGAGGAGGGCGACCTGGTCGTCCACTACGAGTATGGCATCGGCCGTTTCAAGGGAATCCAGCAGGGCGATGAAGGCGACGAACTGGTGCTGGAATACAAGGACGGATCCTTGTTAGGCGTGCCGCTCGAGCAGGCGCATCTCGTCGGAAAATATGTCGGCCTCGGCGGGAAGACGCCCGAACTCACCAAGCTCGGCGGCACCGCGTGGAAAAACGCGCGCAAGGCGGCGGAGAAATCCATCCTCGACTACGCGGCACAGCTGCTCCGCGTGCAGGCCGAACGGCAGGCGGAGGAAGGATACGCCCACCCGCCGGATTCGCGGTGGATGTGGGAGTTCGAGCGCTCGTTCCACTACACCGAGACGAACGACCAGCGCCGGGCGATCGAGGAGACCAAGCTCGATCTGGAATCGACCCGTCCGATGGACCGGCTGATCTGCGGCGATGTCGGATTTGGCAAAACCGAAGTCGCGATCCGCGGAGCGTTCAAGGCGGTGACGAGCGGCAAGCAGGTGGCCATTCTCGTGCCCACCACCGTTCTTGCGGAACAACACTGGCGCACCTTCCGCGAGCGGATGTCGGATTACCCCGTTAGAATCGATCTTCTCAACCGCTTCCGCACCGCCGCCGAGGTCCGGGCCACGATCGCGGGGCTGGAGGACGGCTCGGTGGACATCGTGATCGGAACACACCGGCTGGTTTCCGGAGATGTGCGTTTCAAGGATCTCGGGCTGGTCGTCGTCGATGAGGAACAGCGGTTCGGCGTGGCGCATAAGGAGAAGTTCAAGCAACTCTTCCGTCAGGTGGACGTGCTGACGCTTTCCGCGACGCCGATCCCGCGGACTCTTTACATGGCACTGATGGGAGCGCGCGACATGTCCACCATCGACACGCCGCCGCCGAACCGGGTGCCTGTGTCCACGACCGTCTGCGCCTACGACGAGCGGGTGATCCGGGATGCGATCCGCCGCGAGATGAAGCGCGGCGGCCAGGTGTTTTTCCTCCACAACCGGGTGAAGACCATCGACATGATGGCGTCGAAAATCCGCGAACTGGTGCCGGAAGCGAAGATCCTCATCGGCCACGGACAGATGGACAAGGACGACCTGGAGGTGGTGATGCATGCCTTCGTCAAGGGCGAGGCCGACGTTCTGCTAGCCACCACCATCATCGAGACCGGCATCGACATCCCCAACGCGAACACCATCCTCATCGACCGCGCCGACCGCTTCGGACTGGCGGATCTCTACCAGCTCCGTGGCCGCGTCGGCCGGGCCGGGGAAAAGGCCTACGCCATCCTGCTGCTGCCGCGCGACATGATGACCCAGGGCGACGCGAGGAAGCGCATCAATGCGATCAAGGAATACACCGCGCTCGGCTCCGGGTTCAAGATCGCGATGAAGGACCTGGAAATCCGGGGGGCAGGAAATTTGTTGGGAACGAAGCAGTCGGGCCACATTTCACAGATCGGATTCGAGCTTTACTGCCAGCTCCTGCGGCAATCGGTGGACCGGCTCAAGGGCCGCAAGGACGCGCCGCGCGGCGACACGAGTTTCAAGGCGGACTTCATTTCCTTCAGCGAGGCGGCCTACGCCAAGGAGGATCCCAAGCGGGTGCTGCCCGCGTTTTTACCCTCCTCGTGGCTGGAGGAAACCAAGGTCCGCATCACCGCCTACCGCGAGGTTTCCGAGGCCGGGACGGAAAAGGCCATCGCCGCGCTGGAGAAATCCTGGCGCGACCGCTTCGGCAGGATTCCGGAGGCGGCGGCAAGATTGCTTGAAATCACCCGTATCAAGGCCCTCGCCGCGGCGGAAGGCATCGCGTCGGTGGAAATCCAAGGCCAGCGGCTGATGCTTCATCGCAACGGCGACTACATCCTGCTCGAAGGTCGGCGCTTTCCCCGCTTGCAATCCGCGAGTCCTCAAGGAAAGCTCTCCGAAGCTGTTTCCCTGCTCCAAAACTTCTGATCCCTCAATGACTCCCATGAAATCGTGTCCAGGTTCCGCACCGGCACTCGCCCTGATGCTCACCGGTGCAATCCTCACAGGATCAGCGGTTTTCGCACAGCAGGCGGCGCCCCCCATGCCGAGCGGTCCCATCGAGGTCAATGGCATCGCGGCCAAGGTCAACGGCCGGGTGATCACGAAAAACCAGGTTTCCTTCATGCTGGCTCCGGTTTATGCGCAGCTCGTCACCCAGTTTCCCCGCCGCGGGCCCCAGTTTGAAGCGGAGTTCAAGGAAAAGAAAGCCAGCATCCTTCAGGAACTGACCGACCGGCAGATCATTCTCGACGAGTTCAAACAGATCGGAGCCTCGATCAAGCCGAACCTCATCGACGACGAGATCAAGCGCCAGATGCGCGAACTTTACAACGGAGACGAAGCGAAATTCCGCGAGGAGCTCAAGCGCAGCCGCTTGACCATGGAGGGCTATCGCGAGATGACGCGGGAGAAAATGGTGGTGCAGGCGATGCGTGCCCAGCAGTTCTCCGACGCGCCGCCTCCGCTTCCCAACGAGATCCAAAGGGAGTACAACGAAGTCAAGGCCACCCTCCGCGACGTGACGAAGGACGTGCTGACCTTCCAAAAGATTTTCATTCCCGCCGGCGACCCCCAGAACCCGGGAGCCACTCCGGAAACACAACTCGCACTCGCTGAAAACCTCGTGAAGCAGCTGGGCGAGGGCAAGGACTTCACCGAACTGGCCAAAACCTATTCGAAAGACGCCTACGCCGATGTCGGCGGGCTTCAGGAGAACGTCCCGCGCACCGATCTGTCACCGGAGTTCGCCGCCATCATCGTGGATGCTCCTGTTGGAAAAATCGTCGGGCCGCTGTTGGACCGCCAGGGATTCACCATCGTCAAACCGATCAAGATCGTCCTCGGACCTTCCCCTCCGCTCGACAACAAGGTCCGTGAAATGATCGAGGAGCGCGTGCGCCGGAAGAAAACTTCCGAGCAATACGAGCGCTGGATCGAGACGAAGCGTAAAAAGGCGATGATCGACATCCGGGACTGACCCCGCGGCTTTTTCCAATTTCGCGATGTTGAGCTCACACACGGATGAGATCCGGCTGTTTTGGGAAATGCGGTGATTCCAAGCGGATTCCTATTTTCGGGAACAGGCCTTCACCTCCTCCCTGTTAGCGCCGCGTCAGGATCGCCGGCGCTGCAACAGTGGCAGGGTTCCCAGGCATCCGATCAGCACACTGCCCGATTCTGGAATCGCGATGAACGGTTCGAGCAGGTGCTGGGTGAAATCAATCGTCCCGATTCCGACGGGCTCTGGTGTTGACGGTGGATCGAACGCGAGATTCAGCGCATTCCATGCGAAACGATCCAGTCGAGCGGTCGTGAGGACCCCGTAACCTCCATCCTCATCAAAAATCGCGACATCGGAGTCCGCGTCTTCCCATCGCGAGACGACGGGCCCGCTCTCCACCTCGGGTCCCGTGAGGGGAACAAACGAAGTCGAAATGGCGGCGCTCCCGTCCATCCAATTCCCCCAGCAGCTGACGCAGGATGCCTGCGAAAAGGTGGGGAGCAAGGTTGCCATTAGAATAACCGAAGAAGTCCGCATCATCAAAATTTCGCTTTGCTGTTAAAATCCGTCGCCATGATCCCAGCTCCGGAGTCTCACTAACACGCGGGCCGCCGTCGCCGGATCCCTAGCAAAACAAGGTCCACCTCCGTGGATTTTAAATATCTTATGACATTCAGGCACATCCGGGGCCGTTCTTCAAAAAAGGGAAAGGACGGCCTGAAAAATTTGCAGCCATGCTGAAAATTATTCGGCTTCGAGGGGGGCGGAATGCTCTGCGATCCTAAATATTTCGCAAATGGGTAGCAAAACGCGCGATTTGGCCGAAGCGTCGCCCAAAAGCCGATTTTGTTCACAAATCCGAGTTGATCCGGCTTGCCCAAAGCCGCCCGGCGAGGCATGGAGGGGGGGTGACGCGTGACCTAGCAGCCAATCCGGCATGGGAGGAAGTGGATCTGGGGCTGCCGCTGCCGGATTCCCCTCACGCGTGCTCGGTCTGCCTGCCGACCTGGGACTCGATCATCGGTTACGAGGAAGGCCGCCAGAAGGTGGTGACACGGATGCGCACCGGTTATCCGCGTTTCTTCAAGCATCCGGTGGTGGAGCGTTTGTTCGCCGCCGCGAAAGCCGAGGTCGCGGGTGAGAACGAGGAAGTCATCGTTCTCCCGACAAGGGCCTCCGTCCAACGCGCCCACCGCTGGGTCGAGCGCCAGGCGGAAACGGCGGTTAGAATCGCCAGCTTTCACGGGCTTCAGGTATTGGTCGTGCCGGCCAAGGCGAAGCCCACGGCGGATTCCTACTGGCGGTTCGCGGGCGAAGTGGTCAGCAGCAGGCAGGCTCAGGATTTCCTGGACGGCAACATGCGCGAGGGATCGAAGTCCCATCTCATTTCCCGCTCGCTGGCGAAATACAGCGGCGCGGCTCCCGAAGACACTTTCGTTTTCACCAGCGGAATGGCCGCCGTCACCGCGGTGCTGCGCGCATTGCCGGGAGTGCACGATGGCAAGAAAACGCTCCAGCTGGAGTTTCCTTATGTGGACAGCCTGAAGGTGCAGGAACTTTTCGGCCACGGCGTCGTCTATCTGAATGATGCGACCGGCGAATCGTTCGATGAGGCGCTGATGCGCATCCGCCAAGGCGAGTTCGCAGGGGTTTTCACCGAAGTTCCGAGCAATCCCCTGCTCCGCACCGTCGATCTCCATCGCGTGGCGAAAGCCTGTGAAGACGGCAACACGCCGCTCATCGTCGATGATTCCGCCACCGGACCGCTGAACGTGCAGGCGCTGAAGTTCGCCGATGTCGTGACGGGAAGCCTGACGAAATGGATTTCCGGTGAAGGAGACGTGATGGCCGGCGTGGTCGCCGTGAGGGCTGATTCGCCGGTGGCGAACGCCCTGCGCGAATCACTGACAGCCGACGCCAACGACAGTTCGCCACTCTACATCGCCGACGCCGAGGTCCTGCTTTCCAATCTCAAGGGCTACTCGAAGCGCATGAAAACCGTGAATGCCAACGGTGTCGCGCTCGCCTCGTGGCTCGCCGCCCATCCTGCGGTGGCGGAGGTGTGGCACCCGTCGCTGACCCAGCGTGAGAATTACGAGAAGGTCATGCGCAAGGGCGGCGGCTTCGGCGGCCTGCTTTCTTTTGTGCTGAAGAACGAGAAGAAGACCCCCAAGGTATACGACGCGCTGCGCGTCAGCAAGGGTCCGAGTTTCGGAACCTCGTTCACGATGGCCTGCCCCTATACTTTGTTAGCCCATTACCACGAACTGGAATGGGCGGAAGGCTGCGGCGTCTCCGCGAACCTGCTGCGGGTTTCATGCGGTCTTGAGCCTTTGGAGACGATCATCGCCGCCTTCGAGGAAGCGCTGACCCACGGTTGATCCGGCGTGGCCTTTCCACGCAAATGTCTGGCAGAAGCGAGCCGGTTCGGGTAGAGGATGCGCCAACCTCACGCCGCATGAATCCTCCGCCGATCGCCAAACCCTCCAGGTTCGAACGCTTCGGCCTGTATTACCTGGACCAGTTCGATCGCGGCGAATCCGGCGGACGCGCCTTCGATCTCACGGATGAGGACCTGAGCCGCCGGGTGAACCGCATCAGCGCGAAGGGCATCTTTCTCTCCAGCCTGGTCGGGCTCATCTGTGTGTTTCCCATCATCTATGTCGACGTGCGTTTTGGCGATGCCTCCGCATGGGTCCACTACGGATGGGTCATCGGGGTGATGGTGGCGGCCACCGCGATCGAGTTTTACTACCTGTTCTACATCTCGCTGAAATCGGTGCACGAGGTCAGCGAGCTCATCCACATGGAGGAAACCGTCGATGCGTCGCGGTATGACGGGATCTTCGGAGTGAAGAACATCCTCGCCCGCACGGCGCTGGAGATCCCGGATCCAGAGCTGCAGGTTCTGGGCATCGATCCGTTCCAGCGGATTTCCAAGAAGAACCTTTTCGTCCTCGGCCTGTTATACAAGGGCAAGATCATCATGACCAACCTGCTGCTCAAGTTCGGTCTGCGCGCCACCGTGGGCAGCAAGGTGCTTGGCATCCCCATTCTCTATGCCGCCATCCCGGTGGAAATGTTCTGGAACGGCGTGGTGATCCTGAAGGTGATCCACGAAGCGCGGCTGAGGCTTTTCGGCCATGCGCTGGCCAACCGGATCGTCGATGCGGTGCAGGCCGGCGGCTACGTTCCGCTCCTTTCGCCGATGGCGAAAAAAGGCTGTCTGCGCGCCATCGGAAACGCGGTGGTGATGACGCAGAACTATCACCCGAACATGATCATCCTGCTGCTCCGGTTCCAGGAGTTGTTTGAAATCGAGGAGCCGGACCGCTACGACGACTGGCAGTTGTTTCTCGGCACTCTGCGCGACGTGACCGAGCCTGAACGGAATTTCCTGCTTGATCTTCTCACCGTCGCCGCCGCCTTCGACGGCAGGCTGTCATCCATCGAGAAGGAACATCTGCGGGAAGCCTATCAGGACGACGCGGACCTGTATCTCAAACGGCTCACGGACCTCACCAGCCACCTCAAACACGGCCGGCTCAACGCGGCCCTGTCCCTCTGCCAGCTGGATTTCATCAAAGGATAACGTCACAACAGACCGGGAAACCCGGAATCATTCGGCGGACCCGCGAAATTCTCCGCCAGGAAGCTCCTCCAAACCTCACGGCTTCCTTCGGATAGAGATGCCGTCATCCGGCCGATGCATGGCAGGCAGATCAACAGCGGAAGCGGTCCCACAACCAACGATCCGCCGGAATCAAAAAGCGCGGAAAGGCCGAATCCTGATGGTTCGTTTCTCGGAACGCGGCAGGAAATACAGGCGTCGAAGCGCTCCGCCGGATCACGGGACAACATGAATTCCTTCATCCGTTCGTCCCAATCGATTTCCCGCTCCAGGAAGTTCCTCACCGACTCCTTGGACTCCTCCGAAAGCTGTTCCGTGACCTGATCCCGGCACGGCTGGCAGATCGCGTATTCCAGCACGCACTCGCCATTGGAGAACTCCTTGTTCACCAGCCACGGGGCATCCACTTCCACCAGCGGAACCTTGCAACGGACGCAATGGGAAAACGGTTCGCCGGTTTCCTCCGATCCCAACCATTCGTCCAGAGTGCGCATGGATGGGAATAAAACGCCTCCGGCCCCCGGATGGAATCGCAAAAGCACCATGTTTCAAACAAGTGCCGCACGATTTCACCGGATCCCATGTCGCGGGTTGCGCGGTCGCCAAGCCTTGTTAACATCCGCCCGCGGGACGACGACATCCCGCCCTCCCGCATGATCGGCCTCGCTCTCAAAATGCTCTTCGGCGACACGGCCAAGTATCTCATGCTGGTGGCCGGTCTTTTTTTCGCCACTTTCCTCATTGTCCAACAGGCCTCGGTTTTCTGCGGGCTGATGCGCTGGACGACGGCGACCCTCAAAAACGTCGCAGCTCCCATTTATGTTGTCGAAGAACGGGTCGAGCAGATCAACGAGATCAACCCGATGCGCGACACGGATGTCGCCCGCGTCCGATCCGTTTCCTCGGTCCGCTGGGCGATGCCGCTCTACTCCGGCTATCAGCGCGCACGATTGGCCGACGGCAGTTTCAAGATGGTCCAGCTTCTCGGCATCGACGCAGCCTCGCTCGCCGGCGCGCCTCAGAAGATGACCGAGGGAAATCTGGAGGACCTTCGCCTGCCAAACACCGTGGTCATCGACGAACTCGCCACAGAGAGGCTTTCCCTGGATCCCAAAAATCCGGCGAAACGCGTCAAGGTGGGCGACATCTTCGAGATCAATGACGTCGAGGCCCGCGTCGTCGGCATCTGCAAGGCGATGCGCTCCTTCACCGGCGGCC
>JAZKCQ010000090.1:0-11911 GCA_040388015.1 Verrucomicrobiota bacterium | reverse complement strand
GAGAAATTTGTTTCAACACCTCGATGTCAGGTTACCAGGAGGTGATCACGGATCCTTCCTACCGTGGCCAGATCGTCGCGATGACCTACCCGCAGATCGGGAACTATGGGATCAACGCGGAAGACGGGGAATCCGCCGGGCCGCACATCCGGGCGTTCGTCATCGGGGAATTGTGCGAGGTGCCGTCGAACTGGCGCTCCACGCAGCCGCTCTCCGCGTATCTGGCGGAGAATCACATTTTGGGCATCGAGGGGATCGACACCCGCGCGCTGACCAAACACCTGCGTTCGCGCGGGGCGATGCGCGCCTGTGTGACGACCGAGCTGGATGCCGAGGCCGCGATCGCCGCCGCCAAGGCCTCGCCTTCCATGGAAGGCATGGACTACGTGAAGGAAGTTTCCACCCCCGAGTCCTATCTCTGGACCGAGGAGTCCCGCGAGTGGAGCCTGCCGAATACCATGACCGGTGAGGTCGGCAACTACCGCGACCTGCCGCCGGTGCGCCACCGCATCGTGGCCTATGACTTCGGCCTGAAGTACAACATCCTCCGCCGTCTGCGCCAGGCGGGATTCGAGGTGGAGGTGGTCAGCTCGACGACTCCTGCGAGCGAGGTGCTGGCGAAGAAGCCGGATGGCGTTTTCCTTTCCAACGGCCCGGGAGATCCGGGTGCGCTGGGCTACATCCACGAGGAGCTGAAGCAGCTCATCGGACAGACGCCGATCTTCGGGATCTGCCTCGGCAACCAGCTGCTCGCGCACGCGTTCGGCGGAAACACCTTCAAGCTGAAATTCGGCCACCGCGGCGGCAACCAGCCGGTGAAGGACCTGCGCACGGGGAAAATTTCCATCACCTCGCAGAACCACGGATTCGCCGTCGATCCCGACTCGCTGCCGGACGATGTGGAAGTGACCCACGTGAACCTGAACGACGGCACCGTGGAAGGCATGCGCCACAAGACGCACCCGGTTTTCAGCGTGCAATATCACCCGGAAGCCGCCCCCGGCCCGAACGACGCGAGCTACTTCTTCGAGGAGTTCGCAGCGCTGATCGATCAAACGAAACCCTAAGACTGATGGGTCGTATAAGACCTATTTTCATTTCATGAATACCATTATTGTTGGCCTCCAGTGGGGCGATGAAGGCAAAGGCAAGATCGTCGATTATCTCACGGAAGGATCCGACGTGGTCGTGCGCGGCCAAGGCGGAAACAATGCCGGCCACACGGTGATCGCCAAGGGCACGAAGTATGTGCTCCACCTGCTGCCTTCCGGAATTCTTTGGGATTCGAAGAAGAACGTGATCGGAAACGGCGTGGTCATCGACCCGGTCGGACTGGTGCAGGAAATCCAGCGCATCGAGTCGCAAGGGATCGCGATCACTCCGGACAAGCTTCTCATTTCGGACCGCGCTCACGTGGTGATGCCCTTCCACAAGGAACTGGATGCCGCCCGCGAGGCAGCGCTCGGCGACCAGAAGATCGGCACGACGAAGCGCGGCATCGGTCCGGCCTACGCTGACAAGGTGAACCGCTGCGGCCTGCGCATCGCGGATTTCCTCGACCGAGAGTTCACCGAGCAGCAGATCACCCGCCGCGTCGCTGAGGCGAACGAAGTGCTGGCAAAATATGATCTGACGATTTTCGAAGCGGATCAGGTGATCGAGGAGGTTTACACTGCTTTCGAGCGACTGCGACCTCACATTTCCAACACGATTCCCCTGCTGCACGCGGCGTGGAAATCCGGAAAGACCATCTTGTTCGAAGGCGCGCAGGGAACCTTGCTCGACATCGACTTCGGCACCTATCCGTTCGTCACCTCGTCCAACACGACGTCCGGTGGTTCCTGCACCGGCACCGGCCTGCCACCCACGGCGATCCAGTCCGTGATCGGCGTTTGCAAGGCTTACACCACGCGTGTCGGTTCCGGACCATTCCCAACGGGCGATGAAGGACTTTCAGAATACCTCCACGGCCTCGGCCGCGAGTTCGGCGCCACCACCGGCCGCCCGCGCGGCTGCGGCTGGCTGGATACGGTGCTGCTCCGTTTCGCCTGTATGGTCAACGGCGTCACCGGCATTGCCGTGACAAACGTGGATGGCTTGGACGAGTACGAGACGCTGCAAATCTGCACCAGCTACGACATCGACGGCACGATCCACGAGCTCCCGCCCGCCGACCGCAAGGCGTGGGACCGCGCGGTGCCGGTTTACGAAACGCTTCCGGGCTGGAAATCCGACACCACCGCCTGCCAAAGCTACGACGAGCTTCCCGCTCAGGCGAAAGCCTACCTCACCCGTCTGGCCGAACTGTGCGGAGCGCCGATCTCCTTCGTCGGAGTCGGACCGGATCGGGCGCAAACCCTGGTCGTCTGATTCCTTCCGTTTTTCATCCGGTCCGCATTTTCTCTTCATGCATCGGGTCCAGCGTGACCCGAGCAACGAACCTGCAAACGCCCCTGTGAAATCCGGTTTTCTCCCCTCCCCATCCGCGAAATCCGCCGCCATGGCCACCCACCCCGAAATCCCGCGCCACGTCGCCATCATCATGGATGGCAACGGCCGCTGGGCCAAGGAGCGCGGCCTGCCGCGCCTGGAAGGACACCGCGCCGGCGCCGAGTCGGTGCGCGAGGTGATGGAAGCCTGCATCGAGCTGGGGGTCGAATATCTGACACTCTACGCGTTTTCCTCGGAGAACTGGAGCCGCCCGGCGACCGAGGTGACGGCCCTGATGAGCCTGCTGGACCGTTTCCTCGAGGAGAAAGCCAAGGATCTGGACCGCCAGAATGTCCGCCTTCAAGCCATCGGCCAGCTCGACCGGCTCCCCGCGAAAACCCGCGCACTGATCGAACGGATCAAGACGCGCACCGCAGAAAACACCACGATGACCCTCGTCCTGGCGTTGTCCTACGGTGGCCGTGAGGAAATTGTCTCCGCCGCCAAGACTCTGGCAGAGGAGGCCGTCGCCGGGAAAATTTCACCGGGAGACATCGACAACGAACTTTTTGCATCGCGCCTTCAGACCGCCGAAATGCCGGACCCCGATCTCATGATCCGCACCTCAGGTGAGATGCGGATTTCCAATTTCCTGCTGTGGCAGATCAGCTACGCGGAAATGGTGATCGTGAAGAAGTTCTGGCCCGACTTCCGCCAAGGCGACCTGTTCGAAGCGGTTCAGGAATATCAGCGCCGTCACCGGCGCTTCGGAGCCTTATAACAAGTTCCTCGCCAGCCCGACTCACATGGTCGGGAGCTGGATCACCTTGGTGTATTCGTAGGAATTTTGAGCGAAGAATTTCGCCTTTGAATCATTGTCACCGAAGGTCCGGTTCTTCGCCTGCTCGACACCGAAATCGGAAAGCACGGTCACGGAAATCTGCATCCCGGTGATGCGTCCGGAAGAAAGTTGTGCGGTGGTCACGCCCAATCCGGGAGGAGCCTTGGCCTCGATGCCGGTTCCCAAAATGCGGAAGCTGTCGCTGTTGGTCTTATCGATCGTGACCGGGACATTGACGATGGTGGTGACGCCATTTTCAACGACCGAAACCTGGACATAGAATGTGACCGAGAATTGGAAGATATTCTCACACACGAAATTTTCCGGCTTGGCCATTCTTGAGGAATAGCTGGACGAGAACAGGTCATCCAGAGACTTCACCGCCCCCTTGTTCGAGTCGGTCTGTGTTTTGCCGAGCAGGTCATTGAAGGTCTCGTCGGGATTCACCAGCAGACGGCTGAGCACGAACGTTTCAAACTTCGAATTGGCGCCACCCGCACCGATCGGGTCCTTGTAATCCAGTTGATAGGCGACACAGGAAACATCACCACCCAGGTCCTTGGTGGTTCCGATCTCACCTTCATAACGGTCGGTGGGCGCGGTGAAAAAGATCAGCTTGGTGGCGTTGGTGCTTTCGAGCTTCTCACCGATCGTCTTGGTATCGGAAATGGCGGACAACCACTCGTTGGTATTTCCCCGGCGGGTGACGAGGGCTTCGAAATCCCGGGCCATCGTATCGATCATCGACTTCGCCTGACGGGAAGCACGGAGTTCGGCACGGCTGCGGTTCCAAGTGTCCAGAGCGATCGAAGTGATGGAAACCAGCACGGTCACAATGATCGTGGTAATGGCCATGGCCACCATCAGCTCCATCAGGGTGAAGCCGCGCTTGCGGGAGGAAATCTGTTGGGTTTTCATGTGTGGAGTGGATGGAATGACTTAACGGCGGACCGCCAGATTGCGGGAGAAAACCGGATTCTTGAGAGTCTCAAATTTGGACTTGAAGGCATTTCCCGAGAAGTAGGAAGACGTCTTTGCGGGCATGATGTAGAAATCCGCGGAAAATGCGACGACGGCTTCAGGGTAGGTGTCGGTCTTGGTATATTTCGAATCATCCGTGCCTTTCGGATCCACGATCTCACCGGGAACGCCCAGCTTCAGGCCTCCGGAGGTGCCGTTTTCGTAAATCAGCTGGGTGCATTTGATCAGATAAACGGCCCCCTCGATGGCGGCGATGTCTCCCGTGGTGGGATCGCTGAACAGGGTGTCCTTCGCCTTGCGAACCATCGGCACGACGATGAAATCCTTGCCCGGAATTTTGCCTTTCATGGAAACCACCGGTTCCGGAGTTCCATCCGCTCTCAGGCCGGATGGCTTGCCGCGATATTGATAGACCAGAAGGGCCTCGTTGGCGGTGGCGGATCTGCGGATCCGGTCAAAAGCCTTGTCGAAGCCGGTAACGATGTCTGCGCTCTCGTCGCCCTTGCGGAGGGTCACGAGTTCCTGCTCCAAGGCCGAGGCGAGGCGGTCGGCCTGCTGGACATTGATGGACTTGCGGATGCCCTCCGCAGCAGGAGTGAAGACGACCATGAAGCCGGTGAGAAGCACGGCGAGAACGCCGATGGCGATGACCGTCTCAAGAAGGGTGAAGCCCTGGGGGCGGGATGAGGATGAGGATTTCATGGTTTAGAATTCTTTTCCCGGGCTGAGGGATTTGATCTCGTTGGAAATTTGTTGCGGGCTGCGGAAAACCGAAGTCCGGCCGTTCCTCCAAATGATGAATCCGCCGAAGTCTCTTTTTCCTGCGGACGTCACCTTTGGTTTTTCTTTCATGGCGGAGGAGGTGAGTCCACGCACGCCCGAGCCAATCACGAAACTCGCCCCCGGAGTCGTGCAGATCCCTTCGGCATTGAATTCATAATAATAATAGGAGCCGGCATACGCTGCTTTTGCTCCCGGTATCGACGCCATCACTTGAATTTCGCCACCTGCCGCCTGATCTTTCTGGCTGTAGGTCTGGCTGAAATACACTTGGTCGGGAAGAACGACGCCGCGGCTGGTGAGCTCCCAATTGTTGGTATCAGGGGTTCCGTCTTCCTTGAGTTTCTCGGACGCCACCACGATGCGCCGCAGATTGTCGGCGGGGTTGTTATTGAGTTCCTTCGCAACCAGCACCCGGGCCCGGGTGCGCTGGCCGACCGCAATCGAGCGAGCCTCGTCGAAAAGAGACTCTGCGGAAGCCACGCCGCTGCTGACTCCTTTGCCTCCCATGCCTCCCAAGCCGATGGCACCGGCGGTCATCAGGATGGACATGATGGCAATGACAACAAGCATCTCCACCAAGGTGAAGCCGTGGCTGTCACGCCGACGGTCAATGTTCAGATCAGACGAGTTCATGGGGTTTTTTGGATAAACGGTGAATTAAATTGGAGCGTTTTTGAGAATGCCGCAAGAGCAAATGTCAATACATCGCATTTACGCGGGTTTTTTATTTTCAGGATATCTACCACCATTCGGACCGCTGGTCCAGAGCCATGCAGGGCCGACCATGTCACGAATATCCTTACGAGAAGCCACCCAACCGAGAAGCGATTTCGCAAGAGCGGGATCGGCGACCAGTGAGGCGGGGTCCCCTTCGCGCCGCGGCCCGTATTTGACCGGCACGGCCTTCCCCGTGATTTCCTCGACTGCGGAAATGATCTGTTTCACGGAAACTCCGACTCCGGTACCCAGATTGCACCGCACGGAATCTCCACCGGCAGCCAGATGGTCGAGCGCACGGGCATGGGCATCGGCCAGATCCTCGACATGAATGTAATCGCGGATGCAGGTGCCGTCCGGCGTGTCATAGTCGGTGCCGAAAACTTCCAGGTATTCGATCTCGCCGGTGACGGCCATGAGAACGCGCGGAATAAGATGAGTCTCCGGATTGTGATCTTCACCGATCTTGCCGTCCGGTGAACATCCGCTGGCGTTGAAATAACGGAGGCATGCGCTGCGCAGTCCCCACGCGGTATCGCAATCCGCGAGGATCTTTTCGACCATCAGCTTGCTCATGCCGTAGGGATTGATCGGGTTCTGCTTGTTCGTCTCGGTGATCGGAAGCTTGTCCGGAACTCCGTAGGTGGCACAAGTGGACGAAAAGACGAACACCTTGCAGCCGAACTCCTGCATCACCTGCAGCAGCTTGATCGGCTCGGCGGTATTGTTCTGGTAATACTTGAGGGGATTGGTGACGGACTCGCCGACGTAGGCGTAAGCGGCGAAGTGAATCACCGCGCCGAATTGATGTTTTGCAAACAGCGAGCGGACGAGTTCCTGATCGCCCACTTCGCCAACCACGAGTTCGACTCCGGGATCGACGATGGCTTGATCATGCCCGAAGACGAGATTGTCGAGCACCACGATTTTCCGACCTTGGCCGGCGAGAAGACGAACGGTGTGGGAGCCGATGTAACCAGCCCCTCCAGTGACAAGAATCGGCGCGCTTGAATCAATCATAGGTTTGCTCCGCCAAGGAAACCGGAGAAAGCGCATCCCTGTCAACCCATGCTAGCCCGCGCTGGAAAATTCCCATAAAAACCGTTCGAATAGAACCCTTGCCTGTGCTGTCTTAATCGCATGAAGAAAAATCTTCGTTATCTGGCCGGTGCTGCGGTGGGAGCCATGGTTGCCCTTGGTTTCTCCTCCTGCGCGTATGATCCCTATTACTCGACCTCGGTTGGAGGTTCCTACAGTTCCGGGGGTTATGGCGATGGCTACGGCTACGGCGGCAGCTCGTTTTCCACCTCTGTTTTCGTCGGCACGGGGGACCCGCGCTGGGGATATGATCCAGATTGCTACAGCTACTACGATTACCGCAGCCGCCGCTATTATGATCCCTATTTGAATGGTTACTACCCCATCGGCTACCGTCCGCCGGTGGTTTACGGAGTTCCTCACCCGTACGGATGGCGTCCGGGCGGTGGTTATTGCCCGCCACCACGTCATATTTCCAATGTCACGGTCGTGAATTACCGCGACCGGGAATCACGCTATCGGAATTCAAACTACGGCTGGGCCAAACAGGTCCGCCAGCGGCCGCTGGAATCCGGCCGCGTCCAAGGACAGCGTCCGCCACAGAACCGCTACAACGACAGGCAGTCCCAAAATTCACGCACTAACAACGCTTCCCGTCCGCCATCGAGCACCTATTCCCGGGAGAGCCAGACCAGGGATCAATACAACAATTATTCCCGCCAAGGCTCGCGACCTGACGTTCGTCAGGAAGGCCGTGTCCCCTCGCGCTATGGTTCTCCGGTGAATTCTCCGCAGCAGCAGGCCCGCCAGGGACAGCGCCCCGGCCAACGCCAACAAGCCACCCGCCCTCAGCAGCAGCCCAACGAACAACGAGGCAACCGCAATACCAAGGGCAAGGCCCAATCCAGAGCGGAAGAGAAACGCGTCCAAGGTTACCGATAACGGAAAATCAGCTGCCGTTACGTTCTGATCCACCCGCCTCCCGCCGCTCCCTGTCGCGGCGGAGGCGTTCCAGGGTGACACGGGGGCGCAAAAGCCATCGCCCAAGCGCCCATCCCGCCACCCCGCCGCCGAAATGACAGGCGTGGCCCATGTCGAACGCGCTGCCCAAGCCTTTGTCCACCAATCGATCTCCGATGTCCGAAAGACCAGGAATTTTCATTGCGGGATCCACCAGAGCCGTTAGCAGCTCCATTGCTAGAATACCAAGCCCGAGGCTTCGGCCGGAAATCGGCAAGGGCATCATGCGTGACTGCGGAGAAAGCGTCGTCAAAAGCAACAGCAGCGCGAGACAACCGCCTGACGATCCCACAAGCAGAGGAGCGCCGTCGCCACCAGCGGCAAGCAACAGATGCCCTACGCCGCCGCCGAGCACACCACCGGCCAACGCCTTCACCATCGCCCGACTCCCAGCCATGTGTTCGATACGTGAACCGATGAGCAGGATCAGAAGCGAATTCGCCCCCGCATGCAGCCAGCCACCGTGCAGCAGACCGTAGGTGAAGATCTGCCAGATTTTTCCTGAGAAGACACCCTCACGGCTCAGGCCCAAAGTCTCAAACCATCCCCGGGCGGGCTGAAGGTCCTGACCGCCCGCCAACGACACCATCGCCTGGATCAAGAGAATCACCGCCACCGAAGCCCATGACGCTGGAGAATTCCTGAGCTGCCGCAGATTCCGCGCGGCATTGGCAAACGGCGCACCCGACAAAGTCATAGAGGCACGCGGTTACGGTTGAATCCTAACAACCAAGGATCATTCGACCACCCGCGCCCGAGGCTCGCGCTTGGCGACGTCGTCGGTGCTGGCACTGGTCACGAACGGCCCGCCTTCCAGCGGCGCCACTCCCGTGAACGCGACATCCGGCATGTCCGTCGGACGACCGGCGAGCGGGAAATCCTTGCGCAGCGGGAAAAACGGATAGCCCTCCCACATCAGGATGCGCTTCATGTTGGGATGCCCGGTGAAGGGAATGCCCATCATGTCCCAGACCTCGCGCTCATGCCAATCCGCACCGACCCAGATGTCGGTCACCGACGGCACTGTTTCATCCTCGCTGACCTTCGCCTTGATGCGCAAGTGCTTGGAATCATCCAGAGTGGCGATTTCATAAACCATCTCGAAGCGCGGATCGTCGCCGAAATGGTCGAGGCTGGAAATATCCAGGATCATCTCGTAGCCGAGGTCCTTGTGGCACTTCGCGAGCACATCATGCAGTGAGCCTAACTCCACCCGCACCGTGTGCTCACCGCGGAATTCAAGGGTTTCCCAAATCTTCTCTCCGAACGATTCGCGGAGCTTGGTGACATCGGCTGCAGCTGACATTTTTGAAATTCAGTTAGGAAAAATTCAGGCGTTCTCTTCCATGAACGTGCGCTTCTGGTCCATCGTGGACTCCTCGCCCTCGATCTTCCGCTGAAGCTTCATCAGCCCCTCGATCAACGCCTCGGGCCGTGGCGGGCAACCGGAGATATAGACATCCACCGGGATCAGCTTGTCGATGCCCTGAAGCACCGCGTAGCTGCGATACATGCCGCCGGACGACGCGCAGGCACCCATCGCAATGCACCATTTCGGCTCCGGCATCTGATCCCAGACCCGTTTCACCGCCAGCGCCATCTTGTAGGTCACCGTCCCGGAAACGATCAGGACATCCGCCTGACGCGGGGAAAACCGCATGACTTCCATGCCAAAGCGGGAGATGTCAAAGCGGCTCGATGCCGTCGCCATCAGTTCGATCGCACAACAGGCGAGACCCATCGGCATCGGCCAGAGCGAGTTTTTCCGCATCCAGTTGATGGCGGCATCCACACGGGTGATGATGACATTGCCTTCGATTTTCGAGTCGTAGGCCGTGTGGAGGGTGCTGGAGGAAGGACTGACCATGGTGCTTGCTGCTGCACGAACTGTGCCTCCGGCGCTGCGGTGCCTCAAGTCGTTTGTGAAAATTTTCACAAACTCCCGGTCTCTTCCAAATTCCGACGCCCTTGAAAATTGAAAAATGAAGGAGCAGCCGACTCTGATCCGCCTGTCCATGACATGCCAATAAGATGAGGCAAACCATCACTCATTGGCTTCCCAAGGGCCTCGGCGATTCGGAGATCGCCGTTCCTTGGTTCTTCGAACACAGGCGGGTGGCCCTGAATTTCACTGCCCGCCTACGGAAACCGGCGTGAGGTCGCTCTCCGGGACATCCCGTGTGGTTTCGCCAGGGCCTGCCGTGAAAGGAGCGGACTCCAAGGATTTCCCCGCCATCTGGAAGCGCAGGCGGTAGCGAGTGCCGGGTTCAACCTCCACACGCGGCATGTCATTGAGATCAGCGGTGCCAGCCTTCGTTTCGAACTCCGCCAACGGCTTCCCGGCTTCGCTGACCAGCACCCCCTTCACCGCCAGCCGGTTTTCTCCGTCGAAAAAGCGGATTCCGAGCCTCGGCTTCGTGATGACCGGCTTTGCAGAATATCGCGCCGTGACATCAACCGCTGCCACCGACCTGTCCCCTTCCGCCCAGATCATCGGAAAAGTGAGTCCGCCCGTTTTCCAAGACGTCGCATAAATCGCGTTCGCCGGTTTGGAAGCATCCGCCTTCGCCGCGTCTCCGGTGAACCAACCGCGATTCAGTCCACCGGCGTCATATTCGTCCGCGCCGGTGAAATGCCAGCCACCGTCCCAAATTTCGATCCACGTGTGATTGCCCCGGCCGTTCGTCCACATCGGCGTGCCGACCGCGCGGGCCGGAATCGCCACCGCGCGGCAAGCGTCCACCAGCACGATCGAGAGGCCGGTGCAGGTTGCCTTCCCCTGCTCCATCGATTCCTTGGGACTCTGGTTCGTCCGCTTGCGGCCGGTGTGGTAGTGCGTGTTAATGAGTTTGAAGAACTCCTTGTTCAGCGCTTGGACGGCCTCGGTGATCGTTTTCGCGTCTTTCACCAGCGGGGCAGCCTTTTCGAAAAATTCCGCCCGCCACGGATCGCGCGGCTCGTCAAAAACCGCATACGGCAGCACGTCGTTCAGGAAAATTTCCTCCGGCACCTCCTTCCCCCATGGAAACGTCGCCCTCGCCTTGAGCGCTAGATCGAGATTCTCCGCTAGAAATCCCGCACCCAGCGCCTCGCGGTCTCCGGCCGGCATGTTCTCCACCAGGAATCGAGCGGCCTTTTCGCCGAAGGCGCCGTGCTTTTCCGTCGCAGTGGAAATAAAATCCTCCGTCGCGGAGGCCATCACAAACGCGGCGGAGGCCAGCCAGATTCCAATCGTGTGCATGGCGGCCACCGTAGCGATCCCAGGAAAATCGTCCACCCACGATTCACCGTGACGATTCCGTCAGCGAACGAATCTGGTCGCCCTCATGCAGCGGAAAGATTATTTGTCCTCCGTCCTCATGGAGATCTTTCTAATCGATGCTATCGGCCCGTTTTTCAGGGGCTATGAAAAGGAGCGGGTCAACTGGTCGAAAATCCCCTTCTCCCACCTCTACGGGGCCGATGAGGCACAATGGAACCGGATCGAAACGGACCTCTGCAAGTTCGCCCGCGAGGTTTCCGCCCAAGGCTACAACGCCGTCACCCTCGACGACCTCGCCCATCTAGCCCCCCACCCGCTTCACGAACCCGAAGTCGCGGCAGAGATCGCGCTCTTCAGGGAGAAATTCCGGCACTTGTTCGACATCCTCCATCAGGAGTTCGGGCTGAAAATCTATCTCACCACCGATGTCCTGCCGATGACCGCCGCCGTCGCTGCCGCTCTCGGCGACGACACCGGGAAACTGGAAACCTACTACCAAAGCCTCGTCCGCGGAGTGCTGGATGATTTTCCGCAACTCGCCGGCCTCATCCTGCGCATCGGCGAGAGCGACGGTCACGACGTCGAGGATCCCATCCGCACCCAGCTCCACCTAACGAGCGCCAAGGAAACCAACCGCCTGCTCAAGCTGCTGCTCCCCGATTTCGAAAAGCGTGGCAAGAACCTGATCCTCCGCACGTGGACCGTCGGCGCCCACCGCATCGGCGATCTCATCTGGCACAGCGGCACGCTGACCGACACCTTCAAGGGCATCGATTCGCCGAACTTCATCGTCTCCATGAAACACGGCGAGAGCGATTTCTTCCGCTACCTGCCGCTCA
>JAZKCQ010000089.1:0-17955 GCA_040388015.1 Verrucomicrobiota bacterium | reverse complement strand
GGTAGATGTAGAGGATGAGCCGGAAGGGCTTGGAGAACTTGTCGAAGAAGATGGCGAGCGACTCCTGGCCGCCGCTGTGTCTCTTGGCGACGATCTGGGTGAGGACGCCGAAGAGCATGAGGCCGAGGGCATTCGGGATGGCGAACATGAGCAGGCCCTGGAGGCCGAACATGAAGGTCATCTGAACGCTGAAGAAGAGTCCGAGCCCCCACATCCACGAGAGAGCCACGGAATTTCCCCAAAGAATTGCGTTCAACCAGCGTAAGTTCATAAAGAACCCAAGGAACTCGCTATTATGCCGAGGGGCAAGCTAGATTCTTCCCGGAATTCCGATCCCATCCCGCCTGCTATCGATGAAACGCGCTGTTGAAATTTGTCTATCGCTCGCGGTGTGCGCGGGGGCTGCCATAGCCGGGGAGGCGGGGGTGGTGAAAATCGCGGCAGCGCCGGTGACGTGGGCGGACGCGCTGCCCAGCATTTCGAAGAGGCAGGCGGTCTTCGTGCTGGATACGCCGTCGCAAACGGAGGTGCGGGGCTACCTGAATGCGGCGGCGCTGCGGGGATCCGGGGAGGTGGGGAAGATGTTGGAGGGGCTTGCGGGTGAGGCGAAGGTGGACCTGAGGATCGAGTGGCCGGATGGTTTTGGAAAACCCACGGGCTTCGGGCGCGAGGTGATGCCGGCGGCGGGACTGGTGCGGAGTTCCTATCGGGTGGGGAGCACGACGATCACGCGGACGTTTTTCGCGGCGGAGGAGGAAGGCGCGGTTTTCATCCACCTGATCGCGAACCAGCCGGGGGCGCTGAATTTCAAAGTCACGGTGAGGGTGACAGGTGGGATGGAGCCGGAAATCGAGGACCGGCGGCAGATGATCGTGAGTCCGGTGGCGGGTCAGCCGGGCCGCCTCGGGGCGCGGGTGTGGGTGCTGCCCTTCGAGTCTGATGTCGCGAAGGAGGGAAACGGCATCATGGTGAAGGGCGAGGGCGAGGCGCTGATCGTCTGCAATTACGCCGCGGGTGGCGACCTTTCCGGCACCTTGGCGAAGTTGGGAGCCCGCTACGATCCGGGTCACACGCCGGCGGATCCGTCGAAGATCTGGCACGGCGTGCTCGATTCCCGACTGAAATCCGTTGAAAATTCGCCTTGAGGCGGCGGAACGGCTGGAGAGACTCCCGGTCCGGTCGAGAATTGCGATTGAAGCGGTCCGCTTCAGCCACTTTACTCGCCGCTCTTCCCGCAACGGCAGCCCTGACATTTCATGATTGAGAACCTCCGCAAATATACCGGCCTGATGATCGTGGTCTTCGTGATCCTGTTCATCAGCTTCTTCTTCCTCGATTCGCGATCCGTCCACAACATGAGCGGCGGCCGTCCGATGTTGAAAATCGCGGGTCGCACCTACGACGATAAGGAGTTTCAAAATCTGGGAGCCTCCTCGCTCGAGCTGACATCGGGCCTCGCGCGCTACGGGGATTTCGGACTCTATCAATTCCTGATGGGCCTCTCGACAGGTGCCTCCAGCCAGGACGATGCGGCGGAGAAATTTTTCATCGGCCGCATGATCCTGCGCCAGGCGAAGGAAGAATTCGGCGTCTATCCGGGAGATGAGGAGATTTCCGCCTACCTGCGCACGCTCAAGGCATTCGCCGGCCCGGACCAGAAGTTCAGCGCGGAAAGCTACCGCAATTTCATCGAAAAGGGCATGGGCCGCATGGGCATGACCGAAAAGGATCTCCGCGACCTCGCTTCCGACGTGCTCGCCGCCAAGAAGATCAATGCCATCGTCGGCTCCGGGCTGACCGTGGATCGTGACTCGATCGCGAAAAACCTCGCGCTTGAGAACCAGCAGATCACCGGTGAGCTCGCGAAGCTGGAGCTTACCCCGTTCGAGGACAAGATCCAGCCGACCGAGGACGAGATCAAAAAATACTGGGAGAACATCCAGGATTCCTTCACCACCGAACCGCGCCGCAAGTTCACCTACATCGTGGTGACGCCCGCGGTTTCCGAGGCCAAGGCCGAGGCCGCAGAAGCTCCGGAATCCCTCGCGGACGCCGCTGCCAGCGATGAGGTGAAGAAGGCCGCCGCCAAGAAAAAGGAAGAGGAGAAGGCCAAGCGCGCCGCCGAACTCGCCGACGAACGCCGCAAGAAGCAGCTGGAGGTTGATTCGATGGTCGATGATTTCGTGTATGAACTCGAGCAGCAGAAGGGTGCCGGATTCGAAGAACTCGCCAAGAAAAACGGCTGGGAGGTGAAGACCTCCGAACTCCTCCCGCGCTCGGCGGCTCCCAAGGACCTCGATGTGGATGTGCGCTCCTCCAGCCGTGGTGGCAAGGCGATCGACCAGCTGTTCCAAGTCCAGGAAACTTCCGATCCGATCTCGAAGATTTCCGAAGCGATCGCCGTGGGTGAGAACCAATGGATCGTCGCCCGCCTCGACGGTGAGGAGAAATCCCGCGCGAAGACCTACGACGAGGCCCGCGCCGACGCCCGCGCCCAATACATTTCCGAGAAGGCCGCCGAGGCGATGAAGACCGCCGCCAACGAGGCGATCACCAAGATCAAGACGCTTCTGACCGCTGGAAAAACCTTTGCGGAAGCCGCTAAAGAAGCCGGTATCTCGGAAACCAAGATCTTCACCTCCATCACCAGCACCTACCGCCCGGATGGTGCCAGCGAACCGCAGAATCTGTTCGAGGCATCGCGCAACATCGATCCCGGCGCCATTGCGGAAGTGATCACGGAATCCGAACGCGCCTTCATTCTCTACGTCGCCAAGCGCGAGGTGGTGAAGGAGCCGAACGCCGCGGCGCGCATCGAACAGGAGGTTTCCTCCCGCACCACGGAGAACGAAACCATCGCCTTCACCTCATGGATCGCCGCGCGTTCCGAAGACGCCAAGGTGGAACAACTTTACAAGCGCTGACCTGCGGCGATCTCCGGTCGCTGCGATAGAGAACCATGTCCGACGACCTGCAGAATCTTTTCGACGACGCCAACGGCCATCTTGCCGTCGGCGAGTTCGATGAAGCGATCGTGCTCTATCGGAAATGCGTCGGACTCGATCCCGCGTATTTCGACGGGTGGCACGCCCTCGGCATGGCCCTCCTGAAAACCGGCCACGTCAAGGAGGCCATCGGCTGCGGGCTCCAGTCCGTCACCCTCCAGCCCAACGACCTGCTCGCCTGGACCAGCCTTTCCCAGATGTATGTCCGGGACGGCAACATCCCGGAAGCCGAAGCGGCGAAGGGAAATGCCCGCATCCTCTCGCTCGGCGGCAAGGTCGTGAAGTGACCGCCACCGGGAGCGCGGAATTCAGTCCGTGCGAACGATTGGAACCGCGCTTTCTTCGAATCCTTGCGCGACTGCCAAGGTCTGTGATTCCCTCCCCTGCCGCCATTACTCCATTTTCCGAACTCCCTTCGTTTCGAATTTAGAATTTCAGATTTAAGATTTTTCCCATGTTCTACCTCACCACCGCCATCGACTACACCAACGGCTCACCCCACATCGGCCACGCCTATGAAAAGGTCCTGACCGACGTGATCGCCCGTTACCGCCGCCTGCGGGGCGATGAGGTTTATTTCCTGACTGGCGTGGACCAACACGGCCAGAAGGTCCAGCAGACGGCGGAAAAGGAAGGGATCTCTCCGGAGGAATTCGTCAAACGCACGACCCGAAATTTCTCCGCGCTCTGGAAAAAACTCGATGTTGCCTACGACGGCTGGGCCGAGACCACTGACGAGCGTCACAAGTCCTGCGTTCGCGCCATCCTCACCGAACTCAAGGATCAGGGACAGCTCTACAAAAAGTCACACGCCGGATTTTACTCGGTCCGCCAGGAGCAGTTCCTCCAGGAGCGCGACCGAGACGAGGCCGGGAATTTCGGTCCCGAGTGGGGCGAGGTCGTCGAGATCGAGGAGGAGAACTGGTATTTCAAACTCAGCGACCACACCGATTGGCTGAAGAACTTTCTCGAAACGACGCCTGACATCATCATCCCGAGTTTCCGCAAATCGGAGTTGCTCAACGCGCTTGAGAAGAACTCCGGCATCGACCTTTGCATCTCCCGTCCCAAGGAGCGGCTGCGCTGGGGCATCGAGTTTCCGTTCGATGAAAACTACGTCACCTACGTTTGGTTCGACGCCCTCATCAACTACATCTCCTTCGCCGGCTACAAGGCAGCGGAAGGCTCGGATCTGCCGGATTTCTCCAAGCTCTGGCCCGCCGACAGCAGGCCGGTGCACGTCATCGGCAAGGACATCCTGATTCCCGCGCACGGCGTTTACTGGTTCTGCATGCTGCACGCCATGGGCTTCAACGACGCACAGATGCCCAAGCTGCTCGTCCACGGATTCTGGAACGGCCTCGGCGGCGACAAGATGTCGAAATCGCTCGGCAACATAGTGGACCCTAACGAACTCGCCGAAAAATTCGGTGTGGAAGCCATCCGCTACTACCTCGTCCGCGACATCGTCACCGGCCGCGACTCGAACTTCGACGTCGAGCGTCTGGTCATGCTCTATAACACCGAACTCGCCAACGAGCTCGGCAACCTCTGCAACCGCGCGCTCAACATGAGCCAGCGCTTCACCGCCGGCATCCTCCAGAACAGCGGCCCGCTGACCGAAGACGACACCGCCCTGCAGGCGTCCCTGACGGAATCCATCGCGGCCTATCAGACAGCAATGGATGAGTTCGACATTTCCAAAGGCCTCGAAGCGCTCAACCGCCACGTGGTCCATTGCAACCAGTATGCCGAGCGCATGAAGCCTTGGGAGATGAACAAGGACCCGGAGAAAAAGGAACGCGTCGCCACCGTCCTCTATCACTTCGCGGAAAGCGTCGCCCACATCGCCGTCCTCATCTCCCCCATCCTGCCGGAGATCACCGCGAAACTCGCCGAGCAGCTCAACCTGCCAGGCCTGACCACCCTCAAGCTAACCGATCTCAAGTGGGGCCTGCTCCCCGACGGCCACACCATCGGCAAGCCGAAGCCGGCATTCCCCCGCATTGTCATCGAGGAGCCAAAATAAGGAGTGGGGACCTTATTGTCCCCTCGTCACGGCCTCCCAAGGATACGATGGTAAGGTCAGGCCCCCTGATTTCTCAGAAATCCTGACTTCCAATCCCGAATTCACCCCTTGCGGCCGTTTTTGGGACCAATTGTCCGGGATCGGGACCCTAAAAAACTTCCGATCTCCTGAATTTCAGGTAATTTGAATTCGTTCTTAGGCGCTTCGGCCCCCGAAAGAACTCACAGCCGAAACGCTGGTCAAAAAGTTCGCAAGTGATCTCCGGGGGGAAGTCAACCGAACAAGGCCAAGCAGAGGCTCTGAAAAAAGCGCGCGTTGCGAGATCCGGGGGGATATCCAACGCGCGCTTTTCTTTTGTTCATAAGGAGTGTCGAACTTCGGTCGACATCCCATGAGAGGCGAAAGCGCGGCGCGAGGCTCTTTTCCATCGACTTGCGATAGGAATGTCGCAGCTCCTTATTTTTGCGCGGCTTCCATTACCGGATCATTCCACGCTTCGATGATTTTCCGCTCTTCCGGAGCGAGCGCGTTGATCTGACAGCGTTTCACGAAATTCGCACGTGCTGCATCATCAATGGCCACCACGATATCCGGCGTGATGCCTTTGTGATGGGGCGTGTTTCCCGAAGGCGTGTGATAGGTCGCGATGGTCAGGCGCAGTGCGGTGCCACCGCCCATCGGGATGATGTTCTGGACCGAGCCTTTTCCATAACTCAGCTCGCCGACGATTTTGGCCCGCTTCAAATCCTGCAGCGCGCCGGCGGTCAGCTCCGATGCGGATGCCGACATGCGGTCGATGAGAACCACCATCGGATAGTCCCGTTTGCGGCGCTGGCGCTCCGGGGTTCTCATCGGTTCCGACTCCCCTTCCCGGCCGCGGGTGGTGACGACGGCGGTATTCGGCGGCAGGAACAGGCCGAGGATTTTCACCGTTTCGTTCAAATCACCACCGCCGTTTTCGCGGAGGTCGAAGATGAGGGATTTCATGCCGCTGTCCTCGAGTTCATCGAGCGCGGCCTCCATTTCTCGGGCGCAGTTGTTTCCAAACGTGGCGAGGCGCACGTAGCCGACGCCGGTGTCCTTGTTCAAGATCTTCGTCTCGGTAACCGAGCGTTGCTCCACCATCCGATGCACCAGCGAAACTTCGAACGGACGCGGGGCGGCGGGAGACTTGAGCATCAGCTTCGTCGTCTCACCCGCCGGACGCTGGAGCGGGCCTAGCAGATCGGAGAATTCCGAGCCTTGGGTTTTCCTGCCGTCGATTTCAAGCAAGGCGGAACCGGGAAGCACTCCCGCGACTGAAGCGGCTCCGAGCGGCGAGACCGCCGCAATGTAGGGTCCGTCGTCACGCAATCCGAGGGTGATGCCGAGCGATGGCAATTCCGGGTTGAGATCCTTGTTGGCCTGCATCTGCCGGGCCATCTCCGGATGGATGAAGGACGAGTGCGGATCGAGGCTGGCGAGCATGCCTTCAAGCGCGTGATTGACCAACCGTTCATAGGCGAGTTTGTCGACATCGGGGTGACGCTTGCGGGCGGTTTCGAGGACTTCAACGAAGCGCTCGATCGCCGGATAGGCGGCTTCGTCCGCGTCCGGTGGAACTGCGGGAGCTGCGAAAGCAACCGAGCTGATTCCGCAAAGCAGGCAGACAAATTTCATGGAGCCAGCGGTAACATTTGAAGACCCCGGAGATAGAGAAAAATCGACCGCGGGGAGCGTCAAAAATGCATTTGTGAAGCAGATTCTTTTTTATGTTTTCGGTTGCGGGACAGCGGGTTGAGGGTAATCTCCTCCCGACTGCTGTGTGCGCCTATTTTGGTAGCTGGCCCGGACCGATATGATTGAAACGGGGTCACTCACCGATGCAATCTGTCACGCCTTTTCAGGAAGATGGAGAAACATCGGACGACCCCACTTATTGAGTTTACGGAACGTGGCTCACAGCGCCAACGACGGCACAGCGGTTTTCTTTTTTCAACGGTTTCACAAAGAGCGGGCTCCGTAGTCCTTGCGTGATTTTCCCGGACCCTGCATCGTCCCGCGCGTGATGCGTTTTGCGGTTTTGGGAAGCGGGAGTGGAGGTAATGCGGCGGTCGTCGAATGCGGCGGACTGCGTCTGATGATTGATGCGGGATTGAGCGCCAAGCAGTTGACGGTGAGGCTGCGGCAGGTCGGCGTCGATCCGGCGTCGCTCGATGGCATTCTGCTCACCCACGAACACGGCGATCATGTCCGTGGCTTGAAGGTTTTCCTGAAACAGAATCCGGTGCCGGTTTTCACGACTCCGGCCACAGCACGGGTCGTGCGGGAAACAGGGATCGAAGGCGGAACATGGAAATTTTTCGAAGCGGGCCAGGTCTTCGCACTCGGCGGAATTTCGGTGGAGACCTTCGCGATCCAGCATGACGCGGTGGATCCGGTGGGTTTCGTCGTCGGGCATGACACGCGGCGGCTCGGATTCCTATCAGACGCCGGATTCGTGACGCGAAGCATGACGGAACGGCTGCGCGGGCTGGCCGGGATTTTTGTGGAAGCAAACTACGATGAAGGCCTGCTCGAAGCCGACACCAAGCGTCCCTGGTCCATCAAACAACGCATCAGCTCGCGTCATGGCCATTTGTCGAACAGCCAGGTCACCGAACTGATCCGCGATATCTCGCATCCGGCACTCGGCCGTGTCGTGCTCGGCCATCTCAGTTCGGACTGCAATACTCCGGACATCATCCTCACCCGCCTGCGCGCCTGCCTGTCGGAACTCGGCCACGGCCACGTCGGGCTGCACTGCGCCGGCCAGCACGAGCCGTCGGATTGGTTCGATTTCTGATCGGGAGAAATCCGCGTTGCCTCCGTCAGCGGAAGGTGGATGGTAGCTTATCCCATGAGAATTCCGCACCTCGTTCTGTTCTTGTTGGCTTTGTGCCTTTGCCTGGGCTGGGTGATCGGTCAAAAATCCGATACGCCCCCGATCCAGCCTTCTGCAGAAACAGCCAAGCCTGCCGCTTCACCTTATTCTTATCGAATCGCATCGCAGGACGGAACGGGGAAATTTTTCCATGATCGCGAGATCGCACAAGTGATGGGACATCCGGCCATCGGCTGGCTGGAGCGGGATAACCGCGAGGACGAGGAAGCACCGAGCAAGGCGATCGATGCACTCGATCTCGCACCCGATGCCGTCATCGCCGACATCGGCGCGGGCTCGGGATATTACTCATTCCGGATTTCTCCCAAAGTCCCGCGCGGCAAGGTGATGGCGGTGGATATCCAACCGGAGATGTTGGAGTTCCTGAAAAAGCGATCGGCGGAATTGAAAGTCACCAATGTTGTTCCCCATCTGGGAGCGGTCGATGATTTGAAACTGCCATCGGATACGCTTGACGCCGCGCTGCTGGTGGATGCCTATCATGAGTTTTCCGATCCGGCGGAAATGCTCGCTTCGATGTTCCTCTCCTTGAAACCCGGAGGAAGGGTTTTCCTGCTGGAGTTCCGCGCGGAAGATCCGCGCGTGCCGATCAAGCCGCTGCACAAGATGAGCGAGGCTCAGGCGCGGCGGGAGTTCGAGTCCGCCGGTTTCCGATTCGTGTCCAACCGCCGGAATCTGCCGTGGCAGCACTTCATGGTGTTTGAGCGCCCGAATCCTTGAACACCGGGAATCCCGCCGACGGACGAAGCTTCAACGGCGGCTCGATCTGGAACGGGTTCGAATCGCCGGTCTGATAGGTGACGTAGGCGATGGGGATCACCGTCAGCAGAAGCGCCGGTTCGTCGTCGCGGATGATTTTCGCCACGTGGACGACGGCGGCGCAGTTCGGGCTCTTCTTCACGCTCAGGATTTCCCCGGGCTTGAAGGACGCGGCCGCCTTCGATTGGGCGGTGGGGAAGATATACTCGATAAAAACCGGATAGGGCATCGGTTTGGTGAAATCATCGGGTTTCACCAGAGCCTGGGCGCGGATGGCGATGCCGGGATCGAAGAAATCCTTGGAGCTCATTTCCCGCACCTTCTCGATCTGATAGTCGCCCTCGACATAAGTCAGCAGAAGCGGGCGGTCGAAGTTCGTCAGGTAGTTCCGCATCAGCAGGGAGTTCGCCCGGATGCGCTCGTCTTCCGTGTAGCCGAAATAGCGGCGGTAGAGCTCCTTGGGCGCGAGAGCGTTTCCATTCGGCACTTCGGTCACCGGGTATTTTTTCAAAACCGGAAGGCGTCCCAATTTTCCGAGGATCTCATAGTTTCGCGGAATTTCCGGATTCCCGAAAACATGCAGGCAGACGAACCAGCTCACCACCGCAAAGCACAGGGCGAGGCCGTTGGCGAGCAGCCACCAGAAATAGGCCGGACGGCTTGGTGGCGGTTCTTCGACGTTGCGGGGCACGGGAGCGTCGGAGTTCAGGGTGTCCCGCAAGCTTCGCCGTCCGCCACCGCGTGCTCGCCGGGCGCCTCGTCGGCGGCTTCGAACGATGTGCCGCAGCCGCAGGAGCGGGCGGCGTGAGGGTTGTGGATCTTGAATCCGGCGTCGGTGAGGTCGTCTGAAAAATCAATTTCGCAACCACGCAGGCGGTCGAAGCTATCAGCGGCGACGATCACGCGGGCGGCTCCGGATTCCACCACTTCGTCGCCCGGCTCGGGGTCGGCCACGTTCATCTCATACTGCCACCCGGCGCAGCCGCCGCGGCGCACCGCAAGGCGCAGGCCGGATTCCGGGGACTTCGCACGGGTCGCTAGGAGTTTGCCGAGTTCTTCGACGGCTTTGGGAGTGAGTGTGATCATGTTCGCTGCCGGAAGTTAAGTGCTTTCCCGCGGATTTGAAACTGGAAATCTGAAGAAGCTCGATCAGGATGTCGGCTTGTTGAAAGTGAAATCCGGAATCCTTGATTTTCCGACCCGTCCGAAAGGCCGCGGGTATCCGGTTTTTCCAACAGTTCAATTCAAAAGAAAGGTCTTGACGGGAAATCTCATCGCCTCTTCATTCCGCCCCGCCCGCGATTTTTTCGCAGAGCCCCTAGAATAGGTGGGGTGTATCCTGATTTCTGATTCAATTGCATTTCATTCCATGTCTTCATCCAAACCTTCTCCGAAGAAACCCGCCGCAAAACCTCAGGTCAAGGTTCCGAAGGCAGCTGCTCCCAAGGAGAACACGAAGGATGCGAAAGTGAAAAAACCACCCGTCGTGGTGCCTGCTCCGAAAGCGGTGGCCAAGCCGGTGGTGAAACCCGCTCCTGTGGCTAAACCAGCTCCGGTCGCGAAGCCCGCTCCGAAGGCCGTGGTCAAGGTTCCCACAAAACCCGTGGTCGAAGCCAAGACCAAGGCCGTTGAAAAGGCAGCTCCGGCTCCTGCGGCAAAAACGAAGAAGGAAACCAAGGAGGTCGTCGAGGCCAAGCCGGAAGGAAAATCAGCCAAGGGCGATTCGAAACGCCGGATCGACACTCCTGAAATCCAGGAAAAGATCCGCGAACTGATCAAGCTCGCCAAGGAGCAGGATTACCTGACCTACGACGACATCAACGAAATTCTCCCGAACGACCTCGTCGATCCGGATGATGTCGAGGCCATCATGGAGCGCTTGCGCAACATGGAGTTCGACATCATCGACGCCTCCGAAGTCGACCGCTACAAGGACAAGAAGCGCGACGAAGGCGATGGCGACGAAGAAGACGTCAAGGCCGACCAGAAGCTCGACATCCTCGACGACCCGGTCCGGATGTATCTCAAGCAGATGGGCCAGGTCCCGCTGCTGACCCGCGAGCAGGAAGTGGAAATTTCCAAGCGCATCGAAGATGCGGAAATCGAAGTTGCCCGCCACCTCCACCTTTTCGGATTTGTCACCGACTCCTATCTGGAACTCGCCGACAAGCTCAACAAGGGCCGCGAGCGTTTCGACCGCGTGATTCTCGACAAAAAGATCGAATCCCGCGAACGCTACATGAAGGGTCTGCCGAAACTGTGCGATCAGCTCAAGGCGCTCCACAGCGAAAACGACGACCTTTTCCGACAGCTATCCGCCAAGAATCCCCGCAGCAAGAAGAAGCTGGAGGAGGAATTCGCGAAGAACATCCAGACGCTGAACCGCGTTTTCACCCGCTTCTATTACAAGCAGAAGGTCGTTGAGGACTTCTGCGAGCAGGTCGACGAATACCAACAGAAGTTCTGGAAATACGGCCGCAAGCTGCAGTCGGACCCAGAAGACAAGGAGTTCGTCACCAAGATGCGCGAGATTTCACAACGCTCGTGGCACACCCAGGAAACCTTCGAAGACGCCAACAAACAGCTCCGCCACTGGCTGAAGGAAGCGCTCAAGGCAAAGACCGAGATGGTCGAGGCCAACCTCCGCCTCGTGATTTCCATCGCCAAGAAATACACCAACCGCGGTCTGTCGTTCCTCGACCTGATCCAGGAAGGCAATATGGGCCTGATGAAAGCGGTCGAAAAATTCGAATACCGCCGCGGTTACAAATTCTCCACCTATGCCACGTGGTGGATCCGTCAGGCCATCACCCGCTCCATCGCCGACCAGGCCCGGACCATCCGGATTCCGGTCCACATGATCGAGACCATCAACAAGCTGATGCGCGTGCAGAAGCAGTTGGTGCAGGAATATGGTCGCGAACCCTCCCCGGAAGAAATCGCCGAGGAAATCCACTTGCCCGTCGAGCGGGTCCGCGCCGTTCTCAAGATGGCCCAGCAGCCGATTTCGCTGCAAGCGCCCGTCGGTGATTCGGACGACACCTCCTTCGGTGACTTCATCGAAGACAAGGCCGCCGACAACCCGATGGAGGAAGCCGGTTTCTCGATGCTCAAGGACAAGATCAAGGACGTCCTCGACACCCTCACCGAGCGCGAACGCGAGGTTCTCGAACAACGTTTCGGCCTCAAGGACGGCTACAGCAGAACGCTGGAAGAAGTCGGACGCCAGTTCCAGGTGACCCGCGAACGGATCCGTCAGATCGAAGCGAAAGCCCTTCGGAAAATGCGCCACCCTACCCGGATCCGCAAACTCGAAGGATTCATCGAGCTCCCCGGAGCCTGATCCCGACACGGAATGCGGACTTACCGGTCCGCATTCTTCATTTTTCCCTCAAGCCTCGAACGCTCCATGGAAATCACCGAAGAATTCACGAAAATCGAATCGATCTTCGTCCGGCATCGCAATGCGTTGTTAGTGCGCGGACAGTTCACTCCGATTTACACGGACTACTACCTGCACCTGATGCAGCACAGCATTCGTCCGCCGGCCGAGCTCGACCAGATGCTGAAGGACGAACTCGCGCTGCTGACGCTTCACCTCGTCGCCCGGCCGTGGGCGGAAACCATCGCCTGGACAGCGAATCTGCGGGCTCCGCGTATCAATTTGTTCGTCACCGGCAGTTCGTTCGAAGAAGCGGTCACCGGTCGCGTTTTCACCGAAGATGTCCGCGAGCCGGATCGGAATTTCTTCTACGCGCAGACGACGACCCCTGAGGCCAACCAGCCGCGGCTATCCACGTTGGAAATCGTCGGCAAGGACCCGATCGCCTGGGTTTCCCAATACTACGAACAATCCGAGCAACGGCCGGCGCGCGCCTTCCGGCTGGAGGACGAGAACTTCGCCCTAGTCGCCGCGCAGCCCGACTGTGACATGGAATGGCTCGAAGCGCTCGACGAAGAAGCGGTCGCCGCGATATTGGAAACCGAGGAAACCACCATCCTGGAAACCCGTCGTTTCCGTTTCCACTGCGGCTGCACCATCGACAAGATCCTGCCCATCCTCGGCGGCTGGCGGGAACGGCTTGATGACCTCTTCGAGTCCTCGGACTTCATCAATCTCCAGTGCCCGCGCTGCGCCGCCAAGTATCGGGTGACGCGGGACATGATCGTTTGAACCAGTTGCCATCATTCCGGCCGCCTGCTACCTTCGCGCCATGACCGCCGTCAAACAGCCGCATTTCATCACCATCGAGGATTACCTCGCGGGTGAGGAAATCAGCGGGGTGAAGCATGAATATATCGGTGGGACCGTGCATGCGATGGCGGGAGCGACGAATCAGCACAACAGCATCGCCACAAGCGCTCTCCTCGCGCTGGGTGCACAACTGAAAGGAAAAGCCTGTCAGCCGTTCAACAGCGACACGAAGATCCGCATCGAGTTCTCCGATCATACACGACTTTACCACCCGGATGCGATGGTCGTCTGTGAGACTAAATCCGCCACCGACCATTTCCAAGATCGCCCCGTCGTCATCGTTGAAGTCCTCGGCGACTCCACCCGCCGCACGGATCTCGGCGAAAAGCGGGATGCCTATCTCACCATTTCCACGCTGAAAGTCCTATTGTTCATCGAGCCGGATTCCCCTTCCGTGCTGGCCTATCGCCGAAAACCTGAAGGTGGATTTGCCAGCGAGCAATACACCGGTCTCGAGGATGTCATTCCGCTTCCGGAAATCGAAGCCGACCTCCCGTTGGCGGAAGTTTATGAACGTGTGAAGCTGAGTGCCTGAGGTTGACCGTTTCATGCAGCGCTTTCACCACTCGCAGTTCGGCGATTTTTCCAAGCTGGCCGAAATCAAGCGTTCGTCCGGCCAACGCATCTCAGCCTGCATCCCGACGCTCAACGAGGCCGACACCATCGGGTCCATCGTTTCCATCATCCGCGAGGAGTTGGTGGAAAAGCACGCTTTCGTCGATGAGATCCTCGTCATCGATTCCGGCTCCGACGACTCGACCCGGGAAATCGCAGCGGCGGCGGGTGCCACCGTTTATCTCGCTTCGGAGATCCTGCCCGAACTGGAAAGCCATCAGGGAAAAGGCGAAAACCTGTGGAAGGCCCTGCACGTTTCAACGGGAGATCTCATCTGCTACGTCGATGGCGACATCTCCAATTTTCACCCCGGATTCATCACCGGACTCGTCGGCCCGCTGCTTACCGATCCGGCCATCGACTATGTGAAGGCCTTCTACGAGCGTCCCCTCGCCTATGGCGACGAATCCCACTCCACCGGCGGCGGGCGTGTTTCGGAAATCCTCGTCCGGCCTCTGATCTCGCTGTTCTATCCCGAACTCGGCGGCATCATCCAGCCTCTCGCCGGCGAATATGCCGCCCGTCGCGGAACCTTGGAATCGCTCTCATTTCCGACCGGCTACGGAGTGGAAATCGCCCATCTCATCGATCTCGCACGCGACGGTAAAATCCGCAACATCGCCCAGACCGATCTCGTCAAGCGCGTCCACCGCAACCGCGACGACGACGAACTCGGCAGCATGGCCTTCGCGCTGCTCCGCGTGGTGCTGCGGCGGCTGGAACGGGACGGAAAAATCTCGCTCGCCAGCCCCCTGCCCGCCCTCTATCAGTCGTGGACGGTGGACGGAGACACCATCCGCCTGTTGTCAAAGACCATCCCGGAACCCGAGCGACCGGCCATCAACACGATCACGACCCGCGGATGAAAGTCACCGAGCCAGACGAAATCAAAGAAAACATCACGATCTTCCAGATCTTCATGGTGGTGCTTTCGGTCTATGTCCTCGCCGCGCTTTACGTGGATTTCATGTTCGATTTCGATCGATCCAACCCCAAAATGGCGGCGCTGATCGACAATATCGATTTCATCATCTGCCTCATCTTCCAAGGCGACTTCTTCTATCGGCTCCACAAGGCGCCCTCGAAACTCAAGTTCCTCCGCTGGGGCTGGATCGATTTCATTTCCAGCATTCCGATGCTGTCCACCTTCCGCGGTGGAAAAATGGTCCGAGCCATCCGCATTCTCCGGCTTCTCCGCGCGTTCCGCTCGTTCAAGATTCTGGTCCAGTATCTTCTCCGAAACCGGTCGCACAACACCTTCGTCACCGTCGCTGCCATTTCCTGCTTCATCGCTCTGGCAGGCTCGATGGGCATCCTCTCCCTTGAGAAAGGCGCGGAAAACGGAAACATCAAGAATGCTTCCGACGCCCTGTGGTGGTCCATCGTCACCATCACCACGGTCGGATATGGAGACCGTTACCCGGTCACCGACGGCGGCCGGATCATCGCCGCGATCCTGATGACGGCCGGTGTGGGTCTTTTTGGTACGTTCACCGGTTTCATCGCCAGCATGTTCGTCGAGCCGGACATCAAGCGGGAGGAAAACGAAGTCCACGGCCTCGCCACACAAATCAAGGCGCTTCGTTCCGAACTCCGGGCGATGGATCAGAAAATCACCCGGCAGAACCGGCAGATGAACCGTGATCGCAGAAGAAAGCAAAGCCGTTCGAAACCCGGCCTGCCGCCGGAAGATCCGAAGGACTGACCCGTGGATCATAAAAAGAAACCGGCGAAATCGAAGCGGGGGGACTTTCGATTTTCGCCGGCGGTTTTCCGAACCCGGGGGGAGGTTCTGACTCTGGGGGGAGTGCTTGTCTCCGCTTGCCTCCTTGGGGGGAGAGGTGGCTCGCTGCGACAGGAAAAGAGATATCCCATTTCCGGCCATAACGATAGTCCGTGATCGCGTGTGCGCGATCGCGGGAGGCCACATAAACCTTGAAATCAATGGATTCAGGACACGTGATGGAAGCATGAGCAAGGAACCATTCCTCCGCGAGCTGATGAGCCTGATGTCGCTGGAGGAAAAGTTGGGGCAACTGAATCTCCTCACCGGAACGATGGATGCGACGGGGATGAAACACTCCGGCGACCTCGCCGCAAAGATCCGCGACGGACGCTGCGGGGCGGTGCTGAATGTTTACACGCCGGCGGCGACACGGGCCTTGCAGGAGCTGGCGCTGGAGAGCCCCCGGCGGATCCCCCTGATTTTCGGTTACGATGTGATCCACGGCCACCGCACGATTTTCCCGATCCCGTTAGCCCTGTCCTGCTCGTGGAATCCCGATCTGTTGGAACGCTGCGCCCGCGCCGCGGCGGAGGAGGCGGCGGCGGACGGACTGCACTGGGTTTACTCGCCGATGGTGGACATTTCCCAGGACCCGCGCTGGGGCCGGGTGGCGGAAGGGTCCGGCGAGGATCCGTGGCTGGGCTCGAAAATCGCGGTGGCGATGGTGCGTGGCTATCAGGGCGATGATCTGGCGGATCCGGCGGCGGTGGTGGCCTGCGTGAAACACTTCGCCCTCTACGGCGCGCCGATGGGCGGCCGCGATTACAACACCGTAGACATGAGCCGCCGGGCGATGGAGGAAACGTATTTCCCACCCTACCGCGCCGCGATCAATGCCGGAGCGCGGACGGTGATGACCGCCTTCAATGAAATCGACGGCATCCCCGCGAGCGGCAACCGCTGGTTGCTCACCGAACTGCTGCGCGACATCTGGGGATTCAAAGGCTGGATCGTCACCGACTACACCGCGGTGACGGAAATGAAGAACCACGGCACCGCCGCCAACGACGCGGATGCGGCGAAGCAGTCGCTTGATGCCGGAGTGGACATGGACATGGTGTCGGAAGCATTTCTTGTCGAACTGCCAGAGTTGGTGAAGTCCGGAGCTGTGTCGGAATTACAGATCGACGCCGCCGTGATGCGGGTGCTGGAGACGAAGTGGGATCTCGGGCTTTTCCAGGATGCGTTCGCCCGCTGTGATGAGGACCGGGCGAACGCCGTCCATTTGAGCGGGGCAAACAGACAACTCGCACGGGAAGCGGCGCGTGAGTCGATCGTGCTCTTGAAAAACGACGGCGGATTGCTGCCGTTGGAAAAGCACCGCACCATCGCGCTGATCGGTCCGCTGGCGGACAGCCGCCGTGACATGT
Source organism: Verrucomicrobiota bacterium (assembly GCA_040388015.1). Classification (GTDB taxonomy): domain Bacteria; phylum Verrucomicrobiota; class Verrucomicrobiia; order Verrucomicrobiales; family Akkermansiaceae; genus Luteolibacter. Next base: position 1,213 of record JAZKCQ010000089.1, on the reverse strand, counting down.
TAGGTTGCTGGGTGGCGGCGGGGGATGAAGCGACGGCCGCATCACCGCTGGATGGAATCCGTGAGGTTTCGGAGGTCATCTTTGCCAAAGGGTGTGAGATCGATTCGGAAAACCCGCAGCTGCTCGCCGAAGCCCTGAGGGCGACGACGCAGGCCGATGTGATCCTTCTCGTGCTCGGCGAGAGTTGGCAAATGTCCGGTGAGGCGGCGAGCCGGACAGGCATCCGCCTGCCCAAGTGCCAGCGGAAACTGGCGAAGCAGATCCTGAAAACCGGCAAGCCCTGCGTGCTGGTGACCATCAGCGGCCGCCCTCTGGAACTGACGTGGGAAGACTCGAAATTCCACGCCATCCTCCATTCCTGGGCACTCGGCACCGAAGGCGGCCGGGCGCTGGCGGACGTCCTTTTCGGCGACGCCCCACCGATCGGGAAACTCACGATGGGCTTCCCGCACAGCGTCGGGCAGTTGCCGATGACCTACCGCGAAAAACCCACCGGGCGGCCCTTCGACGAAGCGGTGCAGTATTCCTCCAAATACCTCGATGCCGGCAATGAGGCGCTCTACCCGTTCGGCCACGGCCTGACTTACGGTGAATTGGAGATCGGCGCGCCGGCCGTCGACCCACCGGCAATGAAACCAGGCGCCACCGTCACCGTCTCCGTGCAAATCACCAACCCCGGCATCCATCCCGTCACAGAAACCCTGCAGCTCTATCTGCGCGACCTCGTCGCCTCCGTCAGCCGCCCGGTGAAGGAACTTCGCGGCTATCAACGCGTGACGCTCGATGGCGGAGAGGTGCGCACGGTATCCTTCACGATCACCGATGCCGATCTGAGTTTCCCGGGTGATGACTTCCAACCCGTGGTTGAAGCCGGCGAATTCGAAGCCTTGATCGGCGCGAACTCGGCTGAATTGTCAAAAGTGCGGTTTGTGAGACTTGGCGATTGAAGTGCACACGGAGTCGGAGTCATGCACCGCACGGAGTCGGAGTCATGCACCGCACGGTGTCGGAGTCATGCACCGCACGGTGGTGTTTTTCCACGGCGGGGAAGGTGAATCGACGGGGATCGCGAGAGCCTTCGCTTTCCCGGAGCTCGGGCGGGCCCGGTTCCTCCCTTTTTCGACGGCCTTTTCCCTTTGCCTTGTCGCGGTAATCCCTTACGAAGAGCGCCCCGCCGCATGAGATTGTTCCGCATCCTGACATTTAAAGAACT
>JAZKCQ010000088.1:0-28551 GCA_040388015.1 Verrucomicrobiota bacterium | reverse complement strand
AGATGTTCCATCTCGCTTCCAACGGATTCCGCTGCATCGCCCACGACCGCCGCGGACACGGACGTTCCAGCCAACCGTGGGACGGAAACGACATGGACCAGTATGCCGACGACCTCGCCGAGCTTTTTGAGAAACTCGATCTCAAGGACGTCGTCATGATCGGCCACTCCACCGGCGGCGGCGAGGTCGCGAGGTATATCGGCCGTCACGGCACCAAGCGGGTGAGGAAGGCGGTGCTGATGGGTGCGGTGCCACCGATCATGCTCAAGACCGAAGCCAATCCCGGCGGACTGCCGATGGAAGTATTCGACGGATTCCGCACCGCCTATCTGGCGGATCGCGCGCAGTTTTTCCTCGATGTCGCGAGCGGTCCGTTCTTCGGGTTCAACCGCCCGGGGGCGAAAATCTCACAAGGCCTGATCCAGTCGTGGTGGACGCAGGGCATGCTGTCCGGCCACAAGAACGCCTACGACTGCATCAAGGCGTTTTCCGAAACCGACTTCACCGAAGACCTGAAGAAATTCGACGTCCCCACGCTCATCATCCACGGCGACGACGACCAGATCGTGCCGATCGGTGCCTCAGCCATGCTTTCTTCCAAACTCGTGCCGAATGCCACATTGAAAATCTACAAGGGCGGCACTCACAGCCTGGGCGATACCCACAAGGAACAACTGGACAAGGACTTGCTGGAGTTTGTCAGTTAGTCGGTGGATCCCGGGCCGGGTGGTGGAAACGCAAGTCACTCCTTCGCGTCCGTCGGCCGGCTCGGTGGCGCGTTGATCGGAGCGGGCAATGCGCCGGTGCCGGAATCTCCAACCGCTGCCTGGGTCCGGATGGCGGAGGCGATGGCGGAGGCCAGTTTCTGACGGTAGGCGGGATCGCTGATCTGACGGCTCTCGGCGGCGTTGCTCAGGTAGCCGCCCTCCAGCAGCAGGCACGGGATCTGAGGATTCCGCGTCAGGCGAATCCGGCGGCGGACCATCCCGCGGTTGCCGCTTTCCGCCGGGCTGACGCTGGCCATCGCCTGTTGGCAACGGACGGCAAGGCCGTGGCTGTCGACGCGCCAGTAGTAGGTTTCCGGGCCGCGGATGCCGGACGGTCCGCTGTTATAATGCATGCTGACGAGGATCGCCCCGCCGTATTGGTTGGCCCGGGTGACGCGCTCGTCGAGATCGACGAAGGTGTCGTCGTCCCGCATCATGACCACCTTGAAATCACGGCGCAAATCGTTGGCGATGCGCCTGGCGGTATCGAGCGCGAGATCCTTTTCCCGCTGGCCGGTGGAGGGGCTGGTCGCTCCGCTGTCCTTGCCGCCGTGGCCGGCGTCGATGATGACGGTCTTGAAACCTTTGGGCCCCGGGCGGTGGCCGTATTCGCTGCGGCCGTAGGAGGATGGCGAGCTGGAAGGAGCGGCGCAGGACGCGAGAAACACGGTAAGCGAAAGGCCGAGGGAGAGTTTGAGAAATGGACTCATGGCCGGGATTCTTCGCAGGATCGGATGGCGAGGGAAAGCATCAGTTTTTCAAGATGGTTCGATTTCCTCCGCCTTGACGGATCAACCACATGCAGCGAACTCTCTCCTGTTTGAAAGTCTCTCACCTCATCCCGCCCGTCGCGGCGCTCGCTCTGGTCGGCGCATGGAATTCCTTCCAACTGCGGTCGATCTCCGCGCTCGAAAAGGATGGGACAATTCTTCGGGGAAAAATCTCCACCGCCGTCGCTTCGGGGAATTTGCCTGGCGATTCCCCGGGCCGGAGCAAGCCGACGAGCTCCGCACCCAAATCCGCTAACACGTCGACGGACTGGAAGGAACTTTCAGCACGCCTCATCGAGGCGGAGACCAGCGGAGAGAAATCCCAGTTGCTGGCGATGATCGATTTCAAGAAGCGTCTGTCAGAAATGACCAAGGAGGAAATGATCGCCGCTCTCGATGAAATCGACGGGCTCGACCTCACCGACGACCAGCGGCGGATGCTTGAGGAAGCCATCATCGATCCTCTCATCAAGGCGGATCCCGAATACGCGCTGAATCGTTTCGCCGACCAGATCGAAGCGGACTCCAACGGGATCGGCTGGCAGCTTTCCACCGCGCTGTGCGATTGGGCGAAAAAGGATCTGGCGGGTGCCACCGCCTGGTTCGATCGCCAGATCGCAGAGGGAAATTTCGAGAGCAAGACCCTCGACGGAAAAAGCGACATGCGCGTGAAATTCGAATCCGCTCTGTTGGAGACGCTGCTTTCGACCGATCTCGATGCCGCCCGCAGCCGGCTTGCCGCGATTCCGGAGGAGCAGCGCCGCGAGGTGTTGGAGCAGCTACCGTTTCCCGACCTCGGGGCGCCGGATCAGAAGGCCTACGCCGATCTCGTCCGCGATCTCGTGCCGTCCGACGAGCGTGCCGGCTCCTTCGCCAACATCGCCACCCAGCTCATCGAAAACGGCGGCAGCTACGACAAGGTCACGGCATTCCTCGATTCCGTCCAAGCCACGCCAGCAGAGCGAATCGCGTCCGCCATTCAAACGGCGAATTCCCAGCTCTCCAGCATCGCACTCGAAGGCAACGTAACCCGCGCGGATGTGGATCGTCTGCGGGAATGGCTGACCCGCCAGGCACCCGGACAAATGGATAGCATCACCGGCAAGGCCATCGCCGAAGCCGCGCAGGACGACGGGAAATTCCAATTTTCCGAAGCCTCGCAGCTCGCGCTCCAATATCAGAAAAGCAGCGGTAATGATGATGTGCTCGTCTCATTCCTCGAAAGCTATTCGGCCCGATCCAACATCGAGGAAGCCATCCATCTCGCAGACATGATTTCCGATCCGAAGCGTCGTGAAGCCATTCTCAAGCACTTGAAATAATGAAGTTTTCCATCGCCGTTTCCATTCTCATCCTCGCCATCGGCGGCGCTCTCGGGCTGATGCATCAGAAGCGCCTGGCCAATCTCGGTGCGGATCATCGCGAGCTTGTCGGGCAGGCGGAGAAACTCGGAATTTCAGTCGGAGACACGGCATCACCCGAAGAAACAAGGGTGACCAAGCGGCAGCGCGATGATCATGCTAACAAATCCGGATCGCTTGCCTCGGAGTTTGTCGCCTTCGCCAAGGAAATGCAGCTTCACTCCAAGGACGGCGGCAAGGCCGACGAGGAGTTTGAGAAGCGCTCGGCGGAAATGATGAAGCGGTTGATGGAGCTGGATGGCCCGCAGCTCAAGGAGGTCATCTCCGGATTGCGCAATGACCCGGGCCTCTCGGATGAAATGCGGCGGAACATGATCGGCTTCTCGATCATGATGCTCGCCGAAGATCATCCGTCGTCGGCGCTCGCGCTTTTTAAAGAATCTTCGGATTTGTTGGGCGATAGTCAGATGGGCAGGCAGGTGATCGGCACTTCGCTCACCCGCTGGGCAAAGGAGGATCCGATGGCGGCGATCGCCTGGCTGCGCGAAAACGAAAAAGCGCATCCGGACGCCTCGGACGACGTGGAGAAAACCAGCATCCTCGCCGGGGCAGCAGAGAAGGATCCCAAGCTCGCCTTCAAAATTCTCGGCGAAATCCAACTCGATGACAACTCGGCCGCGATCCAGACGATTGTTGAATCCGGAAAAACTCCCGAGCAACGCACTGCGATTCTCAACGCCCTTCGCGAGCATCTCAAGGCGCTTCCCGAAGGCGAGGAGCGTGATGATATGCTCCAGGAATCGTTGGAAAGCATGGGGCGGAATATTTCCGACGAAAGCTTCGATGCCGTGAGATCATGGATCGACTCCGCCAAGCTCAGCCCGGAAGAGACCGGGCAATTCGCGGCAGGGCTTTCCTATTTCAACACCAAGGAAGACACCGGTCGCTGGATCGACTGGATGGCGAAAAATCTGCCCAAAGAAGAGGTGGAGGAAAACGTCGACAATCTCATCGGCCAATGGACCCAGCAGGACTATGTGGCTGCGGGAAAATGGCTCAGCGCGTCGCCGGAAGGGACCGCGAAAAACGCCGCGATCAGCACCTATGCCGGAACCGTCGCGGAATACGAACCGCAGACCGCCGTGCAGTGGGCGATGATGCTTCCTGCGGGAGAGGCCCGCCAATCCACCTTGGAGATCATCTATCACAACTGGCCGAAAAGCGATGCCCAGGCAGCGGCGGACTTTGCCAAAGAGCACGGGATTGATCCCGAAGAGGACGAGGCTACAGAAGAGCCCTAGCGGATTGCAGCGTGTCGATGTCGGCGATCGTCTTGTCGCGCCGGATCGCCTTGATGCGGGGGAACCGCAGCGCCAGTCCCGAGTCATGACGAGGCGACGGGCGGATGGCGTCGAACGCGATTTCCAGCACGATGTCCGGCTCGACGTGGTGCTTGCGCCGCTCCTTGCGCAGGGTGTTGCGGGTGAAATGTTCGGTCAGATCCTCGATCTCGTCATCGGTGAGACCGGAGTAGGCCTTGCCTAACACGCGGAGCTGGCCGTTGGTTTCATCTCGAACCGCGAAGGTATAATCGGAGAGAACATCCGAGCGCTTGCCGTGCCCTTGCTCGGCGATCACCACCACGCAGTCGAGCGTCGGCATCATGCCCTTGAGCTTGATCCACGATTTGCCGCGTCGTCCGGGGGAGTAGAAACTGGCGGGATCTTTCGCGATCAGGCCTTCGTGACCGTTCTGCAGCGACTGCTTGAAGAGGGCCTCGATTTCTCCCGGATTTTCCGCCGGATGAATGGTGATGGTTTCGAAGGGAGGGGCGAGCACGAGCGATTCCAGCTTCCCCCTTCGGTCCAACAGCGGTTGTTCCAGCAGATCCTCACCCTGATGCCAGAGGATGTCGAAGGCGATGAAACGCAGCGGCACCGAGTTGTCCTGTCCTTCGTCGGTGAGAAAAAGGTCGCCATCCGCCATCTTGCGGCCGAGGCGTTTCTGCAAGTCCGCGAACCCGAGCTTGCGGCCTTCGGCGTAGGCGATGAGTTCGCCATCAAGGATGAAATCACCGGCCAGTTTTCTAGCGGAAGCGATCAGTTCGGGGAATTCATCGTCCAGCGGCCGCAGGTCGCGCGAGAAAAGCGAGACCTCATCGCCATGCTTGTGAAGCTGCGCGCGGATGCCGTCATACTTAGGCTCCAGCCAAACCGGCGGAGCGAATGGAAGTTTTTCGAACAGCGGCCGGTCGTCCTCCGCGTCGCGTTCCAGCGGCGCGGCGAGCATGCATTTGATGGGAACCAGCGGGCGCAGGCTGGCTTCGGCGAGCCTGCCATGCTTGGCTAACAATGCGGTCTCCCCGATGTCGCCGGTGAGCATGTGCGCGTGGCGGACTTCTGTGGCATCGACCTTGAACGCGGAGGCGACGGCGTCCTCTACCAGTCCTTCCTTCAGTCCGATCCGCAGATCGCCCGTAAGCAGTTTGACGATCGTTTCACCTTCGACCGGATGCAGCGTCGCCAGGCGCGAGGCTAGCAAGCTGATCTTGTCCAGCGAGCCGGATGCGGAAACTAGAGTCTGGAAAAACGCCTCAAGCCCCGCGAGATCGAGCGGTTCCGGGCGGATCTGGATTTCCTGAAGCACCAGCCGCGCGGTGCGTGCGGCATCGTTCTGGCTGAGGGAAATTTCGCGGTAGCGTTCCTCCCGGACGCTGGGCAATGAGAGCAATGCGCGGCGGATGGTGGCCGAGCCGACATGCAGCGGCCGTCTTCCGGCTTTTCGCGGAAGCGCTTCACCGGTCAGCCAGACGGCGGCGAGGCGGAGATCATTGTCGTTGGTTAGTCCGCGAAGATAGGTCGCGAGATATTCGGTTTTCGCGACGCGGCTGCTGGTTTCCCCGACGAGCCGGCAAAGGTCGCCGAAATCCGCCAGCGAGCAGATCGCGCGGATGTGACGGGTGGTGGTGGAGCCGGTCCGTTGCGCGGCCTGGTTGATCGAGAGTTCGAGCTGGTCGCCGCCCATCGCGCACCACGCATCCATGCCTTTGGCCCGAAGCCCGGTGGCGAATTCCTGGGCGAAGCCGTGGACGGTTAGGATTCTCTTCGGCCGGACGCGTTGGATGCATTCCATCAGGCCTGAATGGTCGGCATGATCGGATAAAGGAAAGACCTCATCGACCCGGTAGCGGAATTTCGATCCCGGCTGCAGCGCCCAGCCGGTGAGCATCGCGGTGCGCTTCGATTTCAATCCACGAAGCAATTTCGAGCGGATCGTGTTGGGCGGCGCGATGACGACATGGCCCGCGGGCGCGTGGCCGTCGAACTCGACCGGTTCCGGCAGCGTTTCCACTCCGGCCGCGCGGCAGGCGGTGGTCATCGCGGCGACGGTCGGATGCAACAGCGCGGGGATGCCGTGCTCATGGAGCAGGGCGAGCGCTTCCTGGGCTTTTCCCAAGGAGTAGCCGAAGAGCACCGGTGTTTCCCCATCGGCGAAGGCGTCATGGATGAAGCGCAGGATGCCGGCTTCGATTTCCATTGCATTGGGAAACTCGAAATTCGGCAGCCCGAAGGTGGTTTCCATGATGAGCGTGTCGGCGCTGAGGAAATTGACCGCCTCCGCGGTCCGTCCGCGGCGGGTTTTGAAATCTCCGGTGTAGAGCAGGCTTGCGTTGTCCTTGATGCGGGTGATGTGGAGCATCGCCGAGCCGGAAATGTGGCCGGCCGGCAGCAACCGCAGCCGGAACCCGTCGCGAACGATCGGGACGTGGAAGGCAACCGCCTCGATCCGGTTTTCCGCCAGATGAAAGCGCTTGTGGACCAGCGCCGCGGTCACGTCGGAGCAAAGCGCCGATTCATGGCGGGCGAAATGGTCGGCATGGGCATGGGAAACGAATGCCCTGGGCTTGGCGTCCCAAGGGTCCAGCCACAGGTCGAGCTCCGGCAAGTGCAGGCCGCGTTGGAATCGAACTTCAATCAATCGGCGGGCAATCTAAACCGGGTTCGAGGTGATCGCCAAGGGAAACCGGGGGAGAAAGTCCGCCGCATTCGCGTGGGAAATCCGGCTTCCCTAACGATAACAATTTTGGAAGAGTGAACTATCGAAACGGTCAACCAAGCAGAGGAATTTCGCCGGGATCTCGAACGGAAAGTCCGGACCGAGACGGCTTGCGGCTGGGAAAATGCCAGGAAACGCTGGGCAAAACCCTTGCCCGAGCGGATTGACGCCTGCCGGGCGATCGGCAATCTGGAGATTTCATCGGTTGAAACGGCGGGAAAACACATGTTGGTGCATTTTGAACCCACGGTGAGGGACATGGCGTTTTTCCGCGAAGGAGAAAGGGTGAGGCTGAGTTTGAATGATCCCGATGGCGACGATTTCATCGACGTTACGTTCTTAGGGCTGACGGAAAAGGGCTTGAGCATCTCGGCTCCGCTTGGCGCTGCGATCAACTCCGCCTCGGGATGGTCGCTGGACGAGGGGGTGATCGATCTGTCCGATTTTTACCTGAGGGCGCTCGCTGAATTGGCCAGCGGCACCCATGGGCGCGAGGTGGTTTTGCCCGCTTTGCTGGAAGGAAAAGGGGACGAAATCGACTTGGATGACCATGCGGAATCTTACGATGGGTTGGAAAATTCCGGACTGGATGACTCCCAAGTGGACGGCGTGGCGAACTGTCTTGCGGCGAACCGATTTCATCTGATCCAAGGGCCGCCAGGAACGGGGAAAACCCAGACGTTGGCGAAACTGGTGCGGTCGTTGGTGGATCAGGGACAGCGGGTTTTGGTGACGTCCTTCACGCACCGGGCGATCCACCACGCGTTGCGGAAAATCGGTCCGATGGTGGATTGTCCGGTCTTCAAGGTTTCAGACGCCTATCCTAACGACGCGGAAGGCATCGAGTTCCGAGGAAGTTTTGCCGAGACCGGATTGCTGGATCATGACGGTCCCTACGTGATCGGAGCGACGCCGTTCGCGTTATTCTCTTCCAGAGCGGGTGAGGCGAGGTTTGACGTGGCGGTGATCGATGAGACCAGCCAGATGAAAGTGGAGGCGGCGGTGATGCCGATGCTGCGCGCCCAGCGGTGGTTTTTCTTCGGTGACCGGCAGCAGCTTCCACCGGTAGTACAGCGGCCGGTGGCGGATGCTGCGGAGGATTCCATTTTCTCGGCTCTGGCGCGCGACGGCTGCCACACGATGCTGAAGACGACCTACCGGATGAATGAGCCGCTGGCGCGCTGGCCTTCGGAGAATTTCTATCAGGGTGAGCTGGTGGCGGCGCGTTCGAACGCCGGACACCGGTTCCGTTTGAAATCGGATCCTGCCAGAAAATGGCTGCTCGGGCCGGAACCGGCGATGGTGAGGGTGGAGCTGGAGCACGAAGGGAACCGGGCGTATTCCGATGAGGAAGCGGATGAAACCGCCGCTCTGATCGAGGAAATGCTGGCGGGCGGACTGCCGCCCTCGGAGATCGGAGTGGTGGTTCCGTTCCGGGCGCAGGCGGCGAGGGTGAGGGAGTTGCTGAAATTCGAGCGGTTTGCGGACTGGCCGGAGATCGGAAAAATCACGGTGGACACGGTCGAGCGTTTCCAAGGCCAGGAACGGGAGGCGATGATCGTTTCCCTCGTCGTTTCCGATGGGGATTTCATGAACCGGCTGGCTGGATTTCTAACTTACCCGCAGCGGCTCAATGTGGCGGTGACCCGGGCGAGGACGAAAGTGGTCATCATCCATTCGAAGAAATTCCGGGAATGGTGTGCCGCGAATTCGGTGCATGATGAATACGCGGCGGTGGCGTTGTCATTGCTGGAGGCCGCTGGTTAGTTGTATGGCAAAAATCATCCCATCGAAGCCGACTGGCAAACCGGACAAGGCGTTCAACGCCTTTTTTCGCGTGCTCAAGTCTCTGCCCGACGATTTTACCGCCTGGCTCTCGCTCGGAGGGAAACATGATACCCGGCCGCAGGTTTTCCTCGTCTGGCGCGAGCGGCATGCCTTCCTCATCCAAGTGGCGGAAACTTCCCAGCAGCTCGCGGAATCGGCGCTGCAGTCGGATTTCTTCGCAAAGGAAACAGCTCTGCGGCCGGAGGATCTTGGGCGGCTGGAGAGCGAGCTGCTGGAGAATTTCCTCGTTCGTTCCAGCGAGACTCTCGGCCCGCTGGCGGGTTCGCTCCCGCTCAAGCGGCTGGTCATTTTCCCCAACGTCAGCGAGGGAACGGTGGACGAGGTGGTGATGCTGCGCAGCGGGGAAACCGAGACCTCCTATCTGGGACTCCATCAGATCCGGACCGACCATTTCGCCAGACGGCTGGAAGCACTCGCCGCCGCCGCTTTGCCCGACCCGGAGCTGACGCACCTGCGACGGGTTTTCACACCGGAGTCCGAGGTGCCGGAGTCGTTTGTCGCGCGTACGCCGTTGGACCGGAACACGGCGGCGGACCTGCCTGCCAGCTTTCTGGACTTCGATCAGGAATGGTGCGTGAAAAACGATCTCGATCTGCTGACGCAGCAGGAGGACGTCGTGAACGCGGCTCCGACGGCGGTGCGCCTGGTGACCGGTGTCGCGGGCAGCGGGAAGTCGATCGTCCTGCTTTATCGAGCGCTGCTGTCGGCGAAACTTCATCCTGGGGCGAGGGTGTTGGTTCTGACCCATAACAAGCCCCTGCGCTTCGAACTCGAACGTCGGTCCAGACGGCTCGAGGATTTTCCGCGCAATCTAACCTGCACGACCTTTTTCCAGTGGGCGGCGAAGTGTCTGGGGAAGTGGAACGACGCGATGTGGTGGCCCTCGGATATCGAGCGCTGCCTTTCCGGGCTGAAGGACGCGACGCCGGGGATGTCGAAATTATCGACCGCATTTCTGGCTGATGAAATAGGCTGGATCAAGGATCAGCGCCTGCTCCGCAAGGATCTCTATCTGAACGCAGACCGTGCCGGGCGCGGCACGTCCCTGCGCGGAGGGCAGCGCGAGGGAATGTGGAACCTTTTCCGGGACTATCAGAATGAACTCATGACGAAGGGGGCGACGGACTGGCACAATATCGCGCTGCGTTTCCACGAGGCGGCGGTGGTTGAAAAAAGCCTGCGTTTTCCCTGCTTTGACGCGGTGTTCATCGACGAGGCTCAGTTTTTCGCGAAGGCATGGTTCGAGACGGTGACCGCCGCGCTCAAGCCGGGCGGGCATTTGTTTCTGGCGGCCGATCCGACGCAGGGTTTCCTTCGCCGCCGCCAGTCATGGATCGCCGCCGGCATCGAAGTGCGGGGGCGCAGCACCAAGCTGACGCAACCTTACCGGAACACGCGGGCGATTCTCCGCTTCGCGCGTCAGTTCTATGAAAGCCGCCGCGATCCGGAGGAGAATGAAAGCGATCTTAACGTGCCGGATGACGCGCAGCTGGCCGCCATCACCGAGGAGGGAGAAATCCCCGGAATTCTATCAGTGGCCACCACGCAGGAAGAGATCGCCAGAGCGAGCAACGAGGCTCTTGCCCTGCGCGCTGCCGGGTTGCAGTCCGGGAAACTTCTCATCCTGCACGCCAACAGCGCGATGGAGGGCCCTTTGCGCAGGTCTCTGGAAGGCAAACTGGGAATAGGGCAGGTTCATGACGCGAAATCGGGCCCTGTTCCGGCAAACGCGTTCTGCACCGTGACCACGCTCAATGCCGCGACCGGGTTGGAGGCTCCGGTGGTGATTCTATTGGGAATGAATCATCTGCTGGAATCGGAAGGTGATCTCCGTCTTTCCGATGACGAACGAAAGGATCTCCGTAGAGATCATACGCGGATGCTCTACATGGGGTTCACCCGCGCAGGACAGCGTTTGATCGTGTTGAAGTCCGGCAAAGACTGACGATATCGCTTACTTGCCGATGCAGAAGCTGCTGAAAATGACGCCGAGCAGGTCCTCGGTATCGACTTTTCCCGGGATTTCTCCCAGTGCGTCCAGAGCTTCCCGCAGATCGATCGCCGCGAGTTCGGTATCCGAAGAGGTATCTGCCAGCAATCCCAAAGCCGCGAGCAGCGAGGTGCGGGCCATCTGGAGACTGGCCTGATGGCGGGCGTTGATGGCGACGGCATGTTCGCCCCAATCGGCGTCGCTGAAATGGAGGGCGTCCCGGATTGCGTCGGAGAGCCTTTCAAATCCTTCACCGCTGCTGCATGAAAGCCGCACGGCATCGATGCCGGACCAGGACGCATGTTCACCGAGGTCGGTTTTGTTGAGGACAAGCAGGTGCTTGGCGGAGGTTGCGGGCAACACCGCATCGGACGGGCGCGGCTTGCTGGCGTCCGCGATCTCGAGAAGCAGATCGGCGGCTTCGATCTGTCTGACAGTCCGTTGGATGCCTTCCGCTTCGATCCGGTCGTCGGATTCCCGCATGCCGGCGGTGTCCACAAGGCGCAGAGGGATGCCGTGCAGGTTGATGACTTCCTCGATGGTGTCGCGGGTCGTTCCGGCGATGTCGCTGACGATGGCGCGCTCGAAACCCAACAGGCGGTTCAGCAGGCTGGATTTCCCCACGTTCGGTTCGCCGAAAATCACGGTCCGCACGCCTTCGCGCAGCACCCGCCCCTGATCGGCGGTGGAGAGCAGGGAATCGACGACCGAGAGCACGGCACCCACCCGGCCGCGCAACAGGATGCCGGTTTGCGGGTCGATGTCTTCTTCTGGAAAATCAATCCACGCTTCGAGATGGGCGAGGGTTTCCAACAACTGATCGCGGGCTTCGGTGGTGCGCCGACCCAGCGTGCCTTCCAGCTGGCTGCGTGCCGCCCGCATCGACAGGCGGGTTTGAGCGGAGATGAGATCCATCACGCCTTCCGCCTGGGTCAGATCGAGCTTGCCGTTCAGGAACGCGCGTTGCGTGAACTCGCCCGGCCCCGCGGCGATGGCGCCGCAGGCGAGGAACCGGCCTAACACCTCCTTCGTCACGAGAAGTCCGCCATGACCGGTGAACTCGACACTGTCTTCTCCGGTATAACTGTTGGGACCGAGGAAGACCGTCATCAGTCCGTCATCGAGGATCTCTCCGGTCGCGTCCCTTACCTGGCAATACCGGGTGGTGCGCGGCATCAGGGAGGAGGCCTTGCCGCCCGTTGCCAGATCGGCGACGCGGATCGAATCGGGGCCGGAAATTCTAACCATCGAAACCGCACCCGTGCCGGCGGGGGTGGCGACGGCGGCGATCGTCGTGCGGTGCGGATCGGAAGTGGTGTCCATCCGCAGGGTTATTTCGTCGAGACCGTGGCCGGCGTTTTTTGTCCGCCCAGTCCGAGAAACTCCCAGCAAATGAAGCGGCTGATTTGTAATTCGGGCGCGTTCGTTTCGCCACCCCACTTGAGTTCCAGGGTGGCGGTGCGCGTGATCGGGCGGTTTTCCTTGGTACCGCGCCAGTTGATGATGGAAAGGGCGCGGCCGGTTTCGGAATCGACGTTCACATTGATGCGGGCGTTGTCCGTCGTATTGGCGGGATCGACCACCCGGTAGCTCCGGCTGCCTGCGACGGCGCGGCCCTTGTCGGGCACATCCTCGACGATGAAGACGCGGAAAACGCCGGTTTGTCCGACTTCCGGCAGCTCGACGAAATTTTGAAGCGTCCGGTATTTCGTCTGCGCGAAAATCTCCCAATCGAGTTTGAGGCCTTCCGAGGTGCGCTTGAAAAACGCATGGACCCGGAGCGGTTCCATCGCGAAATTCCCAACCCGGGCGAGTGTGCTGAGGAGCAGGTCGGCCTCGTCCACGCCATATTGCACTTCCAAGCTGGCGAGGGGACGGAAGAATTCCTTCATGTCGAACTGCGGAGGCTGGTCGTAAATCATCATGAAAAGTCCCCGCTTGCGGTCCTCTTCCGAGAGTTCATAGATCGAAAACGCTTCTGCCGGCGTGTCGGAATCGTTGATGACCCCGCCTCCGTAGAAGTCCTCGATCTTGGTCGCCAGTTCCCCTCCATTGAGGATGAAAGGCAGCTTTTCCTTAGTTTCCTTCGCGACCATGTAACCGTGGAGGGCCTGATAGGCATCTTTCTGCCAGCCGGAGCGGATGTAGTTCGCTTCGGCGATGGCTGGATCTCCGGCGGCGATCTTGAGCGCGGGTGGCTCGATGTTCTTGCCAAGTTCCTTCGATGCGAGATAAACGACCGCAGCCCCTAGCAAAAACAACGCGAGCAGCACCAGCATGGCGGAAATCAAACCGCTGCGCCGGGTTTTGGCGGGTTTCGCGGGGAGGATCTTCTTTTCTTTCCCGACGGACGGCGGATCAACCTGCTGCGCCGGCACGATGTGCGGTGGTTCTCCGGTTTTCCCGACAACAGAGGCGGGAGCGGGTGGCGGGGGAGGCGTGGTTGGGAGACTTGGAGGAGCCGGGATCTCGGCGACCGGCGGAGGAGGTGGTGCCGCTCTCTGTGCGACAACCGGGGAAGCCGGGATTTCCACCGGTGGCGGAGCTTGGAATGTCGGAGCCGGTGCCAGCGGAAGCTCGATCTCCAGCGCGGGCGACGTGATGATTCCCGAGCAATGAGGACAAGGGCCGGTTGTCGGAGGAAGGTCCTTCGGGATCAGAATTTTTCCATCACAGTGCTCGCACCGGAAATCCCGTTGATGTGTTGGAGTTGCAAATTCTGCCATGGTGAAACCTCTTCCGAGACAGAAAGTTAGGAAATCAAAACCGATCTGTCAAACGCATGGCCGGAAACTTCACACCGCTGCGGTTGCAAGCACCGAGTCCAGCACTTCGAGACAGCGTTCATTCTGTTTTTCCGTGCCGATGGAAATCCGCACCCAGTCCGGAAGCTTGTAGCTGCTCATGGCGCGGACGATCACGCCCTGCTTGAGCATGTCGCGGAAAACGCGGTCGCCGTCGCCGGTTTTGACGAGCAGGAAATTGGCGAAACTTGGCACGAACTCGAGTCCTCTTGCGGCCAGTTCCTTTTCGTAGAACGCCATGCCCGTGCGGTTCACCGAGCGGGTCTTTTCAATGTGCTCGGCATCGGCCAAAGCGGCGAGCGCACCGGCTTGGGCGATGGAGTTCACGTTGAAAGGCTGGCGTGCCTTTTGCAGGAGGGTGGCGACGTTTTTTGAAGCGAGTCCATAGCCGACCCGCAACGCAGCGAGTCCGTGGATCTTGGAAAAGGTCCGCAGCACGCAGACATTGCGGCCTTCCCGGACATACCTGAGCGTGTCCGGCGGAGAGTCCGGAAATTCGAAATAGGCTTCGTCGAAAACCACGATGACGTGCTCCGGAACGCGCGCCATGAAGCGGTCGATCGCCGCCTGGTCTACCATCGTGCCGGTGGGGTTGTTCGGATTGGCGATGAAAACCAGACGCGTGTTTTCGTTGATGGCGTCGGCCATCGCATCGAGATCGTGAAGGAATCCCGGGTCCGGAACTTCGACATATTTCGCGCCGAAGAGCGTGGCCATCAGCTTGTAAACCACGAACGCGTGCTTGGCTGCGATGAGCTCGGCGTCGCGGTTCAGGAAGGTGTGGCAGAGCAGTTCGATGATTTCGTTAGATCCGTTTCCGAGGACTACGTTGGAAATCTCCATGTCGAACGAATTGGCGACGGCGCTGCGCAGCCGGTATCCGCCGCCGTCCGGATAGATGTGGGATTCCTCCAGTGCCTCGCGCATGGCGGCCTTCGCCAGCGGGGACGGCCCGAGCGGATTTTCGTTAGAAGCGACCTTGACGATTTGTGAGGGATCCAGGCCGAGTTCGCGGGCGGTTTCGTCGATCGGTTTTCCGGGCTCGTAGGCCACGAGGTCGCACACAAATCGGTTCGCGTATTGGTCAATCGTCATCACGGGGAATCAGTAAGGGTGGAGCTTTGCCTGGTCAACGTTTCGCAGCAATTCTTGTCAGCGGTTCGCGGCGAGCAGCGTCTGGAAATGGGCGAGGGCTTCGTCATAAGCACCCGCAAGCGAGCGGTTCGGCTGGAGCGAGGAGCCGGGCGAGGCCTTGCAGAAGACTTCCTGAAGGGCTTCCAGGTCGGAGCCATCGGCGGCGGCGGCGATCAGGGCCGCGCCCAGTGCGGCGGAGTTCGAGACGTCGAGGCGTTCGACCGGAGCTTGGAAAATATCGGCGACCAGCTGGGCGATGCCGTCGTTTTTGGAAGCACCGCCGGTGAGGCGGATGCGTTCGGCTTTCACTTCCATCCACTGGGAATGAAGCCGCATGTTGAGGAACTGTCCTTCCAGCAAGGCACGGACCTGAAGTCCGGGAGTTTCTCCGGATTCGAATTCAGCGGAGCCTTGCAAAACCGGGCCGTTGAAATCGTGGCGCGGGGTGATTTCAGGCCCGAAAAACGGCAGCATCAGGTTCGCCCCCGCCGAGTCCAGTGTGGTGGCGAGCGCCTCGCGATCAAAGGCGGTCCAGTCAAGCCCGAGCCGGTCGCGCAGTGCCTCGCGGGCCAGCGAGCCGTTGCGGAAACAGATCAGCGACATGAAGCCGCCGGCGGGATTTCCGAAGACGTGGCCGAAGCCGTTCGGATCGGTTTTCGGTCCAGGCATGGCGGCGAAAAATGTGTCGCTGGTGCCGAGGGAAATCACGATATTGCCGGGTGTCGTGGCACCCATTCCGACAAGGGATGCGGGATTGTCACCGGTGAAAATTGCGGTTCGGCAATTTTCCGGAATTCCATATTTTTTTACAAAATAGGGGGAAATGTTGCCTTGGACCGTGGTTTGCGGCGCAGGGGGCAAAAGTTTTGTGCCCAGATCGGGGGCGGTGGCTGCTAGAAGCTCCGTATCCCAGCCGAGCTTGGCCAGATTGAGGAGATTCATGCCGGCTCCGTCGCCGAAATCGATCGGCACGGATTTTCCGGCAATGACCGAGGCGATGAACGAGCTCACCAGATGGATGCGACCGGTTTTTTCGTATGCGTCCGGGTCATTTTTGTAAAACCGGCGGATTTGAGGGCCGGTGAAGCGTTCGATGGCGTTCGATCCGCTGCGGCGGCAGACTTCGGCCGACCCGCCGACCGCAGCGGTGATTTCAGCGCACTCGGTACCGGTGGAGGTGTCCATCCAGATCGGCGAGGTCCGGCGGGTGAGGGAGGGAGAGAGCTGCGGGGCGAGATCCTGGGAGATATCGAGCCCTGAGAGACGGGTGTCGAAGGTGGAATCCAGATAGACCGAACCGTGCTGCTGGCCCGATCCGGCGATCATCTTCACCTTGGAGAGATCGGTCGCTGCGGACAGCTTGGTGAAAAGCAGGTCGAGGGCCTCAAGCCACATCAAGGGATTCGCATGCACCTCACCATCGGTTCCGCCGGGAATGAAGCCGCTGGGGGACTTGTAGGCTGGCAGATCATTGCCGAAGTTGACGGACAACTGGCAGGTGATCGCGCCCAGTGCGGGATCGATCAGAACGGCGGTGAGGGACTGGGTTGAAGAATCGAGGCCGAGGAACATGAGGGGAGTTTTCCCTCGGTGGGATTGTTTTCCAAGCCGGAATATCGATTCCCGAGCAGAGAGCCTTTCGCAGTGTGAGGGATGAATACAAAAAAAGGACGGCCGCTTTCGCGACCGCCCTTTGAATGTTTCAAGTCCGGAGACCCGTGGTCGGCTTAGAAGCCAACGCTGAGCATGGAGCCGGCAACGAATTCGTTTTCGGTGCTGTTCCAGAGGCTGCCGGTGCTTTCGCCAAGGGCGATCGAGTAGGCAACGAATGGAGAAACCTTGGCGTGTTCGGCAAAGCCCCAGTCAAGGGAAACCTTGGTGGTCAGAGCGGTGAAGTCACCACCTTCGATGAGGTAGCCGAGGTTGCCGCCGACGTTGAGGGTAAGGCACTGGTTGAGTTCGAACGCGCGGCTGAGGGCGAGTTCGGTGTAACCTTCGTTACCGCCGAGGTTTTCGATGACGTCCCAGAAGTAGGTCAACGAAGCCGTGGCAAAGCCGAAGTCGCGGGAGAGCGAGAAGTAAACTTCTTGGTCGTCCACGCCGCCGGAGGTGTTGGCGAGGTTCCAGTAGTAGATGTAGCCAACGGAAGCGGTGGCGAATCCGAGATCATAACCGGCTTCGGCATAGAGATCGACTTCGCTGTCGATGTCGTTGCTGGTTCCGCTTTGGTCGAAAGCGGTGCCCCAGACACCGGCGCTCAGAGCGAAACCATTGTATTCAGCGGCTGCATCAAAACCGACTTCGACAAGGTCGTCGCCAAGTTCAACACCGCGGAACAGGTAGGAGCTGGAGTATCCGGTGTGGAGTTCATATTCGACTTCCGCGTTAGCGTTGCCGGCCACAAGGGCGGAGGCAGCGGCCAAGGCGCCAATGGTTTTGCAGTAGTTTTGCATCTTGTTATGTTGGTTTTCGGTTGCTGCTTGCGTCCTTGGCTGCACCGGTTCGCGGAACAGACAGGAGCGAGTCGGATTCAGCGTCCTGCATGCCGCATAGCAGCTGGAAACTCTCCGTTGGGCGAATAGTTCACTTTTCCGTAAGAGTTGTCCAGAATAATTTGGCATGCGGGGTGGGCGTTCCGCATGAGGTGGGGATAGGGAGGAGCCCAGATGATGGCAAGCGAGAATCCATATTTTGACAGGTTTTTTTGAAATCGTTAGAGCGTGGTATCAGTGGATTAGCTCGGATTGTCATATTGGCACGGTGCTTGCTTATTCGCGATCCAACCCCCGGCAATTTGGAATTTCCGGGTCCAAGCAACCAATTATCCGATCAACCCTGACCACCATGACCAGTCGATATCTCTTCAAAGTGCGAGCCCTCACGGCGGCCGCGATAGCGTGCATCGCCATATCCACCTCACACACTGCCCGGGCGCAGGATGCGGTTGTTCCGCCCGCGGCTGAGGCGGCGGCCCCTGCGGCATCAGCAACACTCGAAGAGCGTGTCGCGGACATCGAGGCCTACATGAACAACGTGGCGCGTCCGGAAAAGGCCAGCGGTGCGACATCGCTGGTTCCGGGACCCGGACCGGGCACGAATGCCTGGCAGATGGTCAGCACGGCTCTGGTGCTTTTCATGACGCTTCCCGGCCTGGCGCTTTTCTACGGTGGTCTCGTCCGCCGCAAGAACGTGCTTTCCGTCCTCGCTCAATGTCTCGGCATCGCCTGTGTGGTGACTCCTCTCTGGTGGCTCTGCGGCTACAGCCTGTCCTTCGGCGTTGATGCCAAGAGCCCGTTCTTCGGTGACTTCAGCAACATGATGTTCAAGGGCGTCGAACCCGCCAACGTCGGGGCCGGCTACTACTGGATCTCGGACAGCATGTGGGCCATGTTCCAGCTCACCTTCGCCATCATCACTCCAGCCCTCATCATCGGTGCCATCGCCGAGCGCATGAAGTTCTCCGCCATCATGGCGTTCGTGGTGATCTGGATGTTCGCCGTTTATTTCCCATTCGCCCACATGGTGTGGTCCACCGTCGGCTACATGTGCGGACCTCTCAACCCGGCGGCCGGCATCAAGGCGATCGACTTCGCCGGTGGCACCGTGGTTCACATGACCTCCGGCTGGTCCGCGCTGGTGCTCTGCATCATCCTCGGCAAGCGCAAGGGTCTCGGCAAGGAGTCGATGGCTCCTCACAGCATGGTTCTCTGCATGGTCGGCACCGGCATGCTCTGGGTCGGTTGGTATGGTTTCAACGCCGGCTCCGCGCTGGGTGCTGACGCCATCGCCTCCAACGCCTTCGTCACCACCACCCTCTGCGCCGCCACCGCCGGTCTCGCCTGGGCTCTCATCGAGTGGATCTGCAAGGGCAAGCCAAGCGTTCTCGGTTTCTGCTCCGGCATCGTCGCCGGCCTCGTGGTCATCACGCCTGCCGCTGGGTTCGTGACCTCCACTTCCGCAGTCATCATGGGTGTCATCGGTGGTGTGGTTCCCTTCCTCGCCGTGGCCTACCTTAAGCAAATCCTCGGTTACGACGATGCGCTGGACACCTTCGGTGTTCACGGTGTCGGTGGAACTTTGGGTGCGATCCTCACCGGTATCTTCGCTGACGAGAAGGCCAACTCGGTGGTTGCCGGACTCAAGGAAGGCCTGCTGATGGAACAATTCAAGGCTGTCGGCCTGACGATCGTCTGGAGCGTGGTCGCCACCGCCATCATCGCCTACATCGTGAAAGCGGTGATCGGTCTCCGTCCGACCGCCGAAGTCGAGGAAGTCGGTCTCGATCTCGCCGAACACGGCGAACAAGGCTACGAACACTGATTTCTGAAATCAGTCTGAACTCTCAGCGGGCGGGCCGGAAACGGTCCGCCCGTTTTCGTTTGCAGCATGGCTTCAGGAAGGTTCCTCTAGCCGCGTGACGCGCCGTGCCTTGCGATATCTCCTCGTTCTTTGCCTGCTGGCCTCCGCGGGGTTTGCCGCCTGGAGCTGGTTCCGCCCTTACGAATGGCAGTCCGATCCCGCGGCCCGTTGCGAAATTCTGGAAACCCTGGTGACCCGCGACCAATCGTTCTTCTGGGTGCATGTGCACGTGAAGGTGGTTCCCGGCATGGCCCATGACCTGCAAAAGCCGGTCTATCTGGAAGCCGCCGCCGGGAAAAAGCTCGAACCCGCGGACACGACATTCGGTGGTGCGGACGCTCGATCGACCACCGACATCTGGTTCAAGTTCTGGCTGGAATCCTCCGATCTGCAAGGGCCCCTCGCATTGCATCTGAACGATGGCGCGCTTCACGTCAGGACCGGCAGCGGAGTTCCCGACCTGGGGAGCTCGAAATACCGGAACTTCACCTCCAATCAATGGTAACCCGATGGTCTGGCTCCTGATCGACAATTCCAACACCCGGACGAAATTCGCGCTCGGAGACGGCGAGCGCCTGCTGCCGTGGCGCGGGGTGCTTCCCACCGCTGACATCTCCACGGAATCGTTGGCATTGTTGCTGGAGGGAGTCGGTTTCGATGCCGTGATGATCTGCTCCGTCGTTCCTCCGAAAGCTGCCATCCTCAGGCACTATTTTGAAGGTGGGTTCCCGCTTCATTTTCTCGATTCCACCAGTCCGCTCGGCATGGGGATCGACTACCCGCATCCGGCCCAGATCGGGGCGGATCGTCTGGCGAATGCCGCGGGTGTGCTGTCCCGCCACGGCGTGCCCGCCATCATCATCGACTTCGGAACCGCCGTCACCTTCGACGTGATTTCCTCCGAGCCCGCCTACTGCGGAGGAGTCATCGCGCCGGGGCTCGGCGCGATGTCCGGATATCTAACACGCAAGACCGCTCTCCTGCCCGAGATCGAGTTGGTGGAACCGGCATCGGCCATCGGAAAATCCACCGTTCACGCCATGCAGGTCGGCGCGGTGATCGGCTATCGCGGCCTGGTGAAGGAGATCATCGCCCGCATCTGCGACGAGCTTCCCGGCAAGCCGAAAATCGTCGCCACCGGAGGTGATGCGGGCCTGATCGCGAAAGGCGTGGCGGAAATCCAGGCCGTCGATCCGGACATCACGCTCGACGGCCTGCGGCAGGTCGCGGCCCGCGTGTTTTTATAGCGCCTCGCTGCGGAAAAAACGTGCCATTTGCAGGCAACCCGATACCACTCGTTTCGATATGAGTGACAGTCCCCTTGCCATAGGAATCGATTTCGGCGGCACGACAGTGAAAATAGCGGTGGTCTATCAGAGTCACATCATCGACCAGGCTCCACCCATCGCCACCCAGGATTTTGAAGGACACGAACCGCTCATCGATGCGATGGTGCGGGTGGTCGAGGATCTCCGCGCCAGGCATGACGGGGTCGCCTCGGTCGGAGTCGGCATGCCGGGGTTCGTGAACTACGAGAAGGGTCTCGTTTACAATCTCACCAACGTGCGAGATTGGGAGGCTGTCCCGCTGAAAAAACTTCTTGAAGCGAAAATCGGCCTTCCTGTTGCGATCGATAACGACGCGAACTGCATGGCCTTCGCCGAATGGCGCTGCGGAGCGGGCAGGGGATACGACAACGTGGTCTTCGCCTCGCTTGGGACCGGTGTCGGCGGCGCCATCATCGCCAACGGCCAGATGATCCGCGGCATGCGCCACGGGGCGGGGGAGATCGGCCAGACATCCATCGACTATCAGGGGCGGAGCGGGCACTACGGAAACCAGGGAGCGCTGGAGGACTATGTTGGAAACAGCGAGATCACCGCCCGGGCCCGTGAAGCCTACACCGCCGCGGGCATCCAGAAATCGCTGGAGGAATGTGCTCCCGCCGCGCTTGCCGCCGCGGCACATCATGGCGATCCGATCGCCTTCGCGCAGTGGAACGACACGGCGAGGATGCTGGCCACCGCGATGATGAACTGCTGCTGGTTGCTCAACCCCGAAGCCATCGTCATCGGCGGCGGTGTCGCCCGTGCAGGCGAGCTGTTATTTCATCCGTTCAAGGAATACCTCTTCGCGCAGCTTTCCGGCCCCTTCAAGGATGGCCTGGTCATCCTGCCGGCGGCATTTGGCCATGAGGCGGGGACCATCGGTGCGGCGGCTCTCGCCCGTGAACAAGCGGGCGGGCGACAACGGGTTTGATTTTCCGAAGAAACGCGGTAACAGGTGGGAGCCATGAAAACATCATCTCACATCGACCGCCGCCATTTCGTGAAACTCGGCACTCTCGCCGCTTCCGCCGCCCTGCTTCCCACGATCGCCGGGGCCGAGGAAAAGGCGGCCAACACGCTTCCGGCCTTGCCCTATGCGTTCGATGCCCTTGAGCCTCACATCGATGCGAAGACGATGGAAATCCATCACGACAAGCATCATGCCGCATACATCAAGAACCTCAACACCGCGCTCGATGGTGCGCCTGATCTCGCAAAGCTGCCGCTCGACCAGCTGCTGGCAGCGCTTCCTTCCGTTTCCGACGAAGCGCTGCGCACCACCCTCCGCAACAACGGTGGCGGCCATTGGAACCACGATTTTTTCTGGAAAACCCTCTCCCCGGCGGACAAGTCTGGCAAACCGTCCGACGCGCTTGCAAAGGCCATCGACACCGCCTTCGGTTCGATGGACGGCTTCAAGAAAGCATTCGGCGAAGCCGCTGGGAAGCGTTTCGGCTCCGGCTGGGCCTGGCTCATCGTAAAAGATGGAAAACTCAAGATCACCAGCACCGCCAATCAGGACAATCCCGCCATGAAAGGCATTGTGCCGGATGCCGACCTCGGCACCCCGCTTCTCGCCCTCGACGTCTGGGAGCATGCCTACTACCTCAACTATCAGAACCGCCGCCCCGATTATGTCACCGCCTGGTGGAATGTCGTGAACTGGCCGGCCGTCTCCGGGCGGTTTGGAAAAGCGTGAGAACGCGGCGGGTGTCAGGGACCCGCCACGACGTAACGCAGGAACAGTTTTCCATGGCCGCCGGTCGGGACGCTGAAGACATGCGAGGTTCCGGTTCCCGTATCGGCAATGGGTGTCCAGCTTGAGGGAGCCAGGCTGGGGCTCCATTCGGCCCGGTAGGTGATGTCCGAAACCCCGGCGGGTTGTGTGAATGAGGCCACGATGTTTTCACCGATCCGCAGAGGTTGCGGGATCGCAAGCGAGCCGCCTTTCCCCGGATCCAGGCCGAATGCATATTCGACGAGATTGACGAGACCGTCATGGTCGGGGTCGGAGCTGTTCGCCGCGTCGCCGGTGCTGGTGGAGACGGAGAAATGAATCTGTCTCCAGGTTTCGATGGGCGTCAGCGGCTCGTTCCGGATGGCGTAAATGATGCCTCCCGTTCCGTTGGAGGGAGTGTTAGTGACCAGCGCGTAGAGCTCGCCGTTTCCATCCTCACCGAAACCATGAACGGTCAGGCCGTTGGGGAGAACTCCGCCGGTCATCAGGGGAAGCAGAAATTCCTGGATCAGTCCTCTGTCAAGATCCGCATGGAAGAGCCGGCCGTCCGCACGGGTTTGCCCGGATTTCAACGCCAGATCGCCGAACACATACTTGCCATGCAGTGCGGGAATCCCGCTGCCCCGGTAGACAAATCCGCCGGTAATGGAAATGCCGTCCTCATGATCGTACTCCAGCGTTCCCAAGGGACCTGAAATCGGATCGATCACCCCCGATGGGATTCCCGGGCTGCGGAGCCCGATCGTTCCCGCATTGCCCCCGGCACCGGTGACCCGGTTGAAGAGAAAATCCCCTTCCTTCAGCGGCCATCCGTAATTTCCACCGGAACTCACCCGGTCGATTTCCTCAACGTTGTTCTGCCCCACATCGGCGACGATCAATTGTCCGTTCAGCGTGTCGAAGGCGAAGCGATAGGGATTGCGAAACCCGTAGGCATGAATTTCGGGCACCTGCCCGGCTCCTTGAAACGGATTGCTCGCCGGGATGCGGTATTGGCCGTTCCCGCTGGGGGCATCCGGACTGTCCGGAGTCAGGGCCGGCCTCAGCGGATCGATCCGCAGCATCTTGCCCAATGGAGTGCCCAGATTCTGGGCGTTGCCTCCCGGCTCGAGGTGGCTCGCGCCGAAGTCGTTCGCATTTCCGCCGTCGCCCAGGCCGAGATAGAGATAGCCGTCCGGACCGAACGCGATCGTGCCGCCATTGTGATTGGACGCATTCTTGCCGAAGGAAACGACCTCGCGGCGCGACAGCGGGTCGATGAGATTGGGGTCCGCGGAGCTCAGTTTCCACTCGTTGACCGCGTTTTGGGAAACTTGGGTGGCGTTGTTCGGCGCGGGGTAGGTGGGGGCGGACAGGGGTTGGCTGTTATAGGTGTAGAGGGTGCGATATCCCGGACTGGCCGGATTGCCGAAACCGGGATGAAATGCCAGGCCGAGCAGTCCGCGTTCGTCGTTCGCATTGGCGGTGTTGAGCGGAGGTGAAACCAGACTCTGAAGATCCAGCGCGGGCGTGGCTAACAGCGTTCCGTTTTGAACGATCAGCACCAGACCCCGCTGCTCGAGGACGAACAGGCGGCTGGTGTCGCCGGGCGGGCTGATCGCGTAGTCGGGTGCGCCCAACCCGGTGGCGACCGGATCCAACCGGATCGAGATGTTTCCTTTCGGAATGGACGGCAGGACATCCGCCGCCCCGGCTGCGGTCGCGAGGAGGGCCGCGCCGGCCAACACCCGCCGGTGATGGGAGAATCCTGAATGTTTCATGGGTGCTCGGGTGGATGGGAATGGAGCGATGGCGCATCACGAAGGGTTTTACCTTCAATACACCCTCGTTTTTTGAAACCCGGTATCGGGAGTCAATGCAAAACCCGGAAACATCGGGCGGATGATCACCCGTCATCCGGATCAACCCGTGGTCCGCAGGCCCGAGGCGATGGCGTTGATCGAGAGCAACAGCTTGGGCAGCAGCGCGTCGGCCTCGGTGGTGTTTTCCGCCGCGACGTGGCCGCGCCATTCTCGGAGCAGGGCGATCTGTTGCTGGTGGAGGACGCGCAGCGGGGCTTCGCGGATGTCGAGGGTCTTGGCCATGCGCGGGCGGCGGGCTTTCATCTCGCCGTCGAAGAGCTCGGCTAACAGGGTTTTGGTTTTTTCAAACTCGGCGATGATTTTCCCGAGGAACTTGTCGCGCAGTTCCGCATCCTCGACGAGGCCGGCGTAGTCGCTCATCAGTTCGAGATTGGCGGAGGCGAGGTTGGTTTCCACGTTGGTGAGCACGTAGCTCATGAACGTGGATTTCGGCAGGGCTTCCTTGAATTTCGCGAAACCGGCGGGGTCTTCCTTCTTGAGCGCTTCGAGACCGCTGCCGACGCCGAACCAGCCCGGAAGATAGAACCGGGCCTGGGTCCATGAGAACACCCACGGAATGGCGCGGAGGTCGCTGATGGAAAATCCTTTCTTGCCGGTGCGGCGGGCGGGGCGGGAGCCGATGCGCGAGTTTTCCAAGGCATCGATGACCGTGGCCTGGCGGTAGAATTCGATGAAACCGTCCGCCTTGAGGAAACCCTGATAGGCGGCCTGGCTGGAGTCGCCGAGGCGGGCCATGAATTCCTGACAGGGATCCTCGACCGGCGGCAGGTGGCGGTGGTGCGCGGTGGTGACTGCCGCACCGGCTAACAGGAGTTCGAGATTGTAGGTGGCGTTGGCGAGGTTCGCGTATTTCTGGGCGATGGTTTCGCCCTGCTCGGTCATGCGGAATCCCCCGCTCATCGCTCCGTTGGGCAGGGCCGCCATGAACCAGTGGGTCGGACCCGCGCCGCGGGAAATAGTGCCGCCGCGGCCGTGGAAGAAGCAGAGGTTCACGCCGCATTCGCGGCCGACCTGGGTGAGCGCGGTTTGGGCGCGTTGCAGGGCGAACTGGGCGGCGAGGATGCCGCAATCCTTGTTGGAGTCCGAGTAGCCGAGCATGACCTGCTGGCTCTTGAAGTTTCCGGAAGCCTGCGAGCGCTTCGTCAGCGGATGCTCCAGGTAGGCGCGGAGGATGCCCGGCGAGCGGTCGAGATCGTCCATCGTTTCGAACAACGGCACAACCTGGAGCGGGCAGACGAGGCCATCGGGCGCGAGGTCCATCAGGCCGGCCTCGCGGGCCAGCAGATAAACGCCTAACAAATCGGAGAGCTGGCGCGTCATGGAGACGATCAGCGCGCCGAGTCCGGCGGTGCTCCAGTTTTTCTTGTGGCGGACCAAGACGCGATAGGTGTCGAGCACATCGTCCGCTTCAGTGCCGGCATGAGCGCCGTCGTGGAGGAACGGGCGGCTGGATTTTAGCTCCGTGTTCAGGAAATCGAGGCGCTTTTCCTCGGGCCATGAGCCGTAGTTTTCGCCATCGGCGACTCCGGCGGCGGCTAACAATTGGCTGATCGCCTTGTCGTGGAACTCGGAATTCTGCCGGACGTCGAGGGTCGCCAGATGGAACCCGAACATTTCCAGCTTGTGCCGCAGCGGGCGGATGGCGTCCTCTTCCAGCATGTGGCAGCCGGCTTCGGCGAGCGTGCGGGAAAGCAGGTTGAGATCGTCCGCGAGGCAGGCGGTGTTGCGATAGCCGGGCTTGCCCTTGATCTGTTCGCGCAGGCGCAGGGCCATCAGCATCGCCATTTGCCGCCACGGTTCCTCTTCGTGGCGATAGAGGATTTCCTTCACGCCTTCCGGAGCATCGACGGTTTTCGCAAGGTGGTCGATGCGGGCCTGGAGTTCGCCGGGGACAGGTGTGAGGTAGCGTGACAGGGTGAGCTGCGAGGAAAGGTCGAGCAGCTCGCGCTCCAGCAGCTTGAAGGCGGAGTGGCGGAGTTCCTTGAGCGTTTTTTCCGTAACCTCCGGAGTGACCAGCGGGTGCCCGTCTCGGTCGCCGCCGATCCAAGTGCCGAAGATCAGGCGCGGGATGTTTCCGGCGGAGCGCAGCATTTCCAACGGCAGTCCGGCATCGCGCCAGGCTTCGGTGAAATGCAGGTCCAGCCGGTTGATAGCGGATGGGAAAAGGTCGCGCAGGTAGTGCGTCGCATTGCGCAGTTCGCTGGTGATGTCTGGGCGGACGAGGTGGATTTCCGCCGTGCGCCAGAGGGTTTCCAAGGTGGTGACGACCCTTTCGCGAATGCGGCGGCGTTCGCGCTCGGTGTATTTCGGAAATTCGTTGCGCACCATTTCGCCATAAAGCGCGCGGTGACGTTCGCGGATGCTGGAGCGTTTGGCTTCGGTCGGGTGGGCGGTGAGCACCGGCTCGACCTGCACGTCCTTCAGGACTTCGAGAATCTGCTCCGGCGTCAGACCGATCGCCTTCAAATCGCGCAACGCCTGCGGCCACAGGCCGCGGATCGACTCCGCGCCGAGAGCTTTTTCCCGCTCACGGCGGATTTCGGCGGCGACGCGCTCCTCGACCATGTTGAGCAGCTGGAAACCGATCGAATAAAGCTGCGGCAACCCTTCTGGGGCGGCGCCGATTTTCGGCTCACGGCCCGACCACGGCAGATACGGCAGCAATTCCGTCTCGCCGGTGCTGACCAAGGCTTCCTCCAAACAGCCCAGCAGATACTGCAGGCGCTCGTCAATCAGGTCGAATCCTTCCAGCCGAAGCTGCTCACGGGTGGGGTTGCTAGCGGAGTCTGTCATGCGCGCCCGGTTTTAAGCACAATCCGAGCCGAATCGAAAAGGGGATAAAAAATTGCCCCATCACACGCTTGGACATTCGTCGCGGGGTGGGGTAGCACAGCGCCGTGAATTCATGGCAACCTGCGGTCGATGTGGTGAAAAGCTGTCTCAAGGCGGGGGTGGGCGAGTTTGTCGTCTGCGCCGGAGCAAGGAACGCGGCGTTGCTGGAAGCCCTCGCACGGGCGGAATCGGCGGGGCTGGTCCGCGTCTGGCGGCATTTCGAGGAACGCAGCGCTGGATTTTTCGCCCTCGGGCGGACCATGGAAACCGCGCAGCCGTGCGCGGTCATCACCACCAGCGGCACTGCGGCGGCGGAACTTCTGCCGGCGGTCATCGAGGCGCACTATCAGGCGCGGCCGCTGGTCGCGATCACGGCGGACCGGCCGGAGTCGTTCCGCGGAACGGGCGCACCGCAGAGCATCGAGCAGCCGGGGATTTTCGGCAGCCACGCGTGGCAGGGGACGTTCGCGGATTGGGATGGAAAACAGCCGCTGCACCTGAATGCGGAGTTCGATGAGGAATTCGAACCCGGTGAGGAAAATTTCTCCCGCCTGAAACTCGGTGAATTCGTCCCGGCGAAAGACCGGCTCGACGTGGCGGCGCTGGCGCGCTGGCTGCGCGAGGAGCATTACAAGGGCATCGTCGTCCTCGTCGGCGGGCTGGAGCCGGACGAGCGGGAGGATGTCTTCCATTTTTGCAGCGATCTCGGCGTGCCGGTCGTCGCCGAAGCCACCAGCGGCCTGCGCGAGGCACTCGAAGGCCTTTCCATCCACGATGCCGACCGCGTTCTGAAGTCCCACCCGCCGGGAAAAATCCTCCGTCTCGGCGAGGTGCCCAGCGGCCGCTTCTGGCGGGATCTCGAAACGCTGCCGCAGGTTTCCGTATGGTCCGTCTGCCGCAACGGCCTGCCTGGCCTTGCCCGCGAATCCAACGTCCTCCGCGGCCCGCTCAACCGCGTCCTGCCCGCGCTCGGCGACATCGAGTTTGTCGATGACGCGCTCGATTTCCTCCCCGGAGCCTCCAGCCGCGCCACTCGTATCGACGAGTTGCTGGAAATTTATCCGGACAGCGAGCCCGCGCTGCTACGCACGCTTTCCCACTACGCCTCCATCGGCGGCGGGCTTTTCCTCGGCAACAGCATGCCGATCCGCGAGTGGAACCTCTTCGCCCAATGGACCCGCCCGGTCCCCTCGGTCCGTGCGAACCGGGGGGCGAATGGCATCGATGGCCAGGTCAGCACCTGGCTCGGTTGGTCCGCCGATATCAGCGAAACGTGGGCTGTCGTCGGTGATCTCACCGCGCTTTACGACCTCGCCGCGCCGTTTGTCCTCGAACAAATCAACTGTCAGGGCCGCGTCCTGACCGTCATCAACAACGGCGGCGGGAAAATTTTCGAACGCCTCCCGCGCCTCAGCACGATGAGCCCGCGAGCCGCCGAGTGGATGATCAACCCGCAGACGGCCGACCTTTCCGGCCTCGCGAGACTTTGGAACATGGACCACGTCCGCATCCGCACCGTGGATGATTTCGACAAGTTCGAAGCCGGGGAAAAAACCCTGCTGCTGGAAATCGTTCCCGACGCCGCGCAAACCACCGCCTTCTGGGCCGCATGGGACCGCATCGCCCATTGAAGAAAGCGAAATCCGCAAATCCTTCCCTTGCCAAGTCCGGCAAGGCCCGTTACGCATTCCGCCTCAGCGCA
>JAZKCQ010000087.1:0-52503 GCA_040388015.1 Verrucomicrobiota bacterium | reverse complement strand
GCTTGTAGGAGACGCGGACCGGCAGGAAGTCCTTGTCGTTGCCGAGCATCGTCTGATACTCGCCGACCTGATAGTTTTTCGCGAGTTCCCTGCCCTTGCCGAGGTTGTGCAGCAGGTAGGTGTTCAGGCTGAGACCCGCATAGACACCGATCATGCCCGGATAGGCGGCGGGATCACAGCCCGCGTCTTCCAGCGCCTCGCATGCGCATTCGAGGAAGAGACGGTGCTGCGGATCCATCAGTCCGGCTTCTGTCGGATAGATGCCGAAGAACGAGGCGTCGAATTGGTCGGGATTGTCGAGAATGCCGCGGGCTCCCACATACGTGCCGCCGTCCGGATCGGTGCGGCCTGGGAAGCGGGTGATGCTGTCCCTGCCTGCCATCAGGTTCTGCCAGAATTCATCGGGATTCCGCGCGCCGGGAAAACGGCCGGACATGCCGATGACGGCGATGGATTCGGGAGCTTGGGGATCTTCGTTCATCGGGAGATGGGGCGGCGGAAATTGGAAAAGCCGGCCTTGGCTTGGCGGGCGCGGTCCTGCGCACCGGTGCCAGCAGCGATCGGGATTCCGGGGGAGAGAAAATCGGCGATGGCCGCCGCATTCGGCAGTGCGAAAAGCCCGGTGATCGGGAACTTCCTGCCGGTCATTTCCATCAGGCGGACGTGGATGATCGCGAGGTGGATCGAGTTGCCGCCGAGGTCGAAGAAATTGGCCGTTGGATCGCTGACCGGGCGGTCGAGGATCTCGGACCACAGCGCGAGGACCTTGGATTCCATCGATCCGCCGGATTCAACCGCTGCGGCTCCTGCCTCCGACGATTGTGTGAGTGCGAGGCGGTCCACTTTTCCGTTAGGGGTCAGCGGGAGATTCTCCACGAACAGGAATTCGCCCGGAATCATGTAGGCAGGCAGGCGGGATGAAAGGTGTTCCTTCAGAATCGCAACCTCCACCCGGCCTTGGATGTGGGCGACGAGCCGGTTTTCGCAAGCGGTCACCACCGCCTCGCGCACGGCCTCATGCTGGTTTAGCGCGATTTCGATTTCTCCCAGCTCGATGCGGAAGCCGTTCACCTTCACCTGATGGTCGGCGCGGCCACGGAATTCAAGGTTTCCGTCGGCAAGACGTTTGGCCAGGTCGCCCGTGCGGTAGAGGTCTCTGGTGAACACCCCGGCGGTGCGCGATGGATCATTGAGATAGCCGCCGCCGATGCCGTCGCCTGAGATGCAAAGCTCGCCGATTTCTCCATCAGGAAGCGTGGCGAGCGATTCGTCACGGATGGAAACCCGGACGTTTGGAATTTCCCGGCCGAGCGGGACGAAGCTGTGGTCATCGAGATTTCCGCGATGGAGGCGATGGAACGCGCAGATGTCGGTGCACTCGGTGGGGCCGTAGGAATTCACCACTTCCGCGCGGCAGTTCGGATGTTCCAGCCAAGTGCGGAGGCGGGGGATGGATATCGGCTCGCCACCCAGCACTGCGAAGCGCAGCGAGGAGAGCGCCGCATAGGCCTCTCCAGCGGCCGCATCGACGAGCGGATAGAACGCGCTGGGAGTGCAGTTGATGAGAGTCACGCCGTTGTCGCGGATCAGGGCGCTGATGCGCGAGATGTCGTAGGTCTGGCAATCGTCCAGGATCAGCGTGCCGCCGGTGATGAGTGGTGCGAAGAAGTTCTTCTGCGTCAGGTCGAAGCTCGGCGAGCTGATGACGAGCGTGCGGTCGGCCGGGCTGAGTTTCAGCTCGATGGAATACCACTGCAGCAGATTCTCAAATCCGCGATGATAGACGGAAGCGGCTTTCGGCTGGCCGGTGGAACCCGAGGTGAAGATGGCATAGATGAAATCGTCTTTTTCCATCGGTTGCGCGGGGGCCTCCGAAGGTGATCCGGAGACGGCGGCGTCGTCCATGCAGAGGGTCCGGACGTTGTGGAATTGTCCCGCCAGATCGCTGTTAGTGACGACATATTCCAATTTCGCGGAAGCGATCATCTGCTCGATGCGTGCGGCGGGGTAGCCGGGATCGAGCGGCACATAGGCCGCTCCGGATTTCAAGATGCCGAGGAGCGCGGCGGGGAGGTCCAGACAGCGATGCAGTCCGAGCCCCACGAAGTTTCCCCTGCCGATGCCTTGCGAGCGGAGGAGATTGGCGATCCGGTTCGATCGCGCGCTCAGTTCTTCATAAGAAAGCGAGCGGTTTCCGCTGATCACCGCGGTCTTGGCGGGATGGAGGAGCGCCTGGCGCTCGAACTTGTCGGTCCACCGCTCGGTGGGTGCAGTCAGGCACGATGGGGCGGAGGTTGTGAAGGGATCCATGGGGGGGGATTTCAGGGGAGATGACTTGGGATGGCTGCCGATGATTTGAAGAAGGACAGGGGAAATGGTGAATTTTGATACAGCAAAGTTAAATGTTTGCCGATGAAGATGAATTGATGACTCAAATGACTAACATCAATCCGCTGTCTTTGTATTACGTGATCACGTATAGCTTGGATATTTGAAAAGTCTTGTCAGCTCGTGTCAGCTGGGCGATGAGTGGCGTGTTGCTCCCCCCGCGATGATTTTCACAGAACCATGTCCCCCCCGGATGGTTGTTTTGATGATGGCCTGCATATCGGCCAGTGTCCCGACGCCAGTCCGTGCCCAAGAGGTCTCCCCGGTCGTCGATGACCGGGTCGGGGCCGGGGATGTGGTGGAACCGCTCGTTCCGGCAGACGTGGAGGAAGAGCGCCATGGGGGATTGGACCTGGGTGCTGTCGTTTCGGCGGCTTATGACAGCAATATCTTCCTGAGCAGGTCGGAACCCGAGTCCGACATGGTCTATCGGGTGGCTCCCACGGCGGCCTACACCCAGGGGAATGAAAAGGAAGGCGAGGGCGGTTTCGTTCAGATCGCCTATCGTCCGACCGCTGTGGTGTATGCGGACCATGGGGATGACAACCGCATCGATCATCAGGCGGCGCTCATGGCCGGCTGGCGTGGCAAGATCACCAAGCTCACCTACAAGGGCGCGGTTCAGAAGTTGGGCGATGCGACGGCCGACACCGGACGGCAGACGGATCGCGTGGAACTCGCGAACGAAATCCGCGCGGCCTGGACCCCCCGCGAAAAGCTCACCGTGGAAGCGGCCGCCGGAAACGAGCGGTCGGACTATGCCGACCCGGCCCTTTTCGATTCGGACAAAACCTATGGAGAGGCCGCGGTGCGCTTCGCCTACTCTCCGAAGACGGAGGTGGGGCTGGTCTATCAGGCCGGAGATTTCAAGGTCGACCGCTCTGCCACACAAACGACCCGGCAACTGACCGCCGATATCAATTGGCAGCCGCGCGAGAAGGTCCGGATCAAACTCCAGGCCGGGGCCGAGCACCGAAAGACCGAGAACGGCACCGATGTGAATCCGGTGCTGGAAGGACGTGCCGACTGGGCGCCGCGCAAGGGGACCTCGCTTTTTGTGACCGGCTATCAACGGGAAGAGGCATCCGCGTTTTATGCGGGACAGAACTACAATGTGAAGGGGGTGACCGCAGGCATTTCCCAGCGCCTCGGCGGCAAATGGACGGCCCGCCTCGAAGCGGGACGCGAAGCTTCGACCTACAGCCAGGTTGCGGGCTCCGGAGCCGCCGGTCGCAAGGACCGGATCTGGTTCGTGCGGCCCGCCTTGGAATGCCAGATTAACGACAAGCTCGATCTCTCGATTTTCTACCGCGTTTCGGACAATCGTTCGACCGAATCCGATTTCGGTTATGGCCAGAGAATGGCCGGCATCGAGCTGAACTATAAATTCTAAGTCATCAATCGAATCATGAACCTTAAATTCATCATCACCCTGGTCGCCATGTTAGGAGCCGTGATGTCACTGTCCGCGTCGGCGCAGGGCGAGCGTTCTTCGGGAGTGATCGGCCGCATGGACAATGTGGAGATCCGCGTGTTCCGCGAGGACGACCTCGCCACCCGCGGCCAGCTTTCCGGCGACGGTACGATTTCCATGCCGCTCATCGGGCCGGTCCGCCTCGAGGGGCTCACCACCAATCAAGCCGCCGCCGCCATCACCCGCAAGCTGGCGGACGGCTATCTGGTGAAGCCGGAAGTGAGCGTCTCCATCGAAGCCCGCATCCGCCGGACGATCACGGTGCTGGGCCAGGCGCAGCGGCCCGGAGTCTTCGAGCTGCCGGTCCATCGCAAGCTGTCGCTGGTCGAAGCCATCGGCATGGCCGGCGGGGTGACCCGCATCGGCAATCCGAAAAAAATCAGCCTCAAGCATGCCGATAACAAGGTCCAGATCGTCAACCTGTCCGCCATCACCACCGGCGGTGGAACGGACATCCTCTTGCGCGATGGCGATGTGATCACCATCCCGGAAAGCCTTTTCTGAATCCCAGCAGACCCGCCCCGATGTCCCACTCGAAACCAAAAGAATACGCGATCGCTCTCCCCGCCTCGCGGTTGCCCGTCCCATCCGGTGCGGATCCGACGTATTTCCTGCCCAAGGTGGAGCCCGGCCGTTTGTTGGGAATCGTGCTCCGCCGGGGATGGATCGTGATCCTTGCCGGGTTGCTCGGAGCCGCCGCGTTGTACGTTTTCGCCGGCAAACTTCCCGCAACCTATCGTGCGACCGGATCGGTCTATGTCAGCAGTCAGGCACCTGTCGTCCTCGACATCCGCGCGGTGGCTCCCGAGGAAACCCGCGATCTCGAGCAGATGCGCTCGGTGGAGCAGGGGATGAGCGCCACGACCTTGCTGATGCGCGTCATCGAAGCGAACCGTCTGGCGGAAGATCCCGCCTTCGCGCCGAAAGGAACGAGCGAACAGGCGCTCCTGGAAAAGTTCACGAAGCGCGTGCGGATCGAACTCCGCCGCGGCACCCGGCTCATCGATCTGCAAGTCGAGGACACCGATCCGGTCCGGGCCAGGCGGTTGGTGGAATCCCTCGTGGAGGAGTATGAGAAATGGACGAACGACCGCCAGATCGCGATCACCCGTCAGGCCAGCGAAGGTCTCGCCGGTGAGGAGGCCCGCCTCCGCGAACGGATGGAAACGTCCGCCCGCAAGCTTCAGGAATTCCGCGAAACGCATCCCGTCCCCGGCCTGGAGGGCACGGAGAGCGGCAGTCCGGTGAGAGATGCGTTAGGCACCCTGAGCTCGCAACTTACCGAGGCCACCGCCGCCCGCCTTCGCCTGGAGTCCGAGTTCGAGGCGTTTGCCAAGTTCGATTCATCGGATCCGGAAGCGCTTGCGGGTTTGCAAAGCTCGGAGCGGGGCACGGAGGTTCTTTCCCAAGTGAAGGCGATCCAGCAGAAGGAAGCCGAGTTCGGACGCGTCAAGGAGCGCTACCTGCACAAGCATCCGGTTTATAAGGAGATCGCCAACGAGATCACCCTGATGAAGGCCAATCTCGCCGAAACGGTCAGGGCCGCCGGTCAGGCGCTCGAACAACGTTATCGCGTTGCCAAGGAGAACGAGCTCAAGCTTTCCAGCGAGGTCAGCCTGGCCCGTGGAAACGCGGTCGATGTCGAGGGCATCCGCGAGCAATTCCGCAGCATGACGCGCGACGCCGAGGCGGACCGCACCCTGCATGACTCGGTCGCGCTGCGGCTTCGTGAAACCAGCCTCGCCGCCTCTGTCCCCGCCTCGGTTCTCCGGTGGGAGGGGAATCCTCTGCTGCCGGAGAAACCCCACAGCCCGAGGAAGATCGTTTTCGCCGCCGTGGGGGCCTTCGCCGGATTTCTGGGAGGGCTGATGCTTCTCGCCGGACTTGAGCTGGGAGACCGCAAGGTGCGTGACCCGGCAGCGGTGGCCCGCGCGACCGGGGCTCCCTTGTTAGCAAGGCTGCCGCAGATTCCGCATCGCGGCGACAGGATGATCCTCCTGTCGGACCCGTCCTCCCCCGGTGCGGAAGCATTCCGGGCCTTGCGCGCGATCCTCGCTCCGCCGGCGGGTGGTGCCGCACGGACCGTGCTTTTCGCCAGTGCGAGGGCCGGGGAGGGCAAGTCTTTCTGTGCCCTGAACTACGCGACATCGCTCGCCATGCAGGGGCACCGCACGCTTCTGCTGGATGCCGATCTGCGCCATCCCGGCCTGAGCCGCCAGCATCTCGCCGGTGCGGCCGAAGACAGCGGACTCGGCGGCTACCTCGCAGGGAAAATCGATCCGGCCCAGGCCTGCTTCACCACTTCGCTGCCCAATCTCTACATGATTTCCTCCGGGCCCATGCGCTCCGACTCCGCCGAGTTGTTAGCCGGAACCCGTTTCCCCTCCTTGCTGGAGGATGCCTACCTCTGGTTCGACCGCGTCGTCATCGATTCCTCCCCCGTGCTCGCGGTGAGCGACATGCTCTCGATCGCCCGCTATGCGGACCGCACCTGTCTCGTCGTCCGCGAAGAAGGGGGTGACCGCCACGAACTCAAGCGGGCCGCCGATCTTGTCCGCTCGGCGGGTGGCACTCTCGTCGGCTTCGTGTGGAATGAATCCTCGGGAAATGGGTCCGGTTCCCCCTCGGTCGATCCCGGCGTTTCCGTGGGGCATCCGAATATTCCGAGCCAGCCCTCGCTTGGTGTGTCGTCTGCCATCCCCCGAAATGGCTGTGATATCGTCCCGAATTTTGCATAGCATTCTCTGATTTCCGGATTACGTCTCCGCCGTCATCCCACGTATTTCTCCCCCCAATCAACCCCATCCCCCCGATGGAATCGCTGTTTCCCCCCATCCCCCCGAACCATGAATTCGACAACCCGTGCGGTTGTGGTCGAGTCGCCCCCCGCTCGTCCCACCGTCGCCAAGATTGAAGCTCCGGAATCCTTCTCTCTCAGACACCGGCACCGCCCGTGGGTGGCCCACCAGAAGCTGGTGGCCGCCAGTTTTCTCGGCGACTCCGCCGTCGTCCTGCTGGCGCTGATGCTTGCCTATGTGATCCGCTTTGAAACCGGCTTGCGGGATGTCGGCGTGATCGACACGGGCATCAGTGTCTCCGGCTACTGCGGCCACGTCCTGTTGGGCAGCGGTGTGCTGATCTTCCTGCTGACAAACTCCCGGCTGCACGATCCGCGCCACTACCTGTCGATCCGCAAGACGTTTTCCATCATCGTCAAATGCTGCGTCATCTGGGGATTCAGCTTCCTGGCGATCGCGCTCGTTTTCAAAATCGAGCCCGCCATCAGCCGCATGTATTGCGCGGTCGGTGCCATGACCGCCATGGCCGGCCTGCTGCTCTGGCGCTGGGTGCTCTACTGCATCCTGCGGCGGGATCGATACGCCGACGCCCTCCGGCAGAAGGCTGTTTTCGTGGGTTGGAATGGAGAATGCGACCGAGCCTTGAAGCGTTTCGGCAATGGCCGGGGCAATCAGATTTCGGTCCTCGGGGCCGTCGCACCTCCTCGTTATGCTTTTGAAATCCTGCCGCCGCAGGAGGTTCCCGTGTTAGGTTCCTTCGAGGGCCTTCGGACCATCCTCCGTTCGTCCGGCGCCGATCTCGTCATGGTGGTGGATGGCACGCTGGAGCGCCACCAGATGCTCGAACTCGCCGAAACCTGCGGGCGTGAGTTCATTGATTTCAAACTCGTCCCGAGCTGTTTCCAGATCCTCGTTTCCGGCCTCCAGCTGGAGAGCATCCACGGCATGCCCGTGCTCGGCATCGGGAAAATGCCGCTTCACCACGCCTTCAACAACGCGGCCAAGCGCGCCATCGACATCGTCGGCAGCGTGCTGGGCATGTTTCTTTTCGCGCCCATCGTCGCCGCCTTCGCCACCCTGGTTTACATGGAGTCACCCGGCAGCGTCATCTACCGCCAGCGCCGCATCGGTCTCAATGGCCGCCCGTTCCATATCTACAAGATCCGCAGCATGAAGCTCGATGCGGAAGCCGCCGGCACCCCGGGCTGGACCGTGAAGGACGACCCGCGCCGTCTCAAAATCGGCGAGCTCATGCGCGCCTGGAACATCGACGAACTCCCGCAGTTCTGGAATGTCCTCATGGGCGACATGTCGCTCGTCGGCCCGCGCCCCGAGCGTCCGGAGCTCATCGAAGGCTTCAAGGAGGAAATTCCGCACTACAACGTCCGTCATAACATCAAACCCGGCGTCACCGGCTGGGCCCAGGTCCACGGCCTGCGCGGCGACACCTGCCTGCGCGAGCGCGTCAAGTTCGACCTCGACTACATTGAAAACTGGAACTTCGTCCTCGATCTCCAAATCATGCTCATGACCCTCTACAAACGCGGCGGCGCATGTTAACCACCGCGTCATCCGAGGACATGCCCGATCGTTCCGTCACCGAAACCACCGCCCGCCGGGACCGTTCCATCCGGCTGGCCGTGGCCACTTCCTTCGTCTCCAAGTTCGGCACCATCCTTCTCCAGCTCCTTTCCATCCCGGTCGCCGTGCGCGTCCTCGGCCGAGCGGAGTTCGGCCTCTACACCACCGTCAATCTCACCCTCGCCACCATCTCCCTGTTGGAAGTCGGCATCGGTCCCGCGCTCACCCACGGACTCACCCGCGCCCGTGCCGAGGGGGATGAAATCAAACAGCGCGAACTCGGCTCCACCGCGTTTTTCCTCATGCTCGGCACCTCCGCCCTTGCCGGTCTGCTGCTCGCCTCCGTCCTGCTCACCGTGCCGCTGCCGACCCTGTTTGGTGATTCATTTTCCGGAAAGGAGTCCGCACTCCGTCCCGCGCTGTGGACCGGACTAGGCCTCTTCCTGTTATATTTCATCCTCAATCTCACCGAGCGCATCCGCGAGGGCCACCTCGAAGTCGCCTCCAACAACCTCTGGGGTGCGGCGGGGAATGTCATGGCCGCCGCCTTCGTCGGCATCGGCATCTGGTTCGTCCCGCAGGTCTGGTTCCTCGTCCTGGCCGTGCACGGAGCCATGGTTCTCGGGAAACTCTGCAACACCGCCACCCTTTGGAAAAAGCATCCGCTCATGGTGCCTTCGTTGAAATTCGCCCGGCCCGCCATGGCCCGGCACTTGTTTTCAGACGGCATCGCCTTCTCCACCTGCTGCCTCGTCACCGGTGCCATCGAGTACAACTTCTGCGCGTGGATGGTCGGTCATGCGGATGGCCCGGCGGCGGTCGCCCTCTACGGCATCTTCATCACCCTCACCGTCATGCAGCTCGGCTTCGTCGTCATGCTCAGCACCCCCACCTGGCCCGCCGTCGCGGAGGCACTGGCCCGAGATGACCGGGCATGGGCGCGGAACGCCGCCAGGCGTCTCTATCTCCTCGGTTCCGGATTCGCCATCTGCTCGGCGATCGGACTTTTCCTCGTCGGTCCCTGGGTGCTTCCCCTCTGGCTGGGCAAGGACTTCTCCGGCATCAGCCGCGCGCTGCTAGGTTGTTACGGCCTCTACTTCATCGCCCACGTCTGGCGTCACCTGAACCACACGCTCATGATCGGCACCGGCCAGGTCGGGAAACTGGTGCGCATCCAGCTCATCGAGTCCGCCTGTGTCGCCATCCTCGGAGCCGCCGCCCTCCGCTTCGGCGGGATCGAGGCGCTTCTCGTCACCATGGGCGTGATCATCCTCTGTCTCACCGGCACCTTCCTCCCGCGCCGGGTCGCACGGGCGTTGAAAGCGTGAAGCCTCCGTCACGCCGCTCAAGGATGGAGAGGAAACACCCGTGCCACGTCAAGCGGGGCGGGTGCCTTCGTAAACGGTGACGACGCCGAAGGTGATGGGGCTGGCGTCGGTTTTCCCGAAGCCGCAGGTTTCCAACAGGTCGGTCATGCCCTTGCCTGATGGAAACTGTTCGATGGAGCCGCCGAGATATTCGTAGGCGTCCTTCTGGCCGGTGAGGGCTCCGGCCATGCGGGGGAGGACGTGGTGGAGATACCAGCGGTAGGGCGCGCGCAGGATGCCGCGGGGCAGGGAAAAATCGAGGATGACGAGGCGGCCGCCGGGCTTGAGGACGCGGTGCATCTCGCGCAGGGCCGCGGGGTAGTCCGCCATGTTGCGCAGGCCGAAGGCGACGGTGACGACGTCGAACTCGCGGTCGCGGAAGGGGAGCTTGAGCGCGTCTGCGACGATGGTTTTGGCGATGCCGCGGCTGGCGGCGTGGGCGAGCATCTCCGCGCAGAAGTCGGAGGCGATGACCTCGCAGGCGGGGATCTGGTCCTGGATTTCCAAGGCGAGGTCGCCGGTGCCGCTGGCGACGTCGAGCAGGCGCGCGGGATTCCATTTCCGGATGCGGGCGGTGACGACCTTGCGCCACCAGATGTCCATGCCGCCGCTCAGGACGTGGTTGGTGAGCACGTAGCGATCGGCGATGCGGGCGAAGGCATCATGGACATAAACGGCGTCGGGCATGCGGGATGGGTAAACCGGATGAAATTTCCGACAAGCGCAAATGTCCTTGGAGTGCGGTGGCAAAGCGCAGCGGCGACACCGCTTTGGATTCTTTGGTAGCTACGGGACGAATGGCGTCTATGGAGACTGGTTCATCCCAAGCGGTGTGGAGCTATCGCTTCCCTCCGCAGTCCATGACGCAAGATCACGCTCCGATCGGATGCCAGGTGGTCTTGGACTCGAGGTGATCGCGGATTTCGTAGAGTCCCTGGGCTTTTTCGGCGAACCAGTCGGTGGCGGTTTCCGATGGGATGAGCTTGAGGCGCTTGACGCTGTCGGCGGCACCGGACTGGAGTGTTTTGCGTTCTTCGAGATCCGCCACGGCGGCGAGGCCGCGCAGGTGGGCGTGGGTGGCGAAGGTGGGGATGAGTTCGCCGCGCAGGCCGGTGAGGAGATTGACGACTCCGCCGGGAAGGTCGCTGGTGGCGAGCATTTCTCCGAGCAAAATCGACGGGTAGGGCCGGGTGGTGGAGGCGAGGGCGACCACCGTATTTCCGCTGGTGATGGCGGGCAGGACGAGCGAGAGCAGACCCAGCAACGGGGCTTCATCCGGGGCGACGATGCCGATGATGCCCATGGGCTCGGTGACGGTGAAATTGAAATGCGGTGAGGAAACGGGGTTCACGCTGCCGAGCAGGGCCTGGTATTTGTCCGTCCAACCGGCGTAGTGGACGATGCGCTCGACGGTG
Organism: Verrucomicrobiota bacterium; assembly: GCA_040388015.1. Taxonomy (GTDB): domain Bacteria; phylum Verrucomicrobiota; class Verrucomicrobiia; order Verrucomicrobiales; family Akkermansiaceae; genus Luteolibacter. The sequence goes on along the minus strand of JAZKCQ010000087.1, from coordinate 41,480 downwards.
GCGCGGACTTCGCGGGCGGCGTCACTCTTTGAAATGCCGGAGAGGGAAATGGCCTCCGACATTTCCACGGCGCGGGCTTCCAACATTTCCGCGAGGCGATAGAGAATCTGCCCGCGGTTGTAGGCATTGCGGCCCGCCCAGCCGGGACCGGCCTTGGCGGCGGCTTCCACGGCATTCCGCAGGTCCTTGCGGGAGCAGAGCGGGATGTTCGCGAAGAAGGTGCCGCTGGCGTCGTTCAGAGGTTGGACGCGTCCGCTCTCGGAGCGGATGAAGGCTCCGCCGACGTAGCATTTCGGGGTCTTGGTGATTTTTAACATAGGTCTTGTTGGCCTCATGGGACCTATTTCAGTTGGGCATAATCCAGCAGGCCTTGTTTCCCGCCCTCGCGGCCGAAGCCGGATTCCTTGTAGCCGCCGAAGGGCGACGCGGGGTCGAATTTGTTATAAGTGTTCGCCCAGACGACGCCGGCTTTCAGCTCGGTGGACATTTTCAAAATGAGCGAGCCTTTGTCGGTCCAGACGCCGGCGCTCAGGCCGTAACGGGTGTTGTTGGCTTTCTCGACGGCTTCCTCCGGCGTGCGGAAGGTGAGGATGGAAAGCACGGGGCCGAAGATTTCCTCGCGGGCGACACGGTGGCTTTGCGAGACGTTCGAGAAAAGCGTGGGCGGGAAGTAGAAGCCTTTTTTCGGAAGCGTGCAGGAGGCTTGATAGATCTCCGCACCTTCGGAAACTCCGGAGGCGACGAGATCCTGGATGCGGTCGAGCTGGGCCTTGGAATTGATCGCGCCGATGTCGGTGTTCTTGTCGAGCGGATCGCCGGTGCGGAGGGATTTCAGACGGACCTTGAGTTTGGATAGGATGATTTCCGCGACGGATTCCTGAACCAGCAAACGCGATCCGGCGCAGCAGACGTGGCCCTGGTTGAAGAAGATGCCGTTGATGATGCCTTCGACGGCCTGGTCGAGAGGGGCGTCGTCGAAGACGATGTTCGCCGCTTTTCCTCCGAGCTCAAGGGTGAGGCGTTTGCCGGTTCCGGCGAGAGCGTGTTGGATCGCCTTGCCGACATTGGTGGAGCCGGTGAAGGCGATCTTCGCGGCGAGAGGGTGATTGACGACGGCTGCTCCGGTTTCACCCGCGCCGGTGACGAAGTTGACGACACCGGGTGGCAGGCCGGCGTCCTGGAGAATGGTGGCGAACTTGAGCGCGGTGATGGAAGTGGTTTCCGCAGGCTTGAGGACGACGGTGTTGCCGGTGGCGAGGGCGGGGGCGATCTTCCACGCGAGCATGAGCAGCGGGAAATTCCAAGGGATGACCTGACCGACGACGCCCAACGGTTCCAGCGTGCGGCCCGGCGTGACGTAGGCGAGCTTGTCCGCCCAGCCGGCATGATAGAAGAAGTGCGCGGCGGCCATGGGCACGTCGAAGTCGCGGGATTCCTTGATCGGCTTGCCACCGTCGAGGGTTTCGGCAACGGCGAATTCCCGGGCACGGTCCTGAAGCAGCCGGGCGATGCGGAACAGGTACTTCGCGCGCTCGCTGCCGGGGAGCTTGCTCCATGTCTTGAACGCGGCGGCGGCTGCCTGATAGGCCGCATCGACATCGGCGGCTCCGGCGAGGGCGATTTCCGCGAGCTTCTCCTCATTGCGCGGACTGATGGAGTCGAAGTATTTCCTGGTCTTGGGCGCGACGAACTTCCCATTGATGAAAAGGCCGTATCGCTCGTCGATGAAGGCCGGCGCGGATTCCGGCGCGGGATCATATTCCCAAAGATCGCCGAAGAGCAGTTCGCGGGCGGCGGGACGGGTGGACTTTTTTGCAGGCATGGGAGATATAGGTCGTAGGGGTCCTGTAGGACCTATTTCAATAGGCTGAAGAGGATTCGCTGAAGGTGTGAGGTGCCTGATAGGCCCCGGTTTTTTCCTTCACGAGCTGGCGGACAAGGTCGTTGAGCAGGGCGGAGGCGCCGAAGCGGTAACGGGTGTTGGTGAGCCACGCGTCACCGAGCGTTTCCTTCACCGCGACGAGGAAATGCAGCGCCTGCTTCGCAGTGCGGATGCCGCCGGCGGGCTTCATGGCGATTTCGATACCGGTCTCGAAATAGAAATCGCGGATGGCTTCGAGCATCACCTGATTATTGCCGAGCGTGGCGTTGAGGTTGGTTTTTCCGGTGGAGGTCTTGATGAAATCGCCGGACCGCAGGACGCGCATCGCGAGGAACGAGGCGGCGCGGATGTTGTCGTAGGTTTCGAGTTCGCTGGTTTCGAGGATGACCTTGAGCGTGCTTTCGCCGCAGGCCTCCAGCACGGCGGCGATTTCGTCCTGCACCAGCTGGAGTTCCCCGGCGAGGAAGGCTCCGCGGTTGATCACCATGTCGATTTCATCGGCCCCGTCGCCCACGGCGGCGCGGACTTCGGCGAGGCGTGTCTTGAGCGGAGCCTGGCCGGAGGGGAAGGCGGTGGCGACGGAGGCGATCTTGACGGAGGTGCCCTTCACGTATTTCGCGGCGTGTCTCACCATCGCCGGATAGACGCAGACAGCGGCGGTCGGTGGAATGTCCGTGCCGTCGTGTGGATGGAGCGCTTTCTGGCAGAGTGATGCGACCTTGCCGGGGGTGTCCTTGCCCTCGAGTGTCGTTAGGTCGACCATGGTGGTCGCGAGTTTCAGGCCGAAGACCTTGGCGTTTTTCTTGATGCTGCGGGTGCCGTATTTGGCGACCCTCTCCTCGATGCCGACCTGATCGACCGTTCCAACATCATCCAGAAGGCGCCGTAAGGCTGGAGAATTCCGCGTGGCCATTGGCGACACGCTCACGAGAAAGGCACGGACTGCCAAGTTTCAAGTTGGGGCCGGGGAAAAAATTCCTTTTCGCGGAAACGGTGATGAGGCATTGAAATGTGGTAACCCCAACCCCCAATCCGCCATGTTCAAAGAATTCAAGGAATTTGCCCTCAAAGGAAACCTCATCGACATGGCCGTGGCCTTCGTCATGGGAGCCGCCTTCACGAAGTTGTCCACCGCATTCATCGAGGATCTGATCATGCCCATCATCGGGAAGATTTCCGGCGGCATGGATTACACGAACAAGTTCTTCGCGCTGTCCGATGCGGTGACGGCGACCAATCTGGTGGAGGCGAAAAAGCAGGGCGCGGTCTTAGCCTACGGGAACTTCATCACCATCTCCATCAACTTCGTCATCGTCGCCTTCGTGATGTTCCTCGTGGTCAAGGCGATCAACAAGGCCAAGGCTCTTGCCATCAAGCAGGAAGCCGCCGCTCCTCCGGCCCCGGCGGAACCGACGGCCGAAGAAAAGCTCCTGGCCGAAATCCGGGACCTTCTCAAGTCGAAGGCCTGATCCCTCCGGATCCGGTTGACCTGGCGCTCCTCCGGAAATCGGGGTGAGCGCTTTTATTTTGCCATATCATAAGAGCTTCAGGCTGTTGGAGGTGGGGCGGTGGGAAAAAGGCCTTGCCGGAGCGTGATTTTCGAATTTTTAACCGCTTTTGCTCTCGTCAGGGGCGCTTGGAATGCATAGGTTTGTGGCGGAAAATAATTCACCGCGTGTGCGAGTTGGCACACGCCATGCTTTTCTCTAATCACCAATCCGCCGAACTATGAAAAAAATTGAAGCGATCATAAAACCATTCAAGCTTGAAGAAGTTAAGGAGGCCCTCGCCGAGGTGGGTGTGCAAGGCATGACAGTCACCGAGGTCAAAGGCTTCGGTCGCCAGAAAGGTCATACTGAAATTTACCGGGGCTCCGAATATACCGTGGATTTCCTTCCCAAGGTCAAAATCGAAATCGTTGTGGACGATGCACAAGCGGACGGCGTCGCCGCTGCGATTGTGAAGAGTGCGAACACCGGCAAGATTGGTGACGGCAAAGTATTCATCTCGACCGTCGAAGAGGCGATCCGCATCCGCACGGGTGAGACGGGTTCCTCGGCTGTGGCGGTGAACTGATTCACCTCCCTGACAATTCAACCGACCACCGGCATCTCAAGCGGATCCGGTGGTTTTTTTGTGGTTGCCAGTCATCGCTGGCCGCCACTTTTTGTGTGATGCCAAATTGGAAAAATCAGGTGGGACGGGTCCGGCTGGTAGGGATGTTCGAAGGCGCTTCATTCCTGCTGCTCATGGGGGTGGCGATGCCTCTCAAGTACTTCGCCGGGATTCCGGAAGCGGTGAAATGGACCGGATGGGTCCACGGGCTGTTGTTCATCCTCTACGGCCTGGCGGTGCTGACGGCACTGGTCGCGGGGAGGATCTCGCTCGGAAAATCGGTGCTCGCGTTCGCCGCCTCTCTCGTTCCATTCGGACCGTTTCTGATCGATGGCATGCTGGCCAAGGATGAGGCGTCGGAAGCCTCGTCTCCAGCAGATTCCTAACGTTGCGAGGTTTTCCAGTCCTGGAACGCCGCGCCGAGGAAGTGGATGACATCGGAAGGAATCACGGATTCCTCGGAAAGGTGACGCTCATTCAATGCGATTTCAGCGGCACGCCCGCAGAGCCATGCTGCGAGAGCGGCGGCATGGAGAAGGGGATCGCCGGTCGCCAGGCGGGCACCGATGACGCCTGCCAGCAGGTCGCCCTGACCGCCGGTCGCCATGGCGGGGGTGCCGGTGGAATTGCAGTAGAGTGGTGCCCCCTTGCCGGTGACGAGGGTGCGGCTGCCTTTGAGCAAAAGGATGGCGGGAATCCGGTCCGCGAAACGGCGGGCGGCGTCTTCCCTTGAAAGTTCCGCAAGATCGGGAGCGAGTCTTGCGAATTCCCCGGGGTGCGGAGTGAGAATGTGTTTTTCCGAGAGGATGTCTGTCCTGCCGGATTTCGCGATCAGGTTCAGCGCGTCCGCATCGACCACGGTCGGGGCGGGGGAATGGGAAATCAGATCGAGGAGGCCATCCTCCATGGAGGGATCCATATCACCGAGTCCGCAGCCGGTGACCAGCGAATCGTAGCGGAATTCCAACAGTTCTCTCGGATTCCGGATGCCTCGGACGATGATTTCTGGCGGGCATCTGGCGGAAACGACGGCTCTCAAGCCCTCCGGGACATAAAGGGTGACCAGACCTCCGCCGCCGCGCAGGGCTCCGGTGGCTGCGAGGACGGCGGCTCCGGAGTAGTGTTCCGATCCGGCGAGTATGGCCACGCGGCCGGCTTGGCCTTTGTGAAAATCAAATGGGCGGGGGACTTTTCCGCACTCGAGGGTCTGGGGGGAAACGAGCTCGATGTCGCCGGACGAGGATGCGGAGAGAGGCTCGACGGGCACCACCGCGAGTGCTCCGGTAGCCACTGCGGCATGGGCGTGCAGCAATCCGCGTTTGGCACTGCCGATCATGAAGGTGACGTCCGCGATGACCGTGTCGGGAAACACTTCACCGGAATCCGGGTCGATCCCGGAAGGCAGATCAATCGCCGCGACGCGTGCTCCGGCCTTCAGTCGCAAGGAGGCCATTTCTCCGGCGAGCTGGGCGACGGGGTAGCGCAGGCGACCTTTCGATCCGGTGCCTAGCAGCCCGTCCAGCAGAATCAGCGGTCCTTCGATGTCCCGCCACTGGGGTGAACGGTCCAAGGAAAGCCGGTGACCGAGCTCGTCCCATTTTTTCCACACCAATTGAGCGCATGAGGTGGGGGGATAAGCGCTGCGGATTGAAATTTTCCAGCGGAACTCATCCCGCAGAATCCGGAGGGCCACCAGCGCATCCGCCGCGTTATGGCCTTTTCCCAAGTACGCGACGGCGGTGCCGGGGTGGGGGAAGTGGCGGCCGATGGCACGACCGAGCCTTTCTCCCGCGAGATTGAGCAGTTGTTCCTCCGTCCAGCCGTTCGCCATGGCGGCTGCCTCGATAGATAGCATTTCAGCAATCGTAACCGCGCCCATCAGAGGAACCTACGCGGCTTCATCCCCGTTGCATTGGAAATCATCAATTGGCGCGATAGCGCTGGATGCCATCCACAATGCCTTGGGCGATCATCTCCCGGAACCAGCCGGATTTCATCCGATTGCGCTCGTTCGCATTGCTGACGAATCCTCCCTCGACCAGGATGGCGGGGAGCGCGGAATTCCGGATCACATAAAAGCGGGCATATTTCGCGTTGCGGTCCACCGTCCGGGTGCGGCGGATCAGGCTGCTTTGCACATACTGGGCGAGCCTGCGGCCTTCTTCACTGGAGAAGAAGGTTTCCAGTCCGCTGACGTCCTGTTTCCACGTGTAGTTGTAGTGGATGCTGACGAAGATGGCATTCCGATAGCGGTTGCCTGTGCTGACGCGCTGGGGAAGTGAGATGAAATAATCGCTGCGGCGGGTCATCACCGTCTGATAGCCCAATGCCTTCAGTTTGCTTTCCAGGCGGTAGGCGGTGTCGAGCGCGAGGTGCTTCTCATAGACGCGGCCCCATTGGCCGCCGTTGTCGTGTCCGCCATGTCCGGCGTCGATGACGACCGTGCGGAAGTTTGCGGCACTGGCCGCATTGCTGAGGGCGCAGACGGCCGCAAGAGCAAGGGATTGGATGAGTGTTTTCATATAATATGAAACGGGAAAGTTAATAACGAAAAACAATTAAGATATGTTGATATTTTTTAAAAATTGTAAAGCCAATTCACCCATCAGGTGAAATTAACGCGCATCCCGGGCGATCAATACGTGCCTGCGGGACGGTCGGAAGCCTTGCGGATCTTGGATCGGGCTTCGGCGGCGGCTTTCTGGTCGTAGGGAATGCTGTTGGAAACACGCACGTTTCCGTCAGCGAAAGTCAGCAGTTGCGGATCCCCCGTCGCGGCGCGCTGATGGATCTGGCGGTCCACGAGTTTGCCATCGGTATCGATCTGGCAATGGACCCACATGGTCGGGGTCGCAAGGAACAGAACATGCATGCGCTGCAGCCGGTCCACCGTGATCAGCGGTTTGCGCAGCATCAGCACATCGCCGAGAAGAAAGGTTCTCACATTCTGGCCGGTCCGTCCGTCGATGACTTGGGCGTAGATCTGGGCCTTTTCATCGCCGCTGAAATTGAGAACGCGGAATTCCCGGGTCTGGCCCGATTTTCCGGGGATGCCGACCTTCTGGGTCCAGTAAGGGGCGCCGGGGCTTTGATTGAAGAGCACCCGGTTGGTTGATGATCCGTCGGTGTTTCCACCCGGCATGTGGACCACGGCGACCGCCGAAAAGTTTCCCGGTTCGCTCAGGATGAAATGCTGGGCCAGATCCACTTCTCGGGCCAGGGTTTCTCCCGCACGGATGGTCATCTTGCCGAACATCTTGCGCCCGTTCGGCGTGACCTCGTCGCCACGGTTGTCCTTCAGAATGAAATCCAGCCACTGGATGCGGCCGTCACTGGCGAAGGTGAGCGTCTGCCCTGCATGGTTGGTCACGGTGACCACGGCGATGACGGGTTCTCCCGCCACGTATTGCTTCTTGGACAGCCGGAGGGTCGCCGAGAGTTGGGCGTCCGCGATGCTGGAAAATGCGACGGCCGCGAAGGCCAGGGAAAGGATGCGTAAGCTCCGGATGATGATCACCCGGCACAACTAGCCCAGACCCGCAAAGGCGTCAACCTAACGAAGTGCCGGGCGGAAATTTCACCCATCCGCCTGCCCTTCAATCGGTCCCGCCGCTCAGACTTCCCCGTCCGGATACAGCTGGTGGAACTTGATCGCCTCCACCGCGATGGCCGCGGCCGTACCGAAAATCGTCTCCACCGTCGCCGTCCGCGGCACCTGCGCCGCCGGGCGGGACAGGCCGAGGATGAGCTGGCCGTAGTTCTGCGCCCCGGCCACATGCTGCAGCAGCTTGAGGGAAATGTGCGCGGCGTCCAGGTTCGGAAAAACCAGCACATCCGCCGTCGGGCGGGCCTCCGCTCCGGGCAGCTTCGTTTCCGCAGCCTCCGGGTCCAGCGCCACATCCGCCTGCACCTCCCCCTCGATGCTGATTTCGAGGAACTCATGCAGCACCTGATCCTGCGCCAGCGAGGCCGCCGCGGCCATCCGCTTCGCGTCCGGCGTGCTGGCGGACCCCTTCGTCGAGTGGCTCAGCATGGCCACATACGCCTTCCGGCCCAGGAAATGGTGCGCCAGCTTCCCCGTCTCCACCGCGATGGCGGCGAGCTCCGCCACATCCGGGTTCGGGATCAATCCGCAGTCCGCGAGGAAAAGAATGTCATCCCCCCCCACATGCTTCAGGTGCGAGCCCGTCAGCAGCGTCACCCCGAAAATCTTCGGCACGCTCGGCAGCGGCTTGATCGTATGCAGCAGCGCCCGGAAGTACGCCGCAGGCATCGCCTGGTTTCCTCCCACGATCGCATCCGCCTGCCCGTACTGCACCATCAGCGCCCCGAAATAATGCGGCCGCGCCACGATCTCCGCCGGATCCCCGATCTGCATCGTCCGGTAGCGCGCCATGTTCTCCACCCGTTGGCAAAACAACCCGAAGTCCGACGCCAGCGGCGGATCGATGATGTGCACGAATTTCAACGAAACCCCATGCTCCGCCGCGATCGCCCGGATCCGCTCCTTGTTCCCCAGCAAGATCGGCGCCACCGCCTCCGCCTCCACCAGCCTCGCCGCCGCCTGTATCACCCGCACATCCTCCCCCTCGGAGAAAACCACCCGCTTCGGGTGCCGGCGGAGTTGTTCCAATAAATAGCGGGTGACGGAGTTACCCGGGGCGGGCGCTTGGGAAATGTCGGACATGGAAAGTCTGGCGTTTGCAGCCTGCGGCGAGTCTAGTATGGCTTTTTGCATCCGTTCAACCGGATTCATCCTCAAATTGCCAAGTGCCCGCCGACTACCACACCCACACCCCCCTCTGCCGCCACGCCGAGGGCCAGCCGGAAGCCTACATCGACGCCGCCCTCGCCGCCGGCCTCACCGAGTACGGCATCTCAGACCACGCCCCCCAGATCCCCGAGCCCTTCGACGACTGGCGCATGCACACCGCCCAGCTCCCCGAATATTTCGAATGGATCCACCGCGCCCGCACCCACGCCGCCGGCCGCATCCCCATCCGCGCCGGCCTCGAGTGCGACTGGCTCACCGGCTGCGAACCCTGGATCGCAGACCTCGCCTCCCGCCACCAGTGGGACTACCTCATCGGCTCCGTCCACTACCTCGGAGACTGGGATTTCGACAACCCCAAATGGCTCGGCCGCTGGGCCGCCAGCGATGTCGACGCCGTCTGGACCCACTATTGGGAAACCTACGCCAAAATGGCCGACAGCGGCCTCTTCGACATCCTCGGCCACCCCGACCTCGTCAAAAAATTCGCCCACATCCCCACCGGCGACCTCGACCGCTTCTACGAGCCCGCCATCTGCGCCATCGCCGCCTCCGGCAGCGTCATCGAGCTCAACACCGCCGGCTGGCACAAGCCCTGCGCCCAAGCCTACCCCGCCCCCCGCTTCCTCGAGCTCGCCTGCTCCGCCGGCATCGGCCTCGTCATCTCCTCAGACTCCCACACCCCCCGCGAAGTCGCCCGCGACTTTCCCCAAGCCATCGCCCTCGCCCGCGCCGCCGGCTACCGCGACACCATCCTCTTCGAGAAACGCCAGCGCCGCACCGAGCCGTTCGTAGTCTGACCCTTCAGCGTGTCTTCCTCCCGCTACTCCAGCGCCGCCGCCCACTCCGCCTCCTTGAATCCCACCAGCGCCACCCCCTCACCCACCACCACCGGCCGCTTCACCAGATTCCCGTTCCCCGCCAGCAGCTCCAGCGCCGCCGCCGTGCTCATCCCCGGCAGCCTATCCTTCATCCCCAGCTCCCGGTAGTCCCCCCCGGAGGTATTGAAAAGCCTCCGCACATCCCCACCCACCGCCGCCAGCACCCGCTCCAGTTCCGCCACCGTCGGCGGCCTCTCGCGGATCGCCCGCACCTCGTGGGAAATCCCCCGGCCCCCCAGCCACCTCAGCCCCTCCCGGCACGTCCCGCAGTTCTTATAAGCGTAAACCGTCAACATGCCGCGAACCTTGCCTACCACCCGCCCCCGTGCAAGCCTCCCCATCCCTTCATGAAATCCCGACTGCTCGATCAAATCCGCGCCGAGCTCCGCGCCAACCTCGAACGCCTCGCCAAAGCCGCCTACGAGGCCCACGCCGCCGCCACCGACCCCGGCAGCAAGGCCGAGAGCAAGTACGACACCCGCAATCTCGAAGCCTCCTACCTCGCCGCCGGCCAAGCCCGCCAGGTGGATGACCTCGCCGCCTCCCTCCGCACCTTCGAGTCCCTCACCCTCCCCGACATCCCCCCCGGCCACCCCATCGAAGCCGGCGCCCTCGTCCACGCCCGCCTCCACGGCCAGCCCGCCCGCTTCCTCCTCGTCCCCACCGCCGGCGGCATGGAGATCCTCCATGATGGGCAGGAAATCACCCTCCTCACCCCCGAGAGCCCCCTCTACCAGAAGCTCCTAGGCCTCCTCCCCGGCGACACCCTGGACACGCCCCCCCTCACCGTCACCCGCGTCATCTGATCACCCGGCAGCGCGGAATCCAGAGACTGCGTCAGCAGTCACGAATGAAACTGGCGAAGCCCATCCTGGCTGGCGGCAGGGTAATTTATTCCGCGCGTATCCTGCTGATAGTCATCCTGCAACCGGCCGAGCCGACCCTGGCTTGGCCTCCCAGCGGACGGCGGTGGAGGTGGCGCGCAACGGCTTGGAGGGCGCCCGCGCCGACATCGAGATCCTCAAGGCGGCGTTGCTCGGGCGGATGGCGCAGTTTCGTGGGAAAATCGAGAGCCTGGCCCCGGACAGCCGCTGGGTGGCCATGCTGCCCAAGGCATTCACCGTGAGCGAGGGGATGGGCCGGGTGATTTCCCCGCTGGAAGGCATGCTGGACCTGTGGAACCGCTACGAGAGCGAGGAAACGACCTTCACGCTCATGGGCGGCTACGCGATCGACAGCTTCGCCGATGATCTGGACCTGCTCAAGGCTCACTACACCGCCCATTCCCAAGCGACGAACGGCCTCGGCCTGGCGCGCGGCGTGCGCAACGAGACGCAGGTGAAAATTTACGAAATCCTCAAGCAATACCGCAAGCGCATCCCCAGCGAGTTAGCGGACGACAGCGCGATCTTGGAAACCCTGCCGCGCCTCACCCCGCTGCCCGGCCACACGCCGGATGCCGTGGAACTCAGCGGCTCCTACGACGCCGCCACCACCCAGGCCGTCCTCGCCTGGACCGCGCCCACGGACGAATCCGTCGCCACCCTCGAAGTCCGCGGCAGCGTGGGTCCCGAGTACGATGATGAGGACGATGTCTTGTTAGCGACGATCCCCGCCACCGGCCCCCACACCTGGACCGGCCCCTTCGGCCTCGGCGCTCCGGGCACCGCCGCAGCCTTCAAGCTCTACTCCATCACCGAGGAAGGAAACGAGAAGGGCAGCAACGCGGTGACCGTCGAGCGCCCGGTGTGATAGGCGGGTGCTTCACCACGCCAAGTCATCAGGCACCGGTGATGGTAACCGATGGTTCACGGAACGAATACCTAACGAAGTTTCACGGTCCCCGGCGGCATTTCCTCCCGCGACCGTGGAAATCAAGCATCTGTTACCTTCTCCCGAAGCTGTTGGGTAAGACCGCCTTGGGAAAACGGCAGCAAGAAACCCCTCGCCAGATGCGGGCGGAATCTCTAGACGGGGGCTGAACGAATTACAAAGTTCTGCAATAGAATGAAGAAGATCCTTCTAGCGCTCCTTGGGATAGCCATAGTGGTTTTCTTTGCCGGGCTCGGGCTACCACGCGGACGCCGTACCGTGGTCGACAATAGACCCCTGCTCAAGAACTCCGTTTTGATCGATCATTTCGAAGCACCAAATCTCGTTGTGACATCCAAGGGTGATCGATTGCATGTTGAAGGCGTCCTATTTGATGACCGGATGATCGAATTACCTCCCAATGAGCTTAAGAGCATCTTGCGGGACCAAGACTCAATTCGAATCGCTGTCGACCCGGCACAACCGAGTGGTGTCGCAGTTGAGTTGAGGATGAACTATTGGTGCGGGAACTCGTTCCACCAGACTTCTTGGCCGAAACCGCCACTTCCACCACTTCCTGGCTACGTGGTGGCGGACTTCGGGAAGACTCTTCTGATGCGATCACTTGCTAGTGTGAACCGAAAAGTTATAAGTCCGTTCAACGACACAATTAAAATGGAATCAGAAGAGCAGAGCAAGGCGTCGCGCACCAACGGGCCATAAGCTCCACAATCACTTTTCAACCTCCCTCTCAGTCGCGCCCGTGGGCGGACATCTAACGTTCGGCAGAAATATGATCCACATCAAACGACTTCTTCTTTCTTTCGGGTCGGCTTGGGTAGCATCCATCCTAGGCCTTTTTGTCGCGGGGCGATTCCAAGAACCTGTGGAGAATTTTCACAGTGCCGATCCATTCGGCGATTCGATCCGCTGGGGGTTGTTGTATGTCTACTTTACGCTCATGTGTGTCGGCGCCGCGTGGGTTTTGGTCGCTACTCCCTACTACTTTGTGTTTCTCCGGAATTGCGGAAGGTGGCCGTTGATACTGCACTCGCTAGTCGCGGGAGCCTCTGGTTTTTTATTTATGATGCTCGCTACTCAAATGCTGCCAGTTGATGATAAGAGCTGGAGATTTACTTCTCCCATCGCTTTCGCTGTCGGATTCTTTGGAGCGATTATGACCAGATACGATCTCTTTCTCCCCAAAACCAAACCAGCCGAATACGTCGTGGGTGGCAACGGCGGATAACATCCCTCGTTCGCTTCGCTCTGTGAGTCCAGCGCCGCCGTGCCACCACATTTAACGTTCTGCGAGAAGTGGATTCACAAACAGCAGTGGTGATGCTGATCTCCGGAGGGGATGGCAGAGGTGGTGGGTGGAGGATGGGTGAACTTGGTCTGGGAATTGTCCCAAGCATGGATGGCTGGTAGTTTCCCAAGCCTGAGCAGCATCGAAGAAATCGAAGAAGCGGTATGACCTGATCGTGTGGTTCCGGATCTGGAGCCACGCGGACGATGACAAGTTGATTTCCTGGAGTCCCCGGGGGGCGGCGGAGGAGGTGGGGCGGTGAGGGAAAAATCTCCGGGTCTTGACGTGAGGGGCTGATTGGCAAGATGCTGCGGGCGCGATGAACGATACCAAACGCCCTTTTTCCAGCCCGATGCTTGATGGCCCGGACCGCGCGCCGAGCCGCGCGATGTTGTATGCCGTAGGATTCCAGAAAGAAGATTTCGCGAAGCCGCAGATCGGCGTGGCGTCGACGTGGAGCCAGGTGACGCCTTGTAATATCCACATCGACAAGCTGGCGATCGAGTCGTCCAAAGGGGTGGACGCGGCGGGGGGCAAGGGGGTGATTTTCAACACGATCACGATTTCCGACGGGATCTCGATGGGGACGGAGGGGATGAAGTATTCGCTGGTCTCGCGGGAGGTGATCGCGGACTCCATCGAGACGGTGGTGGGGTGCGAGGGGATGGATGGCTTCGTGGCCATCGGCGGGTGTGACAAGAACATGCCGGGCTGCCTGATGGCGATGGCGCGGATGAACCGGCCGGCGGTCTTCGTGTACGGGGGGACGATCCTGCCGGGCTGCGCGACGGTGAAGGGGGTGGAGCGGAAGGACCTGGACATCGTCTCGGTCTTCGAGGCGGTGGGGAAGCACGCGAACGGGGAATACACGGATGCGGATCTGGAGACGGTGGAGTCGTGCGCGATCCCGGGTGCGGGTTCGTGCGGGGGGATGTACACGGCGAACACGATGGCGAGCGCCATCGAGGCGCTGGGGATGTCGCTGCCTAACGGCTCGGCGCAGAACGCGATTTCGGAGGACAAGATGCGGGACTGCTTCGACTCGGGAGCGGCGGTGGTGAACCTCATCAATCTGGGGATCCGGCCGCGGGATATTTTGACGAAGGAGGCGTTTGAGAATGCGATCACGGTGTTGATCGCGCTGGGCGGCTCGACGAATGCGGCGCTGCACATCCCGGCGATCGCGCACTCGGCGGGGGTGGAGATCACGATCGACGACTTCGAGCGGATCGGGAAGAACGTGCCGGTGCTGGCGGATTTGAAGCCTTCGGGGAAGTATGCGATGTCGGACCTGGTGGCGATCGGCGGGACGATGCCGCTGATGAAGATCCTGCTGGACGGTGGTCTGCTGCACGGGGACTGCATGACGGTGACGGGGCGGACGATGCGTGAGAACATCGAGAAATTCACGACGCCGTATCCGGCGGACCAGGAGATCATCCGGCCGCTGTCGAACCCGATCAAGAAGGACAGCCACCTGCGGGTGCTCTACGGGAACCTGGCGGAAGGCGGCTCGGTGGCGAAGATTTCCGGCAAGGAAGGGGAGCTTTTCACCGGCAAGGCCCGCGTCTTCGAATCGGAAGGGGAGGGGATGAAGGCGATCCTCGCGAAGCAGATCAACAAGGGCGACGTGATCGTGATCCGCATGGAAGGGCCGAAGGGCGGTCCGGGGATGCGCGAAATGCTAGGCCCCACCAGCGCGGTGATGGGGATGGGCCTGGGCAAGGACGTGGCGCTGATCACGGACGGGCGTTTCTCGGGAGGCAGCCACGGATTTGTGGTGGGGCACATCACGCCGGAAGCGTTCATGGGCGGCACCATCGGCATCCTGGAGGATGGGGATGAGATCACCATCGACGCGGTGACGAACCGGATCGACGTGAAGATTTCCGACGAGGAGATCGCGAAACGCAAGGCGGCGTGGGTCCAGCCGCAGCCGCGCTACACCCGCGGGGTGCTGGCGAAGTATGCGAAGCTCGTCTCCACGGCGAGCGAGGGAGCGGTGACGGACAAGTATTTGTGACCTGATAGGAAGCAGGGACGTCTCGTCCCTGCTCTCGGAGGGGGCAGGGTCTGCCAGTGAGTTTTAAATCCAATGCTTTGGGGCGGTCTGGCAGTTCTGGCATTCGCCGCCGTCATGGCGGCGAACGGTCGCTTCAGTCCGGCGGGCTTCGCCATTGGGGCCGGGCTCTTGGTGTTGTGGTATCTGTTTGAGCGGGAGAGTCCGCTTCCTCCTGCGACCGAGGAGGAACTGTCGTCCTTGGGAGACTCGCTTCACGAATCGTCCACGGCGTTCGATCTGCCAGATTTTCCGGCATTTCTCCGTCTAATCAATCCTCACATCTCTCGTGGGTTCGGGGATCGCGAGGTTTCCAAACTCATCTCCCTGGCTGAGCGCCTCCCTCACCACCGCGAGAGCCAGACTGAGTTTCAGGTCGTGTTTCAAGGGGCATCGGTTCCGCTGCGGGTTCGTCTTTTCAAGGACGACAAATCGTCTGTTGCTGTTTATTTCTTCACGTCCCAAGCCTTGGCCGGGCTGATCGACAGGGAGATGGAATCATTTTTCGCAAGGAACGAAATCTAGGAGTGCCAGTGGGATTCAGATTCCGCGGAACTGTTGCAGGATTCTCACTTGGTCGGTCGCAGGCTGGTTTTTCGGTGCGAGCCAGGCTTGGAACGCGGCATCGAGTGCGGGCCACTCGCTGTCGATGATGGAATACCAGGCGGTGTCGCGGTTTTCGCCTTTCACGACCACGTGCTGGCGGAAGATTCCTTCATAGGAAAAGCCGAGGCGCAGGGCGGCGGCCCATGGTCAGAACGTCCAGCTGCATCCCACCGTGAAGCCGAGCGCGTCGATGCCGGGGTTCGGATCGGTCATGCCGAGATTGGAGTGGTGGATGAAGTAGAGCCCGCCTAGCAGGGAGACGTTCTCGGTGAGCTTGCGGCGCAGGCCGAGCTGGGAGAACCAGTTGAAGGTGAAGTCCTGGCCGAGTCCGTTCGGGCCGCCGGCGCTGTTGGTCCAGCCGAGGCCGCCGCCGATCGAGAAGAAGGCGGAGGTTTTTTCCGAAGGGAACCAATACTCGACGGACGGCGCCGCCGCGAGGCCGATGTAGGCGTCTTCCGGGCCGTGGGTGATGGCCTCGAAGGGTGCGGAGAAGCGGTTTCTGACGACGAGTTTCGCGCCGGTCTCGTCCTCCCACAGCGTCCACGCGACCGGGGAGCGGAGGGTGAGCTGGGTGGGGATGATTTCGTAGTCGATGTCGGTGTTGTTTCCGACATTCCAGAGGTAGCCGCTTTCCAAGGTCCACTCCCAGGTGTCCGATTCGTGGGAGAAGGCGGGAACGGTCAGCAGGCCCAGCAGCGCGAGGATTTTCATGCCCCTGACTTATCGCCGCGGGGATGGCCGGTCTAGCCTAATACTCCTCTTCCTCGTCGCCGGGAACGGGCGGGATAATGTCCTCGCGCATCAGCAGGCGGCCGAGATCGAGGTCGTCCAACAGATCGCCCGGCGTGTCGCGGACGATGGCGGCGTAGGGGATGATGCGGTCTAGCTCGGCGATGGCGCAGTGGACCATGGAGGAAATGATGTCGAAGTCGAAGCGCTCGCGTTCGAAGAGATTGGTGATGCGGAAAACGAGGAATTCACGATCCAGGTCGTATTCGAATCCGCCGAGGGTGAGCTGTTTGTTCGCGCGGGCGAGGAGTTCCAGAACCGGTGGCAGATGTTCTTCATCCAATGGCATCGGTGATTCGGAAACGATGCTCAGCGCGTTCAGCTGCGGATAGGCCTGTGCGATCAGATCGACGCGGGTGTGGTGGGCGTCGAAGCCGGCGCGGAGGACGTCGCGGCCCTCGACGAGTTCGCAATGCCAGCCGTTTTGGCCGAAAGCTTCTTCCACCGTGAGGATTTGTCGGGAATGGGGGCGCATGTGATTTCAGCCGTTGGCGGCGCGGGGAGATAGCCGCCCGATGACGGCTTTGGCAAGCAAGGTCCGCCGGTCCGCGCGAATCGGTGTCAGCGAGAGATGGATGCCTGAGGTTTTCCCGGCGTCGTGATGCAGCGTGAGGCGGGAGGTTTTCCCATCGACCTCCGCATGATCGACCTCCTGCCAGGTGACCAGCCGCATGCCGTGGGCAGGGCGGAAGAACGGAAAAATCTCGATGCCCAGGGGCGTCAGGATCAGATAGGCGTGGCGGGTCATGCTGATGGCCGTGCGGGCCAGGAAGATGGCGGAGGCGAGCGGCACCAGAGCCCATGCGGGGTGGGGGATTTCCGGATTGATGTCCCGGTAAACGGCGGTCGCCAGCATGGTGATCCCGACCATGGCCAGCACCGCCGCGCCGACCCAGAACAGGGAGGCTTGTCCGGACCGGGTGAAACGCAGCTCTTTTTCGGGGGACTGAATCTGGGCTGCCATGAATGAATCTCAAGCCGTCATCGCCACCACGGCGCTTTCGGCCGCGGTAAGTTCCTTTTCGAAATCGGCGATGTCAAACCCGCGTTCCTCGAGTACGGAAGGACTCTCGCAGGAGCCGATCATGGCGACGATCCGTTCCAGTCCGAAAAGCGATGCTCCCCCCTTGCAGCGGTGGAGATCATCCCGCAACTGCTTGTAATTGCGGGTCTCGACGAGGGCCATCCAGCCGGTCATCTGACGGCGGGTGTCGTTGAAAAAGTCGAACGCAAGCTGGCGCAATCCGGGCAGGTCGCCGTGGGCCATTTTCGAGAAGTTCGCCGCATTCATGGGCACGAGATCAGTGTTCACAGACCCCAGAGTAACAAAAAAAAGGAGGGGTTTTTGAAGGTAATAATCGCGTAATGTTCAAAGGTTCACGTCTGTGAAAGATCCCGCCCGTTTGATTTCCTGCTCCAGTGGCCCCACCAGATCGGTTCTGCCGGTGGCTGTCGCCAGATCGTGCCGCAGCCTGAGCGTCGCGGGTTGTCTCAGTTCTTCCGCAGACATTTCGCCGATCCATTGGGTTGCCGCCGTGTAGTCGCCGATGGCGAATGCTCCTTCCGCTTGGGCGAGGAGGGATGGATTTTCGGCATCGAGCGGCTGTTGCCGGTAAATCGCCCATTTTGCGTGATCCGGCAGATTCTGTGGCAGTTCCGGACCGGAGATCTGGTCGAGATACACGAATTCGTCCCCATCCTTCTTTATCCGCCAGTGATTCAGGGAAATGACGGTCACCAAGCCAAGAGTCGCGAAGGTGGCCTCCATGAAAAACGGCGTCGTCAGGATGCCGAGCATCGTTCCGACCCATTCTCCCAGCAGGCCAGGCATGTAGCGCCAGCCCAGGAGAAGACCGGGCACGACGATCGTCAGCGTGATCAAAATACCCGCTCCGATGGCGACTTGCTTCACCCGTTCATCCCGCACCCGTTCCATATCGGCGGTAACTTATTCCCCCTTGGCGGAAAAACCAACCCGGCAAATGCATAAAATAGTTCATATTTCTTGATTATTTTTAAAAACTTATCAAATTAACCCGGCCGTGTTTGGGATTTTCAAAATCAAAGCCCTGCTTCTCGGATCGCTTCTGGCGTCTCCGGCGGTCGCCATGTGGAAATTCCGCAGCTCGGGCGAGGCGACGGCCCAAGCTGGAATCCATGCGGTTTCTTACCAGTCCGCCCCTCCATCTCCGGCATCGGTTACCCGAGTTCCGGTCGAAGTGATCGCCAAGGGAAGCGCGCCACAATGGGTCTATGTCCAAGTGGAAAATGAGGCGATTCCCGAGCCCGGCATGATCTCGTTGCTTGCGCTGACCGGCCTGCTGCTCGCATTCCGCCGCCAGCGCCGTTGATTTCCGGGGGGAAACTGTTTGCTCTTGGCTCCCGGCCCGCCGCTCCCTAAACCGCGCCATGCGGCTTTTCGACACGCTTTCCCGGACCGAGCGCGACCTGCGACCCATCGATGGGTCCACCTTCCGTTTCTATTGCTGCGGACCGACGGTGTACGGCCCCGCACACATCGGAAATTTCCGCACCTTCGTCCTGCAGGATGTCCTCCGCCGCACGCTGGAAACCGGCGGGATGCGCACGCTCCATGTCCGCAACATCACCGACGTCGATGACAAGACGATCCGAGATTCGCAAAAAGCCGGCAAGTCTCTGACCGCCTTCACCACCGGCTGGACGGAAAAATTCCATGCCGACTGCGAGAAGCTCGGCCTGCTCCCGCCGCACATCGAGCCGGGTGCGGTCGAGCACATTCCCCAGCAGATCGCCATGATCCAAACGCTGGTGGAAAAAGGCAATGCCTACGCCTCCGACGACGGTTCGGTGTATTTCAAGATCTCCTCCTTCCCCGGCTATGGCAGGCTTTCCCGCCTCGACCAGCGCGAACTGGATCTCGGAAAAACCCAGAACGCCCGCTCGAATTCCGACGAATACGAAAAGGACAGCCTCTCGGATTTCGTCCTGTGGAAAGGTCGGAAGCCCGACGATGGTGACAATTTCTGGCCATCGCCATGGGGCGAGGGGCGTCCGGGCTGGCACCTCGAGTGCTCCGCCATGATCCAGGAATACCTCGGCGATTCCTTCGATCTCCACTCCGGTGGCGTGGATCTGGTATTCCCGCACCACGAGAACGAGATCGCCCAGAGCGAATGTGCCTGCGGCGGCCACTTCGCCGCCAACTGGTTCCACATCACCCATTTGTTGGTCGATGGCGGGAAGATGTCGAAATCCCTCGGCAATCTCCACACCCTCGCGGATCTGGCGGAAAAGGGCCACACCGCGATGGAGGTCCGCTACGTGCTCATCGGCGCGCACTATCGCAAGCCGCTCAACTTCACGCTCGACTCCCTTTCCGGAGCCCGTGAGGCGCTCGCGAAACTGGCGAAGGGCGCGCGCCATCTCGCTTCGAAGATCGGCCCGGAGGTCACGCTGGCCAACGCAGACTTCGGTCCGTTCCAAGCCGCTTGGGACAGCCTCAACCACGACCTCAACACCTCTGGCGCGCTGGGCGGTCTTTTCACCGGTCTTCGCGAAGCTTCGGGTCTGTCCGGAGCTGAGGCGGCCGCCGCGCTTGCCGGATTCAACCGGATTCTGCGCGCCCTAGGCATCACCTTGCCGGAAGACGCCCATCAGGACACCATGGAAATTCCCGAGTCGATCAAGGCTCTCGCCGAAACCCGCTGGCAGGCTCGCCTCTCGAAAAACTGGGCCGAGTCAGACATCCTCCGTGCCCGGCTGACCGAGCAAGGCTGGACGATGAAGGATGGCAAGGAAAGCTACACGCTCGAGCCCGTGCAGTCCTGATAGACAACCCGACCGATGGCCATTCCTCTCGAATCCCTGGATTACGACACCTTCGCCGCGCTTGCTGGGGAGGTTTTCACCACGACGGTCGGTGAGGTTTTCATCGGGCTCCGGCTGGACGAGGTGAGGAAGCTCGGCCATCGCCGGGCGGAGGCCATGCGGGATCCGTTCTCGATCTCCTTCCTTGGTCCGCAGGGGCTTCGTCTTCCGCAGGGGATCTACCGGTTTTCGAATGAGGCGCTCGGCGGAATCGAGCTGTTCATCGCCCAGGTGGCGGATGGCGCGAGGGGCTCGGAGTTCGAAGCGGTCTTCACGTGAGGCCGCCCGCGGCCTTCCATTCGAGCAGCAGATAGACGCCCTTGTCCTCGATCATGCGGAAGCCGAGCCGTTCGTAAAGACGCAGCGCGGGATTGAGCCGTTCGACGTGGATGGACAGCGATTTTCCAACAGCGGCCGCCTCATGCCGCAGCTCCAGCAAAAAACGGGTGCCGATGCCCTTGCCGCGGTGTTCCGGCAGGATGGCGATGTCCATGATGCGGATCTCCTGTTGCCAGCGGTCCACATAAAGCCGGCCGACGGCGACTCCCCCCGTTTCGATGACTCGGAATTCAGCTGTCGGATAGTGCTGCCGGTAATGGGCGTCCTGTGCGGTGAACTGCATCCTGCAGAACTCCCGTTTCCGTTCTTCGGTCCAGTCCGTGACCCGGAGTTCTTCCTCACGGGTGGAGGCGTAGACGGCGGCGAGGAAATCCGTGTCGCTCACCGTGACGGGTCGCAAGCTGACGGGCGGTGTCATGGTCGTTCAGACGCGCCGGCTGCAAACCGCTTCCAGATAGACGTGCTCCTTGGAGTTTCCAACCGGTGAGAGGAAAAGTTGCAGCGTTCCCAAGGTGCCGTGGGTGAGCTGATGGACCTGGCTTTCGACCACGCACTCTCTCGGGGCGGAGAACAGCAGGGAGAAGGAAACGAACTCCGCGGCCGGGGCTGCGGTTTTTTGCTCCTCGCCGACTTCGACCAGCTTGCAACTCGTGCCGGCGGATTCGAGGCGGAACTCGGATGTCACGTGAGGGACGAAATCGTCACGACGCATCATTCCGGAAAGGGACGGCGCATCCGGTGTCACCGGCGCTTCCGGAGATTGGCTCGCGGGGGATGTCGTCGGGGAGTTTTTTTCGGAGACGGGGAGCGTGGCCCCGTTTTCGGGCCAGCCCAGATAGCAGGCGATTCCGCCCAAGGCGCCGGCACCGCTCCAGCCCAGGATTCGGCGACGGGTGGGGGAAGCGGCAGAGTGGATGGAGGCTGGCATGAGTTGTGGATGGCAATCGCTGCGACGGAGCTATCATCGGCGGGCCAAGTTTACAATCAAAGTTCCCAGATTATTCATGCGCCGTCTTCAATAGTCTGGACTCCGCAGAATGAGCATTTTAGAGAAGCATTTCAAATATCCTGATTAACGACCTATCTGCGGTTTATTCCTTCATTCACCACTTCCCATGGCCGAACCCTTTCTTGCCGAAATCCGCATCATGTCCTTCGCCTTCGCCCCAAGAGGGTGGGCGCTGTGCAATGGACAACTGCTGCCGATCAATCAAAACCAAGCGCTCTTCTCGCTGCTGGGCACCACTTTCGGCGGTGACGGGCGGGTGAACTTCGCTCTTCCTGACAACCGCGGCCGCACTCCGATCCATGTCGGTGGCGGTCACACGCTCGGCGAGCGGGGAGGGGAGCAGGCGCATACGCTGTCGATTTCGGAAATTCCCACCCACACGCATGCCGTGCGTGGTTCATCGGCCGCGGCATCGACCCCCGTGCCGACGAACGCCGTGCTGGCTCCGGCGAACAACCTGTATTCGGCGAGCAACGCGCCCGTGCCGCTGGGGGCCACTTCGGTGACCAACTCCGGCGGCGGTCAGGCGCACCTGAACATGCAGCCGTTCCTGGTCATCAGCTTCTGCATCGCCCTCCAGGGCATTTTTCCATCCTCTAACTGATTACGCGCCATGGCACAACCCTACGTTGGTGAAGTCCGCATGTTCGGGGGGAATTTCGCCCCAGCCGGCTGGATGTTTTGTGAAGGACAGCTCCTGCCGATTTCGGAAAACGAAACACTGTTCCAGCTCATCGGCACGACCTATGGCGGCGATGGTCAGAGCACTTTCGCGCTGCCGGATCTGCGTGGCAGGATCCCCATCCATCAAGGAAACAGCTTCGTCCTGGCGGAAACCGGGGGAGCGGAGGAGATCACATTGACCACCGCTCAGATCCCCGTCCACACCCACGCGTTGCTGGCGAGCGGCGGTCCCGGCTCGGCAGCGTCGCCTGCAGGCACGGTGGTGGCCGAGGCTCCCGGGATCAGCGTGCTGATCGAAGACGTGACCGGTGTGAACATGAACGCGGCCGCCATTTCCCCCACCGGCGGCAGCCAGCCGCATACGAATTTCCAGCCCTACCTGTGCGTGAACTTCATCATCTCGCTGTTCGGTATTTTCCCATCACAATCCTAGTCCCATGGCCGATCCATTCGTCGCGGAAATCCGCATTTTCCCTTTCAACTTCGCTCCCCGCGGCTGGGCCTGGTGTGACGGACAGCTGCTGCCGCTGTCGCAGAACACCGCGCTCTTCTCGCTGCTGGGCACCACCTATGGCGGCAACGGCAAATCCAATTTCGCACTGCCGGATCTGCAAGGCCGCGCGCCCATGCATCCGGGCCAGGGGCCGGGGCTTTCGTTGCATGACCTCGGTGAGACCGGTGGCAGTGAAACCGTCACGCTGCTGGAGTCGGAAATTCCCAGCCATTCCCATACCCTGCGGGCTTCCAGCGATGACGGAGAGCTCGCCGCCCCCACGCAGAACCGCGTTCTGGCCCGCTCCACCTCGGGCTTCGCCTACGGCACGGCGGCCCCAAATGTCTCGATGGCGGCCGAAGCCCTGACGCCTGCGGGAGGATCCTTGCCGCATAACAACCTGCAGCCCTATCTGACCTTCTATTTCAACATCGCCTTGCAGGGAGTCTTCCCGCCGCGCTCCTGATTTCCGGTTCTTCCCCCGGGTCCAAGCCCACCCAACAGCCTCTCGACCATGACTTCATCCCACCGCCAGGCTCTGGCAGCATTGTTTCTCTCTTTCCACTGCCTGCCTGTGGCGCTGTTCGCGCAGGCTCCCGGCATCACGGCCACCAAGACGGACAACACCGCCGCCGCGACGAAGAAAAATCCGGGAGAAACGGTGACCTACACGAACGTCATCTCCAACGCCGCCGGAGCCGGTGCCGCCACCGGACTGCGCTTCACGGATCCCGATGTCGCGGGTGGAAATGTGGTGGCGGGCACGCTGCGGGTTTCGCCGATCGCGTTTGATGATGTCTACACCGCGACGATCGCCGCCAATACGACCATCGACACCAATGCGTCGTCGGAGTTCAGTGTCACGGCCAATGACTACCGCGGCATGTCCGCAGGAGCGGCGGCGACCCTCAGCATCACCGCCTTCGACGCGACCAGCGCGAACGGCGGCACGGTGACCATGGTGGCCAGCGGTCCGGACATGGGCAAGTTCACCTACACGCCGGCGGCGAACTTCGTCGGCAGCGACAGTTTCACCTACACCGTCACCAACAGCGGTTCGCTGGGCAATACCGGCACCGTTTCCCTCACGGTCAGCGGTCCGGTCGTTTGGTATGTGAATGCGGCTACCGGCAGCGACACCACGGGCAAAGGCACCCTGAGCCAACCCTTCGCGACGGTGAACAAGGCCGCCACGGTGGACGCCGCCAACCAGAAGATTTTCGTCGTCAGCGGCAGCTATACCGGGACCGGCGTCACCTTGGAATCCGGGGAGTCGCTCATCGGCCAAGGCTCGGGTGGCGGAACCTTCGATGCGTTCGTGTTAGGGTTCACCCCGTCTTCCGACACGCCGGCCCGGCCTATTCTCGGCGGTTCCCGTCCGACCCTCAGCGGCGGAACGGTGATCAGCCTGGCGGCGGGAAACACCATCCGCGGGGTGGATCTCTCCAGCACGGCGGCCGGCAACGCGCTCTCCGGCAGCAACATCGCGACCGCCACGGTCGGCGGCCTGCCGGTGGACACGTCCGTCACTTCGTCCAACACGGCTTCCACCGGCATCAACTTGAATGGGGGCACGGGCAACATCACGATCAACGCCACGATCAATGCGACGGCGGGCACTCCTCTGAGCATCGCCAACCGCGCCGGCGGCATCGTCACCCTCAACGGCAAGGTCTCGTCTTCCGGCGGCGATGCGAACGCGCTGAGTCTTGCGGGCAACGGCGCCACCACCATCAACCTGCACAGCGTGGGGCTCTCCACCACTTCTAACACCGCCTTCAGCGCGACCGGCAGCGGTACGCTGACGCTGGTGAACGGTGCCGGCGACAGCATCGACAATGATGGCGACGGCAGCACCGACGAGGCGGACGAGTCGAACACGCTGGCCACGACCACCGGCACGGCGCTGAACCTGAACGGTGTCACCGTGGGAGCCGGCCATCTGACATTCCAGAGCATCAACTCCAACGGCGGCTCGGCGGCGGGCATCCTGATCCGCAACACCAGCGGCAGTTCGGGCACGGTCTTCGTCACCGGCACGGGCACGGCGGGCTCGGGTGGTACGATTCAAAACAAGACCGGCTCCGATGTCAGCAGCGGCGGGCTCCGCACCCCTAACGGAACAACGGACGGCACCGGGGTCTATCTCGCCGGCGCGGGTTCCTTGTCGTTGGATCGGATGAATCTGCAGGGATTCTCCAACTTCGCGATCTACGCGAACGGAGCCACCGGTTTCAAAATCGACCACTCGACGCTCGGCGGCACCAACGGCGACAACGCCGCACAGGACGAGGGCGGCCTGCGTTTCCTGGAACTGAGGGGCTCCTGCTCGCTTCTGAACTCCACCTTCGGCGGGAACTCGATCACCCACGTCGTGCGCGTCGTCAATACCTCCGGCACGGTCGGACTGACGGTCAACGGTTCGACGTTCACCAATCCGGCCGCCGCGTCGGGTGACGACGGGCTGTTTTTCGAAGCGGGTGGCACGGCCACGATCACGGCCAATGTTTTCGGCAATGCCTTCACCGCGAACCGCGGCGATCATTTCCAGGCGGCGTCCCTCAACAGCGGAAACCTGAACATCAGTTTCAAAGGCAACACGCTCACCGGCGGCCACGCCACCGCGCTCGGCGCGGGGGTGACGATCAACGCCGCGACCGGCGTCCCCGGCTATGCGGGCACCGTGAACTACGACATCGACGGCAACACTTTCAACGGCGCGGTTTCCAACGCCATCACCGTGAACCTCGGCACTTCCGGCCCGGCGGCCTTGTTCAACGGCTTCATCCGCAACAACACCATCGGTACCGCAGGCTCCGCCAAATCCGGCTCGCTCACGGCGAACGGTATCGGCATTGACGCGCATGGCAACGGCACCCACACCTGCTCGGTCACCGGAAACACGGTCATCGAAGCGTTCGACCGCGGCATCAGCGTGCTGGTCAATGACGGCACCAGCGGCGTGCTCAATCTCACGGTCCAAGGCAACGACCTCGACCAGTCCGTTTCCGGCGATGCGCTGGGCTCGCGCGAGAGTTTCTTCCTCAACAACGGCTCGACCTCGACCAACGTGTTCGGCCAGATCGATGGCGCGACGTTGCGATTGAACTTCGGCGGTGCAGGCGCGCTTGCCAACCTGCTGGATCACGGCGTGAGTTCCACCGACGATTTCCGCGTCCGCCAGCGCTTCCAGTCCCGCATCGAGATGCCCGGCTACGGCGGCACTCCTTTCGACAATGCGGCGGTCGTCGCCTACCTGTCCGGACGCAATACCTTGAGCGCCGGGGCCACCGCGAGCGCGACTTCCCAGAACGACGCGGGATCGGTCAACGACGGTTATTTCGTGGCCTCGTCCGTGCCACTGCCCGGCGCCACGCCGCTGCCGCTGCTGTTTGCCGAGAATCCGCCGGCATCCTCTAACGTGACTCCCCCGGCCCCGGCCGCCGCGGGTGTCTCATCCGAATCCGCCTCCGCCGCCACGCCGCGTGCGGCCCATGCCGCTCCGGAGAACCTGCTGGAATCCGAGCAGCTCGATTCCCTCGTCGCCGAAGCCATCCACCGTTGGGAGGCGACCGGTCTCACCAAGGAGCAGTCGCAGGTTCTCCGCCGTCTCCGTTTTGAAATCAGCGACCTCCAAACGCTTCATCTCGGCCAGGCCAGCGGCGATCGGATCCAGATCAGCCGACAAGCCGCCGGCAACGGTTGGTTCATCGACGCAACTCCCGCGGATGATGCCGAGTTCCCGCGAAATGGCTCCGGGTCCCGCCACACCGCAGCGGCTGGCGAGGCCGCGCTGGGTCGTGTCGATTTGCTGACCACCCTCATGCATGAAATGGGGCACTCCCTCGGTCTGTGCGACAGCTATTCGAATCTCCAGCAGGACAGTGTCATGTATGGATTCCTCGGCAGGGGAGAGCGCCGCCTGCCGGTTGACGGCCAGGCCGCCGGTGCCACGCCGCATGAGCATGGCGAACCGCATTTCCTGGCCGCGCCGATCGATATCGGCGTTCTGCCTCCGGGCAAGTCGGTGACGATCATTTACGATGTCACCATCGCCAATCCGCTCACCACCTTCCCGCTCAGCAGCCAGGGAACGGTTTCCGGTTCCAACTTCGCCGACAAGCTCACGGACGACCTGCCCGGCGCGGGGGATCCCGCCTTGCCCGGAGCAGCGGATCCCACCGTGACGCAGATCGAGCGGCCTGACACCACGGTGGCCTCGATCAACCGCAGCAGCGCCAGCCCGACCAACGGGTCCTCGGTCAACTGGCAGATCGTCTTCGCCAACCCTCTGGCCGGGCTCACCGCAGGCAACTTCACCCTCGCCACGACCGGCCTCGGAGGCACTCCCTCCATCACGGGAGTCACCGCGGCGGGCGGCGCGCCCGCGACCACTTGGAACATCACCGCCACCACTGGTACGGGCGATGGCACTCTCGGGCTGAACCTGGTCAATGACGGCGCGCTCACCTACGACGTGACCAACAAGCCGTTCACCGGCCAGCTCCACACCCTCGACCGCAGCGGTCCGAATGCCATCATCGTGCTGGCGGATTCCGCATTGAAACGCGGAGAAACCTCGCTGGTCACCATCACTTTCAACGAGGCCGCAACCGGTTTCACCAATGATGACCTGACCGTTGAAAACGGAACGCTCTCTCCAGTCTCCACCAGCGACAGCCTCACCTGGACCGCCACCCTGACTCCTGGCACGTCCGTCACGGATGCGAGCAACCTCATCACCCTCGACAAAACCGGCGTCACCGATTCCTTGGGCAACTCCGGGACCGGCACCGCGGCCTCCTCCAACTACGAGATCGACACCGCGAGCGCCACCGCCGGCATCGTGGTCGCGGACACCGCCTTGAAAAAGGGCGAAACCTCTCTGGTCACCTTCACCTTCAGCGAGCCGGTCACCGGTTTGACCGCCGTTGATCTAACCGTGGAGAACGGCGTGGTCGGAAGTCCGACCACCTTGGATGGCATCAGCTGGACCGCCACCCTCACCCCGACTGACGGGCTTGCGGATGCCTCGAACGTCATCACGCTCGACAACACCGGAGTGAACGACCTTGCGGGCAACCCGGGCACCGGCACCACGAACTCCAACAGCTACGGCATCGACACCCTTCGACCTTCCGCAACCCTCGTCGTGACCGACTCCGCGCTCCTGGCGGGGGAGACATCCCTGGTGACCATCACCTTCACCGAGGCTGTCACCGGTTTCAGCAATGCCGACCTGAACGTTGAAAACGGCGTCCTCTCCCCCGTCTCGTCCTCCGACGGCGACGTCACCTGGACCGCCACCCTCACTCCGACGGATGGGATTGCGGATGCCGCGAACGTCATCGCGCTGGACAATACCGGCGTGAACGACCTTGCGGACAACCCGGGCACCGGCACCACGAACTCCAACAGCTACGGCATCGAAACCACCCGACCCACCGCATCCCTCGTCGTGGCGGACACCGCACTCCGGGCGGGTGAAACCTCGCTGCTCACCATCACCTTCAGCGAGCCGGTGAGCGGTTTCGCCAATGACGACCTGACACTCGAAAACGGCACGCTGTCCGTCGTTTCTTCCGGTGATGGCGGCATCACGTGGACGGCGACCTTCACGCCGGCGTCGAACATCACGGATCCCACGAACCTCATCACCCTCGACAACACGGGAATGCTGGATGCGTCGGGCAACACCGGAACCGACACCACGAATTCCAACAACTACGCCATCGACACCGCCCGTCCGACCGCGACGATCGTGGTCACCGACGACAACCTGATGATCGGCGAAACCTCGCTGGTCACCATCACCTTCAGCGAAGCGGTGAGCGGTTTCGGCAACGAGGACCTGGCACTCGAAAACGGCACGTTGTCCATCGTTTCTTCCGGTGATGGCGGAATCACGTGGACGGCGACTTTCACGCCGACTTCGAATGTCACGGATCCGACGAACCTCATCACCCTCACCAACACGGGAGTGCTGGATAACGCCGGCAACACCGGAACCGGCACGACCGTTTCCAACAACTATGCCGTCACCAGCCTGTCCATCTCCATTGCGGCCGTCTCCGCCGATGCGGCCGAAGGCACGGGAACGGGGAACACCGCCTTCACCTTCACGGTCTCACGCACCGGCAGCACCACGGGAGACGTCACGGTGGACTACGCCGTAACCGGCGCGGCCGATGCCGCCGACTTCGGCGGCTCGCTTCCGTCCGGCAGCTTCGTCATCCCCGATGCGCAGACGAGCGCGGTTCTAACGATCAATGTCTCCAAGGACAGCACCGTCGAGCCTGACGAGTCATTCACGGTCACCATCGGCAATGCCTCCGGCGGCTACGCGATCGGCACCGCGACCGCATCGTCGGCCATCACCAATGATGACACCGCTGCTTACACCGTCGTTCAAAGCGGTGGCAGCACCGCTGTCACGGAGCCGGCCACCACGGACTCCTTCACCGTGGTTCTCAATGCCCGGCCGCTCACGGATGTGGTGGTCGGTATTTCCGGCAGCGACACCACCGAGTCCACCGTCTCCGCCGCGGCCCTGACCTTCACGCCCGCCAATTGGAACGTCGCGCAGACCGTCACGGTCACCGCCGCCGATGACCTGCTGGTCGATGGTTTGCAGAACTCCACCATCACGGTCTCCATCAACGATGCCGCTTCGAACGACGCGTTCGACCTCCTGGCCGACCAATCCGTCAGCGTGACCACCGCGGACAACGACGTCGCCGGCTTCACCCTTGTCCAAAGCGGCGGCAGCACCGCTGTCAGCGAGCCGGCCACCACCGACTCCTTCACCGTGGTTCTCAATGCCCAGCCGCTCACCGATGTGGTGTTAGGTGTTTCCAGCAGCGATACCACCGAAGCGACCGTCTCGGCGGCGTCGCTGACCTTCACCACCGCCAACTGGAATGTCGCCCAAACCGTCACGGTGTCCGCCGTCGATGACGTGCTGGTGGATGGTGTGCGAAATTCCACCATCACCGTTTCTGTAACGGATGCGGTTTCGGACCATGCCTTCGACGCCCTTGTCGATCAAACCATCACGGCATCCACCGCCGACAACGATGCCGCGGGCTTCACCATCGTCCAGAGCGGTGGTTCCACCGGCGTGGCCGAGCCCGCCACCACCGACAGCTTCAGCGTGGTTCTCACTGCCCAGCCTCTATCCGATGTGGTGCTCGCGGTGTCCGGCAGCGATGCGACCGAGGCCACCGTCTCCGCATCGTCGCTGACCTTCACCTCCTTGAACTGGAACGTCGCTCAAACCGTCACCGTCACCGCCGCCGATGACCTGCTGGTGGACGGCACCCTCACCAGCACGGTCACCGTGGCCGTCAACGACGCGTCGTCGGACAATGCCTTCGATCCCGTCGCCGATCAAACGGTTAGCGTGACCACGGCGGACAATGATCTTGCGTCGATCCTCATCGCCCAAACCGGCGGCTCCACCGAGGTGGCCGAACCGGGCACGACCGATTCCTTCACCGTCACCCTCGGCGCCCAACCGCTGACCGATGTGGTGCTCAACGTTTCCAGCGGCGACACATCCGAAGCGACCGTCTCTCCGGGCTCGGTCACCTTCACCACCTTGAACTGGAATGTGGCTCAGGTCGTGACGGTTTCCGCCGCCGATGACGTGCTGGTGGATGGCACGGTCGCCGGTTCCGTCACCGTCTCGGTGAATGATGCGGCTTCCGACGATGCCTTCGATGCGCTGGCCGACCAGACCGTCGCCGTGGCCACCGCCGATAACGACGTTTCCGGCTTCGCCATCGTCCAAAGCGGAGGCACGACCGCCGTGTCCGAACCGAACACGACCGACACCTTCACCGTCGTGCTCACCGCGCAGCCGCTCGGTCCGGTGACCTTCACGGTTTCCAGCAGCGACACCACCGAGTCCACGGTTTCGTCCGGCTCGCTCACCTTCACCAATGCGAACTGGAACGTCGCGCAAACCGTGACCGTCTCCGCGGCGGACGATTTCCTGGTCGATGGCGGCATCGCCAGCACCGTCACCGTTTCGGTGAATGACGCCGCCTCGGACAATGCCTTCGACGGGCTCGCCGATCAGACCGTTTCTGTCAGCACCGCCGACGACGATGTCCCCGGCTTCGCCATCGTCCAAAGCGGCGGCATCACGGCCGTCACCGAACCGAGCACGACGGATACCTTCACCGTCGTGCTCACCGCGCAGCCGCTGACCCCGGTGACCTTCGCGGTTTCGGGCAGCGACACCACCGCGTCCACCGTATCGCCGGCGGCGCTGACCTTCACCAATGCGAACTGGAACGTCGCCCAGACCGTCACGGTCACCGCCGTCGACGACACTCACATGGATGCTCCTCAGACCTCCGTCATCACCGTCACGGTCAATGACGCCGCCTCGGACAACGCCTTCGACTCTCTGGCCGATCAAACCGTCGCGGTCACCACCGCCGACAATGATGTCCTCACTCTATCCGTCACCGCTCCCGATGCGGCTGCCGATGAGAACAGCGCGGCCACCGGCACCTGGCGCGTCAGCCGGAACACCATCATCGGCACCACCACCGTGCAACTCCGGATAGATGCGGCAAGCACCGCCACTGCGGGAGATGCCGTGCAATCGGGCGCGTCGTTTGCTTCCGTCGCTCCGGGCGGCACCGGCACCATCAGCATTCCGGAAGGGCAGACCTCCGCGGAAATCACCCTGACGCCTTCGGCCGACATCCACGCCGAAGCCGACGAGACGCTGACATTGAACATCGCGGCCGATGCCGCCTACACGGTCGGCCCGCCTTCCGCTGCCACGATCACCATCGGGAAAAACGACTTCGTTGTCATCAGCACCGGCGCCAGCGGCGAGGGGACCCTCCGGCAGGCCGTCTTGAATTCCAACGACCTCGCCGGATCAGAAACGATCACCTTCGAAGGCGCGGTCTTCACCGATGCCACCGTGCCGGACATCATCGATCTCGACAACATGCTGCCATCCTTCGCCGGCCAGACGATGATCCAAGGCCTGGGCGCGGCCAGACTCATCGTCCGTCGTCCTGCGGCAGCCGCGAGCTTCGGCCTGATGCAGTTGTTCCCGGCGACGGAGGTGACCCTCCGCGGATTGACCCTCTCGGGAGGCAGCGGCGGCATTGCCAATCTGGGCACCCTGAAGGTGGAGAACTGCGTGCTGACCGGAAACTCCGGATCCATCTACGGCGGGATCCTGAACAACGGCACGCTCACCGTTTCCAACTCCACTCTATCAGGAAATGCCTCGGCCGGCGTCGGCGGCGGCATCTACAACCTCGGCAACCGCACGCTCACGGTCGTCAACTCCACCCTGACAGGCAACACCTCCAACAATGGCGGCGGCGCGATCTCCATCGTGAGCGGTTCCACGGTCACGATCTCGAATTCCACGATCTCCGCCAACTCCGCGGACAGCTCGGGCGGCGGGGTGTTGAACAGCGGAACCCTCACCGTGATCCATTCGACCATCACCGGAAACACCTCCACCGGCCAAGGGGGCGGCATTGCCACCAGCATCGGCGGTAGTCTCACCCTGGCGAACTCGATCGTCGCAGGAAACACCGCCTCATCCGGACCTGATATCAACACCTACAGTGCGGGCAACCTCATCTCCAGCAATGGCGCCAACTTCATCGGTTCCACCACCGGAGCGGCCGGAGCCTCGCCGACGGACCTGTCCTTCGCTTCCACCAGCACGACACTCGCCGGGCTTCTCGGTCCTCTCGGCGACAACGGCGGCGTCACCCTCACCCACGCGCTGGTCAACGGAAGTCCGGCGATCAACGGCGGCAACAACGCGAACATCCCGCTCGATACTCTCGACCTTGATGGCGATTCCAACACCACGGAGCCGCTTCCCTACGACCAACGTGGCAGCGGTTTCGTCCGCGTCATCGGCACCACGGTTGACATGGGGTCTTACGAAGCCTTCGCCTTCGAACCGACCGTCACCTCCGCCGTCACCGACGAGGATGTGAAATCCACCGCTGGCCTCGTCATCACCGCCAACACCGCGGATGGCGGACTGACCACGCACTACAAGATCACCGGCATCCTCAGCGGCACGCTCTATCAAAACGATGGCATCACCGTCATCACCGAAGGAGGGTTCATCACCAAGGCCCAGGGAGCCGCCGGATTGAAGTTCCTGCCTGCGGCGAATTTGAACGGCGTGAACACCGCCGGATTCGGCTTCACCGCACAAGCCGCCGTCAGCACGGTTGACGCGGACCTGCGCGGCACCGCTCAGGTGGTTTCGATCACGGTGAATCCGGTCAACGACGCACCGACCGTGGTGGCTCCCGGACTGGCGGATCAGATCATGACGATCGGTCAGAACCTCGCGGTCGCCCTGCCGCCCAAGTTCGCGGATCTGGACGGCGACACGCTCGGCTTCATCGTCCAAAGCAACAACAACAGCACCAAGGCGGGCGCCTCCATCAGCGGAACCACGCTCAATCTCAGCGCCCTCGCCAGCGGAGTCGCCACGATCGCCGTCCGGGCCGACGACGGCCAGGGTGGGACGGTTTCCGATTCCTTCACGGTTTCCGTCGGCACCGCCAACGCCACGGCGGTCCAGCCGGTCACCACGAACATCCCGGTGAACTCGCAGACCGGCCTGTTTGATGTGATTGTCAACGTGACCAACACCACACCGCTGCCGATCAACGGCTTCCGCCTGCATGTGAACTTCAACGCCTACAAGGCGGCCCATCCGAGCCTGCGTCTCTACAACGCCAGCAGCGCCCCGAATGCCTCCGACGTGTATGTGGACTATCCCTATCCGGTCGCGGTGAACGGGGTGGTGCCGGTGAAACTTTCGTTCTACACCAGCACCCGCAGGTTCCCATCGCCCTTCAAGCCGGTCCTCACGGTGGAAACCCTCGCAACCTCGCAGGTTTCCGACAACAACGGAAAGGGCGTGCAGCCGCGCCTCGTCCGTCTGGCGGATAAGTCCGTTCTTTTGGAGTTCCCGTCCGTCGCCGGAAAATGGTATCGCGTCCGCTACAGCGCGGACCTGGTCCACTGGTTTGATTCTCCGGTACCTCTGCAAGCCGGATCGAACCGGATGCAGTGGATCGACAGCGGCGCACCCTTCACGAATGTTCCTCCCGCACAGGCAGGAAGCCGCTTCTATCTCGTCAACGAAATCGAAGCTCCCTGAGCCCGACTGATCCCAATCTAACTTCAACCACCCATGAAATCCCGATTCTCCCTGCTGACGCTCTCCATCTTGGGGGCCGCCTCGATTCCGGCCCGCGCCGGAGAACCTGCCGAGCCGGCCACCGTGGCGGAGATATCAGCCCCTTCCGTCAAATCTCCTTGGCGATTCGGGGCGGGTTACGCGCCCTTGGTCGGATTGAAAACGGATTTCGACGGTCTTGGCGGATTCAGCAGTCCTTTCGAGCAAAAGCCCGTGGGCGGCACGGTGGATCGGGAGTATGACGACGGTTTCGTCCGCGTGGATTCTTCCGACAACTTCGGTGGCGAGACCTGGAACTGGGGCTATGAGAACGCAGGCCAATACAATCCTGCGAACGGCGGCTCCGTCGATTATTCCCTGACCAACAGCCTGGCCAACGGTCGCACCGGCCAGGACAGCAACGCCGCCGCCGGCGTGGAGCTCTTCACTTACTACGACATGGGAGCGGTCGCCATCCCCGGCCTCAAGGAGCACGGTGCGACCTGGGGTTTCCGTGGCGGTCTTCACTATGCCCGCATCAATGTGGACAGCGGCAACACCCTTTCCACGGATCTATCGAAACTGACCGACCGCTTCACGCTCGACGGCGTCATCGCGCCGCTCGCGCCTTACACCGGGTCGTTCGGCGGACCGGGTCCCTTGATCAACGATTCGCCCGACCGCACCATCACCACCGGCGGACAGGCGCTGGTGGTCGGTTCGCGGGATCTCGATGTCCATCTGACAACGCTCAACTTCGGCAGTTATCTGGAAGTGCCGGTCGCTCCCCGGTTCGCCATGATGTTCGAAGCCGGGGTCAGCGCCGCCGTCGCCTCCGGGTCCTACGATTTCAAATCGGCGACCACCGCCACCGGCTTGGGGACTCAGACCGGTTCCGGAAGCGATTCGGGCACCAGCATCCTGCCGGGCCTCTATCTCGGTCTCGGTGGCACCTATCAGATCAACCGCTCGTGGTCGATCCAGGCCGCGGGCCGTTATCAATACATGGACGAGTTCGAGCTGGGGGACAACGGCTCCAACGCCGTGCTGTCCTTCGACTCCGCGTTCGTGCTTTCGCTCGGAGCCTTGTATTCGTTCTGAGGGAGCGGTTGGCGACCTCGCCCCGCGGCCTTCACCCGATCAAGTCTCCCAGCCGCAACCTGCCGATCTCATGGATCTGCCGCAAGGCCTCGGGAATTTCCTGCTCACGGGTATTCTCCAGCCGTTTCACAAATGCCTCCATCACCCCCTGCTTCGTTGTCAGCCGCGCGCAGATGATGAACGGAAATCCGAACTTCTCCCGGTAGGCGCCGTTTTTCTGCGAGAACATCCCGTATTCGGCGTCGCTCAGCCGGTCCAGTCCCAGTCCTGCCTGTTCGCGGGTCGAGGATTCCGTTAGCGCTCCGGCGCGCGCCAGCTTTCCCGCCAGATCCGGGTGGGCGCGGATCAGCGCGAGTTTTTCCTCATCCGTGGCATCCTCCACCGCCTGGCGCATCGCGAGTCGGAGATTTTCAGAATTTGGGAACGGCCGCTGCTCAAGCACGCGGGCGGGAACCCAATCAGAATGCTCGTATATCCCGCCGAGCGTGGTTACGAATTCCTCGTCAGACACGGCATTCAACTGGGAAAGCGAAATCATTTCACCGGAGTAAGGCCGTTTCTCCTGCAACATTCAAGGACACCCATGGACGTCTGGGAACAAATCGCCGCGCTTCGTCGCGAAGGAACGGATGCCGTCGTGATCACCATCACCGCGGCGAGGGGGAGCGTGCCCGGACAGATCGGCGCGAAGGCGATCGTCACCGCCGGCGGATTGATCAGCGGAAATCTTGGCGGCGGAAAGGTGGAGGCGAAGGCGCTCGAACAAGCCGCGTCGATTCTCCACTCCAACGAACCCTGCGTCACCCTCACCTGGAATCTGCAGCAGGACGTCGGCATGACCTGCGGTGGGGAGATGACCTTTCTGTTTGAAAAAATCACCGCCGCCGAACCCTGGCACATCGTCATCTTCGGCGCCGGCCACGTTTCCCAAGCGCTCGTCCCGGTCCTCTCAACGCTTGCCTGCCGCATTGATGTCATCGACACGCGGTCCGACTGGTTAGGCAAACTGCCCGCCCGGGAAAACCTGACCACCTATCTGGTCGAAGCCTTCGAAGACGGCGTGAAACTGCTCACCGCAAAGTCCTTCATCCTCTCCATCACCAAAGGCCACTCCAGCGACCGCCCCGTCCTGCGGGAAATCCTCCGCCGCTTCCCCGAGGCTCCCTACCTCGGCGTCATCGGCAGCGCCTCCAAGCGCGCCGTCCTCCTGCGTGAACTCCGCGAAGACGGCCTATCCGATCAAACGCTCGAAAAAATCATCTGCCCCGTCGGCCTCCCCATCGGCGGCAATGACCCGGCGGAAATCGCCATCAGCATCGCCGCGCAGCTGCTGGAACGCCGCCGGTAGCCACCGGGAGCGCGGGATTCATCCCGCCCGCTTGAAATTTCCCCGAAACGGGGCTATGGGTGACATCGCTTGTGAACTAACCCGAACACCCCGTCATGAAAATCCCGCTTCTCATCGCCACCGCCGCCATCGCCCTTCTATCCGGCACTTCCCATCTTCTCGCCAAGGACACACCCGGCTCGAAGGATCATCCGGATTTCAAACGCCTCACCGGTTCCGAGATCATCTGGTACAAGGCCTCGAAATTCGACGAACTCACCATCGCCCTCGCCAAGGTCGAGTTCGACTACGACAAGCAGGAATTCAAGAAGACCAAACGCGACAAGGCCGAGGGCCAGCTAACGACTTTCTACTACAAGCTTCCCGGCGACTCCACCACGCTCGAAGCCGTCCGCCAATACGAAGCCGACCTCAAGCCCGCCGGTTATGAAACACTTTTCACCGCGGAAAACGACAAGCTCGACGATGGCTACAACCGCTTCGTCGAGCAGATCTATCCAACTGCGAAAAAGGCCGATCAGCTTCAGTATCTCCATGAGTTCAACAAGGACGAGCAGCGCTACACCGTCCTCAAGGGCAAAGGCAAGTCGGGCAATGCGATCTACGTCTCCATCTACGCCTTCCTTCTCAATGACGTCAGCACCGGTTTCGACAAACTGGTGGAAGGTCACAAGTTGGAAAAAGGCAACGTCGTCGCCCGCGTCGACATCCTCGAAACGAAGGCCATGGAGTCCCGCATGGAAGTCGTGAAATCGGACGAAATCACCAGCGCCATCGACACCACCGGCCGCATCGCCATCTACGGCGTTTATTTCGATACCGACAAGGCCGACATCAAGCCCGAGTCCTCCGACTCCATCGCCGAGATCGCCAAGGCCATCACCGGCGGAAAAGGCGCCTACCTCATCGTCGGCCACACTGACAACGAAGGCGACCTCTCCTACAACCAAACCCTCTCCCTCAAGCGCGCCACCGCCGTCACCGCCGCCCTCACCAGCGAATACAAGATCCCCGCCGGCCGTGTCATCCCCGTCGGCGTCGGCATGGCCGCCCCGCTCGCTCCGAACACCGACGAAAAAGGCCGCGCCAAGAACCGCCGCGTCGAAATCGTGAAAATGTGAACGGATTCTATCCCATCGGATCGATTTCCAAGGCCAGATGATGGCAGCTGAGTTGGAAACCTTTTCGCAGATAGAAACGGTGTGCGGCGTGGCGGGTGAATCCGGTGTCCAGATGCACGGCCTTGCACCGCCGCGACCTCGCCAGTCCGGTTAGGTGATCCAGCAGCGCTCCGGCAAACCCGCGCGAGGTTTCTCCGGGGAGGGTGGAGAGGTCGTCGATGTAGAGAATCCTGCCCCATGCCAGAAACTCGGTGATCCGGAATCCGGCGACGCTCACGATCCTGCCCTCGTGCCTCGCGGCCGCGATCTGATAGGAATGGAGCTGCTGGCGGCGCACCTGCGGGAGAAAGTCACCCCGCTCCAGATGCGGACGAAGGACGCTGAAGACGGGGAAACACGATTCGATTTCCGCGTCGGTGTCGGCGATGAATATTTCGGGAGGCATGGCTGGGAAAAAATGAAGCCCGGCGGGCGGCTTGAAAAGCAGAAG
Source organism: Verrucomicrobiota bacterium (assembly GCA_040388015.1). Taxonomy (GTDB): domain Bacteria; phylum Verrucomicrobiota; class Verrucomicrobiia; order Verrucomicrobiales; family Akkermansiaceae; genus Luteolibacter. The sequence continues at coordinate 3,622 of JAZKCQ010000087.1, read as the reverse complement.
TCTTCTACCGGTTTTCATTTCAAGGTGGATGATTCCATCTTCTCCGATCCGCCATCAAGGCACGCCAGCAGCAATGCCGCCGCCGCTCCGGTCCAGACGGAGTAGGAAAACGCAGGCTCCGCACCGAGCGCCAGCGTCATGCTCGCGGCGAAGGAGAACAACAGCAGCGCGCTCCCCAGGGCGAACCAGCGGAGCTGCCACCCGGCCAACAATCCCACCGCCAGAACAACCTCGCCCGCCGTCGCGATCCATCCGAACGCCGGGATCAGTCCCGCAGGCAGGAAGGATAACAGGACATCGGTGTATTTGAGAAACTCCGTGAAATTGCCCCAGGCGACGTTGGCCGTGCCGGGAGGTCCCCACAGCCCGAAGCGGTCGGCGACTGCTGATAGAAAGGCTCCAGCCAGCGCCAGCCGCAGGGCGATGGTTGCCAGTCGGATGTTCCTTGCCTGGTTTTTCATGGGGGAAATCAGGATGGGTTCGAGTTGCGGAGCCGGCGGGCCATCGCCGCCACGCGGCGGCCGAGCATTTCTCCCGTGAGCTTGTCTTCGGCCGTCGGCGTTTCATCCGTCGGTTCGAAAAGCGCGTAGCCGCCCGCGCCGAAGAAGAAGCCGAAGCGGTTGTGACCCTCTCCCGTGACAGGAGACTCGGCCACACCCACCCAGATCATGCCGTGCTGCATCGCGAAGGTCGCACAGGTCATCAGCATGTTCAGCTTGTCCCCGCTCGGCAGGCCGGAAACGGTGAAGGCGGCACCGATCTTGTCCACCCACTTGCGCTGCAGGTAGCGCGGGCTTGTCGCGTCCATGAAGGACTTCAACTGTGCGGAGACGCTTCCCATGTAGGTCGGCGAGCCGAAGATGATCGCGTCGGAGGCGTCGAGCTGCGCCAGGATTTCCTCGTTCAACCAGCGGCCTCCGGTGAAGTCCGCGTCATCGATCCGATGCTCCACCACCGTGGCATCGCCTGCGGATCGCGCCCCTCGGGCGACGGCATGGGACATCTCCGCGGTGTGGCCGCTGCCGGAGTGATAGATGATGGAGATCCGCGGTGTGGTGGCAGGAGATTCGGACATGGTCGGTCGGGTGAAAGGAGGGGAAAGGGAAGATCGCGTTTCCAGTGACCGGATATTGCCGCTTGATTGGCCCAGCGTGAAGAGCCATTAAGAGTTTTCCGATTGGTCCAATTTCCTCCTCATGGCGAAGACTCCCTCCTGGCCCGAACTGCCCCTGCCGGAACGTCCCGCGGACTGCCGGATCTCGGACTGGCTGCATCGCGAACTGCGTCTCGCCATTCTGGAAAACCGCCTCGCCGCCGGCGCGCGCCTGCCATCCAGCCGCAGCCTCGCCCTGCAGCTCGGTATTTCCCGCGGCACGGTCTCGGTGGTGTATGAGGAATTGCAGGCGGAAGGTCATGTCACCGCCAGAACCGGCGATGGCACCCGCGTCCTGCCTTCCACGGCGGCCCCCCGGGGTGTCCCGGCGGCTCCCGACAGCCGGCCGCTCCCTGCCAGCAAACCGGGCCGTCTCGCGAAACGCGCCGTGCTCTGGCAGCGCACGCCTTTCCCCCTGGACAATTCCGTCCCGCGATCCTTCCGCGCGAACATTCCCGCGGTGACGGATTTTCCGCTCGCTGTCTGGAGCCGGCTGATGTCGCGCCGTCTCCGTCTCGCCACCCGTGAGCTTCTGCTGGAGTGCGATCCGCTGGGCTATCTGCCGCTGCGGGAGGCCATCGCCCTGCACCTCCGCGAGACCCGCGGCCTGCGTTGTTCGGGCGGACAGATCATGATCGTGTCCGGCACCCAGATGGCGCTGGACATCAGCACGCGGTTGTTAGCCGATCCCGGTGATGCGGCGTGGGTGGAAGACCCCGGCTATCCGGGGGCGTCGCAAGTGCTCGCGGCCTCCGGTGTCCGGGTGGTCCCCGTCCCGGTGGATTCCGAAGGCTTGAGGGTGGGGGAGGCGGTCCGGTGCGCGCCGGACGCGCGGCTGGCGGTCGTGACCGCGACGCACCATTTTCCCCTCGGCATGGCTTTGTCGCTCACCCGTCGTGTGGAGCTGCTCCAGTGGGCGCGGCGGAGAGGCTCATGGATCTTCGAGGACGACTACGACAGCGAGTTCCGTTTCTCCGGCCGGCCGCTGATGGGGATGCAGGGCATGCCCGGCGGCGGGCAGGTGTTGTTCTGCGGCAGCTTCAGCAAGATGCTCTATCCGGGCATCCGCTTGGGCTTCCTCGTGCTGCCGGAAATGCTCGTCGAGCCGTTCCGGTCCGCCCGTTCGCTCATCGACCGGTTTCCCGCCGGCCTGGAGCAGGCGGTGCTGTGCGACTTTATGACGGAGGGCCATTTCGAGCGCCACCTGCGCCGGATGCGGATGAAATATCTCGAACGCTACTCCACCCTCGTCGAAGTCTCGCGCCAGGTCTGGGGCGAACGTCTGGTCGTCGATGCCAACGACACCGGCCTTCAGGCGATGGCGTGGCTGGGTGGCAAGCGCTCTGCGGAATCACTCACTCTCGCCGCCGGGAAACTCGGTTATGAATTCATTCCCTTGACCCGCTACACCCACGCCGTCCGCAAATGCCTCGGTCACCGGGTCGGTGCCGGACTCCAGGTCGGCTTCGGCGCGCTCCCGCCTGCGGAACTGCGTGCCGCCATCCACGCGGTGGGGCGGATTCTGTGAGTCCGGTGAGAAATGTAGCGGCGTCCCGATGAGCGCCGGTGGTGACTCTTGCCGAGGATGAGGATGGGAAGACATGGTTGGTTGCCTCGCCTGTTTCAAGAACCCCGCAGCCCGTTCCGATTCCACCCCAAGCCCGTGCCGACGCCTTTTCACGTGTGGGAGACTGGTATCCGGAGTCCGGCCGGGTTCGATCCCAAGTCGGCGTGACTTCGGTCAGGACCCGTTGTGAAAGGCATCAGGAGCAATGACAGGTGTCCCCCGAAGCAGGTGCGGCCTTGCCCTCAAGTAGCTGCGGTGCTCCCGAAAGCAGCTTCAAACCCGATCCGGAGTAAGTTCAGGTTGGATCCAAAGTAGGTTAAGATCGGATCCAAAGTAGGTTAAGATCGGATCCAAAGTAGGTTGAGGTCGGATCCGAAGTCGGTTCAGGTTGGTTCCGAAGTCGGTGCGGCTCCTACCCGAAGTGGGTGCAGGTGAGGCGCGAAGTCTGTGAGAATTGCACCAAAAGTTGGATCAAATCGGAACTGAAATCGCAATTTCTGATTTCTGGGGTAATATGTTATCCATTCAAATAAAACGATTTATGAGATAAATCGGGTCTGGTGAAATTTGACCTTTGGAAACCTAACGAACTCTGGCAGTTTTTGAGAAGGATCGGGGGAAATCCGTTTCGCCGGTCCGCCCTTACCAAACTCAAGAACCACCACCCGTCATGGACGATCGCAATATCCGCCGCTTCACCCGCGCCACCCGTGTTCAGAACTTCGACCGCACCAACGCCGCAGACTTCGCCCCCGGCGGCAAAACCGCCGTGCTGTCTTCCGATTTCAAGGACTTCTCCCTTATTTCCCGCGCCGTGCTGATGAACATCGCCAACAGCGAAGGAACGATGAGATGCAACGGATTTTTGGACCGGTTGTGGTTTAGTTAAGAGAGTGGATTCG
>JAZKCQ010000086.1:0-20259 GCA_040388015.1 Verrucomicrobiota bacterium | reverse complement strand
TCATCGACGAACCCCAGCCGGTGTTTGATGAAAAACGTTGAGAGCGACCGTCCCCCCACGTCGCACGTCGCACATTGCTCCAAAGTGAAGTTTTTCCTGCCGTTTCCGGATTCCCGGGGTTAACTGAGGAACATGCGCCGCCGCAATCTGCTTTTGATCCTTGGTTTCGCCCTTACGGCGATGCTGGGCTACTGGCTCGCAGGAACCGCGGCCCCGCGGAAAATCACCCGGGAGGCAGCTCGCAAGCCAGCAATCGAACCGAAACGGACCGTGATCGCTGACGAAGCGGCGCCCCGATTCCGCAAGGAGGAGCGGGGCCCGGCATTCCGGCGTGATGAGGAGGCCACGCTGGCCGGGGCGCTGCCGGGGCAGCGGGTGCTGGTTTTCAAGAATCAGTCCGCGCTTGAGGAATTCCTGAAGCGGGCGGGGGACAAGGTCCGGCTGATGGGCCGTCTCGACGCGCTCAACGCGCTGCGGGTGGGATTCTCCAACTTCGATGATCTGGCATCCCTGCTGGATGGCGAGGAGGAGTCTTCCTTCATTTTTCCGGTGGACATTCCGGCACCGGGCGAAGGAACCGCGCAGCCCGGTGCGGTCGCGTTGGGAGCCGGGCTGCTTGAATGGCTCGGCATCACCGGTGACAATTCGAGTTGGGGCAGTGGCGTCAACATCGCCGTTCTGGATACCGGGGTGACCTCAAGCCGGGCGTTTTCCAGCAATATTTCCCTGATCAATTTCGTGGAGCTTTTGTCCGACCCTGCCTCGCAAAATGGTCACGGGACCGCGGTGGCCTCGATGATCATCGGTCAGAATTCGCTGACTCCGGGGGTGGCTCCGGGTGCCGGCATCGTCTCGATCCGCATCGCCAACGATCTCGGTCAATCCGATAGCTATCTGCTCGCACAAGGCATCGTCGCGGCGGTGGATGCAGGAGCGCAGTTGATCAATATTTCGATGGGCAGCTTCGGTGACAGCGCGTTGGTGCGAAATGCCATCGAGTATGCCCGCGCGGCCGGCTCGCTGATCATCGCCGCTTCCGGAAACAACGGTCAGCAGCGAGTCAGCTACCCCGCCGCAAACGATGGAGTCCTCGCCGTGGGGGCGGTCGATGCCTTGGGCAACCATCTGGATTTCTCCAACACCGGAAACCAGGTCGCGATCTCGGCACCCGGCTACGGCGTCAACGCCGCCTGGACCGGCGATCAGGCCGCCAGTGTCAGCGGCACTTCGTTCAGCAGTCCGATTATCGCGGGAGCCATCGCCGCGCTGATGAGCCAGCCCGGAGCGGCGAAACTCACGGCCACCCAGGCCAAGGAACTGTTGTTCGCCTACCTCAACGATGGCGGTGCTGAGGGGGCAGATGCCTCGCTCGGAGCGGGCATGCCGGATCTGGGAAGGGTTCTGAACGCCAAAACCCGCGGTATCTATGACGCGGCGCTGGCGTCGCAGCGCATCATCGAGCCCACCGCCGCGTATCCGAACGGACAGGTGGAGATCATGGTTCAAAACCGCGGCACGGAAAATCTCATCAATACCAAGGTGCAGATTTCCACTCCTACCGGTGTCATCTATTCCAACATCACCTCCCTCGCGGTCAATGCCGTCAAAACCATCCGCATCCCCATCCCCAAGCTGTCGTTCGACAGCATGAGCTACGATTCATCGGTCACTCTATCAAACAGCACCAAGGATGCGAAACCCTCGAACGACCGCCGCGCTGAAACCTATGTCAAGGCGGGCGGCAAGTAGCATCATCCTGGCGTTCGCCCTGCTGGCGGTGGCGGTCGGTGCTCCGGTTCCGGCGAACCAACTCGTCGTCGCCGGAAACGCCTGCGGCCCGACGGCGCTGCTGAACGCCTTCCGTTTTGGAAATCCCGACTGGCAGCGGGCTTCGGATGCCATCGCCGGAGAGACCGACAAGCAGCGCATCTACACCATCATCCGCGAGTATGGCATGCGCCCCTCGGATCACATCAAGGGCCGTCCCCGCTGGTCGCGGAAAGGGGTGAACCTGGCCGATCTCCGCGACATCGCCAACGAAATGACGCGGGGCCGTTTCCTGCCGTCCGTGAACCAGGATGTCGTCTTCCTCAAGCGCGGCGAGTCCCAGGAAAAACTTCTCAAGCGTGTCCATCGCCTTCTCAACACCTCTCTTGCCAAAGGGCTTCCGCCCGTCATCAGCCTCCGCCGATACGCCCGGCGCGGGAAGGATGGCAAGCCGCCCCAATGGACCGTGCTGGATGCCCATTTCGTGACTCTAACGGTCCTTCCGGGGAAGCTGGAAAAGGGTGCCCGCTCCTTTCCCGTCACCTACATCGATCCGTGGGGTGGCAAAGTCTGCCAAGGCTCCATCGCCATCACCAACCGGGCGGTCCTCGCCGATGCCGCCACCGCCTCACCCTGTCTCGAAGCGGATTTCCCACAGGCTTCCGTCGGGAAAAAGCTCGCACGGCCGGGCGAATCCACCGCCCTGACCGTTGCCGCCGTGCTCGGGCGATGGTGACTTGTTTTCAAATCAGCATCGACAAGCCTCGAACGAGCTGCAAATCCTCTCGCCGCCAGCCGGATCGCTCCGGATCAACGCCGCTGTGATGGAATGGTAGACATCGCAGACTTAAAATCTGTTGGGAGTAATCCCGTGCCGGTTCGAGTCCGGCCAGCGGTACTTGGAATTCACTCTGACGATGAAGGCGCGCCGCAGTTCCAGCATTCGGTGAAAACGCCATCGACGGTCTCGCCGCATTTCGGGCAGGTCCATTCGGGCGCGACCGGAGTTGAAGCGTCCTTTTCCCGATAGTCGCGGATGATCGCCCGCGCCCGGTTTTCGTCATTGTTGTCGAGGATCCACAACTCCGGATAGACCTGGGTGTAGGGAACCTCGCCGGCAAGTCCGGAGGCCCCCGCATTGCGGAGGTCCGTGCGGATGCCCTCGGCTTCGAGAATCGTCTGCATGTGGCCGACGATGGTGAAGTCGATGTTTTCGAAAATGAGGCGCATCGGGATGGGGCGATTCTCAGGCTGTCACGGCACCACGGTCGTCACTGAGTCCCGATTTCTCGATGAAGTAGTCGTAGCCGCCGGTGTAGCGGGTGACGAGGGCGCCTTTTTCCGGGTTCTTTTCGTTGCGCGTGATGTGAAGGGTGGTTTCCGCCAGAGTCCGGATGAAGTGGACGTCGTGGGAAATGAAGACGAGCGTGCCTTCGTAGTTTTTCAGCGCGGCGACAAGGGAGTCGATGGAGAGGATGTCCAAGTGGGTCGTCGGTTCGTCCATCAGCAGGAGGTTCGGCGGGTCGACGAGAAACTTGACGAGATTGAGGCGGGATTTCTCACCACCGGATAGAACGCCGCAGCGTTTTTCGACATCGGCGCGGCGGAAGAGGAAGGTGCCCAGAATGGCGCGGGCGTCTTCTTCGCGGAGAGTGGTGCAGGCTCCCATGACCTCTTCGAGCACGGTGTTGTATTCGTTGAGCGCTTCGGCGCGGTGCTGGCTGTAGTAACCGATTTTCGTGGCGTAGCCGGGTTCGCGTTTGCCCTCGTTGATCTTGATTTCTCCGGCGAGGATTTTGAGAAGCGTGGTCTTGCCGGCACCGTTCGGGCCGACGAGGACGATCTTATCGTTGCGCTCGATGGTGAGATCGAGGTCCTTGTAAATGCGCTTTTCACCGTAGCTCTGGCCCATTTGCGTGAGTTCCATGACTTTTTGGTTAGAGCGCGGCGGCTGCGGGAAGGAAAATTTGAACGGCTTGCGCGGGGTGCGCGGCTTTTCGATGCGCTCGATTTTCTCAACGAGCTTGATCCGCGACTGGACCTGTGCGGCCTTGGAGCCGACCTGGCGGAAGCGCTCGATGAATTCCTGGTGCGCTTCGATTTCCTTGTTCTGGTTCCGGTAGGCTTGGACCTGGAGTTCGTAGCGCTTGTCGCGCTGGTCGAGGAAAGCACTGTAATTTCCGGTGTAGGAAATGAGCGCGGCGGCATCCGGATCGATCTCGATGACGGTTTCGATGATGGAATCCATGAAATCGCGATCGTGGGAAATCATGAGGATGGCACCGGAGTAGTTCAGCAGATAGCGCTGGAGCCAGAGCAGCGAGAGGAGGTCGAGGTGGTTCGTCGGCTCGTCGAGCATGAGCAGGTCCGGCTCCATGACGAGCAGGCGGGCGAGGTGGGCGCGCATGACCCAGCCGCCGGAGTATTCGCGGGCGGGTTTGGAAAAGTCCTCCTGTTTGAAGCCGAGGCCGGAGAGGATTTTTTTCGCTTTCGGCTCCAGTTGATAGCCATTGAGCGCGGTGAACTGGTCTTGGGCGTGGGCGAACTCGGGTGTGGAGAGATCACCGGATTTTTCCCCCTCGCGGATGATGCGGAGCAGGCCGATCATTTCCGGAGTGATGCCGATGGCGATTTCGAGAATCGTTTCATCTGTCGGCTCGCCCGCTTCCTGCGGGAGGTAGCCGGTGATCGCGTATTCGTCGCGCTCGATTTTCCCTTCGTCGGGCTGGTCCTCGTCGAGGATCATGCGGAAGAGGGTGGACTTTCCAGCGCCGTTCGGCCCGACGAGGGCGACGCGTTCGCCCCAGTTGATGGACATTTCCGCCTCGCGGAGAAGAGTGCGGCCGCCGAGAGTTTTGGTGAGCTTGTGAATCGTGAGCACGCCGGGGGTTTAGAACAGGAGCGGACGGTGGGCAAGGATTTCGGCAGGAAGCCGGATTTATAAGGAAAACTTAAGGAAATGGCTGCTATTGACCTTGACGAATCGGGGCGCGGACGGGCTTTATAGCGCAACCACAATAACCGCATGCGTTTCCCCACAACTCCCTCATTTCTCATGCCGCGTGGCGTGGGCCAATTCGCCGCCCTGACCTCGCTTTCGGTTCTCGCACTCGCCGGAACCTTGCACGCGCAGGATTTCGAAGGGAAAAACATCTCGGAAGTCGCGATCCGTTATAACGGTGCGAAAACGGTGGACGAAGCCCGCTTGCGGAACCTGATGCTTTCCAAATCCGGAACGCCGTATCGTGCGGAGAGTCTGGATAACGACATCAAGTCGCTTTACGAATCCGGCCTTGTCGATGACGTGCGCTTCCTCGCGGAGCCGGTCGGAGGCAGCGTGAAATTGATTGCGGAAGTGACGACACGTCCCGGGCTCGGTGGTGTGGGATTTGTCGGAAATACCATTTTCACCGACCAGAAGCTGGCGAAGGAATCGAAGATGAAGGCCGGTGGTGCCTTGAGTGATGAACAGATCCTCGAAGCCCGCCGCAACATCGAGAAATATTATAATGGCTACGGCTACCCCGACGTGACGGTGACGCACCGGACACAGGCGACCGGCCAGCCCGGTCTGTCGGATTTGATTTTTGTCATCGACGAAGGTGCGAAGAACGAGGTCCGCAAGATCCGTTTCGAAGGCAACAACACCTTCACCGATCCGGAACTCCGCAAGGAAATGAAGGTGAAGGAAAAGGGCTGGTTCTCGTGGCTGACGAAGTCCGGCCGTTTCGAGTCCAACCAACTCGACACCGATCTCGACTCCATCCTCGATTACTACCGCAGCAAGGGCTACCTCCGTGCCACCGGCACCATCCGCCGCGATCCTGTCGGAGACGGCCGCACCGACCTGGTGATCCAGATCAACGAGGGGGACAAATACACCGTCGCCGGCGTCGGCTTCGGCAAGATGACCGTCTTCAAGCCGGAGGAACTCTATCCGTCACTGACTTTGGTCGGCAACGCAGCCTATTCCTCCAAGAAGATGCGTGATGACATTACCATGATCCGCAGTTTCTACGGATCGCGTGGTTATGCCGATGCGCTGGTGACTCCGGACATCCGCGACGCCGGACCTAACCGCGTCAGCATCACTTACCGTGTCACCGAAGGCTCACGCTTCCGTGTCGGCCGCGTGAACATCGCCGGCAACACCAAGACCAAGGACAAGGTCATCCGCCGTGAAATCACCCTCAAGCCGGGCGACCAGTTCAACTCGGTCGAACTCGACACCACCAAGGCCCGTCTCGAAAACCTGCAATACTTCAGCGACGTGCAGACCACCGGCTCTCCGAGCGGTTCCGGCTATCGCGACGTGAACGTGCTGGTTGAGGAGAAGGCGACCGGTTCCGTCGGCATCGGTATCGGATTCAGCTCCATCGACAGCATCGTTGGATTCCTCACCCTCGAGCAGGCGAACTTCGATCTCTGGAATCCATGGAATTTCACCGGTGGCGGGCAACGCTTCTCGATGAGCCTGCGTGCGGGTGCCGAACGTTCCGAGTTCAGCGTCTCGCTCGTCGAGCCATGGTTCATGGACCAGCAGCTCGCTTTGGGAACCGAGCTGTTCTACAAGCAATCGACCTATTTCAGCGACTACTACGAGCAGACCAATGTCGGTGCCGCGGTCTCGCTGCGCAAGCCGCTCGGACCGAAGAGCTCGATCAAGGGTGAGTATCGTCTTGAGCAGGTCACCATCGATTCCGAAGTGAACGAGAACGACTACGTGAACAAGAACTTCGCGGGTGACAACGGCAACAACTCCCAGCTCGCCGACGATCTCATCGGTGGCGACTACCTGCGCAGCGCGGTTTCCGTAAACTACGTGTATGACAGCCGGGACAGCACGCTCCTGGCTCGCAGCGGTCACAAGTTCGATGTCGGCGCGACCCTCGCCGGTGGAATTTTCGGAGGCGACGTGGACACGATCACCTTCTCCGCCCAAGGTGCGAAATATTGGAACCTCAAATGGGATTCGATCCTTTCGGTCAATGGTGAAATGGCCTTTGTGGACAGCGTCAATGGCGATGAGATTCCGATCTTCGACCGCATGTTCCTCGGTGGTGGTCGCACGCTCCGCGGTTTCGAATTCCGCGATGTCGGACCTCGTGACACCGGATACACGAACGAAGTCTACGGTGGAAATTCGCTCGGCTACGTGACTTTGGAATACACCGTGCCGATCATCGAAACCGTCCGTGCCGCGGTATTCTCGGACACCGGTCTGGTCAACGCCGACAGTTGGGATCTCAGCATGAACGACATCTACAGCGACATCGGTATCGGTATCCGCCTCAAGCTGCCGATCAGCCCGCTCCCGCTCGCGCTGGATTACGCGATCCCGGTTTCTTCTCCGGATCAGGAAGCCGACAAGGGCGGCCAGTTCAACTTCTCCCTCAGCTCGCAGTTCTGATTCCTGCCGGCGCAACGCTTCATCAACCGGTCCTCCGTTCGCGGCGGGCCGGTTTTTTTTATCTCACCGCGCAGGCGGCGTCGGCGATGCGCAAGCCGTCCATCGCGGCGCTGACGATGCCTCCGGCGTAGCCGGCGCCTTCGCCGCAGGGGAAGAGCCCGTGGATTTCGGGATGCTCCAACGTGTCGTCGCGGCGCGGGATCCGGACGGGTGAGCTGGTGCGGGTTTCGAATCCTAACAAAAGCGCGTTTTCGGAAATATAGCCGTTCATCTGGTGGCCGAACAGGCGGAAGCCCTCGCGCATCCGGCTGGTGATCCACGGCGGCAGCAGGTCGTGAAGCGGCGCGGAGGTCATGCCGGGGAAGTAGCTGGTGTCCGGCAGGCTTGAAGAGATCTTCCCCGTTAGAAAATCGGTGGCGCGTTGCCCCGGAGCGACCTGTCCGCCGCCGCCGGCTTTCTTCGCGGTGCGTTCGAGTTCCTTTTGGAACACCAGTCCGGCGAGCACGCCGTGTTCCCTGACCAACGGTTGGACGTCTTCCGGTTCCACGGTCGCGACCATGCCGGAGTTGGCGAAAGGGGAGTCGCGTCTGGAAAGGCTCATGCCGTTGACGACGACCTCGTCATTCTCCGTCGAGGCCGGAACAATCCAGCCGCCGGGACACATGCAGAACGAATGCACTCCGCGGCCGCGGATTTTCGTGGCGAGCCGGTAGCGGGCGGCGGGAAGCAGACGAGGTCGCTCTTGGTCGAAGTTGAGATGATATTGGGTGCGGTCGATGAACGGCTGGGGATGCTCGATGCGGAATCCCACGGCGAAAGGCTTGGGTTCCAGCAGGACGCTCTTCGCCGCTAACAATCGATAGATGTCGCGTGCCGAGTGGCCGGTGGCGAGGATGACCGAGTCCGCCGCGATTTCCGCGCCACCGGCGGTGAGCACGCCGTGGATCCGGTTTCCCGAAATCAGGAAGTCGACGACCTTGGTTTGAAATCTCACTTCTCCACCGGCGGCGATGATCGAGTTGCGGATCGCCTTGACGACGTTGGGCAGCAGGTTCGAGCCGATGTGCGGGTGGGCGTCGGTGAGTATGACCTCGGGGGCTCCGTGGGCGACGAGCACTTCGTAAACCTTGGCCACCGGGCCGCGTTTGGTGGCGCGGGTGTAGAGCTTCCCATCGGAGAACGTGCCGGCGCCGCCCTCGCCGAAACAGTAGTTGGATTCCTCGATGACGCGGCCTTCGCGCAGGATCGGAGCCAGGTCGAAGCGGCGCGCGCTGGCGTCCTTGCCGCGTTCCAACAGAATGGGTTTGAGGCCGTTTTCCAAGCAGCGCAGCGCGGCGAACAAGCCGGCCGGGCCGCAGCCGACGATGATGACGGGCCTTGCTTTCTCCGGCAACGCCGGTGCCGACCAGCGGAGCGCTTCATCCGGCGGCAGGGGGGCATCCAGCGCGACATCCAGCCTGAGCTGCACCTTGACGGCGCGCTGCCTGGCATCGATGGAGTGCTTGCGCAGCTTGATGCCGCCGATGCGTTGCACCGGCACGCCGAGCTTGAGCGCGGCTGCCTGGCGGCGGGCGGAGTCTTCCTCGGATTTCTCCAAGGGCAGGACGATGTCGACGGTTTCTATCAGAGGTTCCACAGGAAAACGGAAGTTCAGCGGATGCCGCGTTTCTGGCCCGAATCATCCACACTGACGAAAGTCACGCGGGTGGAGAAAATCGGCGCGGGTCCGGCTCTTTCATCGGTCACTTTCACCGCGTAGGTGGTGCTGGTATTTCCCTCGCGCTCGCGCTCGCAGGAAATTCTCAGAATGGTGCCGTCACGCACGCTGTGATGGAACTCGACGGTATCCATCGCCACCGTGACGAACTGACAATGCGGATAATCCAGGCTCGCGGCGATCCAGGATGCCTCATCGATCCAGGCAAGCAGCCTGCCTCCGAAGAGAAATCCGTAATGATTCAGATCACCCGGAAGGACAAGGCGGTGCGTTTCCATGATATCACCAGCGGCGGCGTTTGCTATCCCGGTGAACGAGGGCGTCGAGCGAGTAGCCGCCGGCTCCGGCCAGGATGATCGAGATCATCGGAATCAGATAGAGGATGGACATCTCCTTGGTCTCGATGAGGGTGGGGGAGGTCTGGAACCACGGTGTCGAACCCATGGCTCCGAACGCGGCCACCACCATGCAAAATCCGAGGATGAATGCTGCGGGGCGGGTGGCGAAGCCGATGATGATCAACACGGATGCCAGGACTTCCGCGCCGATGCAGGTCACCAGGCTCATCGGCGGGGTCATCAGTTTGAGCGGGAAGAAATCCGGCACGTAGAAGAAGTCCTTGCGGGCCGCGAAGTTCTGGATTTTCGGGATCCCATGACCGACGAGCATCATCAGGCCGATCAGCACGCGAAGAGCGAGAAATCCGAGCGAGGCGGTGGCGTCGCGGGTTCCGCAGTCGAAGAAGAATTTTTTCATGAGGCAGAGCCGGGTGCTTGTTTCGCGGAGATCGTGATTCGCTTCAAACGATCATCACCTTGCGGCGAATGGGAAACGATTTGCGGATCCTCGACGAGAACATTGTAAACCAAGCGGCGGTAATAAGCGTTGAGAGGTCGCATCTGGAACGACTTGCCGGTGGTCTTCACCCGCTCGGCGATGCTCTTCACCTCTTCGTTGAGCTGGTCTTCCTGAATCGAACGGAAATGTCCGCAGTCCACTTTGACGCGTTCCGCCTTGGGATAATGCCGGCGGACGATGCGGTTGACGAGGTATTGGAGGTCGTCGAGACGGTCGCCGTCCTTGCCGATGATGGCCTCGCTTTCGCCCGAGTGAATTTGCAGGCATGGACCGTCATCGGTTTCCTGAAGTTCGATCGTCGCCGTAAAGCCGAGGTGCCCGAGCATCGTGTCGAGAATCTTGGTTGCTGATTCCACCGTAGTCATGAGTGCAGTTTATTCACATCGCACGTGTGGTCAATCACCCCGGCGGCCTTTGTGAATCAAAATGCGAGCGCGATTTCCTTGGCGATTTCCGCCAGCTGATCTTTCTCCGCGTCGGTGAATTCATAGGGCGCGTATTTCCCGATTCCGAGTGTGCCGATGACTTGTTGCGAGCCGGTTGCGAAAACCGGCACAGCGATGGAGCCGGAAACTCCGGTCTTTTGGGCATCAGGTCTCGCGACGCCGCCGAGATCCTGTTGGAGATTGCAAAGTTCGACCGGTTCCTTCCGCTCGGCGGCGGCTCCGGCGATTCCCTTGCCGATCGGGATGACGGAAATCTTGTCCATGAGGCTGTCCGGCACGCCGATCTGGCAGACGAGACGGAGCTGATCGCCATCGTCCGTCGATCGATGGATGGTGCCGGTTTGGCAGCCGAATTTTCTCAAAATCGAACCAAGGAATGTTTGCCAGTCGGAAAGGTCGTTCATGGAGGCCGATTTATCATAGGTTAGGCGGGCCGTCACCCCCCATATGAGGCGGAAATTCGAGCTTGGCATCGTTGGGAATATCAGCCAAACCCTTCCTCCGCATGAAGAAAACCCATTCATTTATCTCGGCGCTGGCCATGAGCCTGCTTGCCTGCCAAAACAGCTCCGCAATGGAAGTCAAAGAGGATATCTACGGTGCCATGCCTGATGGCAAGAAGGTGAAAATTTACACGCTGACCAACAAGAACGGCCTCAAGGCCCAGGTCACCGAATACGGAGCGATCCTTGTCTCCATGCAGACTCCGGACAAGGCCGGCAAATCGGGTGAACTCACCCACGGCTACGACACGCTGGCTGGCTGGCTGACCAACACTTCTTATTTCGGTGCGACCGTCGGCCGCTTCGGCAACCGGATCAAGGACGGCAAGTTTTCTCTCGATGGCAAGGACTACAAACTCGCCACTAACAACGATCCCGGCGGCATCCCCTGCGCGCTTCACGGCGGGCTCAAGGGCTTCGACAAGGTCGTTTGGACCGGCAAGGTGATTGAAGACAAGGGGGTCGAGTTTTCCTATCTCTCGAAAGACGGTGAGGAAGGCTATCCCGGAAATCTCACGGTGAAAGTGACCTACACCCTGAATGACAACGACGAGCTGAAGTGGGAAGCCAAGGCCACCACCGACGCGCCGACCGTTCTGAACATCGTCCAGCACACCTACTGGAACCTCTCCGGCGACCACACCACGAGCATCAACGACCACGTTCTCACTCTCAACGCGGACGGCTATCTGCCAACCGACGCCGGCCTCATTCCCACCGGCAAGATCGATCCCGTCGCCGGAACTCCGATGGATTTCACCAAACCGACGGCGATCGGCGAGCGGGTTGGCGCGGATTTCGAAGCGCTCAAGCTCGGCGGTGGCTACGACCACGCATGGGTTCTGAAAAAAGGTGAGGGCGTGCGACTCGCCGCCCGTGCCAAGGATCCGAAATCCGGTCGCGTGTTGGAAATCTCCACCGACAAGCCGGCGATCCAGTTTTACGGCGGCAACTTCCTCGACGGCAAGGCCATCGGCAAGGACGGCATCGCCTACGCCTATCGGACCGCATTCGCTCTAGAAACCGAAGGATTCCCGGATGCCCCCAACCAGCCTTCCTTCCCGTCGGCCGTCCTTCGTCCCGGCGAGAACTACTCGCACACGATGATCTTCAAGTTCTCCGCCGAGTAACCCACGGCATAAGAACGTTTTCAAGCTGGGCGGCGCGGGAGCGTTTCCCGGCTTTCTGCACCCCAGCATCTACCTGCAACCCATCGAACCCTACCCACCATGCCCGATCTGTCATTTCTCACCCTGTTAGCCGCCGCGGGCGGTGCTGTCTCCACAGACGGCCTCAAGGCACCACCCCTGAACTTCGTGGACTGGTCGATTCTTGGGATCTATCTGGCCTTCGTCATCGGCATCGGATTCGCGCTCAAGAAATACACGAAGAGCGCTGAAGATTTCTTCCTGTCCGGACGCTCGATTCCGGGCTGGGTCACCGGCCTCGCCTTCATCTCCGCCAACCTCGGTGCTCAGGAACTCATCGGGATGGCGGCCTCCGGTGCGGAGTATGGCATCATGACCTCCCACTTCTACTGGGTGGGTGCGATTCCTGCGATGGTCTTCCTCGGCATCTTCATGATGCCGATGTATTACGGCTCGAAGGCCAAGTCGGTGCCGGAATACCTGAAGATGCGTTATAACGAGCCGACCCGTGTTTTCAACTCGGTGTCCTTCGCGTTCATGACCGTCGCTTCCTCCGGTATCTCGATGCACGCTCTGGCCGACCTTCTCCATGCTCTGTTGGGCTGGAACTACTACGCCTCGCTCATCATCACTTCGGCCATCGTTCTGGCCTATGTGCTCAAGGGCGGGCTGAGCTCCGCAATCTACACGGAGGTGCTCCAGTTCTTCATGATCGTCTTCGGCATCGCGCCGCTCGCCTACATCGCCCTCAAGGACATCGGCGGTTGGAGCGGGCTCGTTGCCAAATTGCAGGCTTCTCCGCAAGGCCAGGGAGCCCTGCACTCGTGGGCTCAGACCGGTGATACCGCCAATCCGATGGGGGTGCCATGGTATGGCATTCTACTGGGGCTCGGCTTCGTGCTTTCCTTTGGTTACTGGTGCACCAACTTCGCCGAAGTCCAGCGCGCGCTCGCCGCGAACTCGATGGGCGCCGCCCGCCGCACCCCGATCATCGGTGCCATCCCGAAGATGCTCTTCCCCGCGATCGTCATCCTCCCCGGCATGATCGCCTACGGACTCACCAGCGATGCCATCGCCAGCGGGTATTCGATTCCCGCCAAGCCGGACGGTGCCTTGAATTACAACCAGGTGCTGCCTTCGATGATCTTCCACTACTTCCCCAACGGCCTGCTCGGTCTCGCCATCACCGCGCTGATGGCGTCGTTCATGTCCGGCATGGCGGCGAACGTCACCGCCTTCAACACCGTCTGGACCTATGACATCTACAAGACGCTCAAGCCGAACAAGAACGACCAGGAGCTTCTCTCGATGGGCAAGCTGGCCACCGTTTTCGGTATCATCGCCGCCATGGGCTTCGCACTCTTCGCGTCCAAGTATAACAACATCATGTCGGTTCTCCAATTGGTGTTCGGTTTCGTGAATGCGCCGCTGTTCGCGACGTTCCTTCTTGGAATGTTCACCCGCCGTTCGAACGGAATCGGTTCCTTCTGGGGACTTGTCATCGGCACCAGTTCCGCGGTCCTCTTCCACGGATGGAGCTTCGCCACCGGCAACGCGCTCGGATCCAAAGGCGGCTGGACCACCTTCCTCGGTCTCCCTGCCGACAAGCTCATCGAATTTCCGAAGGAAATGTCCCAGACCTTCTGGGTGGCCATCGTGGCCTTCAGCGTTACCTTTGTCGTGAACGCGGTGCTCTCCATGCTGACCAAGCGCACCAAGACCGACGAGGAACTCAAGGGTCTCGTCTACTCGCTCACGCCGAAATACCGCGATGAGAACGAGTCGTGGATCCTCCGTCCGGCGGTTCTCGGAACCATCGTGTTCGTGGCCTCCCTCATCCTGAACTACATCTTCTGGTAAAACCACCAACACTTCAACACCATGGACCTTCGACTTCCTATCGGCTACGTATTCACCATCTACGGTGTCATCCTCGTGATCTACGGCCTCATCACCAAGGGCGCTGAGATGTATGCCAAATCGCTCGGCATCAACGTCAATATCATCTGGGGCGCCGTCATGCTGGTCTTCGGACTTGTCATGCTCTATTTCGCCAAGAGGGGTAAGAAGATCTGATCCAGCCACGAGCGATTGAATGAATTACGACGCCCCGTTCAGCGCTTGGACGGGGCGTTCGATTGTCCGAGAACATGAAAATCTCCCTCTATACCGGCGGCTTCGTCCAGACCAACAGCTACCTCGTTGAAACTCCGGATGGCAACGTCCTCATCGATGCGCCGGAGGGAGTCGCCGCATGGCTCCAACAGCGCGGCACCCGTGTCGATGACGTGTTGCTCACGCACCAGCACTATGATCACGTCACCGATGCCGCGGCCATGAAGTCGCTGGGGGCGAAGCTTCACGCTTTCACCGGCTATTCCAAGGATCTGACCCTTGAAACCGCCGCCCGCGGGTGGGGGCTTCCGATTTCGGTCATTCCCTATCAGATTGATGGGATTTTCGAGATGGAGAAGGTTCTGCGGATCGCCGGCTTGGAGATCGCTCTGGCCCATGTTCCCGGACATTCCACCGACAGTGTGACATTCCACCTGACGGGGCATGGGACTTTATTCTCCGGGGACACTCTCTTCGCCAGCTCCATCGGCCGAACGGATCTTCCGGGTGGCAGCACGGAGCAACTGCTCGACGGCATCGCCAAACACCTCATGACGCTGCCGCCGGAAACCCGTGTTTTCCCCGGCCACGGCCCGGGAACGACTATCGCCCGTGAGCTGGAGGAAAATCCCTATCTGGACTAGAGGCGCATCACATGCTGACGATGCCTGCGGTCGTTGATTCCTTGAAAACGAGCGAGTTTCCCTAAAAAATGACTTCCCGCCGCAAAGCCCGACAATTCGTCATGGCCCCTCTCACAAAGGCCGCTCCGTTGTCTCCTCGGTCACGGTTAGGGGGGGCGTCGTGTTTCCCAGTCCGGGAATCACCCGCCGCACCAGCTTCACCAGCCCGGACTCGGAGGCGTCCACTTCGGCTTCTCCCTGGCGCAGAGCCTTTTCCCATGCCGGAGCAAACCCGGGAGCCTGCTCGCGCATCGTCCGGATCGCGATTTCCTGCACTTGCAGCAACCGTTGTTCGGCGCGTCCCGGTTTCTGCTGGAGTGCCGCATTGTTCACCCGAAGCGTTTCGTTCTGTTTGCGCAGGGAGTCCAGTTCGGCCTGGAGGGACTCATTGCCACTGGCGTTGATTTTGAGCTGGGTGTTGAGATGGCCTTGGAGGTCCTTCATTTCCCCCTCCACGCGCTTCAGTTCGCGCGAGACGCTGCGGCGGGCGGTGAATCCGGATTTCCAGATGAAGGATGCGATCAAAAGGCCGAGCAGCAGGCCCCAGGTGAACGGGTGTTGGAGGGCGGCGGTGAGGTATTCCATGTGATCAGGAATTTGGAGTGATCAGTTGATGTGTCCAGCGCCGGAATCCGGTTTGGAAACTTCGTCCGGTTTTGCAACCGGAGTGGGGGCCGGCACAGGCATCGGCGGTTCGCTGCCTTTCAGCATGGACTGCACGTCGCCGGTGAGATCGGGTGCGGATTTGCTGAAGAGCACGAAGGGCACGCCGGTATTCGTATTCCCCGAGCTGTCGAATACCGAATCGTAGCCGCGCTCCTTGGCGATCTGGTTGGACGCCTTCATGATCTTGTTGAGCGACGCCCGCATTCCGGCGACCATCTTTCGGTTGATCGCCTTCTCCTGCTCGGCCTTGTAATTTTCGAACTCCTGCTGGAGCGTCTGCGCTTCCTGGCGTTTGATTTCGTAGGCGCGCGCCAGCTTGCGGTTCGTCGCTTCATCCAGCGGATTGGCCTTGTCGGAAAGCTGGGCCTGGAGCGTCTGAAGTTCTCCGATGATCTTGCGGAGCTGCTCGGCGCGCAGGTCCTTCATGATGTCGTCCCGCTCCTTCTTCAGCTGCTGTTGGAGAATGACCGTCGAAGGCAGCTCCGTGTAGATGTCCTTGACCCGGACCAGGGCGATCCGCGGTGCCGCGGCATAAGCCGTTAGCGCGGTGGCCAGGAGGGTCAGCGAGATGGCTTTGAAATAATTCATGCTCTTGGGAGCATGAAATAGCAGGCCCATCGGATCGTCAAGGTTCGCCGATGTCTTCGTTCCAGAGCTCGGGCCGGTCCGCGATGAAATTTGTCATCAGATCGACACATTCCTGAGAGTTGACGACCTCCAGCTCGACGCCGCGGGATTTCAGATGTTCCTCGTCGCCCATGAAGGTGACGTTTTCTCCGATGACGACCTTGGGGATGCCGTAGAGGAGGATGGCGCCGCTGCACATCGGGCAGGGGGAGAGGGTGGTGTAAATGACGCTTTCCTGGTAAATTTTCGCACTCTGCCGCCCCGCGTTTTCCAGCGCATCCATCTCTCCGTGCAGGGTGGTGCTGCCTTTCTGGACGCGCCGGTTGTGGCCGCGGCCGATGATTTTTCCGTCGTGAACGAGCACGCTGCCGATAGGGATGCCGCCCTCGGCGAGTCCTTGGCGCGCCTCCTCAAGTGCCGCTTGCATGAATGGGTCCATGGGCGTTGAATATGCAGATCTCAGACCGGTTCGTCGATTAATTCCGGATCGGCACGGAAATTGCCTAATGCATCATCCCACCCATTGAACTCATGCCCAAAGTCCGTCTAGCAGGAACCGTCCGCGGTGAAAAGGATCCCAACCGGGAAGTCCGCGCCCGTCTACTTTACAGCCTCTTCAGCAAGGGCTGGGATATCTACAATTCCAACGGCGACCAGCGGATTTCCCTGTCGAACATCGAGCGCAAGATCATCGAGTCGGACGCCTTCGTCTTCACTCCCGGAGCCACGCTGGAGGATCTTTTCAAGGCGGTGTCCGTTTTCGTCGGCTACCAGACGCTCGACGTGAATCTCGCCGGAAAAGCAACCGTCCTGCTCAATTCCGATGGCTCGTGGAACCGCCTTTTCGCCCTGCTCAAGCACCTCAACGGCCTCGGCACGGTGAAGCAGAACCACGAGGACTACCTGCTCCTCGCCGAATCTCCCGAGGAAGTCCTGGAACTCCTCGAAACCACCCGCCGCGATGGCATTCCCAGCGTGGGCCGTGAGAAAATCGGCACCAGCACCGTCGGCTCCTTCGAGACGCCGCTGCCGGAAAACCACGAGGGCAATGTCTGCGTGTTCTGCTCCGCCTCCATCGAGGATCCCGCCTACCTGGGCGATGGCTACGAATTCGGCAAGCAGCTTGCGGAAAACAACCTCGGCTGCGTCTCCGGTGCGGGAAGCTCCGGAATCATGGGCGAAGTCGTCCGCGGCTCCGTCGATGCCGGCGGCTGGACCGGTGGCTCGAACGTGCCCCACATCATCGAACTCGAAGGCCTGCCCACCGGCCTCTCCAGTTTCTGGCTCAAGCCGGACATCTACACCCGCATGGAAATCATGATCGAGCATTCCGATGCGTTCGTCATTTTCCCCGGCGGTTCCGGCACCGTTCAGGAAATGCTCGCGCTGATGATCTTCAAGCACCAAGGCCACCCGACAATGGTCGGAAAACCGGTGATCATCTTCAACCGCAAGGACGCCAACGGCCGCTCCTTCTGGACTCCGCTCATCGAAATGCTCGGCACCTGGTGCTATGACGGCGAGTTCGTCGTGGTCGATGAACTCAACGATCTGATCCCCACGGTGCAAAAGCTCGTCGCTCCCAAGTCTGTGGTGGCCTGAGAATCCGCTTCCCCCGGTGGTGCTGCTTGCCAGCCGGGGAAATCATTCGATAAGGTCGCCATCGTGAATGTTGGAATCCTCGTCAATCCGCACAAAACCGGCTCGCTTCCCACCCTTCACGCCCTCAGACAGGCTCTGAAATCCCGGGGCTGTACTGCGGTCCTGGACGAGGATACCGCGAAGCTCGCCGGAGAACGCGGCGGCATCCCGGCGGATGAATTTTCCGCACATGTCGACGTCGCCGCCGTGCTCGGTGGCGACGGCACCATGCTCAACGCGCTCTCCAAGCTGGGAAATTTCGAAAAACCCGTCGCCGGAATCAACATCGGCACGCTGGGATTTCTCACCAGCTGCACCGATGATGAATTGGATGTCTTCGCCGCCGCCGTCGCGGAAAACCGTTACATGACCAGCGTCCGCACGCTGTTGGAAGCCACCGTCCATCGTGAGGGAAAGGAATCGGAAACCTTCATCGCCCTCAATGAGATCACGCTCGCCCGTGGCGATACCGGCCGCCTCGTTTCGCTTCGCGCGCAAGTGAATGGCGAACTGCTCAACAACTACCGCGCCGACGGCCTCATCGTCGCCACCCCCACCGGCTCCACCGCCTACTCGCTCTCCGCAGGTGGCCCGCTCATCGCGCCCAGCGCGGGGGTTTTCGTCATCACGCCCATCTGTCCGCACAGCCTGAGCCAGCGCTCGCTCGTTCTATCAGATGACTCCGCCGTCGAGCTTTCCTCCCAGGACCCCGAATGCGGTCCCATGATTTTCACCGTGGACGGCCGCGACAGCATCCACATCGAGCCGGGCGACCGGATCGAGGTGAAAAAAGCCTCACGCTCGTTCCTGCTCCTTCGTTTGGAAGGACGCTCGTTCTACGGAGCCCTGCGTCAGAAGCTTCATTGGCAGGGCGTCTGATTGGTGCCGGGCCGCCAGCGTTTTTTCCAGTCCTGTGATCAGACGTTCCCTCAGGGGGATCGCCAACAACGCCAGCCGCCGCTGCTCCGTTTCATAGACACGTCGTCCCTCGGCGGTCTCGATGCGCACGGGTTCGCGTCCCCACGCGGTGAGGTCATACGGACTCGCCCGCATGTCCAGATCGCGAAGCTCGTTCGCCAGCTCGAAGCAATCCAGCAGCAGCTCCGTGCCGATCCACGGCATCGCCTTGGCCGCCCATTTGTAGAGATCCATGTTCGCGTGCACGCAGCCCGGCTGCTCCATTGAAACGCGGGTGTCCAGCGACGGCTGAATACGGTTCATCGGCCGTGCCTCCGCCGCGAAGAACCGGAACGCGTCGTGATGCGAGCAGCAGATCGCCCGCGACTCCACCAGCGTGTCGATCTCGGTCTGCGGCAGCCGCAGCGGCGTCGTTTTCTCGTGCCGCACATTTTCCCCCCGATAAACCATCGCCCACTCGTGGAGTCCGTGACAGGCGAAATTCGGAACCCGGTCCCGCGTCGCGGCTAACAACTCCGCGATCCATTTCAACCGCTCCCGCTCTTTTCCGGAAATCCGCGAGGCATCCGCGAACAAAAGACCTTCCGCCACCGAATAACATTTTTCGGAGAACGGCGGGGGCGGGGCAGGGGAATGCCATTCCAGCGCGACGCCCGCTCCCGGATGCCACTTCTCCAGCAACGCCAGGGGATAGGGGTAATACTCGAACAGGAAATCCTCCACTGGATTCAGCTCGCGGCTGTCCCGCCGCTTCCGGGCCGGCAGGGTATGGTGCTCCGCCCTCTGCCGGTGAGCAGCCGCCCGCTCCCGCCATTCGGCGGTGGGAAGGGGCTGGACCGGTGGGCTGGAAAGCATCGCGCGGCGAAAAAATCACAAACTTCAAACAAAGGCAAAATTTCCCTTGCGAATCCGAACCCCCGCCCCTAATTATGCCGCCCCGCGCCGCAAGGCGCATGGTTAAAATCGCGGGATGGAGCAGCCAGGTAGCTCGTCAGGCTCATAACCTGAAGGTCGTAGGTTCAAATCCTACTCCCGCAACCAATGAAAGCCGTTTAGCTCGAAAGAGGTAAACGGCTTTCGCCTTTTGCAGGAGCTCACACCAAGGGTGATTTCCACCACCGGCAGAAGAACGCGGAAGTGGTGGAGCATCGCGGCCGGAGCTCGCCGCCATGTCGGATCCGACGACAACCCGACTGAAGATGGTAAAACGGCTTACGGCTGTGGTGGGGTGAAATTTACAGCCGTCGGGCACCTCCGGGAGGTGAAACTGCCTGCCAAATTCTCTACACTTGGACAGGTAGCCAAATTCAGGAAGGGGGGGTATAAACACGGAAAGTTTGATTACCAAATCGGTTGAATAACCCAAATCTTCACCGATTTACCCAAAAAAGTTAGACTTATGGGTGGGGCGTCGACCCGTCAGAAAACGATACCCTATTCCCTTAAGTCCAACACGCTTCAAGCACCTTTCCACGTACCATCATCCCCGCATGAAACCCTATCAAAACCATCGGCTCATCGCCGAGCTCCGCCATGGCCGCAATCCGGGTATCATTTCATCCGATAGCTGTGTCCATGCCGCGGCTGCCATGCCTGTTACCGAATGCCTCCTTTCCTCCAATGGAATTTTACCTGTTTGAAATAGATTAGATGAAACCAAACCCAAAAAAGATCCATTCCCGGGGCTTCGCCCTCATCGTGACCTTGTCATTGATGATCCTGCTCACGGTCATCGCGGTGGGGCTGCTGTCGCTGTCGAG
>JAZKCQ010000085.1:0-5868 GCA_040388015.1 Verrucomicrobiota bacterium | reverse complement strand
GGTCGCAATGTATCTAAGGAATGACGCGGTGGACCCATGTTTCGGTGAGGAAATTTTCTCCGCGCTTGAGGCAACAACGAAGTTCGATGGGGCCGACATCCGCCAGCTTGCCGCCTTCGGCCGCAGGGGCGATCTGGAAGGCCACGCGCCAGCGGGCTTCCGGCATGGACTGGATCGTGATGCCCTGGATCTTCACCCGGTCCGCTCCGGGACCGACCGCCTGGACGAGCGGAGCGAGGGGGACATCGCTTTGCTGGCTGAGGGCATTGCCCTCGAACTCGACGGTGATGGTCCGTTGCTCCGGCTGCCAGTCGTGGATGCCGGTGCGGGTGGCGACGACGTGGCCATCGGCCTGGGAGGGATCCTCATCCATCGTCCAATGCTGGCGATAGGAAAACTCGACGCGGTCACCCGGCTGCGGCGTGCGGGCCGGTTCCCACATCGCGACGGTGTTGTCGGCGAGTTCGTTGGTCGTTGGGATTTCCATCAGCATGACCCGGCCCGGACCCCAGTCGGATGTCGGCTCGATCCACAGCGACGGGCGCAGGTGATAGGCCGCCTCGCCGTCTTCGTAGGCACCGAAACGCCGGTCGCGCTGGAGCAGCCCGAAGCCGTCGCATTTCTCCATGTCGAAGAAGCTGAACTCCAGCTTGCCGGTGTCGTTGGAAATCGGACGCCACAGGCGCTCGCCGGTGCCGGTGCGGATCGCAAGACCGTCCGAGTCGTGGACTTCAGGCCGGAAATCATCGAAACGGCGGCGGGAGTTTTCGCCGAACCAGAACATGCTCGACATCGGCGCGATGCCGAGGCGCTGCACCGCCGTGCGGGCGAATAGGACCGCCTTCACATCGATGATGGTCGTATTGCCCGGAGTGATCTTGAACTGATAGGCACCCGAGTAGGAAGGGCCGTCGAGCAGGGCGTAGAACACCGCGAGCGCGTCGTTTTCTTGCGGCTTGCGCAGCCAGAACTCACGGAAATTCGGGAACTCCTCGGTGACGCCGCCTTCCGAGCCGGTATTCACCGCGATGCCGCGTGAGGAGATGCCGTAACGTTGATTCTTGCCGAGCGCCCGCCAGTAGCTCGCGCCTTGGAAGACGGCGAGTTCGTCGTAGTAGTCCGGATTGTTGAGAGGGGCATGCAGGCGGAAGCCGGCGAATCCGCCGTCGGCGGGAAGATCGCCATGCTTGAGAATGAGCGGGCCGTAGTTGAAAAACGCTTCCGCCAGCCGGATCTTCTGCTGGTGCGAGCTGGTGAACTCATTGAGCGTGACCGGCTCGCGGAACAAATAGCCGGGATGGAAAAACATCGCGCGGAACGGCAGCTTCTCGGCCGCCCACAGCGCCTGGTTCGGGTTGAAGCGGATGTCGCGGTACTGATCGTAGGTCAATTCGTTCATCCACGCCGGCAGGCTGTCACGGTTCGGAGCGACGTAAGGCTTGTTCGCCAGATCACGCGCGCGGCTTTGGATGCTCTCAAATCCGATCTCCTCCCGTTCCCAAGTCTGGCACAACGCGGAAGACGTCAAAGTTCCTAAGATTGCGAGCGATATGAAATTCCTTGGCACAGCAAGGGTCATAGGGCCTGTGCCGCCCTGACGTCAAGAATGGCGATTTGGAATTCTTTCA
The DNA here is from genome assembly GCA_040388015.1 of Verrucomicrobiota bacterium. Taxonomy (GTDB): domain Bacteria; phylum Verrucomicrobiota; class Verrucomicrobiia; order Verrucomicrobiales; family Akkermansiaceae; genus Luteolibacter. Next base: position 4,240 of record JAZKCQ010000085.1, on the reverse strand, counting down.
AGAAATTGACTTTTTCAACCCCTCCGCGTGGCGTGGTAGGTGAGGATTCCGTCGAAATCGATCCGATCCGGATCCGTCACCACCCGCGTCGGATCGAAATCCACGAAAAACCGGTCCACCCGGAAGCCGCAGTCGCTTAGGAGCGAAACCATCTGCCCGTGCTCGAACCACCGGATCGTCTGCCGCGATTCGTGCGTCACCGGCGGATTTCCCGAGAGCGAATACCGGTGCTCGCGCTCGACCAACTGCTTCTCATGGTCCAGCCGGTGCCGCGTCTCCAGCAGCCCCTTGCGCCCGTCCGGCAGGGTCACCGTGTGGTCCTCATACCATTCGTTTTCCGGCAGGTCGCCGAGCAGTTCCGCATAGGGCATGAAAATCGTCAGATAAAGCCCGCCATGGTTTTCCAGCAGTCCATGCCAGTGCCGCAGCGCCTTCGCCGGATCGGACGCCAGCAGCAGGGTGAATGCCGGAGCCAGCAGCGCGGAAAATTTCCGGCCGTCGCTCCAGTCCGCCATGTCGCCCTCGTGCGTCACCGGACTGATTCCCATCTCCTGAGCCCGGGTTTTCCCCAGTTCCAGCATGTCCCGTGAAAGCTCCAGGCCCTCCACCTCCAGCCCCATCCGCACCAGCGGAAACATCAGCCGCCCCGAGCCCGCGCCGATCTCCAGCGCCCGTCCGGGAAATTTCTTCAGGAACTCCGCCATCAGCCGGACCTCGCTGCCATCATCCTCCGCCTCCCAGAACGCGTCGTGGAGTTCGGCTTCGAGCGAAAGATAAGGTTGGGACATGGGAAGGTGTCCCGGCTGTCTCAGCCGGGTTTGTTCGAATTGGAATCCGATCCGGTGAGTCGGGACGCTTTCGCGAAGGGAAGCGCCAGCAGCAGATAGAACACCACCGCCAGTCCCAGCATCGAGACCAGATACCAAGGCCAGGGACCCAGATGGTCGATCAGGCTCGGGTTGTCCGGCGGACGCGAGGCGAAGGCGAAATTGCTGCCGAGCAGGGAATTCACCGTCATCGCGAACATCAGATAGAGCAGCGACCAGCCCGTCACCTCCAGCGGGCTCCGCCAGAACGGAGCCTTCGGCCGCCAGCCGGTGACGATGGGCAGATAGAGCGCCGCGATCACCACCGCGAAGTGGTGGACGAAAAACATCACGAACGGCGGCGCGGGGAACCCCACCGTCAGCGCGGGCGTGATCAGCCCCTGGATCGTCGCCGCCAGACCCCAGAAATACGTCAGCGCGCAGAACAGCGGCCGCTTCGTCACCAGCGCCAGTCCCGCCGAGATCGCCGCCACGTCGCAAAGATGGAACGGCAGCAGGTTGTCCCACGCCTTTTCCGCATCCAGCGAGAGCCACGCCGCCAGACTCAGCGGATAGACGCTGAAATTGACGAGCGCCAGCAGCGCCGTGGCCGACCGCTCGCTTTGTCCGCCGCGTTTCCCCGCCATCAGAAAGGCGACCGTCGCCGCCGCGCCGACGACGAGCGCGGCGAAATGCTCCTGCGTGAATGGATGGAATGGCGTGGGCATGGGAAAAATCTTCTCGTTCTTCGCGCCCCTTCAGCGCCTGTTGCGGCTTTTCGGCAAACTCTTCGGCTCGCCGATTTCCGCGACCGACGGCTTCTTCCCGTGGAAAACCTCCCGCGCCGCGGCCTGCACGTCCGCATCCGTGACCGCCTGGATCGTCGCGCGCCAATCCGCAGGCGAGGGGACAAATCCGAAATCCAACACGCCTTCGCCCGCCCACGCCGCGTGCGCGCCGGTCGATTCGAAAGCCAGCTTGCTCTGTGCGATGGTCAGCCGCTTGGCACGGTCGAGCTCGCCGGGACGCGGACCGTTCTCCACCAGGTCATCGATTTCCCGATCGATGCACGCCAGCGCCTCATCCCGCGATTCCGGATCCAGTCCCGCGCTGATTTCAAACGCGCCCGTCTCATCAAAAAATGTCACGTCGCTGCTGATCTGATAGCACAGCCCGCGCTCCTCGCGCAGTTCGAGAAACAACCGCGAGCTCGCCGATTCCCCGAGCATCATGCTCAGCATCCGTAGCGCATGCCGCGATTCCGCATGCCGCCCCGGCGTGTGCCAGGCGAGCGCGAGCTGGAGCTGGTCCGTCTCCCGCTCGTCGGTCACCGTGCGCGGTTCTGCCAGCGTTCTATCAAACGGCACCGTGTCCGTCGCCTCATGAAACGTCTCCGGCAGGTGCGGTGAAATCATCGCCACGATCTCATCCGCCGTGAACGGTCCCGCCGCCGCGATGACCACATCGCTGCGGAAATGGTGGCGTTTGCTGAATTTCACCAGCGTCTCCCGGTCGATCTCCGCGATGGATTCCAGCGAACCGGAAATCGAATTCCCCAACGGATGCCCGTCCCACAGCGCGCTCGAAATCAGGTCGCCGATGTGATCCGCCGGCGACTCCTTGTACATCGTGATTTCCTCGCCGATCACCTCGCGCTCCAGACCGATCTCGCTCTCGGGAAACGTCGCGTGCCACACCATGTCGGATAGAACGTCCGCCAGCACCGGCATCAGGTCCGCCTCGCCGCGGCCTTCGTAAACCGTCTGGTCCTCCGAGGTGCTCGCATTGAGCTGGCCGCCGGCGTTTTCGATCTCGAAGCTCAGCTCGCGCGCGCTCCGCCGTTCCGTGCCTTTGAAAACCATGTGCTCCACGAAATGCGCCAGACCGGTCGGCAGATCCGTCTCATCGCGGCTGCCTGCCGGAATGTAAATCGAGAGCGCCGCGCATTCGGAATCCGCCAGCGTTGCGACGGCGAGGCGAGGGCCGTTGGGAAGTTGCCGCCATTCATAGATTGCCTTGCTCATCGTAAAAGTGCTTCCGCCAGCGCGAGATCCGCGGGGGTCGTGATTTTCAAATTCGGCCGCGTGGATTCCACGAATTTCACCCGCACGCCGGCGGCCTCCATCACCGAGACCTCGTCGGTCACGATCAAACCCTTGGCCGCGACATCCGCGTAGGCGTCCACCAGCACCGGGATCTCGAAAACCTGCGGTGTCTCCATGAACCAGAGCTGCTCGCGCGAAACTCCCTCGGTGCTGAAATCGAGCGTATCCGAGCGCTTCAAGGTTTCCGTCACCCGCCGCGCCAGGGCGGCCGCGCGGTTTTGCTCCGCCGCCATGACACAGCGATCAATGTCCTCCGGCGAGACCAACGGCCGCGCTCCGTCGTGCACCGCCACGAAATTCGATTCCAGCGACAGCGCCGCCAATCCGGCGACCACCGAGTCCTGGCGGCTTTCGCCCCCATCCACGCGCTTCACCGGTTTCGAAAAATTTCCTACGAGCAGCTCCCACCGCTCTTCCGGGCAAACGACCACCACCTCGGCGATGGACTCCGCCGCAAGAAATGCCTCCAACGTCCGCCGTAAAACCGGCACACCTGCCAGTTCCGCCGCCAGCTTGTCGAAGCCCATTCTCCGGCTCGACCCCGCCGCCACGAGGATCGCGGAACAAGTTCGGATGGGGGAAGTGGCGGCCATGCGTTGAGTATTAGCAGCGGCCTTCCCGCCGCGCAAAGAGCCAATTTCTTCGTAAGTGGTTTAACCCTTCAGGGTGTCTTCATTGCGCATCGAAGACACCCTGAAGCGTTAAACTTCGTACAAGAAAATCCAAAAATCCTGTAACGAATTCCCCGCATTGCTTCTGAGAAGGGTATGGACACAATGCCGGGCGACGCACCCATGGAAAACCCGCCCCACCCGCCGCTCGCCGGGCTCGATCCCGTGGACCTCCTCAGGCAGGGCGCGGCTGCGGATACGTTTTCGGAGGAGCCCTCCGCCTTTCAGCTGCCGCCGATTGAAGACCTTGCTCCGCTTTTCCCGCAGTTCGAAATCCTCGGCCTCATCGGCAAGGGCGGCATGGGCGCGGTTTACAAGGTCCGCCAGAAGGAGCTCGACCGCATCGTCGCCCTGAAGATCCTCCCGCCCGCCATCGGCGAGACCGCGGGATTCTCCGAGCGCTTCACCCGCGAGGCCCGGGCGCTGGCGAAATTGAACCACCCCGGCATCGTCACCCTCCACGAATTCGGCCAACGCGACGGTCTCTATTTCATCCTGATGGAATTCGTCGATGGCGTGAACCTCGCGCAGCTCATGCGGACCGGCCGCATCTCGCCGCGCGAGGCGCTCGCTATCGTCCCGCAGATCTGCGACGCGCTCCAGTTCGCCCACGACCAGGGCATCGTCCACCGCGACATCAAGCCGGAGAACCTCCTGC
>JAZKCQ010000084.1:0-3321 GCA_040388015.1 Verrucomicrobiota bacterium | reverse complement strand
GCGACATCTGGCGCGCCTGCCAGACCAAGGACGCCCCCGTCCAGGATTGGGTGAAACTCGCAGTGAAACGCGCCCGCGCTTCCGGCGATCCCGCCGTCTTCTGGCTCGACAAAAACCGCGCCCACGATGCCCAGATCATCGCAAAAGTGGAAACCTACCTGAAGGACCACGACACCACCGGCCTCGACCTCCGCATCCTCCCGCCCGCCGAAGCCTGCACCTTCTCGTTGGAGCGCATCGTCCAGGGCAAGGACACCATCAGCGTCACCGGCAACGTTCTGCGCGACTACAACACCGACCTCTTCCCCATCCTCGAAGTCGGCACCTCCGCCAAGATGCTCTCCATCGTTCCCCTCATGAACGGCGGCGGCCTCTTCGAGACCGGTGCCGGCGGCTCCGCCCCGAAACACGTCGAGCAATTCACCGAAGAAAACTACCTCCGCTGGGACTCCCTCGGCGAGTTCTTCGCATTAGCTCCATCCTTCGAACAAATCAGCGAAGTCTTCAATCTTCCAAAAGCCAAGGTCCTCGCCGACACGCTCGACGCCGCCACCGGCAAGTTCCTCGAATTCGACCGCTCCCCCGGCCGCAAGCTCGGCACCATCGACAACCGCGGCTCCCACTTCTATCTGGCACTCTACTGGGCCCAGGCGCTCGCCGCTCAGAACGACGATGCCGAACTGAAGTCCATCTTCACCCCCGTCGCCGAAGCCATGACCGCCAAAGAGGAAAAGATCGTCGCCGAACTCCTCGCCGTCCAAGGCAAGCCCGTCGACATCGGCGGCTACTTCCTCCCTGACGACGCCAAGGCCAACGCCGCCCTCCGCCCCAGCGGGACGCTCAACGGCATCCTCGCCGCCATCTAACGTGACACAGGCTGCCGGTCTTTCGAAGTGACTGGCAGCCATCGCCTTTGACTTCTTCATTTTCGGCTTTCGGCATGATTCGAGCTAACGTAGGTTCTTTAAAACCTACTCCTCGAAAAAATCATGAGCACTCTCGCGACCACCGTAGACGGCCTTAAATTCAAGAATCCCTTTGTGATCGGCTCCGGCCCTCCGGGGACCAATGTCAAGGTCATCAAACGCGCCTTCAAGGAGGGCTGGGGCGGAGTGATCGCCAAAACCGTCAGCCTCGATTGTTCGAAGGTTGTCAACGTCGGCCCGCGCTATGCCAAGCTTCATGCAAACGATGGCAAGGAAGTCATCGGCTGGGAAAACATCGAACTCATCAGTGATCGCAAGTTCGAAACATGGCTCGATGAGTTCAAAGAAGCCAAGGACGAATGCCCTGATGGCATCCTCATCGCCTCGGTCATGGAGGAATACAACAAGGATGCCTGGTGCGAAATCATCGAACGCTGCCAGGACGCCGGTGTCGATGCCTTCGAACTGAATTTCTCCTGCCCCCATGGTTTGCCGGAGCGCAAGATGGGAGCGGCCATGGGACAGGATCCCGCCATTCTCGAGGAAGTCTGCGGCTGGGTCATGGGTGTCTCCAAAATCCCGGTCTGGGCGAAGATGACGCCCAACGTCACCCACATCGAAGAGCCGACCGCCGCCGCATTGCGTGCCGGTTGCCACGGAGTGAGTGCGATCAACACGATCCGCAGCGTCATGGGCGTGAACCTCGAAACCCTCCGCCCCGAACCGACGGTCGAAGGCTACACCACTCCCGGCGGCTATTCGTCGAAAGCGGTCAAACCGATCGCACTGCGGATGGTCATGGAGATCGCCCAACTCATCAAAAAGGATTTTCCCGGCCGCACGCTGTCAGGTCTGGGCGGCGTTGAAACGGGAGCCGATGCCGCACAGTTCATTTTGTTAGGGAGTGACACCGTCCAGGTCTGCACCGGTGTCATGAAATTCGGTTACGGCATGGCGAAGGATCTCTGCGAAGATCTGCTGGAGTTCATGGAAGGCAAGGGCTTCGAAACCATCAGTGATTTCAAGGGCCTCAGCCTTCCCTATTTCACCACCCACGCCGAACTCGTCCGGATGCAGCTCGCCCGCAAGGCCGAGGAAGCCGCCATCAAGGAGCGCGCCAGCATGGTCAAGAACGATGCCGAGTGGGATGGCGACGATTTCGTGAAGCAGTCCAACGAACTGTCGCGTTGATCGGCCTGTCAGCTTTTGAACGTGATCCGGCTCACCCCCGGAACGTCACGGATCATGGCGCTGACCACCTCCGTGAATTTCACCATGCTTTTCCGCTTGTAACGGAGATGCAGGATGACGTGGCAACGGTCCGCTTCGAGATCCTCATCGATGTCGATGCCCTTGACCTTGACACCTAACGAATCGAGGGCACCCACCAGCAGATCGACCGAACAAATCGAGGGCGAAAAAGTAACCCCGAGGTCCGAATACCAGTCATTCTTGATCCTCGATTCAAGATGGGGAATCAGCACCAGAATCAAAATGGAACTCACCGTCGCCACCAACCCAACACCGATCGCCCCCGCTCCGAACGCCAGCCCGATGATCGTCACGAACCAGAGCGTCGCCGCCGTGGTGACCCCGCGGACCATGTGATTGCTCTGCCGGATGATCACCCCAGCCCCGAGAAATCCCATGCCCGACAACACGCCGGCCGCGAGTCTGGCCGGGTCCGGATGCCAGCCGCTGGTGCTCGCCTGCTGGATGAAACTGTGTTTGTAAAACGCATCGGAAATGATCATCGCGATGCATGAAGCGAGGCAAACCAACAGCGTCGTCCGCAGTCCGGCGGCCCTGCCGTGCTTCTCCCGCTCGATTCCCAACAGTGTCCCCGCAACCGCCGCCAGACCGATGCGGATCAGGATTTCCGGCGTGATGCCTTCGAGGAGATAACCGGAGAAATCGATGGCGGCCACGGCTGTTAACTTCATATCTGCTAGCGTCCGAAAATGTTCTTCTGAGGAATCTCGATGGTATCGTCGCGCCGGACCAGAATCATCTTCGCACGGTCGTCGCTGAAATCATGAACTTCCGCCTTTCCGCCGCGAATGACCTTCACCCGGCGCATCGCACCGAACTCCGTGGGCCCGCCCGCCGCTTGGATCGCCGCGTAAATGGTCAGGGTTTTGTGAAACGGCACCGGACCGGGACGTCTCACCTGGCCACCGATCGTCACCACGGCTTCAGACTGGCTCTGCGGATTCGACGGCTTCCCGGCGGCTTGAAGAGGAAGAGTGGCGAGCATGGAAATGGCTAGAAATATCTTCATGGTCCCGGCATGCTTGCATATTACTTTGTGTCGTAAAGTAAAAACTAGAGGTGCCTTTTCAAGGTTAAGGACTTGCCGGAGTGGCACGGAATAAGCTGAAGTAGCGTCAATCGT
>JAZKCQ010000083.1:0-51096 GCA_040388015.1 Verrucomicrobiota bacterium | reverse complement strand
GAACCGTGGGCGTAGCGCTTGTCGCCGCCGAGCCAGGTGGTTTCACGGCCCCAATAGACGTCGTGATCCGGCTCCCAGGTGTCGGCGCGGCCCCCGGCGAAGCCGAAGGTTTTGAAGCCCATCGTTTCGAGGGCGACGTTGCCGGTCAGGATCATGAGGTCGGCCCAGGAAATCTTGCGGCCGTATTTCTGTTTGATCGGCCAGAGCAGGCGGCGGCCCTTGTCGAGGCTGACATTGTCCGGCCAGCTGTTGAGCGGGGCGAAGCGCTGTTGTCCTCGTCCGCCGCCGCCACGGCCGTCGGCGGTGCGGTAGGTGCCGGCGCTGTGCCAGGCCATGCGGATGAAGAGTCCGCCGTAGTGGCCGAAGTCTGCGGGCCACCAGTCTTGGGAATCAGTCATGAGCGCGGCGAGGTCGGCCTTCAGCGCGGCGTAGTCGAGGCTCTTGAATTCCGCCGCGTAGTCGAAGTCCGCGCCCATGGGATCGGACTTGGAGGAGTGCTGGTTGAGCAGCTCGACATTGAGCGCCTTGGGCCACCAGTCTTTGTTAGTCGTGCCGGTGCTGGGGGCGTGGTTGAAGGGGCACTTGCCTTGCGGAGCTGGGGCGGAGTGATCGACGGGGCAGCGTGGGGCTTCGTTGGACATGGATTGATGGTGGGTTGGAAATGATTGGGACGGTTTTGGAAATCAGGGCGATCGTGGGATCGAGCGACCATGGATGACTGGAAATCTGCCATTGGTAAAGATCCTGATTTCAATGCCTGCCATTGGTGATTCCTATGGGGGATCAATGCGGCGGATGGCACGTAAACCGGATTTTTGGCAGTTATTCGAAACTAGGCGGGAGGGCGTGGAGGGGCCACCATAAAATTGTTCCGGAAATGTCGTCTGCGGGCGGGGCGGACAGGGATGAATGAGGGGCGATGGGGTCTGTGACCACGGGTGCACTTTGCCCCACACCTGACGGGGGCCACGCATTTTGCATGGCGGGTGCGGGAAAGCTGATGGGGAGTGGGATTGAGGGAGTTCGAGTTACGGCGTTTTCTCCGTTTGGCATGGGGCTTGCGATAGGGAGGCGACCTTTCAACCACCGAACTCCCACACTCCCATGAAAGCCATTCTCAACCTCTGCTGTGCGGCGAGCGCCGCCTGCGTGATCGCGTTTGCTGCGGGATTTGTGGAGCCATCGTCGAATGCGGTGGTCCGCAAGACGGATGGGAATGGAAGCCGGACCCTGGTGAATCAGGGGATTGGTTTCGGTTCCCACGCCCGGTCGAAAGTGGTGCAATACTTCGACACCTATCGCACGGACCCACTGGGGCTTCCGGCCGCCTGCGCCCAGCAGATCAAGCAGCGTGAAGTCCCCGCTTCGTGGACGAGCGATGAAATCAGGAGCGGGATGGTGGTGAAGGAGGGCGAGCGCCCGGCTTTGGTGGAGGCTCCGGCGGAGTTGGTGAGAGTGCTGCCCGCCCGCCAGACATCGGTCCGTTATTTCCTCGCCGGAATCAATCTGGTGGCGGTTGACGACGGCTACAAGGTCGTGGACTCGGTGAGGATTCCGACAGTGCGTTTGTCAGAACGGGGAGCCCTGCAACTGGTAGGGCATGTGGGTGGCTAAAGGGGGCGGCCGGCGGGAGATACACGTGGATGAGTGAAGGCCATCATGCCTTCCTCGCGGCGTGAGGAAACATTGCGGCTTGCGGGGTGGTGGTGGGTTCCTAGTCTCCGAGGACAAAACGAATGGAGACGGAATTTTTATTTGCCCTGACGAACCCGGGGACGGAGAAGGCGCTGAAGCAGGAGGTGGAGACGATGGGGCTCGGCTGGCGGCTGAGCTATCAGCGGCGCGGGTTTGTGACGTTCAAGGCGGATGGTCCGTTTTCCTTGGATTCGCTGGCCGCGGAGGTCGCCTGTGCGCGGCGGCTGTGTCTGTCGCTGGGGAAATCCGCGACGCGTGACGATGCGGTGGCGAAGCTCGGAGACGTGGCGGTGATTCACCACGCGAAGTTTCACGATCGGAAGATGCAGGGCGTGAATGCCGGGGAACCGCTGGTCCGTCCCAAGAGCGGCGAACTCATCGGCACGGTGGTGGAACTGGGCGAGGGGGAGTTCTGGGCGGGCATTCACCGTCACGGGCCGTTTCTCAGTCCTGATCCGGCGGGGGATTCGGGAATCGTGATGACGGAACGGTCGCCATCGCGGGCATGGTTGAAACTGGAGGAAGCCACGCGGTTTTTTGATTTGAATTTCACTAACAAAGAAATCGTCGTCGAGCTCGGTTGCGCGCCGGGTGGTGTGGTGCTGGCGCTGCTGGATCGCGGCGTGCCGGTCATCGGCGTGGACCCGGCGAAGATGGCGGATGTGGTGATGGAAAAAGCGGTCGCCAACCGCGAGGACGCGTCCGCGGGAAAACCGTGGTTCTATCACTGCCGAAAACCCGCCGCTCTCGCCAGCAAGCGCGATCTCGGCCAGGGCGTGACGTGGTTCATGTCGGACATGAACCAATCCTCGGAAGTGGTGCTCAAAGAATGCGCGCGCTTCTGCAAGATGGCCCCGGGCATCCGCGGGGCGCTGATGACCTTGAAGCTGACCGATCCCACGCAGGTGGCGGACAAGGCGGCTTGGTTCGCCTCGCTGAGGGAGATGGGATTCAAGACGATCCGCCTGCAGCAGCTGGCGGTGCATCACAAGGAGCTGGCGCTGCTGGCGATGCGATGAATGGGAATCCGAACCACGGATGAACACGGATTTCAGAATGGGATTCTTGTTTGGTCTTCTCTGATCGATGAATTGAAAAAGTTCGTTTCTCCATTCCTCCTATCTGGGTTCATCGGTGTCCATCCGCGGATCGATCTTCTTTCTGACTATGCGCTGAAATAGCCGTAGGATTCGAAGACGCGGGTGAGCAGCCACCAGCTCAGGAGGGTTGCGGCGAGGGCGGCGACGGCGAGGATCTTCATCGCGCGCGGGTTCCGCTGCATCGAGCGGATGGCGGTGTAGCCGGCGAGCCCGCGGATGATCCAGAACAGGCCCATGAGGACGAAGGACCCGCCGAGGATGATCAGCTTGATGGAGAATTCGACCTGGGGCTTGTTTGCAATCGCGCCGAGCAGCGGGCGCACGCCCTGCCAATGGATCATCGCCGCCCCGGCGGAGAAGAAGCCGAGTCCGAGGAGGCGGGCGGCGGTGTGGGAGCGGGGTTGATAGAGGGGTTCGCTCATGGTTCGACGCGTGAAATGAATCAATTCGCGTCGGCGGCGGGGATGAACCTGAGCTTGCCCATCCACTTGAGGCTGGCGGCTTTCCATTGTTCCCAGACTTCCCCTTGGTAGCCGTTGAGGCCGTGGCCGCCGGTGGGGAGCTTGAGGTATTCGGCGGGGACCTTGTGTTTCACGAGGGCGTCGTAATAGAGCTGGCTGTTGGCCGGGACGACGAGCGTGTCGTTTTCCGCATGGACGAGAAACGCCGGTGGGGTGTCGCGGGTGACCTGCCTTTCATTGGAGAAGACTTCGACGGCCTTGGCATCGGGCGATGGTCCCAGCAGGGCGCCCTTGGATCCGCCGTGGGTGAGGTCGCCCATGGTGATGACCGGATAGACGAGGATGGAGAAATCCGGGCGGCTGCTTTGTTTGTCGATGGGGTCGGTGGCTTTCGGGTCGCCCTTGTCGAAATGGGTGGCGGAGGTGGAGGCGAGGTGGCCGCCGGCGGAGAAGCCGATGTTGCCGACATGCGTGAGTTTCCAATCCGCGGCATGGGAACGGACGATGCGGGTGGCGCGCCCGGCATCGGCGAGGGGGATGGATGAATTTCCAGCAGGAAGCCGGTATTCCACGACCGCGCCGGTGATGCCGTGCTCGCCGAGCCACTTCGCGATGCGGTGGCCTTCGGGTTCCACCACCAACTGGGTGTAGCCGCCGCCGGGATAGATCATCACCGCGGTGCCGTTGGGTTTGGCCGGGTGATAGACGGTCATCACCGCTTCGCCCGAAGGCCTCTCGCCTTCGGCGAGGATACTGCCGGTGGTGACGGAGAAGCGTTCCGGTGCCCGGACTGCGGCGGGAGCCGCGATGGAAATGCTGGAGAACGACGGAAGCAGGACCGCCAGGAGGATTTTTGAATTCATCGGGATTGGCCGGGAGTATCCGTGGCCGGAGCGTTCGTGCAAGAGAACGCTTCGGGATGCGTGGTTACGCGGGGCTGCCTTTCCTTTTTCCAATGTCCGGCTTTTCGATTGCAAACGGGGTGGATTGCGCCTTGCTTGGAATGCCATGAACCCATTCAGCCGACGTCATTTCATCCAGATCGGAGCCGCTGCCGCGGTTTCGCCGTTTTTCATCTCACGGGCCCAGGATGCTCCGGGAAAGAAGCTTGGGGTCGCGTTGCTGGGTCTCGGGGATTATTCGACGAACCAGCTCGGCCCCGCGCTGAAGCTGACGAAGAACGCGCGCCTCGCCGGCATCGTCACCGGCTCGCCGGACAAGATCCCCAAGTGGCAGAAGGACTACGAGATCCCCGACGGCAACGTTTACAACTATCAGAACTTCGACACGATCGCGGAGAACAAGGACATCGACGTCATCTACGTGGTCACGCCCACCGGTCTGCATCCGGAGTTCACGATCCGCGCGGCGCAGGCGGGCAAGCATGTCATCTGTGAGAAACCGATGGCCCCCGCCGCGGCGGACTGCCTGCGGATGATCGAGGCGGTGAAGAAGGCCGGGAAGACGCTGCAGATCGGCTACCGGCTGCACTGGGATCCCAACCACATGCGGCTGATGGAGATCATGAAGAAGAAGGAATTCGGCGATTGGAAATCGATCTCCACCGCGAATGGTTCGACCATGCGTTCGTTCACCGGGCTGAACGCCTGGCGGATCGGCAAGGATCTCGGCATCGCGGGGGCGCTTTACGACCTCGGCGTCTACTGCGTGCAGGCCTCGCTTTACACCGCAGGCATGAATCCTGTCAGCGTGACGGCGAAGCACTCGACCGATCGTCCTGAAATTTTCAAGGAAGTTCCTGAAACCTACGAGTGGGTGCTGGAGTTCCCAGACGGCCGCAAGGCGGACGGCATGGCCAGCTACGGCCGTGGCGGAAATCATGTCCGCGCGGTGGTGGAGAAGGGTCTCGTGGAAATCGCCCCGGCCTATCACTACGGCGGCGGGCCGAAGGGACGCACGCCGGAGGGCGAGATGGGCTTCGGTCCCATCAACCAGCAGGCGCTGCAGATCGACGGGCAGGCGGCGGCGATCCTTGCGGGGACTCCGAGTCTGGTTCCCGGCGAGATGGGCGCTCGCGACATCCAGGTGGTCAACGGCATCATGGAAGCCGCGGCCACGGGCAAGCCGTTTGTCTTCGGGAAATTTCCTTACTAACCGTGACGCGGGCCGAGCCGGCGCACCGACCCGTTCGGGCTGTTGACGTCGTGTCACGTTCTGCCCCAAAACCAAAACCCACCATGAAAAGAACCCTCCTCCTTTTGTTAGCCGGCTCGCTGTTCGCGCAGGCGGCTCCGTCCCGGCAATGGACGCCCGAAGAAGCCAACGCGTGGTATGCCAAGCAGCCCTGGCTCGTCGGCGCGAACTACGTGCCCGCCACCGCCATCAGCCAGCTGGAAATGTGGCAGGAGGAAACGTGGGATCCGAAGCGCATCGATCTCGAACTCGGCTGGGCGGAAGGCCTGGGCTTCAACACGATGCGCGTTTTCCTCCACGATATCCCGTGGAAGACCGATTCGGCGGGTTTCCTGAAGCGCATCGAGACGTTTCTCGACATCGCGGAGAAGCACAAGATCAAGCCGATGTTCGTGTTTTTCGACAGCTGTTGGAATCCGAATCCCAAGGCGGGCAAGCAGCCGGAGCCGAGGCCGCACGTGCACAACTCCGGCTGGGTGCAGAGCCCCGGCTGGGAAATCCTCCAGGATCCCGCGAAGCAGGACACGCTCAAGCCCTACGTCGTCGGCGTCATCAGCCACTTCAAGGACGATAAACGGATCCTCGCCTGGGACCTCTACAACGAGCCTAACAACGAGAACGGCGGCCGCTTCAAGGAGGACCCCGCGCAGAAGTTTCCGAAAGCGCTGGAACTCCTCAAAAAGACCTTCGGGTGGGCGCGCGAGGCCAATCCGTCGCAACCCCTGTCCTCCGGCATCTGGATCGGCGATTTCGCGAATCCCAACGACTTCCAGCGCTATCAGCTGGAAACCTCCGACATCATCAACTTCCACACCTACACGCCGCTGGAGGCGACGAAGACTCGGGTGGAGGCGCTGAAGAAATACAACCGTCCGATCATGTGCAGCGAATACATGGCGAGGCCGGAAGGCAGCACGTTCCAGGCGGTGCTGCCGTATTTCAAGGAGCAGAAGGTCATCGCCATGAACTGGGGATTCGTCGACGGCAGAAGCCAGACGATCTATCCGTGGGACTCGTGGAACAAGGAATACAAGGGGGAGCCGGACCCGTGGTTCCACGATATTTTCCGCGGCGACGGCACGCCGTACAAGGAGGACGAGGTGAAGCTCATCCGCTCGCTGACGGGCAAGAAATGATCCGCGGTTTTCAAAGGCGGGGCCGGTTTCCGGTCCCGCCTTTTTCGTGCCCGGCCGGTGCTAGAAACGGATTGTCATTTCGCATCCGCCCGATAGCCTGCGGAGCCATGACCCAAGACTCCCGCCAGGTTCTCATCGAACTGCTGTTCCTCTCGCTCTACATGGACAACCATCTCTCTCTGGCCGAGGACGACGTGCTCAACGACGCGCTCGATTCGCTGGGTTGGGACTCGACCGATTCCCGGGAGAAATTCATCTTCAAGGCGTTCTCGTCCGCGCGCGAGGCGATGACGAGCCTGGACAAAACCCGGGAGTTTCTCGACGTGCGCACCGCGATCATCAAGAAGGACGGCGCGGAAGGGGACTCGCTCACCTGGCTTTCCAAAGTCCTCGGAGCGGACGGGCTGACCGCGACGGAGAAGTATTTCCTGAGCCAGCTCGAAGCCCGGCTCTATCCGGCTTGAACCGGGAGACCTCCGGAGCCGCAAAAAAGCCACCTTCGCAACAGGCGAGGGTGGCTTTTGAAATTGGGAGAGGCGGTAGCCGATCAGCCGCCGATGTCGGTGCGGCCGGAGAGCTGGGCACCTTCCTCCATCGAGAACACCTTGGACTTGATGTCGCCGTTGATCTTGGACTTGTCCTTCAGCTCGCAGCGTTGGGAAGTAATCTTGCCTTCGACCTTGCCGTAGACCTTCACTTCGCCGGCGGTGACGTCGCCCTTGATGACGGCGTTTTCGCCGATGGTGACGCGGCCCTTGTCCGAGGTGATTTCACCGTCGATTTTTCCATCGATGATCATGTCGTTGGAGAAGCGGATGGAACCGGTGATTTCGATTCCGCTGGAGAGCACGTTTGTCGGATTGGCCATGACGGAGACAAGGGAGCAAAGGTGGGGCGGGTTGGCAATGGCAAAGATTTTCCGCGGCCGGCCCGGCCGGGGGTCAGGAGATTTCCTTGGCGGGAAGGGTGATGCCGGCCTGGGGGATGGTGATCCAGGCGAGGAACTCCTGATTTCCGTCCGTGCCGGTGATGGGCGAGGGGATGACGCCGTGCCAGTCACAGGAGAATTCGGTGGTGACGAACTCGCGGATTTTCTGGACGGCGCGCTCGTGAAGGAGGGGATCGCGGACGATGCCGCCCCTGGTGATGTCCTCGCGGCGGAGTTCGAACTGCGGCTTGATGAGGCAGACGACGGAACCGCCGCCCTCGAGCACGGAGAAGATGGCGGGCAGGACCTTGGTGAGGGAGATGAACGAAAGGTCGGTGACGGCGAGGCGGCACTTCTCGCCGATGTCGGCGGGGACCATGTGGCGGGCGTTGAACTGCTCCTTGACGATGACTCGCGGGTCGTTGCGGAGTTTCCAGACGAGCTGGTTGGTGCCGACGTCGACGGCGTGGACCTTGACCGCGCCGCGCTGGAGGAGGCAGTCGGTGAAGCCGCCGGTGGAGGCGCCGACGTCGATGCATGTCCAGCCGTTAGGGTCGATGTTGAAGGCATCGAGCGCGCCTTCCAGTTTCAATCCGCCGCGGCCGACGTAGCGGAGTTTTTCCTTCACCTCCAGCGGGGCGTCCTCGGGGAGCTTGGTGGAGGGCTTGTCGATGATGCGGTCGCCGCTGCGGACTTCTCCGGCGAGGATGAGGCGCTTGGCCTGCTCGCGGGAGTCGCAGAGGCCGCGGATGACTAACAGCGCATCGATGCGGTCTTTTTTCATGCGTGGGGAAATCAATGATCGTGTTCCAGGTGCTCCTTGAGCAGGTCGCGGCCGAAGTCGCCGGTGAAGTCGCGCCAGGTGGCGTGGAGGTGGTTGGCGTTGTTCTGGATGTTGGCGGCTTCCATCAGGAAGGTGGGGCCCTGGATGCGGTAGTAGTAGGCCTCGCCGGGTTTGGTGCCGCCGGCCCAGCCGAAGCGGATTTTTTCAATGCCGGCGGCTTTCATTTTGGCGAGGTCGGCAGCGGCGATTTCGGAACGGTAGCGGCCGGTGTATTCGGCGATGAGGGTGAGGAGTGCTTCGCGCTGGGTCGCGGTCATGTCGTCGGCGGTGAGGCCGACGGGTTCGAGGGCGGTGGCGGTGCGGTTCTCGGCGGAGATGATTTCGGAAGGGGGCTTCCCGGTGAAAACGACGGTGGATTTCCCATCCGCGATCAGGGTGGTGACGAGGGCGCGGGCGAGATCCTCCTCGGCGGCGAGGACGCGGAGGCCCTTGTGTTTTCCTTCGACGCGGACTTCGCCGGGGTTGGAACCCATGAAGGTGGGGGTCCCGGAGACGACCTTGTCACCGATGATCGTGAGGTTGATGGAAAGGTGGTGGCCCTCGAAGCGCCAGCCCCAGCCCTTGACGTCACCGGGGGTGCCGAAGACGGAGACGTAGTATTTCCCGTTGTCGCGGTAGGTGGGGTTCTTCTCGATTTCCGCGAGGATGCTTTCGAGGGTCATGATCTGGGTGACCTTGAGTTTTCCTTTTTCGCTGAGGGCGGAATCGAGCAGCGCCATGGCGGCCTCGCGTTGGGCGTCGGTCATTTCCTTGAGCGGAAGACCGGCGCGGTCGCGAGGGGTGAAGCGGAAGTTTTCGCGTTCGTCACCGGCGAAGGGGAGGGCGGCCTTGGCCTTTTGCGGGGCGTCGAGCGTGGTCAGGAATTTCTCCGCGGCGGCTACGGCGCTGTTGGTGGGGGCGGGTTCCTTGGCGAGGAGCGGGAGGCTGAAAAAAGCGAGGATCAGGAGTTTTTTCATCGGGGAGACAACCAATCAGGAACGGAAACGACCGGCAAGGAGAGTCTCCCGAAGAAAGGCGGGGGATGAAACTTGTGCCTTGCCTAGCGGGCTTTCCGTCGCCAACGATCCGCGCCGTGACCCGCCACCGCACCGACGACCTCAGAATTACAGGACTCAACCCGCTGATTTCTCCTGCGGTTCTGGCTTATTATCTCCCGCTCACCGAGCAGGCTTCCGAACTGGTGGCGAGCGCACGGGCGCAGGCGGATGCGATTTTACGCGGGGAGGATGACCGGCTGCTGGCGATCGTCGGGCCGTGCTCGATCCATGATCCGGAAGCGGCGATGGAGTATGCGGCGAAGCTGAAGGAAGAAGCGAAGCGCGTGGAGAAGGACGTGTTCGTCATCATGCGCGTCTATTTTGAAAAGCCGCGGACGACGGTCGGTTGGAAGGGGTTGATCAACGATCCGAATCTGGACGATTCCTTCGATATCAACCACGGCCTGAGGATCGCCCGCGGATTGTTGCTGGATCTCGCGAACATGGGAGTGCCGGCCGGAACGGAATTCCTCGATACGATTTCTCCGCAATACATCGCGGACCTGATCGCCTGGGGGGCCATCGGCGCTCGGACCACGGAGTCACAGATCCATCGTGAACTGGCATCCGGGCTCTCGATGCCGGTCGGCTTCAAGAACGGCACCGGCGGCTCGATCCAGATCGCTCTGGATGCGATCCAGTCGTCCTCGCGGCCGCACCATTTTCTGTCGGTGACCAAGCAGGGGGTCTCCGCGATCGTCTCGACCGCAGGAAACGAGTCGTGCCACCTGATCCTGCGCGGTGGGAAGACCGGGCCGAACTATGACAAGGCTTCGGTCGAGGAGGCGGCGACGATGCTGCGCGAGCAGAAGCTGACGGAGACCGTGATGATCGATTGCTCGCATGGCAACTCGATGAAGGATTACCGCAACCAGCCGCTGGTGGCGAAGGACATCGCGAACCAGATCGCGGATGGATCGAAGGTGATCACTTCGGTGATGATCGAGTCCAATCTGGTGGAGGGAAATCAGAAGCTGGCGAAGGATCTCAGCACCCTGACACGCGGCCAATCCGTGACTGATGCCTGCATCGGCTGGGAGGATACGGTCGCGACTCTCGACGTGCTGGCGGAAGCGGTGAGAAAGCGGCGCGGGGCTTGATCCGGAAAGGGTGGAACGCGGGAGCTTTTCCGCGTCCTAACAATTTTCCGGGGGCGTGCCAAGCGATTTCGTTGGGTTGATAGAAGACAATCAACTCATGTGAAAATTTTTTCTCCAAGCTTGCGGAAGCTCCGGAGAACTGACCATTCTACGCCGTCGTTCACCTTCGATAATGGATTTAACAAGCGAATCTTCCCAAAGCGTCATTACCTGCCGGAACAGCCAAGGCACGGAACTGACGGCCAACCTCCTCAGGATCAAGCGGTATTCCGTCGTTTTCGAGGTTTATAATCCCTACAGCATCCTGCAGTTGTCCGAGGTCTTGTCGGACTTCCGGATCATGGCATCGCGGCGCCTGCTGTATCATGGAAAGGCGGTGGTCAGCAATCTGCTGAATACCGGCATCGTCTTGGTCTGCGAGGCGATGCTCGACGAGGGCTGGGTGGAGGTTGATTTCCTTTCGAGCGTCAGCGGCAGCGCCGCCCCGAGCGGCAGCGGCGATCTGGCCGGGCAGTTTGGCAATTTCATGGGTGAATGGAAGTCCGCCAACAAGGTGCAGGACCCGTTCAAGCTGGTGGTCGCGGATCTTTCCAGCATGCTTTCCGGTGTGCAGCATTGGCTGACCGGAGTGGATGTGGGCATCCGGACCACGGTGACACGCCGCCGTGATGAACTGGAGAACGAGATTTTTTCCGGGATCGAGAACCGCGTCGTGGAAGAGGTTCTGCCTTCGATGGAGAAGTTCGAGGAGGTTTCACTGGAAATCAGCGAAGCCGAGGTGGCGGTCCACAAGGCGTATGTCCGCAGGGAGCTGCACCCGATCGTGCTGTGCTCTCCGTTCCTGTATCGAACTTACACCAAGCCGCTGGGCTATGCAGGTGATTATGAAATGGTGAACATGATGCTGAGGAACCCTTACGAGGGTTCTTCCGCATTTGCCAAGTTGCTCAATTTCGCGCTGCTCAACACCGAGCCGGTGGTGGCCCACCGCAACCGGATCGATTTCCTGATTGAAAAGCTCCGCTCCGAGTGCGCCCGTCGGGTCAGTCGCGGCAAAACCCGGGTGTTCAACCTGGCGTGCGGACCGGCGATGGAGGTCCAGCGGTTCCTCCGCGAGTGTGAGGAAAGCGATCTGGCGGAAATCGATCTGCTCGATTTCAACCCGGAGACCCTCGAATACACCCGCGAGCGCATCCAGGAAGCCCGCATGAGCGGCGGTCGGGAAACCCAGGTCCGTTATTTCCAGCGCTCGGTGCACCAGCTCCTGCGCGCCGCCACCCAAGGGGGGGATGACGAATTCGCGAACTACGACATCGTCTACTGCGCCGGCCTGTTCGACTATCTCTCGCAGCGCGTCTGCAAACGTCTGGTCGAACTTTTCTGCACCATGATCCGCCCGGGCGGCATCGTCATCGTCACCAACGTGGCGGCCAGCAACCCGCGCAAGGCATGGATGGAATATGTGATGGAGTGGAACCTGATCTACCGCGACGAGGCGGAAATGAACGACCTGATTCCCGATGGGCTGAACCTGAAAGGAACCACGGTCAAGGCCGATTCCACAGGAGTGAACCTGTTCCTTGAAATCGAACTCAATGCCTGAAGCGAGTGTCAAAGCGCATCTGAATGATGCGGAGATGCGGCAGGCGTTTCGTGATTACGAAGGGGCCATCGCATTCGACAACGCCCGCCGGGCGGCGGCTCTCGCTGGAATTTTCATGCTGGCGGGCTGGTCGCTCGATTGGGTGGTCTATCCGGGTTATGCGTGGGAGTTCCTCCTGCTGCGGTCGATCTGCGCGGTGTGCTTGGGGGGGATCTATCTCTATGTGGGGAAGGGGCAAAATCCGAAGCTGGGCACCATCCTGACGCAGGGCATCGCACTGCTGCCGATGATTTCCATCTGTGCGATGATCCAGATCACGGACGGTGGAAATTCGCTGTATTACGCCGGACTCAGCCTGGTTCTGGTGGGGCTCTCGCTGCTCCTGAGATGGACCTTCGCGAATTCACTCTACATGATCGGTCTGGCCTTCGCCTGCTACACGATCAGTGTGGTGACTTCGCACACCACCCCGATATTCCGGGATCTTTTCAGCAACAGCTACTTCATTTTTGTCACGTCCGTTTTCGTTCTGGCAGGCAGTTACTATTACCAAAGCCTGCGTTTCAGCGAGTTCTGCCTGCGCACGGAAGTCGAGAAATCGCGCGAGCTGCTGGAATCGCAGAATCGCCAGCTCAGCGAGCTCGACGAAGCGAAGACACGGTTCTTCGCCAACATCAGTCACGAGCTGCGCACTCCGCTGACCATCATGCTCGGCATCACCGAACGCTTGAGAACCGTACTCAGCCGTCAGAGCACCGAGCCGGTCGTCCAGGAAATGACCCTGATGCTCGAACAGAACGGGCTGCGGTTGCTCAAACTCATCGACGACTTGCTCGATCTGGTGCGCTTCGACACCGGTCATGCGGACATCAACCGCCAGCCGACGCTGATCGGCGCCCATATCGAAGGACTGCTCCGGTCGCTCCGTCACCTGGCGGAGCAGGACCGGGTCGCGCTGATCTGGGATTGCAGGACCGACAGCCCGGCGATCCTTCTGGATCGCGACAAGTTCGATAAGATTCTCCTCAATCTGGTGATCAACGCCATCAAGTTCACCCCGTCCAGCGGCACGATCGAGGTCAAGGTGGTGGCTGCCGAGGGACGTCTGAGGCTGACGGTGGAAGATACCGGTGTGGGAATTCCTCCCGAAGTCCTTCCGCGGATTTTCGAGCGATTCTGGCAGGTGGACACGTCGTCGACCCGGAAATTCCAAGGTGCCGGCATCGGCCTGGCGCTGGTCCGCAGCCTGACCGAGGCGATGGATGGCAAGGTGGACGTGAACAGCCAGTTGGGACATGGCACGACCTTCATCATCGATCTGCCGACGGAAGCCGCGTCCGTGGAGATTTCCAAGCAACCTGAAGAGGAGAGTCCGCTGAAAGACGGCGGAAACATCGCGGATCTCCACCGCCGGGCCGCGATGTCGATTCCTGGGAAAATGTCGCCACGCACGACGCCGATCCAGCCGCACGGCCCCATCGCCTCGCCGATGATCGGCACCCGTCCGAGTGGTGCCCGCCCTCTCGTGCTGATCGCCGACGACGAGCCGGACATCCGCCGTTTTCTTCGGATGCAGCTTGAGGATGTCGATGTGATCGAAGCCTCCGACGGTGCGGAAGCTCTGGAACTGGCACGCTTGCGCCGTCCGCAGCTGGCGTTGCTCGACCACATGATGCCGGAGATGGATGGCGTGGAGGTCTGCCGCAGGATCCGCGAAAACCACACCACCCGGGGTGTGGCGGTGATCATTCTTACCGCACGTGCCGATGAGACCACCAAGCTCAGCGCGCTGCAGGCCGGTGCGAATGATTTCCTTACCAAGCCGTTCTCCACCGCCGAACTCGCGCTGCGTTTGGAAAACCAGATCGCCATGGCACGCGTCCGCCGCGAGATGGTGGATCTCAATACGGAACTCCACTCCGCGCTTGAACAGATCAAGGAGAATGAGGTGATGATGGTGCGGAACGAAAAACTCTCCGCACTCGGGCGCATGAGCGCCGGCATCATTCACGAGATCAACAACCCGCTGAACTACGCCAGCGCGGGACTTCACGCGTTGGAAACCTTCACCCGGGTGATGCCGGAAAAGGACCAGCCGGACTACGTCGACATTCTCAAGGACATCCGCGAGGGCGTCGAGCGGGTTTCGCAGATCGTCATCGACCTCCGCAAGTTCACCCGTGACGACAAGGCCACCTCCGGCGACGCCGATCTGGCGGAAATCGTCGGCCGCTCGCGCCGCATGGTCAGCCATCAGGTCGGCAAGGACATCGCGTTCAACCTGAAGTCACCCGACAACGCGCTCATCAGCGGCAACCCGAACCAGCTCGTCCAGGTCTTCATCAACTTTTTCCAGAACAGCATCGATGCCATCCACATGCGCCAGGCCGAGCATGGCGGGGATCCGGGCAAGATCGACGTTTCCATCGAGCCTGCCGGTGGTGACGGCTGGCAGGTCACCATCCGCGACAACGGCATCGGCATCCCGCCGGAAAACCTCCAGAAAATCTTTGATCCGTTCTTCACCTCGAAGGATGTGGGCAAGGGCATGGGTCTCGGCCTTTCCATCACCCACCAGATCCTCCAGGCCCACAAGGCCATCGTCGAGGTGGACAGCCGCCCGGTGGAATTCACCCGTTTCCGGATCGCCTTCCCGGCCCCCAGCTTCTCTTCCGAACCGGAATCGGAGCCTGAATCCGTTCTCGACCAACCCGCCTGATTCTATCACTCTCCCGCCATTAGATTTCAAAACACCCCTTTCCATCGACCACAATGAGCAACGAGATCGACGCCTATGACTACCAACGCTACGCCATCCTGTTCGTGGATGACGAAGCAAACACCCGCAAATACTTCCGCCGTTTGTTCGGGGAGAAGTTCAGAATCCTTGAAGCTGAGGACGGCATCGAGGCTCTTGCCGTGTTCCGCCAGCATGCCAACGAGATCGGCATCATCGTGACCGACCAACGGATGCCGAATGAAACCGGTGTCGGCTTCCTCTCGAAGATCGCCGACCAGTATCCCGACATCATCAAGATCCTTTCCACCGCCTATTCGGACATCGACGCCGCCATCGGTTCGGTCAACCAGGGCGGGATTTTCCGCTACATGACCAAGCCGTGGGACATCCCGCAGCTCGAAGTCACCCTTCGCCGTGCCATGGAGTTCTTCACCGTGAAGCGCGAGCGCGACGCCCTGTTGGGAGCGAAAATGCAGGCCATGGGCAACGTCCTTTTATCGAGCCGTCTCGCGGCCTTCGCCCTCGCTCCGGTCTGTGCCGGCATCGAGGTCAACCGTGCGGCCGAGGCCATCGCTTCCTTCGTGCAGACCGGTGTCGCCGGCCGCCGGACCGGGTCGGATGGGGATTCCGCCTTGCGCTCGCCTGATTGGGCGCGCCTTCACGCCAAGCAGGTCCTGCTCGCGACCGCTCTGGAAAAAGAACTGCCGGACGCGCTGAGTGGAGACTTGGCCGAACGCACCACCGCGCTTGCCCGCGCGATCGAAGCCGCGGGCGCGACCGGTCTCGCGTCCGCCGCCACTGGCAATGCCACCCGGCTTTCGAGCGCCACCGACCCGACGCCGATTCTTCTTGATGCCTTGCTGGGCCGGAATGATGAAGCGGCCGTCAGCTCCGCATCGGTGAAAGCGCTCGCCGCCTTCATCGCGGTCTATGATGCCGGTGGCGTCGTGCGCCGCGTGCGCGGTGAGGGACTCACGCTCGATGTCACGGTTTCCGCCGCTCCGGCGAAAACCACCAGCCCCGGTTCGGAAGCTGCCAAATGGCTGATCGATGACGATCTCCTGATTTCCGCAGCCCTCGGACTGCTGTAAACGACGGGGATCTCCTCAGAAATTCTCAGGAAGCGCTGGAACGATCCGTTTCAGCGCTTTTTGTTTGCCTCGTCGCGGAGGTTGATTTCGTCGACGATCCTCGCGCGTGGCGCGGTCGAGAACGAATCTCCGCTGGTGGCGAGGTGGTCCTTAATCAGAAACCAGATCGCTGTCGCCAGAAGGAGGGAGAGGACCTTTGCGATCCAATTGTGAGGCAGGGTCAGTTTCATTGGAGGATTTGCCGGAGAAGAAGATTTCAGCGATCTTTTCGCGGAACTGTTTCTCGGTGAGGTTGCGCTGGAGCACGCCGTTCTCGCAGATGGAAATGCCGCCGGTTTCCTCGCTGACGGCGACGGCGATGGCGTCGGTCCGCTCGGTGAGTCCGATGGCGGCCCGATGACGCAGGCCGGTCGAGCGATCCTGCATCTGACGCTCGGTGACCGGGAAGACGCAGGCGGCTCCCGCGACGCGGTCATCGGCGATGATCATGCCGCCGTCGTGGAGCGGCGCCTTCGGGTGGAAGACGGTCATCGCGAGTTCGGGAGAGAACTGGGCGTCGAGCACCACGCCGCTGTCGAGATAGTCCTTGAGACTGATGCCGCGCTGGATGGCGAAGAGGGCGCCGATGCGCTTTTTCGAGAGATTGATGACCGCGTCGGCGAAGCGTTCGAGGAAGGCGAGACGGCGTTTGTTGGAGAAGGAGAACAACCGGTTGCTGCCGAGACGGGCGAGGCCGTTTCTCAGTTCGGGCTGGAAGATCACGATCAGGGCGAAGGCCAGGATCGCGGCGGCGCGGGTGATGATCCATTGGATGACCTCGAACTTGAACAGGGTGGAAACGAGGGTGAGGACGACCAGAATGGTGCCGAGCCCTACGAGGATCTGAGCGCCGCGGGTGGCCCGGAACGCCCGGTAAATCTGGTAGATGCAGGTGGCGAGAAGCAGGATCTCAATGCCGTCCCGCCAATGGTCTTGTAAGAATTTCCACATGGGATGGTGTTGTCGGGCATGATACACCCCGCATGTCTGAAGAGACAATCTTAGAAATTCCCAGCCGTGCCGATCACGGCGGGCCGCGGAGCACCGTGTTGCCTGGCGAGGGTTGGACCGCCTTGCCATGGGGATCCCTGGTGAGGATGAAACTCGCGGGAATGGTAGCCTTGGAACCCAGGCTGAAGTCGAAGGACTCGGCGGTTTGAGAGTTCAAGTTCGGCAGCCTTCCGACATAGATCGCCTTGCCTCCCGATTTGGTGTCGACCCACAGGTTGTAACTCTCGTCGGGAGCGGCCACCGGCAGATTGTTCACCACAAGAGTCCCTGTATCACGGGCAACGTCATAGATCGGAATGGCCGACGGCCCGGCAGGCGGTGCGGGCATCTCGTCGGATTTGGAGGATCCGGAACCCGCGAGAGCGGTGGTGACGTCGGTGAGCGCATCACCGATCATGGCGGTGATGGGGGGATCGGTTTTCTCCACGGTGGTTCTCAACTCGCTCTTGGGAGGGGTCATGCGCATCACGATCGGCCAGGACATGCCCGGGACGGGTTCGAAGCGTTCCCGATCCCGCTCCTGGAAGCTTTCGAGTTTTTCCCGGAGCACTTCGATTTCCTGGATCAGCCGCTTCGTTTCCACCCGGACAATGACTTTTTCGTCATGGTGCCGGGCAAGGGGGAGGGACGGTTCGGCCTCCTCGAGCGGGCCCGCATCGTTCTGCGCCGCCATGCCTTCCTCTTCCGCGGCGACCGAAGATTCCGGCAGCGGGGCGGGGGATGATTTCGGGGGGATGACCGCGGAAGTGACAGGGGGCTGGCTGACGGTGGTCTCGTGCTGTTCGGATTTGCGGCTGAAAATCAGCAGCATGGTGAGAACCGCGGCCGCCGCCCAGCCGGTGATGCCGAGCCAGTTGGTGCGCCTGGCGGCGTTGAGGCCCAGTCTGAGGTGCAGTTGTTCCAGTTGTCCGGCGCGGGGGGAGATGGGGCGTGTCGTGGTGGCGGCCACGGCCGCCGTGATACATTCCATCTCGCGGTAGGAGTTTTTCAGCTCCGGATCATGGCGCATCGCTTCGTCGAATGCGGAAGCCTCGTCGGCGTCCAGCATTCCGAAGGCGCGCCACGCGGCGCTGTCGCGGGGATCAGAATTCATGACGTGATAATTGGTTGCGCACCTTTTCCAGAGCGCGGCGCAGGCGGTTCTTCACGGTGCCTAACGGAGTCGCGAGGTGTTCGGAGATTTCCGAATGGGTGTATTCCAGAAACACGGCCAGTTCGAGGCAGCGCCGCTCGTCCTCGCCGAGAACGTCGAGCGCGGACCGGACCCGCCGCCAGTCGTCGAGCGCCATCACCCGCGGGTCTTCGATTTCTTCGGGCGGCGCATGCAGATGGATGGGCACGACCCGCGAGGAGTCGCGCTTTCCCCGATGGCGGTAGCGAAGCCGGTCGATGCAATAGCCGCGCATCACCGCGAAGGCCCAGGCAAACGGAGGCGATTGTTTGGGATCGTAGTCGGACGACCGATGCCACATCCGGACGAAGGTGTCCTGCACCGCTTCCTCCGCTTCCCGCCGGTCGCCGAGGATCCGGCAGGCGATCCCTAGCAGGATCGGGCTCCACATTCCGTGGAGTTCCGTCAGCGCGGAGCCATCCTCCTTCGCCATCCTGGCGATCAAGGCCACGGCTTCCCCGCTACGGTCTTCGCCCAGTCCCTGAGGAAAGGTCGGAACGGGTGCCGGATCGGGCTCGATCATCGAGGAGGAGTTGAACATGAAATTCCGTGAATGGGGAAATCAATCTGCCGGAATGATCCGCCATTTCCGTGGAATTGGGTCACACTATTTCCAAATCAAGCTTACTGACCGGGACTCTCCGGATGCGGGAGGTGACTTCCCACGACTTCCCCGGAACGATTCCCCATCATTCGCTGGCAGCCGGCGGGTGCCAGCCCAGCCGGATGTAGAAGGATCCTGGTTCCGATTCCGGAACACGGATCTCCGCTTCGATGTTTTCCACTTCGACCCCATTGATGGTTTCCCGGGAAACGATGTTTTCGGAAGAGGGCGGGGTGGGTCGCCAATGGATGAGATCATGACTGATCTGATATTGGTAGTCGGGAATCCGAAGGCCTGCCCGGCGTGGGAATGAAATGTGGGCGGTTCGGCCACCGTTCCCCGATACGTTGGTCAGTTTGAAGGGATTCGGGGAATAGGACGTCGGGGGCGTTCCCAAAAAATACTCGAGTGCGTCGGTCAATCCATCGTGGTCGGAATCGACGTGAGAATGTGATCCCGACGCAGCGATCCCGACGGGTGAGGCTGTGGCACCAGCCTGCGCCAAAAGCGACCAGCGCACGATGTAGATTTCTTGATCACCACCGATGAATGCGAAACCGTCATTCCCCCAGCGGAGGCACTTGACCGTCCCATAGACCGATGTCGGCAACTTCAGAGAGCCGACCGATTTGGCGCTGACCGTATCGTAAGCTCTCAATTCAAGGTAACCGGCGAGGTAAGCATGTTGGTTCGCGGGGTCGAGACAGGGAGTGCCCGAGTATCCAAGGCTGGATCGTGTTAGCAGCGTGCCGCTGTCGATCAACTGACCATTTCCGGTCAGCAACAGTCCGCCTCCGGAGGCGAAGCGCCCTCCCTGGATTCTGAAATATTGATTGCTGATAGGGACTACTCCGTCAGCTTTTATCTCAAAGCGAAAGTGGTCGCCGCCGCCGATGCCGAAGTAGGTGCCGGGCGATGCGTCCTTAGCGATATTCTCGACGCCGATCCACATGCGCCGGGAGCGCATGGTCGTCTCGTCATAGACCGCGACGGAGGTGTCCGAAGCGAACACCAGGAAACCGGTGCCGTCCCCATCAAGCACCTCGATCTGGCGCGCGGTCGCGGCGGATTGCCCCGCGTTGGAGGGATTCAGTGGAATTCTCAGATGGGGAAGTCCGGGATTGGCCAAATCAATCCGGATGACTTCCGGGCTATCCTGCGATCCGATGTAGAGAAATCGCCCGTTTCCGGAAATGGCCATGGAGTGGTCCGCCGGTGTTCCGCTGATAGGGAGCGGGGTGGAGACAAGTCCCGTCACCGGATCGATGGAAACCACCGAGTTCGCGAACAAGCTGTCGTTGGTATTGAGCAGGCTTGCCCAGAGGACGTTGCGGGTGGGGTCGTGGAGTAGGTTGTTGGTCTTGAAGCCAAGTTGGTTGACCACATCCGTTTCCGGCCTGATGCCGATCATGACCTGACCGGCCGCCAGATTGTTGGCGGGTGTGGTGTCGACCGCGCTCGAATTCACGCCGGAGGTGCAGGTGGCCGGTCCCAAGGATTGGGTGGTGGCGGTGATGGTCAGGGTTTCCGATTTTCCGGCGGGAAGTTCCCCGATCTGCAGTGTGACTCCTGAACCGGTGACGACGGGCTGGCCCAGGCTGGAGGACACGCTGACGATGGACTGTCCCTCGGAAAGGCGTGTGCCGATCGATGCTCGGAAGGCGGGATTGGGGCCCCGGTTGGTGACCCGGACCTCGAACGTGAAGGGAGTGTTGGTGTAAGTTGGTCCGGAGGTTGCCGAGATGCTGGCCTCGAGATCCGCAGGGGCATCTGCCGGGCTCAGCAGACCGCTGTTGATGAAGACGATTCTGTCGGGGGTCCGGTAAGCCAGGCCGGAGCTGCCGAACTGGATCAACGATCCCGCGGCATCGAGCGGGGCAGGAAGTGCGAGACTCTTGAGCAGGGTGTGGCTGTTAGCATCGTAGGCGCTGATCCTGACGTGCTGGTTGTAGTAGGGAGGGCTTGTCTCCAAAAAATAAACCCGGCTTGATGCCAGATCCGGACACACGAGTCCTTGGGCGGGAAATTTTCCAACCTGCACGAACCTGCCGCCGTCCACCGCCATTCCCCGGTGGGAATAGACCATATCTCCATCGGACCGGATATCGCTTTCAGATCCCAGCCCCACTCCTCTGAAGATTCCCACCCGTGTCATGCCATTGGCTCCGAGTTTGAGCCGCTGGATGTCGGAGCCTCCGTCGGATCCGTAAAACAGGGTGGGATCGGAAGAGGGTTCGATCTGGTGCACCCCGAACGATGAAGGGGACCGGTCGGGGCGGACGATTCCATTCTGGTAGACAACCACTCCGGCATGGTGGGGTGAGACATTCTTCCGGTATTGCGAAACCACCAGCAGATCAGGATTTCCTTTCACCGTGCACAAGTCCTCCGCGTAAAGCCGGGTGGAAAAGGCATCGATGCCGATCGTGAAGGTTTTCTCGATGGTGAAATCCGCCAGTCTGATCTTGGAGACCGTTCCATCTCCGTCCAAGGCGACGTAGAGAAATTCCCCTCCGCTGGTCAACGCGAGCTTCGTCGGTTCGCGGCCGACGAAGACTTCGTGGGTGATCGCCAGTGTCGCGGGATCGATCGCGACCACCTTGTGGCTCACCACCACGGCACCGTTGGGATTGGTGGAAGCGGTGGTGTAGGGGAGGCTGGCATAGATCCGGCTCCGACCCTTGTCGTGGATCAGGTCGGACGCGCGCAGATCGAGTCCCCGCATGAGGCTGAAATCGTTCGATTCCCCGACGGCATTCCCTTGTCCCGCCGCACGGAGCCGGAGTGAGCTGGTCTGGAGCAGTGGAAATTGGATGCCCGCCGTCCAAGCGGAAGGGCCTAACCGTGTGACCATGGCGAACAAGGCCGGTGGCGTGCTTCCGTCCGGCAGGACCAAGCTCACGTCGATCGTGCCATTGATCCGGGATATCTCGTTTCCCTCGATGTCGATTCCTTTGATGGTGACCACGAGGGGCCAGGTTGCGTCCACCAGTTCCGGGACTGGTGAAAACCGGTAGGTCGCCGGTTCGTTGTCGCGCACCGTCAGGGATCCCGAGGCTGATGTGAAGGTGTCGGCGGTCGCCGTGATCTCCACCCGGTGGCTCCCATCCCGTATCTGATCTTCCAGCCCGTCGATCACGAATCCGATCTCGGTCGCCCCGGCGGGAATCGTCACTTTTTCTGGCAATGAGATGCGGTCCTGAGTGTCGCTTCGCAAGGTAACTTCGAGATCGGTCGTGAGCGTGCCTGGAATCCTGACCTTCGCCTTCACCTGGCCTCCCTCGGGAGCGATTTCCGGAAGATCCAGCAGGAGTTCCCGTTTCTCATTGTCCACCACGTAGGATCTGGCGGTCGCCGTTTTCAGCCCCAAGGCACTCGCGGTGAGGGTGGCTGGCGCGTTGCCCTCGATCCGCGGGTTGTCCACGGCTTGGATTGGAAATCCGACCTTCGTCACGCCCGCTTTCACGGTCAGTTGGGCGGGGTGTTTCAGTTGGCCGCTCGTCGCGGTGATGAGTGAGATCTTGAAATTCACTTCCGCAGGCCGATCCAGTTGGATCTGGGCGGTTTCCGGAGTTCCGCCTTCGTTGAAAAACGCGGGGATCGACATCGTCATCACCGGAGCTTTTTCGTCGTCCCGGACGAGCACGGTGTTGCTTGTCAGGTAACGGCCGTCCACATAGAGGTGGAGGTCAAGTTCCCGGGTCAGATTAACACGGGTGTCGTTGCTGGTGAGGAATTGGAACTGGCATTCCGTTTTTCCAGATTTGATTTTCAACTCGGTCGTGACCTTTGCCAATTTCGAGGGTCGCGCGACGACGGTGAAGGTGATCGAGCGTTTTTCAGGATATCTGAGTTTGAGCAGTGCTTTTCCTGCTTTTCCCTCCTTCACACTCTCCTGCACGACAAAGTAGAGTATCTGTTTTCCGCGCTTTTTTGATGGGAACCGTTCCGTGGCCGCGTTGCTGAAAAGCCTGTCCCGGGTGAGCGGCTCAACATAACTGGAGAGTAATGTGGCGGTCTCCGGGTGGGTTCCTGACGAAATGACGGGTCCGGAATCCTCCGGCAGTTCAGCGCTCACGGCGCGGAAGGATGCCGCCTCCTGCGCGGGCAGCAGGGAATTTTGGAGAATGAAGGCACAGGCCGCACCGAAGAAGAGTCTCAAGAACATGGTGATGAAAATGGAGAATGCGGCTCTGTCGGTGCTCCGGATCCATGGACATCCTCCGCTTTTTCTGATGGGGGAATGAATGGAAGGGGAGGAACGGGTCACAGGCGAAGACTGAAATATGGTTAGACGCGCCACAACTCAAGCTGTTTCTGGTACGTCGCCGAAGAGCGGCCGTCTCCATGGGATCCTTTTGGTGAACCGGCGGGGATTCGTGAATTTCGATGCCTGCCCGGCCGGAACTCATCCCTTGCCGTCGGCGGCGGGCTGGTTTTAACTCCCCGCATGCACGAGGAAATCAAGCTCACCCGCGAAGTCGCAGCCATTCAAATCCCGAGCGGTGACACGCTTTCACTCCCTGCCGGCACCGCGGTTTTCATCACCCAACGCCTCGGAGGAACCTTCACGGTCGCTACATCCCAAGGACTTGCACGGATTTCCTCGCAGGATGCGGATGCATTGGGCGTGAATCCCGAGGAAGAGGCCAAAAAACAGGCGGAAGTGATCCGCCTCAAAGATGCTCCGCTTGAAGAGCAGGTATGGAGCCAGCTCAAAGGGGTCTATGACCCGGAAATCCCTGTGGATATTGTCAATCTCGGACTCGTCTACGACTGCATCATCGAGGAGGCGGACGGAAAGAAAACCGTCGCCGTGAAGATGACGCTCACCGCTCCCGGCTGTGGCATGGGCCCGGTCATCGCCGCTGACGCGCAGGCCAAGATCATGACGATCGATGGCATTGATGACGCCCGCGTCGAGCTGGTCTGGGACCCCGCTTGGAATCAGGAAATGATTTCCGAAGAAGGGAAGATGAAGCTGGGCATGATCTGATTCAGCCCGCCTCTTCCTGCGATTTCCACGTCTGGTCGATGTAGGCGATGATGGTGGGAATCGCGGCGTCGAACATGTCCGCCACTTCTTCATAAGCGCGGCGCCCCAGTCCGATGGGATCCGGCACATCGGTGCCGATGCCTTCGTTGGGGATTTCGACGAATTCGCAGACGAGGTAGAATTTATCCGAGTGCTGCGGGAAGCGGGACTCCAGAGTCTGCAAGTGGCTGCGGGTCATCGCGAACACGTGGGTCGCATTCGAAAGCAGGGCTTCGGAAACCGAGCGGCTGCCGAAGTTTTCCAATACGGCCCCGCGCCTTTTCAGGAGCGCCACCGTTTCCGGATTGCTGGGAGCTCCCTTCGAAGCCGCCACTCCTGCGGAACCTATGGTGTAGTCATTCCGCCCTTCGACCGCCTTACGGAACAAGCCTTCCGCCATCGGGCTGCGGCAGGTGTTGCCGGTGCAAACGAAGAGCACATTTTTCAAATCGGACATCGCGGCGGACATTGGATGCTGCAAAACGATTCGTCAAATCGCAATGGACACGCACTTGCGCCAACGGTTTATGGAAGTATGATCCCCGTCGAAATCGTGGATGAGTTTTCGGATCAGATCGGCGGACGTTTGCAGGAAGCCCGGGAAGCGGCCGGCCTGAGCGTGGATGACATCATGTTCCGCACACGCCTGCCCCGGTCGGTCATCGTCGCGCTGGAAGCCGGGGATTTCAGTGTGTTTTCCAGCCCGACCTACGCGAAAAGTTTCCTCGCGCAGTACAGCGGTTTCCTGAATGTGGAGGCCGATCCTTGGCTGGATGCGCTGCAGCCGGCGTCATTCATCTCCGGAGATTCCATGAGCCCGTTGTGGGTGTCGGCGGGTTCCGCCAAGGAAGAGGTGGTTCCGGACCGTGCGTCATCCGGCAGCTGGTTTTCCGCGCTGCTCCTGTTCGGCCTGACCTGCGCCATGGTGTTGGCGGCGATCAAAGGCTACGAGTTTTTCGAAGCAAAGTTCGGGACCGAGGTGAGTGCGAAAGCGTTGATCCGGGATGAGGAGAAAGCTCCTCCCCAAACGGTCCCGGGCGCGACGGCCCCCCGGACCGCGGAGCCACCCCCGCCGCCTGAAAAAACGCCCGAGGAGGATCCTGTCCAACCGCCGCCCCGGGCGATCATCGTGAGATAGGAATTTCTTCCTATCCGAGTTCGCAGGGAGCCGTCTTCCGTCTGGTCCGGGTCGAACGGTTGGAAAGATGACCGCCGGCCAGCGAGTAAAATCCACCTCCCATGAAAAAATCCATCGCAGCCCTCGGGCTTTCCCTCTTCTCCACCATGCTGCCTGCGTTCTGTGAATCCGGAAACGGATGGGTTTCCTATCCCGGTGGGAAAGGACCGGGGCAGGGCAAACATGTCGTCCTGTTGGCGGGAGACGAGGAATATCGCTCGGAAGAGGCTCTGCCCATGCTCGCCAGGATTCTCAGCACGCGGCACGGGTTCCGATGCACCGTGCTTTTCTCCACCGATCCGGATGGCACGATCAATCCTAACAAATCCGACAGTCTCGGAAAACCCGAAGCGCTCGATTCCGCGGACGCCATCGTCACTTCGCTGCGATTCCGCAAGTGGCCGGATGAGGTGATGGCGCATTTCGACGGCGCGATCCAGCGCGGCGTGCCGGTCGTCGCCATGAGGACCAGCACCCATTCCTTCCAGCTCCCCGGGACCAGCGCGTTCAAACAATACAACAGTTACGGGAAAAACACCCTTGGCGAGGGCTGGGTCAGCCACTGGGGGAATCACAAAGCCGAGGCCGCCCGCGGACTGGTGGAGAAGGGCGCGGAGGGAAATCCCATCCTGAACGGGGTGGGGGAGATCTTCGCCGACTCCGATGTTTACGAGGCCTATCCGCCGGCCGATGCGACGATCTTGATACGGGGCCAGGTGCTCAAGGCGATGGATCCGAAAGATCCGCCGGCGGCCCGTGAGAAAACCCGTGCCAGCGACAAGCAGACGCAGGACATCAATGCTCCGATGATGCCCGTCGCGTGGACCCGCGAGGTGAAGAACGCTTCAGGGAAAACGAACAAGATTCTCACCAGCACCATGGGGGCGGCCACCGATCTGCGGGATGAAAACCTCCGCCGTCTGGTG
This sequence comes from Verrucomicrobiota bacterium, assembly GCA_040388015.1. Lineage (GTDB taxonomy): Bacteria > Verrucomicrobiota > Verrucomicrobiia > Verrucomicrobiales > Akkermansiaceae > Luteolibacter. Next base: position 25,244 of record JAZKCQ010000083.1, on the reverse strand, counting down.
GTGAACGGAGTGTTCTGGGGAGTGGGAATCGAAGTTCCGGCCAAGGCGGATGTCACGCTGGTCGGTGACTATCAGCCTAGCAACTATTCGTTCGGTGGTTTTAAGAAGGGCACCAAGGCTGCGGATTACGAATGAAGCAGGCGGCGGCTTCAGCCGGTTGTTTGTTTCCCGCAGAGTGCCCTTCCGTCCACGACTGCGTGGTCACGCCCTCCGTCCGGTGAGGATCTTGTAGAAGGAACGGGAGCGGATTTCCTCCAGCGTCAGGCCCGTTTCCAAGGCTTCCGCTTCCGTGATCGCTCCGCAGGCGATGCCGCGCAGGAAGAAGTTCAGGAGGCCTTGGCCGGTCGCGGCGTCGTCGAAGACATCGCCGAACAGGGAAGCCAGCGCGGCTTTCTCGACAAAGGCCTTCAAGCGTCCCGAGGCGGCTTCGAGTCCTTCCAGGAAAAAGCTGTAAACCGCGGCGTAGCGGGCGACGAGCTGGGCGGGATGGAGATCCCACCCCTGATAGATCCCGTTGACCAGCGAATGGAGGTTGTCGTCGTACCCCATTTTCCACGCGCCGTGGACCGCGGCGGAATTCCGGGCGATCTGCTCTTCCGTCAGTGTCTCGCCGCGGTTCGGGGCGACCGGGAGGATGTTGGTCGCACCGTCGGATAGATGCACTCCGGTGCCTGCCAGCGAGACGATCATGTGCGAGCGGGCGAAATCGCAGGCGGGATGGCCCATCGCCTGATAGGCCGCGGTGATGCCGCTGGAGGCGGTGTAATCGTAAACACCGAAGTGGACGCTGCGGCAGCGGCCTTCCGCGGCGAGCACGATGCCCAGCAGAGGACAGCTGCCGTGGCGGTCGATGATCGACTGCGGCGTTTCGATCATCGGCTCGATGGGGATGCTGCCGTGGGCCAGACCGAGCTTTTTCTCCAGCATCGCCAGAATGGAGGCGCAGGCCGTCACCTGGGCGGCGAGCTGGACCTTGGGAAGCGTGATCACGAAGTTTTCAGGCAGTTTCCCACCGGTTTCCTTCACCAGCGTGGTGATGAAAATGTCCAGGGTCCGCATCGAGCGGGCTCGCAGGTCCTCGTTGAACGGCTTGATGCGGATGCCGATGAAGGGGGGCAAGGTTCCGGCCGCCATGCCCGCGGCGACCTGTCGGGCACCTTGTGCCGCATGGCCGTCTTCCTCGCTGTCCACGCGGTTGCCGTAGCCGTCCTCGAAATCCAGCCGGAAATCCTCGACCGGTTCGCGGGCGAGCTTTTCGACAATGCGGGCATAGAGCTTTTCCGCAAAGGCAGGCTGCCATTTTTCTCCCAGAATCCGGGTGAGTTCCGTGGCATCGGGAGCGAAATCGCCGAGAGAGCGCAGCGCGACTTCGCCAAGTTTCGCGGTCGAGTCCGACTTGAAGAGATGCGCGCCGCCGTAAACCGTGTGCACCGCCTGCCTCCGGTCCGATTCTCCGGGATAGATGTCCATGAACGCGCGGTTTTCCGCAGCAAGGATGTCCGCGACAGGGGTGAGATCTTCGGGGGTCAGGGTGGTTTGGCTCATAAGGAAATGACGAAAATTGCGGGAAACGGAGGGCGCTTTGACGGCTCTTCTGAATATAGCATGATCGAGACCAGAATCGTTCGCGATTGTGCGGACCACCGGAAATTAATCGCGATGCTTGATGGTCAATATCTGCAAAATTTGCATAAGTGAAAACTATTCTTGATGATGGTGAATTCCGGCAACTATTGTCTTTCGTTTGCGGCTTATCAATCGATGTGCCTGCCATGTCATGTGTTCCATCGGGCTCATGGTATCGATATATTAACGGCGGATCCGATCGGGATGACGGATCGGTGATGCCGGCGAAATCTTTATTTTGGAAGCACTCGCATGAGCTTTTCCCCATCACCATCGGCTTCGTCACCCACAACTCACCGGGGAGAGGGGGAGACGCATCGGATTCTGATCATTGATGATGATCCGGCGATTCAGGCGGATTTCCGGTTGATCTTCGGTGGGGGGGATCCGCCGGTTAGGGGATCCGCCGCCCCGGCGGTCCGCCCGCGGTTTTTGTTGGATTTCGTTTCGTCCGCAGAGATGGCGGGGGATCGGGTGAGCAAGGCATGCGAGTGCGGAATGCGATATTCCGTGGTGTTCATGGACATGGGATCGTCTCCCGGATTCGAGGGCGTGGCCACGGCGATCGAGCTCTGGAAAATCGATCCTGATGTTCAGATCGTCTTCTGCACCGCCTCGTCCGATCCGTCATGTCTGCGGACGATTTCCCGGCTCGGTCACGCGGACAGGCTGTTGATTCTCAAGAAACCGTTGGACACCGATGAGGTGGTCCAGATCGCCAATGCGCTCACCGCGAAGTGGAGCCTCCTCCTGACCACCCGCCGGAACGAGGAGGCTCTGATCGAAGGCATCAGCAAAAGGACCCGTGAACTGGAGGCTGAAATCGCCGAACGGCGGCGGAGCGAGGAAGCGCTGCGGTTCACGCAATTTTCCGTGGATCATGCTTCGGATGCCATGTTCCGCGTCGCGCCCGATTCCCGGCTGACGTATGTGAACGCCACCACCTGCCGTTCGCTCGGATATCTGCCGGAAGAACTCTGCGAGATGAGTCTGCCGGATATCGTGCCGGTGATCCGCGAGATGGGCTGGGACAAGTTCTGGGACTCGCTCCAGAGGGAGTCCCGGCAGACGCTCGATACCATTTTTCTCACGCGTGACGGACGGCAAATCCCGGTCGAACTCACGGTGAGTTTTTTCGAGTTCGGCGGGAAGAAGTCGCTGTGCGCTTCCGCTAGGGATATCACCCGTCGCCATGAAATCCTGGCCGAACTCGCCGCCGCCCGCGACCAGGCGATGGAGTCCGCGAGGCTCAAGGGGCAGTTCCTGGCGAACATGAGCCATGAAATTCGGACGCCGATGAACGGGGTCATCGGCATGAGCGAACTGCTCGTGCACACCAACCTCGATCGGGAGCAGAGGGAATACGTGGATACCATCCGCAGCAGCGCCGATCTGCTGTTGGGGATCATCAACGACATCCTCGATTCGTCGAAGATCGAATCCGGTACGATGACATTTCAAAGCAAGGATCTGGATCTGCGGGAGATCGTCGAGCATGCGCTGGATGTCGTGGCGCCGGCAGCACGCGCCAAGAAACTCGAACTGGCGGGATGCGTGCAGCCGGGAGTGCATCCTTTCCTGACAGGCGACGCGAACCGCCTCAAGCAGGTCCTCACCAACATGCTGGGGAATGCGGTGAAATTCACCGAGCACGGTGAGGTGAGCCTCATCGTCTCCCACCATGGAAACACCCCGGCGGCGGATCTCGTCCGATTCGAAATCCGCGATACCGGTGTCGGCATGGATCCTTCGTCGCTTGTACGGATTTTCGAGCCGTTCCATCAGACCGATGGTTCCAACACCCGGAAATACGGCGGCACCGGACTCGGCCTGACGATTTGCAAGCAGATCGTCGAGGCGATGGGTGGCCGGATCGGCGTGGAAAGCCATCCCGGCACGGGTTCCACCTTCTGGTTCACCCTCGCATTCGCCAGACTTGAGAAGCCGATCAAGAGATTGTCCCGCACCATCCCGGATGTGCCCGTCCTGGTGGTGGATGACAACGCGACGAACCGCGGAATCCTCCAACTGCAGCTCTCGAATCTCCAGTTGCGGTCCGTGGCCGCCACCAACGGAAGCGAGGCTTTGGAAATCCTCCGCAGAGCCGCAGCGAACGGGGAGCCGTTCGCTTTGGCCATCCTTGACATGCAGATGCCCGAAATGGACGGCCTGACGCTGGCCAGGGCGATCAAGGCGGATTCTGCGATTTCCCCGACACGCTTGATCATTCTCAGTTCGCTCGGTGATCTGGTTTCCCCCGAACAGCTCATCGAGGCGGGCGTGGAGGAATATGTCGTCAAGCCCGTCAAAATGTCGCGACTCGAATCCTCGCTGACGTCGATGTTTTCAGGACTGTCACCTGAGGACGTGGATGCCGTGCTGAACCACGGCGGCGATCGCGCGCCGGCGTCAGAAGCCTTGATTCTCGTGGCGGAGGACAATTTTGTGAATCAGAAGGTCGATTTGCTTCAGTTGAAAAGCCTTGGCTACCGGGCGGATCTCGCGGCGGATGGCGTGGAGGCGCTCGCCGCGCTCGAGCAGGTTCCTTATGACCTGATTTTCATGGATTGCCAGATGCCTGGCATGGATGGCTATGAAGCGACCCGCAGGATTCGGGAGAAACACACACGGCCGATCAGGATTATCGCGTTGACGGCCAATGCGATGATGGGCGACCGCGAGAAGTGCCTCGACGCCGGTATGGACGACCATCTGAGCAAGCCCGTCCGCATTGATGAGCTCAAGCGGATGCTTGAAAAATGGCTGCCCGCCTGTTCCCCGCCGCCCGAGCGGGAAACCGAGGCCCCATCCTCCGTGCATCCCGACCCGACTCCCGTTGACCTTGCGCTGCTAACGGAAATTACGGGTGGCGATCCGGGAATTCTCGCCCAACTGGCAGGCGACTATCTGGAGCAGGCGGAGGAAATCCTTGCGAGAATCGTCCTCTCCATCGAACGCCGGGACGCGAGGGACGTCCACCTGCTGGCGCACAAGCTCGGCGGATCCAGCTCCACCTGCGGCATGAACTCCATCGTCACTCCGCTCGTTCATCTGGAGCGCATGGCGAAAAACGCCCAGCTGGCGACCGCCCTGCCCCTCCAGCGGGAGGCCGCGAAGCAATTGTTACGGATCCGCGGGTTTCTAACCGCGCATCTCCATGCTCTTGAAAATCCGATCTCATGAATCCGACCCCAGCTTTGTCAACGCCGCGCATTCTGATCACCGAGGACGATGCGTTCACCGCGAATCTCTGTCGCGACGTCTTCACCCGTGAGAATTTCGAGGTTCATATCGCGGCCGATGGCAAGCTGGCGATCGAGCATCTTCTGAATCATCCGGTCGATTTCGTCCTGCTGGATCTGATGCTGCCGGAAATCGATGGGATCGGGGTGCTCCGGTTCATCCGCTCCCAGGACCGCCTCCGCGGACTTCCCGTGATCGTGCTTTCGAACCTGTCCTATTTCTCAGGCATGGCCCAATCCGCCTGGGACGCAGGTGCCACGAATTTCCTCAAGAAGGGAGCGGTGAATCCGCGCCTGTTGGTGGAAGAGGTGCGGAACCTCATCGCGAAAAACAACTCTCCGGTATCGCCGCCGGTTTTTGCCGAACCCAATCCGTCGGTCGCGGAAGAGCCGTCAGCGCCGGCGCAGGAACACCGTCAGCTCCGCGTGCTCGTCGCCGACGATGACCGTCTGGTGCACAGCGTGATCAAGTTCTTCATGACTCAGGCGGGATATCAGGTGGACTGCGCTTACGATGGGCGTCAGGCATTGGAAATGGCGCAGGCGAAACGTCCCGATGTCATGATTCTCGACGGGATCATGCCGGAATTGGATGGCATCGAAGTGGTGGATCGCTGGCTGAGAGATACCCGGTTGGCAAGAATTCCGATCGTCATGCTGACGTCCGATGATGCCAGCCATCGGAAAGTGGCCTCGCTGCGCAACGGAAGGATCACGATTCTATCAAAGCCGTTTAGTCCCGACCGGCTGGTGTCCAAGGTCGGCGAGGTCTGCCGCGGGCTTTGATCCGTTGAAGGTCAGTGGCCGCTTTTCGGCCCGAAATTCCCCGGCATTTTGGGGGCTTGGACGGATTGGAAATAGATCTGACGCTCGAACAGTTCGGCCAGCAGCAGGATGGGCAGGGCGAACCATGGTTGGATGACGGCGACGAACAGGGAAATGACCGCCAGTGCGAAACGGGCGCGGAGGAACGGTCCGAGCGGGCCTAACTGAAGGCGCGCGCTGTGGACGTCGGGCGACCAGGTGTCGTCGGGATCTTCGCCGAGTTTCAGCAGGCGGAGCTCTGGAACCATTTTCAGCAGGACCGCGGCGATGAAGAGTCCGGTGGCCAGCGGGGTGGGATTGACGATGAGGTTCGCGAGCCCGGCGAATGAGATGACGGTGCCGAAGAAACGGGCGGCACCGAGCGGGAAGCGCCAGAGCGAGCGCTTCGTGTCATGATAGATCATCACGCTGGTGAAGACGGCGAGCAGGCCGACGAACACGGCGGAGATCCGGGTGATCGACGCGGCGAGCGGCAACAGGTCCGCGGCGAAGGCCGGGATGGGCAGTTGCGGGAAATGCGGCAGCAGGGAGAACGCGACGAGCGCCATGGGAATGGGCGCGAACATCGAAAACGCCAGGATTTCCCGCGACAACCAGGACGTGCGCAGGCCGAGGAAAAAGCGCCACGCCTTCAGCGGCTGGCCGAGGTGGAAAACCGCGGAGATCATGCCGAGGTTGAAAAGCGCGGCTCCGGTGATGGTGGCGGCCGCGTCGCCACGCGCGGTCATGAGCAGTCCGACGCCGGCCTGGGTGAGCATGAGCATGAACACCAGCGGCCAATGGGCGTGCTGCGGGACGAGCGCCTCGACATCCGCCGCGGTGGCGGAAAGCGGGACCTCGCGGCCGACGTAGCGCGTCGTAGGCAGGGTGATGGACGAATCGGCAACCGACGACGGTGTGGTGCCGGAGGTGGAGTGAAACAAGTTGGTTTTCGCCGCTTTTTTTCTCGTTTCCGGATTCTGGTCTCTGGCCACCTTCACGATGCGGATCGCTTCGGTCGGACAAGCCTGGACGCAGGCGGGAGCCTCTCCTTCGGCAAGACGCTGGTGGCACATGTCGCACTTCCGAACGATGCCGCGCTTCTTCGAATACTTGGGGACGTCGTAAGGGCACTTGAGGATGCAGTAGGAGCAGCCGATGCATTGGTCGTCCAGATGGCGGACGATGCCGGTGTCGGCGTCCTTTTCGTAGGCACCGACGGGGCAGCCGTTCATGCAGCCGGGATCGGCGCAGTGGTGGCAGGCGGTGGTGACCGTCTGCTGCCAACCCGGTGTGTCACTGCCCCCTAACAAGGTGCCGACATCGCGCCATGCCTCGTCATCATCCAGACCGTTCAGCGAGTGGCAGGCCGAGACGCAGGCCTTGCAGCCGGTGCAGCGGTCGAGCGAAACCTCGAAGGCGTATTGCTCGCCTTTCCCCGGTTTCGTCAGCGGGATCAGGCTGCGGTAGTGGTCGGCCAGGTCCGGCTTGCGCTGGTGATGGATTTCCGAGAACCGCGCGACCGGCGTCTGAAGCTGCTTCTGCTCGGCGAGAAGCTGGTCGATGAGGTTGCCTTGCTCGATATCCGGCTTGGGGTTGCCCTTGAGAGCGGGCAGGCGTTGGAGAGTGGCAGGCACTAGGGAAGAGATTTGAAATCTGAAATCTGAGATCAGGCGGTGGCGAGTGCGCCGAGCGCTTGTTCGAGCTGTCGGGTCCAGCTGGCGAAAGGCTCGTCGTAATCGACATCCACCTCGATGATCGGCACCAGCGGTCTGGCACCGAGCGCGGTGAGGCGGGCGTTGAAATCGTGACCGCACTTGCAGAAATCGGGATAGCTGGAGTCGCCCAGAGCGAGCACGGAGAAATTCACGTTAGAAAGAGATGGCGCGTCGGCGGCGTGCAGGGCGGCGTGGAGCGCGGCGGCGTTGTCCGGTGGTTCGCCATCGCCGTAGGTGGAGGTGATGACGAGCACGCATCCGGATGCTGACAGGTCCTCCGGCGTGACCGCCGCCATGTCGCGGAGGGTCGGGGAATGGCCTTTCGCGGCGAGGATCTTGCTCAGTTTTTTCCCGAGCATTTCGGAGTTTCCGGTCTGGGATCCCCAGAGGATGGTGACGGGAAGGCCGGCCGGCGTGGTCGTCACGGCGGCTGGCGTGTCTCCGGCAGGCGGCATCAGCGCGGAGTTGAGGGCGTCGAGATAGCCCTTGAGCCACATTTTCTGGGCTCCGCTGAAGGGAGCTGTATTGGGAACGGTGAGTGACATGGCGGTGGATGGTTGGGTGGATCAGGCGGCGGCGGTCTTGGAAGGATCGCAGAGATCCATGAGCTGTTCCGGAGTGTGGCGGTTGGCGAACCGGGCGAAGGTCTCGTCCTCGACGCGATCGCGCAGATAGACGACGAGGATCTGTTCGATCAGCGCGGGCATTTCGTCGGCCCGGACGGATTTCCAGATCTCGCGGGCGATGGCCTGGGTGTCATCGACGCCGCCGCCGAGCACGATGTTGTAGCCGTCCACGGTGGACCCGTCCTCGACCTTCACGCGGGTGCCCATCATGCCGATGTCGCCGATGTAGTGCTGGGCGCAGGAGTTCTGGCAGCCGGTGAGGTGGATGTTGACCGGTTGGTCCAGGATCATCTTGCTGGAAAGGTGGGCGCCGAGGGCGATGGCGGTGCCTTTGGTCTCGGCCGCTCCGAACTTGCAACCCGCGCTGCCGGTGCAGGCGATGATGCCGCCGGTGATGGTGTTGTTCCGGTGGTCGAGGCCGATCGCCTGGAGGGCGGTGATGACGGCTTGCAGATTTTCCTCGGCGATCCCCGGAATGATCAGATTCTGCCAGACAGTGAGGCGGATCTCGCTGCGGCCGAATTCGTCGGCGATGTCCGCCAGCGCGAGCATTTGTGCGACGGACATGCGGCCGACCGGAGTCAGGACGCCGATGTAGTGCTTTCCATCCGTCTGCTGATGGATGCCGAGATGGCCGTGCTTCGACTTCGGCGCGGATGGCTCGCACGCTTCCAGCGGGAATTCGCGCAGGGCGAAGGTGAGCTTCCTGGCGGTTTCCTCCAAGGTCTTCGGGATTCCCCAGTCATCGACGAGATACTTGAGGCGTGCCTTCTTGCGGTTGGTGCGGTCGCCGTTTTCGATGAACACGCGGATGAGCGCGGCGGCGACGGGGACGGTTTCCTCCGGAGTGAGGAGCACGCCGCAGTCGGTGGCGAACTGCTTGTGGCCGGTGATGCCGCAGAGTTGCATGCGGAAATAGACGCCGGGCTCGACGCCTTTTTCGTTAGGTCCGACCTTCACCGCGTAAAAGCCGATGTCGTTGGTGTCGGCGCAGACGGAGACGCAGCCGCCGGAGTCGTAGGAGATGTTGAACTTGCGCGGCAGGCCGTAGAGGTCGCGGTTCTTGAGGATGTAGTGATGCATCGCGCGGGCGTAGGGCATCACGTCGATGAGTTCGGTGGAGTCGAATCCGGTGGTCGGCGTGGCGGTGACGTTGCGGATGTTGTCGGCTCCCGCGCCTTGGGAGGTCAGGCCGATGTCTGCGAGCTTCATCAGGATGTTCGCACAGTTCTCCGGCATGATCTCGCGGACCTGGACGTTGGCACGCGTCGTGAGGTCGACATGCCCGGGGCCCCAGTCGTCGGCGATTTCCGCGAGGCCGCGGAACTGATAGGTGCTGAGCGCGCCACCGGCGATGCGGCAGCGGAGCATGAAGCTCTCCTGCGCCGGGGTGACGAAAAACAACCCGTGGAACTTGTAGCGGAACACGTCGCCGTCGGTCGGGAAGCTGTTCGTCACCGCGTTGGCGACGATGGTATCGTAGCAGTCCAGTCCGTTTTTCTCATGCTTGATCTGCTCCTCGCGGCAAAGGTCCTCGACCGGAGTGCCAAACACCATTTCCACCGCTTCGGACGGCTGGTGGGTGAAACGGTTGGACGCGTCCTGCCCGAGGAAAGGCAGATCACGCGCCTGAAGGATTCCCGTGACGAATCCGGAGAGGTAGGAGGTTTGTTCCTCGCTGAAGCCTGTGTTGTTGAAGTCGACCATGATGTTTCCGTTGCTTGGCATGGAAATAGCACCGGACATGCCATCTGAAGATTTCCTGGAATTTAATCGAGCAATTGCATCCACGTTGTGGATGAGTCCTGTTCATGGATTGGGCCTCGGGGCATGAGGCGCAGTCAGGACAAGTGCATCGTCATGCCAGCATGGCCCAGGTGATGATCCAGCCGAGCGCGGCGAAAAGGGTCGCCAGCTTCCAAAAGAGCAGAGGATTTCGCTGGGCGAAGGGCAGGGGCTCGGCCGTGAGGAATGCGGGGTCCGGATGTCGCAGATTGTGAATGAATTCCGACATCACCTCGTGGCGGCTTTCCATGCGGATCGACAGCGCCTTGTGCAGCACTGCGTCCATCCACAGCGGCACCATCGGGTTGTGGGCGGCGGCGGGCTGGTAGCTGAGATTGAAAAAATCCCGCTGCGAGGTCGCCCGATCCCAGGCTTTTCCATAGGGATGATGCCCGCCGGTGAGCAGGTGGTAGGTAATGGCGGCGATGGAAAAGAGATCGGATCGGGTGGAGGGGGTCAGGCCGAGGCGATATTCCGGAGCGGAGAAATCCAGCGTGCCAAGCGCCGTGCCGCGTTCGAAGGGAGAGGAAATCTCCGCGATGCCGCCGACCCGGCAGGAACCGTAGTCGATGATCCGGACCTTGCCGATGCGGTCCAGCAGTAGGTTGTCCGGCTTGAGATCCTGGTGGAGCGTGTCCCTCCGGTGCAGCGCGCGCACGCCCTCGACGATCTGGCCGACGATTTCCACGACGCGTTCGACGGGTGGCGATGGATTTTCCTCGCTCCACCGGCCGAGCGTCGTGCCGTCGATGGATTCCATCACGTAGTAGAGAAAGCGCCGCGGCCGCGCGCGGCGGATCACTTTCGCGAGGTGGGGGCTGTCGGTGCGCAGGCCGATCCATTCCTCCAGAGCGAATCGCTCGAGATACGACGGATCGTCCTCGAAGCTGACGGATGGCGTCTTGAGGACAAGGCTGCGGTTGCCGTCGTCCAAGTCGGAAACCAGATAGAGCTGCGAATTCTTCGAGGCGGAGATGACGCGCTCCACATGGAGCCCGTCGATGGATTGGCCGGGCAGCAGGTCCGGCGGGATCGGCAGCGCGGAAAGCTGGCGGAAGACGTCGTCCTTGTCGCTGTCCGGCAGGGAACCGACCTCCAGCAGGATGCATGAACGGTTGTCGTTGGAATGTTCCGCGGCGGCGCCTAACGAATCGGCGCAGTCTTGCGAATCCGGGTTTTCGCGGACAATGGCTTCGAGGTCCGGTCGCGAGAGCCCGCCATGGATGCCATCGGTGCTCAGCAGGAAACGATCTCCCGTTTCGAGAGGGAACGTGTGGTAGTCGATGCGGGGAGAAGCCGTGAGCCCGAGCGCGCGGGTGAGATAACAGGTGTCTTCCGAAACCTGCGAGGCGTGGTCGCGCGTGATCTGCTCCAGCTCGCCATCCCGGTGCCGGTAGAGCCGGCTGTCACCGATGTGGAAAACGTGGGCGGTGCGAGATTTGAGAATGATGGCGGTGAACGTCGTCACGCAGCCCTTTTCCGCCGCGCGGAATCCCTGGCCTTGCGAGAAGAGCCAGCGGTTCAGCGCGGTGAGCACACGCTGGCCGGCGGTTTTCACCTCCCAGGACTCGGGCGTCTCGTAGTAGTCGGAAATGAACCCGAGCACCGCGGACTCCGCCGCTTCCTTTCCCGCGCTGGCGGCCGAGACGCCGTCGGCGATGCAGGCGACGATGCCCTTGGTCGGCAGCAACGCCGCATCGGGAATGTGGATGCCGAGGCAGTCCTCATTCCGCGGCTTGGGTCCCGCCGAGGTGAAGAGACCGGTCGCCAGCTCGATCCGACCGGTCAGATGCATGGGTGGAGAATGGGGATTCCCGGAGGATCAGGCGACCTCAATCAGTTGCACCGATCCGTCTTCCGCGACTTCCGCGATATGGCCCTTTGGCTCCGCGAGGAAGCAGGAGGCGATGAGGCCGAAGACCGATGACGCGGCGATGATCATGAAAAACATCGGCGTGCTGACAAACGAGTAGATCGTGAGGAAAATCACTCCGCCGACGTTGCCATAAGCCCCGGTCATGCCGGCGATCTGGCCGGTCATGCGGCGCTGGATCAGCGGTACCATCGCGAACACCGCACCGGTCCCCATGTGGACGAAGAGTCCGCAGCCGATGGTCGCCGCCACCGCCAGGGCGAGCGGCCAGGTGGAGTCGATCCGGGAGATCAGCAGATAGCCGACGGCGAGTCCGGCGAGCACCACGAGCATTGTCTTCCGGCGTCCGAACTTGTCGGAAACCCAGCCGCCACCCGGCCGTGCCGCCACCGTGATGGTTGCGAATCCTGCGGAAATGAGGCCCGCCTTGATCGGTGTGAGGCCGAAAGTGTCGGCGAAAAATCCGGGAAGCATCGAGACCACGGCAAGTTCGGACCCGAAGGTGATCAGGTAGTTGATGTTGAGAATGGCGACCTGCTTGAAAGGATAGCGCTGGAACTCCGGCACGCCACCGGCCTTCAGCATCTCCGCATTCACCCGATAGATCTGCCACGCCTGGACGAGGAACAGAAGGAAGAGCACGACGTAGATCGCATTCACCGCGGTGTGGGGCAGCAGCTTCACTCCGGAAGGCGAGAGCTTCCAAGCGAGAGCGGCGAGCGCGCCGAACATCGGAATGTTCATCACCAGCAGGAAGACGAAATCAGCCGGTGTGGAAACCTCCAGCCCGCCGGATTTCTTCGGCTTGAAATACGTGGAACCTTTCGGCGTGTTGCGGATGACCTTGTAGAAAAACAGACCATACAGGAACGACACCGCACCGGCGGAAATGAAGGCATATCTCCAGCCTTCCTCACCACCGAAGGCAAGCGCCACCGTCGGCAGCACGATGGCGGCGGCGGCCGAGCCGAAATTTCCCCAGCCGCCGTAGATGCCTTCCGCCAGACCGACTTGTTTCGCGGGGAACCATTCGCCGACGAGCCGGATGCCGATGACGAATCCGGCACCCGCGAAGCCCATCAGGAACCGGGTGAGTGCCAGCATTTCAAACGACCGGCTCAGCGCGAAGCAGGTGCAGAGGATGCCGGAAATCATCAGCAGCAGCGAGAAGGTCACCCGCGGTCCGAACTTGTCCACCAGGATGCCGATGATGATCCGCGCGGGAATGGTCAGGGCCACGTTCAGGATCAGCAGCGCCTTCCACTGCGCGTCCGTCATCTCGAACGCCTTGACCAGCGCACCCTTGAAGGGGGCATGCGCGAACCACAGGACGAAGGTCATGAAGAACGCGAACCAGGTGGTGTGAAGCGTGCGGATGGAGGGAGATTTGAGATCCAGCAGATTGAGCTGACCGTTGTTGCGTTCGAATGAAGACATGGAGTGGTGTGAAAAATGGGGATGGGAAGATCAGTGGGATGCGACCGCCTCGTCGCTGGCGAGGCACAGCTCGGCGGCATGATAGAGATCCTCGCGGAAGATCCGGGACAGCGCGCCGCAGGTGCCTTCGGGAATGGTTCCGGCATTCCGGAGTTCGGACAGCACCCAGGAAGCCTTGTCCATCGTCGGGCGGTTCATCGAGTCACCGTGGAAAATATGGAAACCGGACGCGCTCACGCGATCCACGCCGGAGTTGAAAATGGCGCCCAGGCTGTTGCGGAGCACTTCCGGCGATGCTCCCGTGTAGGCCTTCAGCGCGAGGATCCCTATCAGGTTCTCGCGGAAATCCGGAGCCTGGCACAGGCGGCACGCTTCCAGCAGCGCCGCGACCAGCGCGATGGATTCATCCCTCTGCTCGCGCAGGAAATTTCCCGAAACGATCAGGATTTTTTCCGGATGTCCGCGGGCGATTTCCGCCGAGGTGACCGGGCACCAGCCTTTTCCGGTGAGGATGGATTCGGAATTCCATGGCTCGCCCACGCAGTAGCCGTCGATGTGGCCCGCGGCCAGCGAGCGCGGCATGAGCGCGGGCGGCAGGAAGATGATTTCCACATGTTCCGGCGAGAGCACGTTGTGGCGGCTCAGCCAGTTTTTCAGAAGCGTGTAGTGCGACGAGTAGCGATGCGTCACCGCCAGCGTGAAAGGGCGTTCCTTCTTCCAGCCGTAGCTCAGGAAATTCCGCAGCCCCTCGCCGCGGCCGATCTTGTCAGGCCCGATTTCCGTCGAAAGCGTCACCGCATTGCCATGGAGGTTCAGCACCATCGGAACCGCCACTTCGCAACGCATCTCATTGATTCCGAGTCCCAGCGCCAGAGCGATTCCGGCGATCGACTGGGCCGCGTCGAGGTGGCCGTAGATGAGCTTGTCGCGCACGCTGGCCCAACCCAGCTCCCGGGAAAGCTCCACGTCCAGACCGTAGCGTTTGAAAATTCCCATCTCCTGTGCCACTGCGATGGGGGCGCAGTCGCTTAACGGGACGAAACCCAAGCGAACTTTGGCACTGGCGGAAAAACTGCGGACTGGAGCAACCATGAGCCCTCGTCAAAGCGGCTCGAATGCCAATCCGGGCGAAAATCATCAATTTGAATACTATTCAGCTCATGATGAAATGAGATCCATTCATTCATGGCGACTCGTCCCTGTGATGGAAGGGGATTTGTGCCACGACTGAAGTCACGCAGGATGACACGTCTGCCGTGCAAAGCGCCCGGCTTGAAAAATTCCACGCGTTTGGGATGGATTGGAAAAGCATGAATTTCGAACCAGTGGCATCGCTGTTTCGTAGGTGAATCCAATGAGTTGTGCCGTCGTTTGGTGGTTGGGTCGTCTTCCTTTCGTGCCCGGGCATGCTTCGTGCGATGGAATCCATCAACCTTGGCCAAACTCCGAACCCATTCAACTCATGAACCCAAAACCAATCTTCAAATGGGTGGCTCTTGTCACCACTTCCACCATTCTCGCGGTCTCCACCGTCCATGCCGAACCGGGAAAAGGTAAGGGCAAGTCCGACGACAAACCGGAAAAGTCCGAAAAAAAGGCGCACAAGGCCGAACGGAAAGCGGTGAAAAATGAGAACAAGGAAGATCAACGCTCCGCCAAAAACGAAGACCGGCGCGACAAGCAACTTGAGAAGCGCGTTTATCAAAAAGGAGAGTTCAAGGAGCGGTTCCAAGATCGCGACCGTGACCGCGTGGTCACTTACTTTTCCGGTTACAAGGGGCAGAAGCACGGGCTTCCGCCGGAGCTGGCGAGGAACTGGGAGAATGGCAGACGTCTTCCCTCAGGTTGGCGGGATCGGGTGGTGACGGGCTACGTGATCGAGAACGACTGGCAGCCCGCTTTCCAACCGGTGCCCTATCATTGGTTTCCCGATGTCGTGGTGGTCCCGGACACCCGCTTGTATTGGTATGGCGACCGGGTGGTGAGGGTCTATGAACCGACCCGTGAGGTGGTGGATGTGATCATCATTCCGACCATTCACATCGATCTGTAAGGAGCTTGTGGTGTGGTGATGCGGGCATCTTCCTGCTGGAGTTTTTCCGGAGGCATTGCAGCATGTCGGCACCATGGCGATTTCCTCCAGCGAATACGAAAAACTCGGGCAGTTCTACCTCGGACGCGGCTATGAGCCGGAGGCCAAGAAGATTCAGGACGACCTGATTCTTTACGATTCCAAAGACCTCGTCACCCACGGTGTGGTGCTCGGCATGACCGGCTCCGGAAAGACCGGTCTCTGCCTCACGCTGCTGGAGGAGGCGGCGATGGACAACATTCCTGCCATCATCATCGATCCGAAGGGAGATATCTCGAACCTGCTGCTGATGTTTCCCGATCTGGATGCGAAGAGTTTCCGGCCGTGGATCAATGAGGACGATGCGGCGAAAAAATCGGTCTCTCCGGATGATTTCGCCGCTCAGACGGCGGAGATGTGGAAGAAGGGACTCGCCGATTGGGGACAGGGGCCGGAGCGCATCGCCACGCTGCGGGACAAGGTGGACATCAATATTTTCACCCCCGGGAGCAAGGCCGGCATTCCCGTAAGCATCCTGAGTTCGCTGGAAGTGCCGCCGTTTGAGATCATGGACGACGCCGAACTGCTGGGCGAAAGGGTGGAAAGCACCGTTTCTTCGCTCCTGTCACTCGTCGGCGTGAGTTCGGATGCGATCCAGAGTCCGGAAGCGGTGCTGGTGGCGGCGATTTTCCAGAAGGCATGGGCCGACGGCCAGAACGTGACTTTGGAAACGTTGATCCGGCACATCCAGAAGCCATCCTTCGACAAAGTGGGGGTGATCGACCTGGATTCGTTCATGCCGGAGAAAACCCGGCAGGCGCTGGCGCTGAAATTCAACAACCTGCTGGCATCCCCCGGATTCGCCACCTGGCTGGACGGCCCGCCGCTGGACATCGCCAGGATGCTTCACACGCCCGCCGGCAAGCTGCGGATCTCGATTTTTTCGATCGCCCATCTCGGCGACACGGAGCGGATGTTTTTCGTCAGCCTGTTATTGAACCAGATGCTCGGCTGGATGAGGGCACAGAACGGCACCACCTCGCTGCGCGCCATCCTCTACATGGATGAAATCTACGGCTACCTGCCGCCGAGCGCGAACCCGCCGTCGAAGCGGCCGATGATGACGATCCTGAAACAAGGCCGGGCGTTCGGACTCGGATGTTTGCTGGCGACCCAGAACCCGGTGGACCTCGACTACAAGGCGCTGTCCAACATCGGGACCTGGTTCCTCGGCCGCTTGCAAACGGAGCGCGACAAGCTGCGCGTCCTCGACGGACTGGAAGGCGCCGCGGGATCGCAGAACGCGAAGTTCGACCGTGGGGAAATGGAGAAACTTCTTTCCGGCCTCGGCAACCGGGTTTTCCTGATGAACAACGTGCACGAGGATCATCCGGTGCTGTTCCACGTCCGCTGGGCGATGAGTTATCTAACGGGGCCTCTGACCCGGGGCCAGATCAAGACGCTGATGGATCCGAAGCGCGCGGATTTCTCCACCGCCAGGGACGCCAAGCCCGCCGCGGAAGCGAACCCGATGGGCATGCCGGGGATGAACGCGCCGTCCGCGGCCGCTGCCTCAAGACCGAACGTCGGCGCGGGGGTGGCGGAAATTTTCGTATCGCCCGCGGGGTCGTCCGAAGACATCACCTATCAGCCCTATCTGCTGCGGACCGGCATCGTCCATTTTTCTTCGGCCAGGGCCGGAGTGGATGCGCCGCGCACCGTGCGGTTGGTGAATCCGGTCACGGCGGCGGGGATCGATTGGGAAAAGACCGTGCCGCCTCCGCTGAAGCTGGAGCCGGACACGCAGCCCGCCGATGGTGCGGGTTTCGCGGAATTGCCGGGCTTCGCGATGAACGCGGCGAACTACAAGCAGGTCGAGAAGGACTTCGCCGAGTGGCTCTATCGGAACGAGAGGGCGGATGTGTTTTCCTGTCCGTCGCTCAAGGAGTGGTCGAAGCTGGAGGAGACCGAAGGGGATTTCCGCGTCCGTCTGAGCCAGGAAGCCCGCGAGGCGAGGGATGCTGCCATTGGCAAGCTGCGCGACGCGGCGGCGAAGAAGATTTCCTCCATCGAGTCCCGCCTGCAGACGGCGCAAGGACAACTCGCGAAACAGAAGGCGGAATCGAGTTCCGCCATGATGCAGGCCGGTGTCTCGGTCCTTGGCGGGATTCTTGGTGCGTTCCTCGGCCGGAAATCCGGGATCGGCTCGCTGAGCAAGGGGACTTCGGCCATCGGCAAGGCGACCGGAGCCTACAAACAGCACGAGGATGTCAACGCCGCCGATGCCAAGGTCGATGCGATCACCGCGGAAATCGAAGCCGCCAAGGCCGAGCTGGAAGCGGGCGTCGCGAAACTCACCGAGTCCTACGATCCGGCGGCGCTGGCGTTGGAAACCGAAACGATCAAACCGGCGAAGGCGGATGTGAAGGTGCAGACCGTGGCGCTGCTGTGGCTGCCGTGCGATGTGAGAGGGGAGAGGGCTTGGTGAGATTGATGGAAAGCAGGCTCACCTGAAAAGTTGACCCCACCGCTTGACGTCGGTAGATTTCGGATA
Source organism: Verrucomicrobiota bacterium (assembly GCA_040388015.1). Lineage (GTDB taxonomy): Bacteria > Verrucomicrobiota > Verrucomicrobiia > Verrucomicrobiales > Akkermansiaceae > Luteolibacter. Next base: position 7,508 of record JAZKCQ010000083.1, on the reverse strand, counting down.
TGTCCACTCAGGAACTTGCTGCCGAAGCGATCGCTCTACCGCTTTCCGAGCGGGTCTCACTCGCTCAGGCGCTTTGGCAGAGTATTGATGCGAATTGTCCCGATGTGAGCGAACAGGAAGCTGTGAGGGAAGCGGTCAGGAGAGATGGCGAGGTATCGTCGGGTTCCGTGATCGGCCGTTCTCATGAGGAAGTCATGGCGGCAGCTCGAAAATCGATCGAATGCGCGTGATTTATCACCCGGACGCCGAGGCGGAACTCATCGGGGCCGCCCGCTTCTATGAGGATCAAGTCCCGACGCTTGGAGGACAGTTTCTGGATGTGGCAGATCATGCCGTTCGTCTGCTTCAGGCTGCGCCGGAACGATTCCGTGTGGTGGAGGATGATATCAGGCGTTTCATCATGAATCGTTTCCCTTACTCGATTTACTACCGGCTTTTGCCTGGTGAACTCCGCATCCTCGCCATCTGTCACCAAAGCCGTCACCCGGATTATTGGAGGTATCGGCGAGCCGATTGAACGCCGGATGATCGATTGAGAAATCCTCTTGCCCTCGGTGGGATGTCCGGCCAATCTGCCGCGCACCAAGGCGGCTTGGCGGAATTGGTAGACGCGCTCGACTCAAAATCGAGTTCTAACGAGTGTGGGTTCGAGTCCCACAGCCGCTACTTTTCACTCACTGCGACAGCCGGTCATTTCCCGACACACGCAGCATGGCAACTCCCGACACGAGTCCCCGAACCATCGGCATCATCGCCGGCAGCGGAGTTTATCCGGAGGTTTTCATCACGGCGGCCCGCCGGAAGTCACCGGGAGTGCGGTTGGTGATGTGCGGGTTCACCGGCGAGACCCGGCCGGAAATGGAAGGTCTGGTGGATGCCATGGAGTGGGCGCGCGTCGGCCAGCTGAGCAAACCGATCAAATTCTTCCGTCGCGAGAGTGCGCCCGAGGTGGTGATGATCGGTCAGATTTCGCCGAAGAATCTCTTTGAAATGCGGACGGATCTGCGGGCCTTGATGATGTTCGCACGGCTGAAGACGAGGAATGCGGAAACGATTTTCGGCGCGATCGCCGATGAAATGGCCAAGGACGGGATCACGCTGCTTCCCGCCACGACTTTTCTCGAAGACCACCTGCCGGGAGCGGGACCGGTCTGCGGGCCGGTTTTTAAAAAACGCCAGCTGGCGGACGCGGAGTTCGGATTCCGCATCGCCAAGGAAACGAGCAAGCTCGACATCGGTCAGAGCGTGGTGGTGCGGCACGGAACGGTGCTGGCTGCCGAGGCTTTCGAAGGGACCAACGCCTGTATCAAGCGTGGCGGAGAACTCGGCCGCGGCAAGGACGTGATGCTGGTGAAGGTTTCCAAGCCGAATCAGGACTTCCGATTTGATGTGCCGGTGATCGGACCGCAAACGATTGAAACGTGTGCCGCCGCCGGGGTGGGGAGCATCGCGATCGAAGCCGGGAAAACCTTGCTGCTGGAAAAGGAGCGGGTTTCCGAACTGTGCGCGAAGCACGGGATCGGCATTCACGCGGTGGAGTGACTTACGGCAGCAGGTCGGTGTAGGTCCCGGGATCGCTGCCGGGGATTTCGATGGCACCGCAGTTCTTCGCGTAGAATTCCTTGGGACCGACTCCGCCGATGATGGCGTAGGCGTAGCCGATGTCGCGCAGGCCTTCGAGTGCTTTGAAGAGCAGCGCTTTTCCCAGGCCGAGGCCGCGGGCATTTTCCGAGACGCCGGTGGGGCCGAAGAATCCGCGTTGGGTGGTGTCGAAGCAGGCGAATCCGAGGATCTGCTTGTCGCGCGTGGCGATGAAGCAGGCGATCGGCTGGCGGCTCATCGCGACTTCCACCTCGCTCACCCATTTCAGGGAAAAGTTCTCCCGGGCGAACGCCGCGACGGTGTGCTTTTCGAAGGCTCTGGCCCGGCGGAGGGTGACGCCTTTTTCTTCGACCGCTTGATAGGTGGTGGCGGATTCCGGCAAATCGTAAAGGCGCACGAGCATGTCGATCATGCGCGGAATTAAACGGCGGGCGCGATGGCGGGGGAAGAGGAAACCCGAACCGATGTCAAAAAGTGGTATTAACTGGCGGGAAATGGGAACTTTCTGTGCTAGACCTGAAGGACTCGCTTCGTAATCTGCCGCAGATGTCATTTGTAACCCAACTTGCGTGCTTAGCCGCCACCGCCACTGTCGTTCAAGTCGCCCGTGCCGCCGAATGGTATGAAGAGATGAAAATCGGTCCAGCTTGGTCAAATACGTTTGAAGACAATTTCCAAGGAGCCAAGCGGGTTGCCGCGCTGAAGGGCATCCTCCTCGATCTCGGAGAGAACCATCGCGCGCTTTTCGATACGGAGACGCTCCGCATGGTGACCGCTTACGAAGGCAAGTGGAAGTGGGGCGGCACTCCCTGGACCGGCCAGCATGGTCCGCTGATCTCGCTCAATGACGACAAGGCGATTTTCAACACGGCATCCATCCCCGGTTGGGCGGATGCGGCCGGTTCTTTCGAAGACAAGCGCGAGACTCCCGGTTTCGGCAATCTCAAGCACGCCAGTTTCAAAGGTTACTACCGCCATGGCGACAAGATCGTCCTGAACTACAACGTGAACGGTTCCGAGATCTTGGAAGTCGTGTCCCGCGAGGGTTCGACGATCACCCGGACATTCCAGGTTTCCGCGCGTGCGAAGGACCTGGTCCTGACAGTGGCGGATGAAAAAGGCGCGTTCACCGTTTCCAAGGATAAAGCAAAGTCTGCGGACGGTCTCGGCGTCACCACCACCGGCGGCGTGCTGCTCACGAATGATTTGAAAACTCCGGGTCATCTGCTCGCGAAGTTGCCGAAGGGGGGAGCCGCCGTGTTTCAGATCGCATTCGCACGAGGAGCCGAGCCGACCGCTTCCGCCGCTCCGGATTTCAAGACTCTCATTGCCGGTGGCGCTCCTCTCTACCCGGAGATCATCGAAACCAAAGGCACGGTTTCCACCGACAAGGATTCACCCTACGTCACGGATGTGCTCGGTCTGCCGGAAGACAACCCGTGGAAGTCGAACCTGCGTTTCGGTGGCTTTGATTTCATTGATGAAGATTCCGCCGCACTCAGTTCGTGGAACGGCGATGTCTGGGTGGTCAAGGGGCTGAAGGGCGACTGGAGCAACCTCAAGTGGCAGCGCATCGCTTCCGGGCTTTTCGAAACTCTGGGGGTGAAGGTCGTGAACGGCATCATTCACGTCAACGGCCGCGACCAGATCACGCAGCTCATCGACCTCAATGGCGATGGTGAGACTGATCACTTCAAGGTCTTCAACCGCGACGTCATCATCACACCGAACTTCCACGAGTTCGCCTTCGAACTCCAGACCGACAAGGGCGGGAACTTCTATTTCTCCAAAGCCTCGCCCGTCAAAGGCGGCGGTCGCGGATTTGACCGGATCCTCGCCAACAACGGCACGATCGTGAAAATCTCTCCCGACGGTAAAAAATCCGAGGTCATCGCCACCGGCCTCCGCGCTCCGGGCGGTCTCGGCGTCGGTCCGAATGGTGAGGTCACCACCGGCGAAAACGAGGGGACGAACCAGCCATGCTGCAAGATCAACTTCATGCCGGGCGGTTCGAAGCCGCTCTTCTTCGGCACCGAGGCGTCCCGTCAGTTCCTGAAAAACGCTCCCTACACCGAGCCGCTGTGCTATCTGCCGATGTCAGTGGACAATTCCGGCGCATCCCAGGTCTGGGTGCCGGACGGAGCCAACTTCGGTCTTCCTACCGGAACGATGCTTCACCTTTCCTACGGCCAGTCCACGGTTTACAAGGTGTTGCCGGTGCCACGCGCCAAAGGCGGCATTCAAGGTGGCGTCGTAAAACTTCCGATCACCCTCCAGTCCTCGGCCATGCGCGCCCGTTTCCAGAAGGACGGCTCGCTCTACCTGCTCGGCTTCCGCGGCTGGCAGACAAATGCCGCGACCGAGTGTGCGTTCCAGCGCGTCCGCCACAACGCCGAGGCGGTCATCCCGGTTCCTGAAAAAATGGAATACACCGCCAAGGGCATCCGCCTGAAGTTCCCGGCCAAGCTGGATAAGGAGCTCGCGGAAGACCCGACCAGCTACGGCTCGGAGCGTTGGAACTACGTCCGTGGTCCGCAATATGGATCCGGTGAATTTTCGGTGGACCGTCCGGATAGCGCCGCTGAGAAGCTGGCTCTCGAGCGCGAGTCCAAGGATCACAACAAGCACGACACGGTGGAAATCGAATCCGCGCGGTTGCTCCCTGACGGCCAGACCGTCGAGATTGAACTCGCCGGGATGAAGCCGTGCATGACGCTGAAGGTGACCTACGATCTTGAGGATACCGAAGGCAAGGTCATGGCTGGAGCCATGTATGGTACCGTTTACAAAGACTGATCCGGATTGATCGAAACTTCATCGTGGCGGGACAGATCCGCGTGAGCGGGATCGCATGAAACCGCTTGAAGGATTGTCCCGCCACGTTTCAATTTCCACTCACCGCCCATGCTCCGACAAGCCACCGCATTTCTGCTGTTAGCCGCATCCGCCCGAGCGGAACTCGTCGCCACCTTCACACGTGATGCGTCGACCGATTCCCGGATCGACCGTTTCCCCGCGCTCGCCATCGAAGCGGGCGAACCGGTGACCCCATTTCTCACTCCCGGGCCGTTTCAAGCGACTTGGAAGGGGAAGCTGGTCGTCCCGAAACGCATGCGGCTGGTGTTCTCCTTCGAGGGAGATGGAAAAGCGGCATTGAAAATCGCTGGCAATGATGTGCTGGCCCGTGATGGCGCACTCGCAGGTGAGGGATCGCCTTCCACCCGCTTGAATCCTGGCGAGCACGAGGTGGAGATATCCTACTCCAGCAAACCCGACGGCTCGGGGACATTCCGCGTGTTCTGGGAAGAAGCATCGTTTCCCCGCCAATCGATTCCAGCTTCGGCATTCAAGGCGGAAGCTAACGAAGCGACCGCGCTGGGCGAGATGCAACGGCACGGACGCTCGCTTTTCGCCGCCCAGAGTTGTACGAAGTGCCATGCTTCCGCGACGGGTTTCGGAGCCACTCCGATGCCGGAAACCATGGAGATCGCTCCGATCCTTTTCGGCTCCGGCGACCGCACCACCGAGGAGTGGCTGCGCCGCTGGATCGCCGATCCACATGCGATCAAACCGACCACCCACATGCCGGCGCTGGTTGATGCCACCACCGAAGAAGGCCGGCAGCAGTCGAGCGATCTTGCCGCGTATCTGGTGAGTTTGAAAACGGGTGTCCCTGCCGGACCCGCGGTGGATCCCAAGCTCGCTGAGCAGGGAGGAGCCCATTTCCACGAGCTCGGTTGCGTGGCCTGCCACAATCCGCCTGACAAGGGGCTGACCGATCCGACACGGGTTCCTCTCAATAACGTGGCTTCCAAGTATCTTCCCGGGGCTTTGGTCGCATTTTTGAAGGAGCCGGACAGCTATCACCCCGCGATCAAGATGCCGAATTTCCGGCTCTCCGACGCCGAGGCTGGCAGCATCGCGGCATTCCTCACCCAAGCTTCCACCGGGAAGGAAACGAAACTTCCGCACGAATTCCCGGCCGGTGATGCCACCCGCGGAGCGAAGGTCGCCGAAGCGCTGCAGTGCGGCACCTGTCACGCGGGACTGCCGATGGATCTGGCGAAAGCGGCCGCGCCGCTCGATGTGGTCTTCAAAAATGACTGGACCGCTTCCGGCTGCGTCGCTCCGGCGGACAAGCGCGGCAAGGCCCCGCATCTGAATCTCACGGACAAGGATCGTGCGGCGCTCACCGCGTTTTCAAAGGCCGGGCCCGATTCTCTTTCCCGCGACACCGCCGCCGAATATGCGACCCGCCAGACCGAAGCATTGCGTTGTACTTCGTGCCACGCGATGGATGGCAAGCAGCCGCTTCTCAACGGTTATCACTCCGAAACCGAAGCGCTCGCCGCACACATGAAGGGACTGCACGAACGTGTCGACCAGACCCGTCCCCAGCTCACGTTCACCGGCGAAATGCTCTACACCACCGCGATTGAGTCGATGATCGCCGGAACTGCCGAACCTCGTCCGCGCCCGTGGCTCGCGATGCGCATGCCGGCGTTCAAAAATCAGGCCGCGCCGCTTGCGAAAGGGTTCTCCAAGCTCCACGGCCTCGCCCCGAACCAACCCGGTGAGGTGAAAGTGGACCCCGCACTCGCGGAAATAGGCAAGAATCTCGCCAGTGCCACAGGTTTCGGCTGCACCACCTGCCACGGCATCGGCGACATGAAGCCGACCGCCGCCTTCGAGGTGGAAGGAGTGAACTTCAAGCTCTTCCCGAACCGAATCCGCGAGGATTATTATCACCGCTGGATGGACAACCCGCAGGCGGTCGTACCGGGCACCAAGATGCCGCGCTACTCACAGGATAACAAATCCCAGCGGACCGACGTGTTGGAAGGCGATGCCAAGAAGCAGTTCGATGCGATCTGGCAGTATCTCCATCAGAAGTAACCGCCCGTTTCGCCCGGGAATGGCGGATGGCTGTTCCCGGCGGGCTATGTCGATCAAACCGAGGCGTTTGCGACGATTTCCTCCATCGCTGTCATGTTCTCTTCGAGGGAGCGGACGAAGGCGAACTGGTTGCGGCAGCGGTCCAGATTGTGGCCGGGGCGCTTGATCTTGAAATAGGTGTCGCCGTTCAGGTGGTCCGTTAGGAAACGGATGCCGCACTCCAGGGTGAGGAGCTTTCCGGAGAACGCGAGGTTGGCGCGCTCGGCCGCGTTGAGGAAGGTGGCGGTCGAGAGGTAGCCGGTGACGAGCGACTCGAAGCGGTCGAGGCGGAGTCCGATGTGGGTCACGTCCGGATCGTCCTCACGCGTGGTCGGTGCGGCGGTGCGCACCATGTCGCCGAAGTCGTACAGCGCGGAGCCGGGCATGGTGGTGTCGAGATCAATCACGCAGATGCCCTCGGCGGTGATTTCGTCGAGCAGTACGTTGTTGAGCTTGGTGTCGTTGTGGGTGACACGCTCGGGGATTTCACCGGAGGCGATCAGATCGGTGATGCGCGAGCAATCCGCGGCACGGGCGCGGGCAAAATCGATCTCGGACTGGACCGCCGACGCTCTGCCGGCCGTGTTGTTGGCAATCGAGGCTTCGAGGGCTTCGAGACGTTTCGCCGTGTGGTGGAAATCGGGGATCGTCTCGTGGAGGCGCCCGCCGCTGAGTCCGGCAGTGAGTTGTTGGAAAGCCCCGAAGGCACGCGCTGCCTGATAGGCCTGCTCGTTGCTCTCGATTTCATCATAGCCTTTCGCCCCCTCGATGAACGGATAGGTGCGCCACAGGTTGCCGTCCTTGTCGAAGGCGTAGGGCTTCCCATCCCTGGCGGGAATGCAGGTCAGCGTGCGGCGGTGGGCTTCCGGATTGCCGGAGGCAAGCAGTTCCTCCAGCGCGTGGCGGGTGACGCGGGCGACGTTTTCCATGACCTTGACCGGGTCCTTGAAAACGTTGTGGTTGATCCGCTG
>JAZKCQ010000082.1:0-28569 GCA_040388015.1 Verrucomicrobiota bacterium | reverse complement strand
CGCCGAAGGTGTGTCGCTCATGGCTAAAAAGAGCGCCGGACGCTTGTGCAAGAATCGACCGGCGGTGCTCGCGCGGGACTATGTCTGCCTAGTCCGGACGCGGCAAGCGTGCTTTGTGAAAAGTTTCACAAGCGGCGGGCGAGCGCTTTTGATTCACAACGAGGAAGTATTTTTAAAAAACTCCTATTTTGATCCGGTGATGGAGTCGGTTGATTGCAGTTGAGGCACTGACGAAGATTGGAAATCCTTTTAAAACGATTCATTTCGCTGATATTGAATGATAAATGAATTTATTTAAAATGTTCAAATAATTAGACTTAATTTATAAAATATTCTTGGATTGTTAACTCATATTGATATTCTTGAGAGGTCAGAAGTGCGCTCTGCCTAGGCGGAAAGCTCTTCGGACCTGTTTTCACCCCCAGTGATATGAGCACCCGAATTGTTTCTGAGCGTAAGCTCATCCGTACCCTCGTGTTGGCATGTTGTGCCCTGTCCGGTTCCGCCTCGGCCCTGACATTTGCCCAGACATTCTTCGTACCGCTCACGGATACCGATCTGCAGTCGTCGTGGCAGGCGATCGGCGGCACTGGATCCACCATCGGCAGCAGCATCAAGAGTGTGATCTCGATCGCGGTCCCGAAGGCCGGCACCTTGATTTACTATGACCAATGGGAAGATGGTTATGATGCGGATGCTTCCGCTCCCGCGGTTGCCTCCACCTTGATTTGGGGAGATGGCAATACTTCCAACGGGACGGCTCCAGGGTATCCCACGGACACCATTCCGGCAGGCAGGGTGATCGTGCTGAACAACAGCGTGACGCTGCCCCGGGTGGCCACGAGCTTCTTTTACGACGGGCGGGACCGCATCAGTGCGACCAATACCGTGGCGGTGGCTCGCGTGGGATGGCCGATCGATCCGGGGCCGGTCGTGGGCACCTCGGCCGAGGCCTACGACACGCGCAAGTTCGGCACGGCGTTCCAGATGCCGGTGGGCACGGCGACCGGGAGCTATCAGCAGTTCGAATACGTGTCGCTCCACATCATGGCGGCGCAGGACGGCACGGTGGTGCAGGTGGATGTCAATGCGGATGGTTCGGTCGATCAGACCCAGACGCTCAACATGGGGCAGACGATGTTCGTCAATGGCGCGGTCGCGGTCGGTGCCACGGTAACTTCCAGCAAGCCGGTGGAAGTTCATGAGGTCACCGGTGATATCGGGTCGAACTTCGAATCCCGCACCTTCGCCGTGCGCCCGACCGCGCAATGGTCGTCAGGCTATTTCGCACCGGTGACCACCACCATCTCCACCGCGCCCCATCTGGTCATCCTCTACAATCCGGGAACGCGGGCAATCGACGTGAGCTACGAGGGGCTTTCCACCACCGGCACGATCACGGTGCCGGCCAAGGGCAATGCGACCTTCACCATGCCGCTGAACTCGGCCGTCCATTTCTTCACCGTGAGCGGAGAACCGTTCTACGCGGTCGGAGCCAACGATGCCGGAACTGCTTCCGCGGGGTCGAATCAGGCTCAGGACTGGGGCTACGCATTGATGCCCGACACCTCGCTGACCACCTCCATCATCGCGCCCTTCGCTCCCGGCGCGGATGACACCGCCGCTCCGGTCGGCACTCCGGATGCCAACGGCAGCCCTGTCTGGGTCACCCCGACCAGCACCACGACCGTCTACGTGAACTACAGCGGCGACCGCGCCATCGGTCCGAACACCGCGCCCGACGGGTCGAAATACGATGTCTCATATCTGGTTCCCAAGCTGGGCGTGCAGAAAATCTACAACCCGACCACCTTCGACATGTCGAAGTCCGTGATTTTCACCACCGACTCGACCGGACTGGCCGGGGCTTGGGGCGAGGACCCCGCCACCGCGGGCACCGCGCTGCCATACCTGGATCTCGGCTATGCCATCATTCCGTTTTCCGCACCCATCTATTCGAAATTCGCCGCCTTGTCCACGGACCTGAATGCGAACGGAGTGATCGATCAGGGCGATACGGTGCTGTTCACCCTTTTCCTCAACAACGACGGCGTCACCAGCCTCGTCAATCCGTCCTTCACCGACACGGTTCCCGCCGGCACCGCCTACATTCCCCATTCCACGGTGCTCAATGGGGTGCCCGTTCCTGACGATGTCACCGGCACGCCTTTCCCGCTCGACGGGGTGGGGATCACCCCTCCCGATCTGGTGCCCGGGGCATCCGCCACGGTGAAATTCCGGGTATCTATCAGCAGTGGGACGAAGAAGGTCACCAACGTCGCGCTGGCCAACAGCACCAGCGTGTCGGCGCCGATGCAGGCAAGCGTCACCTTTCCCATCAGTCCCATGATTGTCACCGGAAAAGTCTATAACGACGCCAACGGACTCACCGACGGGATCGTCAACGGCACCGCCACCAATGCCGGCGCGTCGCTCTACGCCAGCATCGTCGGCGACGGCGTGGTGCAGCAGGTCTATCTGGTCGATCCGGACGGCACCTTCCGTTTCATCAACATCCCCGGAAACAGCAACTACTCCGTCGTGCTCAGCACCACGATCGGGGTTGTCGGCGGTGCGCCTCCGACGCCATCGCTTCCCCCGGGCTATGTGAATACCGGCGAGAACCTCGGTCTGGGGGTTGCCAACGACGGCACTGTCGATGGTTCGCTCTCCTTCGCGGTCGGCACCACCGATGTGACAAACGCCAATTTCGGCATCGAGCGCGCGCCAACCGCCAACGCGGCCAACGCTTCCTCGCAGCTCAATCCCGGCGGCGCCGTCACCGTCACGGTGCCCACTTTGTCCGGCACCGACCCGGAAGACGCGTCGATCACGACTTTCATCATCAACACCCTGCCTTCCGTCGGAAATCTCTACTACAACGGTGTTGCCGTCATCGCGGGCCAGATCATTTCCGGTTACAGCGCCACCCTTCTCAAGTTTGATCCCAACGACGGCGCCTTCTCCGCGACTTTCACTTATTCCGCCGTCGATGCAGCGGGGAAATCCTCGGCACCCGCCACGGTCACCATGCCGTTCACCACCGTGGGGGTCAGCGGCACGGTTTACGATGACGCCAACGGCACGACGAACAATACGGTCGACGGCACCGGCAGCAACGCGGGCGGCACCCTCTACATCAATCTCGTCACCGGCGGCAATGTCGCCCAGGTCCAGGCCGTGGCGGCTGACGGAGCCTTCAATTTTCTCACCGTTCCCGCCGCCACCTACACACTGGTCCTCAGCACCACGCCGGGCACGGTCGGCGGCGCGGCTCCGGCGGCTTCTCTTCCGGCCGGGCACGTCACCACGGCGGAAAAGCTCGGCACCGGGACAGGCAGCGATGGCACCGCCGATGGCGCGCTGGCGGTCACGGTGGGCACTTCGTCGATCACCAGTGCCCGGTTCGGATTCGATCGCCTGCCCACCGCCGTCAATGTCACCGCCGCCAGCCAGACGAACCCGGCCAGTAATACAAAGATTGTGGTTCCTGCCATCGGCGGGACTGATCCTGAGGATGCGACCATCACCACCATCGTCCTCAACACCCTCGCCACGGGTGGCACGCTTTATTATAACGGTAACAACGCCACCACCGCGGGTCAGGTCATCACGAGTTTCAATCCCGCTCTTCTTGCCGTCGATCCCACCGGAAACACCGCCACCACCGTGGTGGTCAGTTTCACCTACTCGGTGAGGGATGCTGCGGGAAAACTTTCTCCGGCGGCCACGGTGACGATGCCGTTCACCGGTTCCGGCATCAGCATTTTCGGCAATGTCTTCAATGATGCCAATGGTCTGTCGGACAATGTTGTCAATGGCGCGGGGACCAATGCCGGAGGCCTTTTCGCGGTTCTGGCGAATGGCGCGGTGGTCAGCCAGAGCGTTGCTGTCGCTTCCACCGGTGCGTTTGCGTTTCCCGCCGTTTCGGCCAACATCGGCTACACCATCACGCTCAGCACCACCGCTGGCTCCGTTGGCGGCGCGCCACCCGCCGTTTCGTTGCCATCAGGATATGTGAGCACCGGCGAATTCCTCGGAACCTCAGCGGGAAGTGACGGAACGGTGAATGGTTCGCTTGCCGTTGCCGTGACGACCGCGAATATTTCCAATGCGAACTTCGGCATCGATCGCACGCCCGCGGCCACCGCTCTCTCCGCCACGATGGCCAATCCGGGCGGAACCACGCAAGTCACCGTTCCCTCGCTTGTCGGTAACGATCCGGAAGACGGCTCGCTCGCCAGGTTTGTCATCAACACCCTGCCGGCTAACGGAACACTCCACTACAATGGAACCGCTGTCACTGCCGGCCAGACCATCACCGGTTTCAATCCGAGCCTGCTGAAGCTGGATCCGAACGACGGTGCGATCGTCGTCACTTTCACCTACTCCACCGTCGATGCCGCCGGGGTGATTTCACCCGCCGTCAGCTGCGCCATCACCTTCACCAGCATCGGCATCAGCGGCACGGTCTTCAATGATGCCAACGGTCTCGGCGACAGCATCGTCAACGGCACCGGCACCAACGCGGGTGGCACACTTTACTCCAATCTCATCAGCAACGGCATCGTCGCGCAGGTCGCAACCGTCGCGGCCAACGGCACCTACAGCTTCGGCACCGTGGCGACCAATTCCACCTACACCGTGATTCTCAGCACGACCCAAGGAGCTATCGGCACCGCTGCTCCATCGGCTGCTCTGCCTGCGGCCTATGTGAATACCGGCGAATTCATCGGCACGGCTGCCGGGAATGATGGTTCCGCCGATGGCTCTCTCATCGTCACCACGACGACCAGTCCGATCATCAACGCCAACTTCGGCATCGAAGCCACTCCCACCGCCACACCTATCAGCGCGGCGTCGCAGGTCAATCCGGCGGGAGTCAACCAGGTCACCGTGCCCACCCTCAGCGGCACGGATCCCGAGGATGCCTCCATCACCAGGTTCGCGATCCTGAGTCTGCCGACAAACGGCACGCTTTATTACAACAACGCCGCCGTAACGGTTAACCAGACCATCACCGGTTACACGGCTTCGTTGTTGAAATTTGATCCGATCGACGGAGCGCTCACCGCTTCCTTCAACTACGCGTCGGTTGATGCCGCGGGGAAATCCTCATCCGCGGTGGCGGTGACCATGCCGTTCACCACCATTGGGATCACCGGAATCGTCTTCAATGATACCAACGGGCTAACCGACGGCATCGTCAACGGATCCGGCACGAACGCCGGCAGCACCCTTTACGCCAGCCTCGTGAGCGGAGGAAACGTCGTTCAGGTCCAGGACGTCCAGCTGGCGGGCACTTACAATTTCCTCACGGTCGTCGGAAACACCACCTACACCGTCGTCATCAGCACGAACCCTGGAGTGGTCGGCAGTGCCGCGCCCGCAGCCGCTCTGCCGGCTGGCTATGTCTACACCGGCGAGTTCATCGGCATCACTGCCGGCAACGATGGCACGGCGGACGGATCGCTAACAATGACGGTGACCTCCTCTTCCGTCACCAACGCCAACTTCGGGATCGAGCAACCACCGTTCTCCACCGATGTTGCCGCCGCTTCCCAGTTGAATCCGGCCGGAACCGCGCAAGCCACCGTCCCCACGCTCGCCGGCACCGATCCGGAAGATGTGTCGGTCACCAGTTTTAAAATCAACACGCTGCCAACCAATGGCACTCTTTATTACAACGGCAGCGCTGTAACGGTCGGCCAGACGATCACCAGCTACAACTCCTCGCTGTTGAAGCTCGATCCTAACGACGGAGCGCTCACCGCGATCTTCACCTATTCATCGGTGGATGCGGCGGGCAGAACCTCCGCTTCTTCGACGGTAACCATGCCGTTCATCGCCATCGGCCTCAGCGGCAATGTCTACAACGATGCGAACGGTCTGCTTGGCATGCCCGTCAACACGGTGGACGGCAGCCTCTACGCCGGTGCGGCACTCTATGCCAACCTCGTGTCCGGCACGACCGTGGCACAAGTCACAACCGTCGCATCAGGAGTCTATGATTTCGGAACGGTGGCCGCCAACACCAGCTACACCGTGGTGTTGAGCACGACCCAAGGAACGGTGGGTGGTGCCGCGCCCGTCGCCGCTCTTCCATCAGGATATGTCAATACGGGTGAAAATCTCGGCACCGGGACCGGCAGTGACGCTAGCCCGAACGGGGCACTCGCTATCGCCGTCGTCACCAGCGCCGTTTCCAACGCGAACTTCGGAGTCGAGCGCACGCCGACCGCCAACAACGCCACCGCGTCGTCGCAGTTGAATCCGGCTGGAACCACCCAAGTTACCGTTCCGACACTCACCGCGACCGACCCGGAAGACGCGTCGATCACCAGTTTCACGATCACCACGCTGCCCGGCAACGGCGCGCTTTATTACAACGGAACCGCGGTCACCCTCGGTCAAACGATCAACAGCTATAACGCCACGCTGCTGAAACTCGATCCTAATGACGGAGCGGTCACCGCGACCTTCACCTACTCGGCGGTTGATGCGGCTGGCAAGTCGTCCGCTCCCGCGACGGTGACCATGCCGTTCACGACCATCAGCATCACCGGAACAATCTTTAACGATGCGAACGGCCTCATCGACAGCATCGTCAACGGAACCGGCACCAATACTGGCGGCACCCTTTACGCCAACCTTGTCAGCGCAGGAAATGTGGCCCAGGTCCAGACCGTGCCGGCTTCCGGCGTTTACAGCTTCCTCTCGGTCGTTGGCAGCACCACTTACACGGTTGTCCTCAGCACCACGCAAGGAACTGTCGGCAGCGCCGCTCCCGCCACCGCGCTTCCAGCTGGCTATGTCAATACGGGCGAATTCATCGGAACCACAGCTGGAAACGACGGCACCGCTAACGGATCACTCGTTGTGGTTGTCACCACCGCCACGATTGCCAATGCGAACTTCGGCATCGAGCGTCCGCCGACGGCAGGCAACGTCGCCTCTGCCTCACAACTGAACCCCGCTGGCGCCGTGCAAGTCACCGTTCCAACGCTGACCGGTGCTGACGCGGAGGATCCGTCGATCACTTCCTTCATCATCAACACCCTGCCAGGAAACGGCATTCTTTACTACAACGGCAGCCTCGTGACGATCGGTCAAACCATCACGAGTTACAACTCCGCGCTCTTGAAACTCGATCCTAACGACGGAGCGTTCACCGCCATTTTCACCTACTCCGCAGTGGATGCCGCCGGTCGGTCCTCCGCAACGGCGACGGCGACCATGCCGTTCACCGCCATCGGCCTCAGCGGAAATGTTTACAACGATGCGAACGGCTTGCTCGGCACTCCGCTCAACACCGTGGACGGCAGCACTTACTCGGGTGCCACTCTCTACGCCAACCTCGTGACCGGGACAACCGTTGCTCAGGTTTCCACCGTCACCGCGGGATCATACAGCTTCGGCACCGTCGCAGCGAACACCGGTTACACGGTGGTGCTGAGCACGACGCAGGGAGCGGTTGGCAGCACTGCTCCGGCAGCCGCGCTTCCATCGGGATATGCCAACACCGGTGAAAACATCGGAACAGGAACCGGCAGCGACGGCAGCCCGAACGGTTCGCTTGCGGTTGCGGTTGTCACCAGCCCCATCACCAATGCCAACTTCGGAGTCGAGCGCACGCCGACGGCAACCAATGTTTCCTCAAGCTCGCAGTTGAATCCTGCGGGAACTGTCCAGGTCACCGTCCCAACGCTGACCGGAACCGATCCGGAAGATGCTTCGATCACCAGCTTCACCATCAACACTCTTCCCGTGGATGGGACGCTCTACTACAACGGCAGCCTTGCCACCATTGGCCAGACGATCACGAGTTATAACTCAGCACTACTCAAACTCGATCCGAATGACGGAGCGGTTACAGCAACCTTCACTTATTCGTCAGTCGACGCCGCAGGCAAATCTTCGGCCGCGGCGGCGGTGACCATCCCGTTCACCGCCGTTGGTATCAGCGGAAATGTTTATAACGACGCGAACGGGTTGCTGGGAACTCCGGTCAACACGGTCGACGGCAGCGCTTATGCAGGTGCCGCGCTCTACGCAAACTTGGTCAGCGGAACCACCGTGGCTCAGGTCACGACTGCAGCCGCCGGTGCTTACAATTTCGGCACGGTCGCAGCCAACACGAGTTACACCGTCGTCATCAGTATGACTCAAGGAACGGTGGGCAGCGCCGCACCGGCCGCAGCGCTTCCGTCGGGTTACGTCAACACAGGTGAAAACATCGGCACGGGAACCGGCAGCGACGGCAGCCCGAACGGCTCGCTCGCCGTGGTGGTCGTGACCAGCCCAATTTCCAACGTGAACTTCGGTGTCGAGCGCACTCCAACCGCCAACAATGTCTCTGCAAGTTCGCAGCTGAATCCGGCCGGAACGAACCAGGTCACCGTGCCCACGCTCACCGGCACCGATCCTGAAGACGCTGCCATCACCACATTCGTTATCAACACATTGCCCGGCAACGGCACACTTTACTACAACGGCGGTTTGGTGACGGTTGGCCAGACCATCACGAGCTATAATTCCACATTGCTGAAATTGGATCCGAACGACGGTGCGATCACTGCCAGCTTCACCTATTCCGTAGTGGATGCCGCCGGCAAGTCCTCAGCAACTGCGACAGCGACCATGCCGTTCACCGCGATCGGTATCAGCGGCAACGTTTTCAATGACGTCAACGGACTTTTGGGCACGCCAGCCAACACGGTGGACGGAAGCGCTTATTCCGGTCCGACGCTCTATGCGAATCTGGTGAGCAGCACGACTGTTTCCCAAGTTGCTACGGTGGCTGCCGGTGCCTACAGCTTCGGCACCGTCACCGCCAACACCAGCTATACCGTTGTCCTCAGCACGACGCAGGGAACGGTGGGTAATCCGGCTCCGGCCGCGGTGCTTCCATCGAGCTATTTCAACACGGGCGAGAACATCGGAACGGGAGCCGGTAGCGACGGCAGTCCTAACGGAGCGCTCAGCATTGCCGTGATCACGACATCGATCTCCAATGCGAACTTCGGCGTCCGGGCGCAAGGTGATGTCACCGGTCATCTCTACATCGACACGAATGGCAACGGAACCCAGAACGCAGGGGAGCCTGATCTCGCCAATGTCGATGTCCTCATCACCGACGCCTTTGGTGCGACTCAAACGGTGGCGACCAATTCCAGCGGCAACTGGACCGCGAATGTTCCTCCTGGAAGCACCACCGCCAATGTCCAGGAAAGCGACCCGCAATATCCGACAGGCTACGCCCAGACTGAAGGCAGCGATCCGACTGTCTTCACCGCAGTGGCCGGTGCCAGCACCAACGGTGGCACCGATGGCTACTATTTATCCGCCACCATTGCCGGTCATCTTTACATCGATACCAACGGAAACGGAACTCAAGACAGTGGCGAGCCGAACCTCGCCGGAGTGGACGTCCTGATCACCAACAGCATCGGAGGCACCCAGACAGTTGTCACCAATTCCAGCGGAAATTGGACGGCCAGCGTTCCTCCGGGGAATACGACCACGAATGTCCAGGAAAACGACCCACAATATCCCACAGGCTACACCCAGACCGAAGGCAACGATCCGACCACTTTCACCGCAGTGGCAGGTACCAGCACTAACAGCGGCACGGACGGTTACTATCTTTCCTCCACGATCACCGGTCACCTTTATATTGATACCAACGGAAACGGCGCTCACGACAGTGGCGAGCCGAACCTTGCCGGTGTGGATGTGCTGATCACCAACAGCATTGGTGCTACTCAAACGGTGACCACCAATGCCAGCGGAAATTGGACGGCCAGCGTTCCTCCCGGCAACACGACCGCCAATGTTCAGGAAAGTGATCCTCAATATCCGACCGACTACACCCAGACGGAAGGCAACGATCCGACCACTTTCACCGCAGTGGCAGGCACCAGCACCAACGGCGGCACCGATGGCTATTATCTTCCCGCGACCGTTGCCGGTCATCTCTACATCGATGCGAATGGAAACGGCGCTCAGGACATTGGAGAGCCGAACCTGGCCGGTGTGGATGTTCTGATCACCGACAGCATCGGTGGCACCCAGACAGTCACGACCAACTCCAGCGGAAACTGGACCGCAAACGTGCCACCGGGCAGCACCAGCGCCAACGTTCAGGAAAGCGATCCTCAATATCCGACCGGTTCCACCCAGACGCAGGGCAACGATCCAACCTCTTTCACCGCAGTGGCCGGCACCACCACGGATGGCGGTACGGACGGCTATTTCCTTCCCGGATCCATCACCGGATCGGTTCTCGCCGATACTCACAATGACAACAACGGCGACACTCCGATCAGCGGCGTTACCCTGACCCTGGTGGATGCCAGCGGAAATCCGGTGGACGGCGATCCTAACACTCCAGGCGTCCAATTGGTCACCACGACCTCTGCTGCGGACGGCAGCTACAGTTTCGGTTATCTGGCTCCCGGCACTTACGGCGTTTTGGAAACCCAGCCTTCCGGCTATAACAGCATCTCCGATAAGGACGGTGGAAACCTGAATGAGATCCGTCCGGTCATCGTCACGGCGGGAAGTGCGAGCAGCGGAAATGATTTCATCGAGGAGCAGCCCGGTTCTCTCTCCGGCACGGTCCTTGCGGATACCGATGCCGACGGCGATGGTGACGTGCCGATGGCCGGAGTCGTGATCCATCTGTTCGACAGTCTCGGTTCGCCGGTGCTCGACGGTCTCGGAGCCCCTGTCTCCGCGATCACACAGGCCGACGGAAGCTACAGCTTCGGCGGCTTGCCACCCGGTTCCTACAGCGTCCATCAGGACCAGCCTTCGAATTATGACAGCGTCAGCGACACCGACGGCGCGAACAACAACGGCATCGGCGATGAGCATCCGATCCTGGTTTCCGCAGGCAGCAACACCGGCGGGAATAATTTCATCGAGATCGAACTCGGCGTCATCAGCGGCTACGTCCTGCTGGACACCGATAACAACGGCAGCGGCGACGCACCGCTTCCCGGCGTCGTGCTGAATCTTCTCACCAGCTCCGGCACTCCGGCGCTCGACGGCCTCGGAGCTCCCATCCAGGTCGCCAGCGGGGCAGGGGGCTTTTACAGCTTCACCCTCGTTCCGGTCGGCAGCTATCGGGTTTCGGAAATCCAGCCGTCCGGCCATGGCAGCGTCAGCGACGTGGATGGCGCGAACAACAACGTCATCGGTGACCAGACTCCGATCCTCATGACTCCCGGCCTCGTCGTTTCCAACAGAAACTTTGTCGATATCGAGTTCGGCTCCATCGCCGGCATGGTTCTCAAGGACACTGACAACAACGGCAGCGGCGACGCGCCACTTGCGGGCGTCACCATCACCCTGCTCGATGGAAGCGGAAATCCGGTGGACGGCGATGCCGAAACCCCGGGAGTCCAGTCCGTCACGCGGATCACCGATGCCAGTGGGAACTACTTCTTCGAATGCCTTTTCCCCGGCGACTATCAGATTTCAGAAACCCAGCCCGCTGGCTACGGCAGCGTCTCCGATGCGGACGGTGGAAGCCTCAACGTCATCGGCAATTCCAACCCCGTCAGCGTGGCTCCGGGCCAGGCCGTCACCGGCCGCGACTTTGTGGAAATCGAACTCGGCTCCATCAGTGGCTTTGTCCGCGTCGGCTCGGCACCGCTCGCAGGTGTCACGCTGATGTTGTTGGATGCCGACGGCAATCCGGTCGACGCCGATCCTGACGCTCCGGGCGTCCAGCCGGTTACCACGGTCACCGACTCGAACGGGCATTACACCTTCAGCGGGGTGATGCCCGGTGACTACCGCGTCGCCCAGATCCAGCCATCCGGCTACGACAGCTTCGGCGATGTCGATGGAGGAGACTTCAACATCATCGGCGACGTCACCCATATTTCCGTCCTGCCCGGCGAGGAAAACGCGGCGAACAACTTCGTCGAAATCGTGGGCACCTGCCCGCAGACCTGGGCCGACTGGAAGATCCAGCACCCGGGTGAGAATGCCGGTGGAAATCCCGATGCGGACCACTATGACAACCTCAACGAATACGCCTATGCCATGCCCGCCGAAAACGGCGGCGGCAGTCCGTGGCTCGGCGACACCGCTTGGAACATCCGTCCTTCTCAAGGTACACCGGGAACTCTTGAAGCCGTCTTCGTCCGTCCGAAGGGTGCCTGGCAAAATGTGGTTTACACCCTCGAACACACGGCCAGCCTCGCCAGCCTGCTCATCTGGGCGTCGATTGAAATCATCCCCGCCATGACGACCGTGGTGGATAACGGAGACTGCACGGAAACCGTCACCATCAATGATCTCGAAACGCTGACAGGACTGCCGGACGGCAGGGGTTTCGTCCGCATCCGCGCCGATCTTGATGAGGACGGTGATACCACTGTCGACCATACTTCCTACACCGAAGTGGAAGGCTGGCAGGAAACCGCTCTCGCAATCTGCTGCCGCACCTATGCCAATCCCTTCCTCCGGGAAGCCGCCTTTACCGGCACCGTGGGCGCGGTCACAGGCCAGGACGTCAGCTTCGCCCTCAGCGGCGCGGGACTTGATCTCTCTTTGCTGTTGGCTCCCGGGGCCGGCTACTATGTCGAGGTCACTTCGGGTGACAATGAAGGCCATCGCTTTGATGTGGTTTCCGCCTCATCCGGCAGCCTGACCTTGGCCAACGACAGCAACCTCTTCGAGAACGCAGCTCCTTATAACACCCGTCTCGGAGCGCCTCCGTCGGACCTTGCTGGGGACACCATCGTTCTTCGCCGCCACTGGAATTTGGGCGAAGTCTTCCCGGCCGTCAGCTTCGGTGCCACCGACGACCGTAACACCGCGGATCAGGTCCAGTTGTTCACCGACGGCCAGTGGACGTTCTATTGGCTCTACGATGACGGCATCACGGCACCGCGCTGGGTGAAAACCGGAGACAACACCTACTCCGACCAAGCGGCCACCGTACTCCCTCCCGGCCAAGGGGTATTCTTCAACAACCGCGCCGCCGCCACCTCCATCCTGTCTTACGGCGAAGTCCGTGAAAATGATTTCATCCGTCCGCTCGCCGCGGGTTCCAACCTGATTGCCGGTGGTTATCCGATCGACCAATCTCCAGCGGCTGCAAATGGCCGCGCGATGACGGTTGTGAGGGGATTCTTCGGTTCCCGGGACATCGCCACCGCCGATTCGATTTATATCTGGAAAGGTGACACCACGGCCGGTGACAGCAGTTACACCACCTATTTCCTGAACAACCAGGCTCCCAGCAGCTCGCTCATCAAGTGGGTGAAGATCGGAGATGCAAGTCTCCTTTCCCGCGATGCGGAAACCCTGCTGCCCGGAAACAGAAGCTCGTTCCTTCGTTCGAAGAATGGATTGCACGGTTACACCACCCCCAGCCCGTGGAATCCTTGAAGTCGGGATCAATTGTTAAGATTTCCTTATTATTAATTGGTCCTTTATTTCCCTCCCGTCGTGGGCTAGATCCTTCTCACCCCCAGAGATCAAAATGAAAGAGCATCTATTCAAGCTCGGTGCCCTCGCGTGCCTGCTCGGAGCGTCATCCGCCCATTCCCAGACATTGAATTGGTCCAGTTTTGCGCCTAGCACCACCGTCGACAGCACGGGCACCGCATTGAATGAGACATTTCTATTTCAGTTAGGTTCGTTCGACGCCTCGTTCGTCCCCACTGCATATAATGTGGGAGAGTGGATGGAATACTGGCATGTCTTCGGTTCCGCGGACTACTCCGTGGCGACGGGCACGTTCAGCGGGAGTCAGAATGTCCAATTGGTGGATCATTATGCGGCCGCGGGGGTGGATCCTCCGATGTTCGAAGGGCTCAAGGCATACATCTGGATCCGCAATACCAGCTCCACCGAGTATTTCCTGGCAAGTTCGGTCACCTGGCAGTTTCCCACGCTTGATTCCGGTTGTTGTCCGAATGGGGACGAACAGATCACCACGTGGTCGGTCAGCCAGATGGATACTCCGATCTGGGGTAGCAGCGGGAACGACCATGGTGCCGGAGATTACGACAATGCCGGTGGGCCTTACGACATTCAGACACATGCGGTCCCGGAGACGACCTCTGCCATGCTCGCGCTTTTTGCCTGTGGTGTCGCCTTGCTCCGCCGTAGCCGGGCTTGATGGAATTCAAACCGTTTTTCCCTGATGAAGATTCCTCAGTTTTTGAAATATCTGCTCATCGGCCAGATCCTCTCGGCCGTTGCTGCTAGAGCGGAGACGATCAATTGGTACAGCGCGCCGAAGGCCAATCTCACGAGCACCGGCCAGAACATGGACGGTGCGTTTCAGTTTCAGCTCGGAGTTTTCACCGGCGGCTTCGTTCCCACGGCGGGAAATGTCAGCCAGTGGTCCGCTCATTGGATATCCGCCCAATCCGCGTCCTACAATCCGACGACCATGGTATTCGAAAGCGCGTTTTCCTTCACTGGAAACAGCGCGCCCTTTTCGATCGGCGCCAAGGCGTACGTCTGGGGGCGCTTCACCGGTTCCGCCAAAGACGAGTGGATCCTTTTCCGCAAGAACGACTGGACCTGGCCGGACGGATCGACCGTTCCCGCGGGATTCCATGACTGGAACGCCGCTGCGGCCAATGATGTCGTGCTGGGCACCATCAATACCACGGGAACTCCCTTCCTGATGAAATCGGAATCGGTTCATTCCTACACGCAGTGGCGTGACGGGCAGTTTGCAGGGGAAGAATCGAACACCCCGGCCGCCGATCCCGATCACGACGGGATCTCCAATCTGTTGGAATTCATTTTCGGGACCTCTCCCACTTCGGCGGGACCACCAACACCCACTCCGGTGTCGCTGGTTTCCCTCTCGGGGCAACGCTATCTGCAGATCGCCATCCCGCGCCTCCGCAACCGGCTGGCGACGGTGACCGTTGAAGTCTCCGATGATCTGACCATTTGGAATTCGGGCGATGCCTTCACCACGGAAGTCTCGAACACCGCGGACACTCTCATCGTCCGCGACAAGATCCCCACCTCCCCCGGGATCGCGAGACGCTTCATGCGGATCAAGGTCGTGACCCCGCCATGAACGCGCGCTTCCGGCTGCTAGTCTTCCTCTCCCTCTGCGGGCTGCTGCTGAACGTCCTGCTCCTCTATTGGAAAATCACCGATCCCGCCCACGGTGTTGTGGGCTGCGGGGGTGGGGGATGCGGTGAAATCCTGTCGTCCCGATGGTCGATGGTGTGGGGAATTCCGGTCCCTGCGTTCGGTGTCGCGGCCTATGTTCTGTTATATGCCGCGCTGCTTTGGAGAAAGGAGGCTGCCGCTGCCTTCTGCTTCGCCGCCATCGCGGGGGCCGCCGTTTGGTTCATTTTCGTGCAGACCGCGTTTCTCCGTCACTACTGCCCGTGGTGCATGGCCGCCCACGGCATCGGCTGCGGGATCGCGCTGCTGGGGCTGATTGGTGACAAATGGGACCTCCGTTTCATTCACGGCCTGCAGGCGGGTGCCGCCGCCGCTCTTTGTCTGGCTCTGGCGCAGCTCTACGGACCCGTGGCCTCAAGCCACCGCATCGACGCGGTTTCCAGCGCCACTGCTGCGGTTCCCGGCGGGATCCACTCCCGGGGCACCGGCCGCAAGATCACCTTTGACGATGGAAAGAAGATCTACGACATCCCCGCCTTGCCCCGGATCGGTTCCGCCGATGCCAAGCAGGTGATGGTTGAATATTTCGATTACCGATGCCCGGCCTGCCGCAGGATGCGTGGCTACCTGGAAGCCCTGGTGGCGAAACACCCGGTCGATATCAGCATCCTGCTGCTGCCTGTGCCGCTGGATCACGAATGCAATTCCGCACTTTCTCCCATGGACGGCGGGCATCCGGGCAGTTGTCAGCTCACGAAAATCGCCCTCGCCGTCTGGCGCGCGAAACCGGAAGCCTTCCCGGTCCTCCACGCACGGCTCATGTCGGATCCGCCGATGGACGAAGCGGCGGCGCTGGAATTTGCCCGGGAACTGACAGGTTCCGCCAAGCTGAATGCGGCGGGGAATGATCCGTGGATCGGCGAACTCATCCAAGCCGACATCGCCGACTGGGTGGCGTTCTCCGGAAAAACCAAACAGCTCCCCAAGCTCCTCATCCGCGGAAAACGCATCCTTCACGGGCTGCCTTCCGGTGAAGCCGATTTCATCCGAGTGATGGAGAAGGAACTGGGACTTTAGAATCCGCTCAGCCGTTTCCGGGTCGCTTCATCCACCGCCTCGCACAGGCGGTAGCCGTCTCCCTGCTTCGGGATGGTCATCAACAGCGCGTCGCGTTCGTAAGGGGAGGGGAAGTCGAGACCGATCAGCGCCCGGCCGATGCGTTCGCCGGATTGCCGGTAGTTGAAATAACAGAGGCTCGCATTCCCGCGGATCCGCTGGTCCAGGAAATCGTGCAGCGCTCCGGGGCGTTCGTAGAAATCGAGCCGCAGAAACGCCGCGTTCTTCAGCAAATCGCCACGCAGCGGAATCGCCCGGAAACCAATGTCCACCGCCCCGGTTAGGTCTTCCCAGGCGAAGCCATGCGCATCCAGCTTCTGCGGCAGGGCATCCAGCACCGCCGGATCCTCCGCATGGATGGTGAATGCCGGCCACGCCTCGTCCTCGCTGGTTTTCCCATACTGGAAGTCCGCGATGTCCAGCCCCTCGAAGCAGGTGTCGAGCAGCTCCAGCATCGTTCCCGCCCGCTCCGGGATGCGGACCCGCAGCGTGCGGCTGGTCTTGATGCCGGCTCCCACCGATTGCGCGATGAGTCCGAGCTGGAGGAAATCGATGTTGGCACCGCACAACACGACGAGGATGCGCTTGCCGGCAAGCGCCTCGCGGTTTTTCAGAACGGCCGCCAGCCCCATCGCGCCGGACGGCTCGGAGATGCAGCGCAGTCCTTCCCACAGCGTGCGGATCGCGTGACTGACCTCCGCGTTCGTCACCGTCTCCACCCGGTCGAGCGTGCCCTGGCAGATTTGAAACGGCAGCCCGCCCGCCTTTCTAACCGCGGTGCCGTCGCAGAACAAATCCACGGTTTCCAGCGCCACTGGTTTCCCTGCCTCCAGGGCGGCCTTCATTGATGCCTGGCCGGCTCCTTCCACACCGACGATTTCGATCTGCGGCCAATACGTTTTCAACCAGCAGGAAACCCCCGCCGCCATTCCGCCGCCGCCGATCTGGAGGTAGGCGGCATCGAACGGACCATGGCCTGATAGGACCACCTCGTCCGCCAGCGTGCCCTGCCCGGCCATCACTTTCAAATCATCGTAGGCATGCACGTAAACCGCACCGCTCGATGCTTCATCCGCCCGCGCGGCGGAAACCGCTTCGTCGTAGCTGTCGCCGGAAAGGTGGATTTCCACCTGCGCGCCGCCATGGTGGAGCACCGCGTTCTGTTTCACCTTCGGCGTCGAGCGCGGCATGTAGATCCGCGCCTTGATGCCGAGGGTGCGGGCGGCGAGAGCGACACCCTGAGCATGGTTTCCGGCCGATGCCGTCACCACTCCGCGCGCCGCTTCCGAGGCGGTTAGAAGAGCCATCCGGTTGCAGGCTCCGCGCCATTTGTAGGCCTTGATGGGGGAGAGATCCTCGCGCTTGATCCAGATTTCAGGTCCCGGTCCGGGAAGGTTCAACCGCTCCAGCGGCGTGGCCTGCCCGAAGCGGTAAACCCGCTCCCGGGCAAACAGGATTTCCTGGCGCAATTGCCGGTCCAGCGGCAGATCCTCACGATTCATGGCGCGAGCTTTGACCGGATCACCGCCCCCTGCAAGCCAGCGGTCATCCGCGCGGCGGCCGTTCCCCACCGGTTTGCTCTTGTCGGTAATTTTCCCTGCAAAAGAAAAAGCAAAACATCCCGGGACGTTCTCAGGAAAGTGGATACTTTCCATCATGCTTGAAACCCACTATTACGAAGTGAAGGCGAAAATCCTGGCGCTGGCGAAGGCGTTCTTCGAGGGCGATGAGGCCACCCGCGAGTTGATGAGGAAGCGCGCCGACTTCTTTCCGATCTATCGTGGCGAGAACGACAGCGCCGGGCTGTGCTCCCTGATGATCCGCATCCGTGGCGAACTGTTTTTGGTGGAAGACACCGCAGGCGGCGAAACGGGAGTTTTCTCCCTGTTGCTGCCCTTGACGTGAAACATGAGCGAGTGAGCCCCGTGGGTTTTGGTTTTCCCACGGGGCTTTTTCGTGCCTTGAAAAAAGGTGGAGCGGTCATTCCTGCCTGTTCTTCATCTGATCCGCCTGCCAGGATCTCCTCATGTCCGAACCCGCCTCCCACCCGAACGACCCCCTCCACGGCATCACTTTGGAAAAAGTGCTGACCCGCATGGTGGAGGCCCACGGCTGGGAGCGCCTCGCCGATCAGATCCAGATCCGCTGCTTCATGTTCGACCCCACCATCAAGTCCAGCCTCACCTTCCTGCGGAAAAATCCATGGGCGCGGAAAAAGCTGGAGGACTGGTATGTATACGACGTCACCCGCGGCTGGATCGACCGGGAGGGCTGATAAGGATTCATCGAGTGAGTGAGGAAAAAAGGAATGAAGACTCTCGAAAGCGTCCGCGATTTGTTCTCCATTTTTCATGACGGGACGATCACTCGATTGAAGATTGAGAACGGGATTTGCGATCTCGAAGTGGATATCAAGTATCTTGCCAGCAGAATGGATCCGAGTTTTTCCGCCTTTCGGGTGAGGCTCTTTTCAGTCGAAGACTTTTACTTCACTCCTTGGAATGGGTCTGAAGAGTCACCAAGTTCAGCTATTTACGATATAGGGGAGATCTGGGCAGCGGAACTTGGCATCTTAAGTGCGGAGATTGACGGCTCGAAGATCAAAGTGGCGTGCACTCAGGATCTTCACCCTGCTTTGGACCATTCTGGTGGATTTCTCACTTTTGAGTGTTCTCATGGCGAATTGTTCGACGAAGCCGGAAGGCTGGTCGGAATGGCTGCACTGAGGCAGATGAGCGCGTCTTACTGGGAGGATTTCTCCGCCGAAAGAAACGCTTAGCCAATTGATTTTCTAATTATTTCATGGATATGAGCATCGCTCCCGATGGCATTTTTACTTATCCTAAGCTGATCACTTCCATCCTCATCTGTGCCAGAAACTCCCGTAAAAACTCCGTTCTTCTCGCCGCTTCCTTCCTCCCGGACTCCGTCTTCATCGTTCCCTCCAGGGTGAGCAGCTTGCTGTAGAGGTGATCGAGCGTGTAGATCCCGTCATCGGGTGGGCGGTTCTCACAGAACGGATCGGCCGGATGATAGAACTCACGTTTCATCTCCGCGCCCAGCATCAGCGTGCGGGCCAGGCCGACGGCACCGAGCGCGTCCAGCCGGTCGGCGTCCTGCATCACCTTTGCTTCCAGGCTGCGGGTGGCGATCCCTGCCGAAAAGCTGTGCGCCTCGATGGCATGGGCGATTTCCTCCAGCCGCCCGTATGGCCAGGCATGTTCCTCCAACCACGCCACCGCCTGCCGCGCTGCGAGTTGGGAGGCTTGTGTCCGCAGTGGTGAGGACTTCGGCACCACGACGCAATCATGCAGCCACGCGGCCGGAATGACGACCCGCTCGTCCGCGCCTTCCGCCTGTGCCAGCCGTCGCGCGTTTGTCACGACCCGCCGGATGTGCTCCACATCGTGCGCCGCATCGGACACGGCGTGGTCGTTGAGCAGTTTGAGGAAAAGGGCGGGCCAGGTGGGGTCGATATCGGACATGGGTATCTCGGAGTATGGTGCGGAAGGATGTAAACATTGATCGGCGTTCTTCCTGCAAAAAATCGATTTCTCCTTCCCCATCCTGGGGCTCCCAACTTGCGTAGGGAATTCCACCGACAAGAAAATCAGTATTTTACGGCGATTTCTAATGATTCGGAGTCCCTAATCTCGCCGCCGATGCAACCCGCGTATTATGATAACAAGGCCCGGATCATGGCCTTGGCCACTGCCTACCACGAGGGCGACGAGGCGACACGGGCCTGTCTGCGGAATAAAGCGGACTTTTTTCCCATCTCCCGCACCGATCCGGAGGCCCACGAATTCCGCTCCATGATCATCCGTCTGCAGGGTGAGATTTTCCTGGTTGAAGACACGCGGGGCGGGGAAACAGGGGTGTTTTCCCTGCTCCTTCCCATGATGTAGTCCCGATGATGGGAAGCGTGTCTTGGCTCCGTGGGTGCTTGGTCACCTGCGGAGCTTTCTTTTCAATATGGTGGAAATACGAAGTCCCCCGGATTCACTGCGTGGATTCCAGTATCAAACCGAAAGGCACCAACCGTTCGAAATCCAGGGTGTTGAAGGTTGCCAGCGGAACCCCGGAAACGATTGCCGCTGCCGCGATCATGCAATCGGCGTGTGAGCCACGACGTCGGCCGCTCAGATTGAAAAGCCGTGCGGCCTCCTCGGCTTCCCGCCAGGTGAAGTCGGAGATCTTGCGATCCAGCACGGCGAAGGCCGCGTCCTTTTGAGCTTTGGAAAGCGGGCCGTTGCAAAACTCCGACCATGCCACGGCACTGGTTGTTACGGATTCTCCAGCACTGAGCCAGGATCGGATCTTCTCACCACCGGGCGAACCGACGGTGATCAGATCGATCAGGAAATTCGTGTCCAGATGGATCATGATTCCCACCAGCAGCGTTTCGCCTGCCGCTCGGCTTCGATGTCAGCTCTGAAATTTTCACCCTCGGCAACGCTCAGACCCGCGCCGTTTTGCAGCCATTCCAAGGCTTGGAGCGGACTGGGGAGCCTGTCTTCCGCATCGGCTTCTTCCTTCAGCTTGCGGATCGAGCGACGCATGACTTCGGCTTTCGAGATCGACCAGCGCTTCGCCAGCTCGTCAAGAACGTTCAAAGTGCCGGTGTCCAATGAGACACTGGTTCGTACAAGTGACGTGGCATAACTCATGTGGTAACCAGTGGTGCATGGTGGAGCGTCCGTCAAGTTTCGAGTTTCTGAAATAGGAAGCGCACATTTGTAATAACACCCGAAACGTGCGAGTAATGCCGATCTTATTCCCGACCACCATGCACTCCCTAAAACGCGCGTTTTTCTGGCTCTCCGGGGCCGGCACCGAGACTCTCGAAAAATGCCCGGCTTGGGAGCAGCGGAAATACGTGGCATTCGGCGCCACCGTTCTGGTTCCGTGCGCGTTCGCATTCATCGCCTGCGCCTATGCGCTTTCGACCCTCACCGACAACGCCCGGGTCATCTATCCGGTCGCGGCGGTCTGGGCCTTCATCATTCTCACCATCGACCGCGCGCTGCTCGCCAGCTACCGGCCCTACATGTCGATCGTCCGGAAGCTTTCGCAATTTTTCCTGCGTCTGGTCGTTGCCGTTCTGATGGGCATCACGATCGCCCATCCGCTGGTCCTGTTGTTGTTCCGCGACACGGTTTCCTCGGTGATTGAGAAGGACCGCGCGGCGGAGATCGAAGTCGTCCGCAGCGGTTTCGAGACGGAGAAAGAAAAGGTCCGCGGGCAGGTGGCGGTTCTTGAAACCGCGCTTGCCGAGCAGCGCTCGAAGTGGAACGAATCCTTCCAGGCGAAGTTCATCCTTCAGGAGAACGAGGAGGCCGGCTCCGCGATTCCCGGTCTAACTGCCGAGCAGCAGGTTGAGTTGAAGTCGGCCATCGACGAAGGCACCGCGCCGTTCCGCGAGCGGCTCGCGGTCATCGAAAAGCAGTCTGAAGAATTCTCCCCGCAATATGCCAAGCTCCAGACCGAACTCGGCTTCTGGCAGGCCGAGTTCGAGCGCGAGCTGAACGGCCAGCGTTCCGGCATCAGTGGCGAAGGCCCGCGCGCGCGCTCGATCCGCTCCGATCAGCTCGAACCACGCCGCGAGGAATCAAAACGTCTCGGAGGCCTGCTGGAACACCTCACCGCTGAGAAGTCCACCCTCCAGACGCAGTCACGCCAGGCCGAAGCCGCCGCCATCAAGCTGTTCGAAACCAAACTCGCGGAAATCGCCGCCACGAACAAAGCCGAAGCCGACCGCGTCGCGGGGCTCAAACAGAAGGTCGAGAATGACCAGGCCGAGCAGTTCGTCACCCAGCAGAACGCCCTGCGTGAGACGATCAAGCAGCAGATCGACACCCGCCTTGCCGAACTCAACCGCGTCCAGGGCGAGCTCGCCGCCGTCGCCACGGAAGAGTCCGACCGGCTCGCCGCGCTGCGTGCCGAACCGCGCCGCGACATCCTCACCCAGACGCTCGCCCTTCACGCGCTTTTCAAGGCGGGCAACGAAGGTGGGCAGTTCGCCTTCTACACCTACGTGGTCCTGACGCTCCTGTTCATGCTGGTGGATACCATTCCGCTGATCGTGAAGTTTTTCACCAAGCCCGGTCCCTACGACACGCTGGTGGACCGTGATGAGATCACCTTCGACACCGAGCACCGCGCGTTCCGGCAGAGCCGCACGCGTTACATGGAGCAGCTTTCCAGCGGCAACCTCATCGCCGTCACCCGCAACCAGCGCCTGGAAAATGCCTTGGTCGACGGCGTCGAACACACCCGTGCCGCCCGCGAGTTCTTGGATTCGCTGGTGGAGATGGAAAAATCCTTCGCGGAGAAAATGAAGCTGGAGGAACAAACCATCGGCGTGGCGGAAAGCGACAAGCGCGCTGCGCTCGAAGCGATCAAGAAGCGTTTCTACGACGATCTCAATCACCGGATGGAAGTGTTCTTCACGACCCGGCACGCGCCGGAAGGTGTTTGAGTCATGTGGGGTCGTTTTGCGACCGCCGCCATATTTTCAAGCGCTTTTCAGCGCTTCGTCGATCACCTCGAGCATGAAATCCGCGTCGGCCTGATGGATGCACATCGGCGGCTTGATGCGGAGCGTGTTCCCGAAGAGGCCGCCTTTGCCGATGAGCAGGCCGAGGTCCTTGCATTTTTCAAACGCCGCCGCGCACTCGGCGCTGGCGGGTTCCTTGGTCGTGCGGTCCTTCACGAGCTCAACGCCTAACATGAGACCCTTGCCGCGGACCTCGCCGATGATGGAGTGCTTTTCCGCCAGCTTGTGGAAACCGGCGGTGAGGTAGGCGCCGATTTCCAGCGAGTTCTGTTGGAGGCCTTCCTTCTCGATGACGCGCAGCACGGCACGGCCCTGGGCCATGGAAACGGGGTTGCCGCCGAAGGTGTTGAAATGGATGCGGGTCGCGAGGACAGCGGCGATTTCCGGTGTGGTGACTACGGCGGCAAGCGGGCAGCCGTTGCCGATGCCCTTCGCCATGGTGACGATGTCGGGCATGGCCCCCTGCGTTTCGAAGCCCCAGAAGTGCGTGCCGGTCCGGCCGAATCCGGCCTGCACTTCGTCGGCGATGCAGAGAGCACCGAACGAGCGGGCTTGGGCGTAGGCTTCCTTCAGATAGCCATCCGGGAAAACGACGGTGCCGCCAACGCCTTGGATGGACTCGGCGATGAAGGCGGCGATTTTTCCGGAGGTGGCGTAGCGCACGGTCTCGCCAATGTCGGCGGCGTATTTTTTCCCGGAATCCGGATCATCCATGCCGAACGGGCCGCGATACGAGTCGGGCATCATCGCGTGATGGACGCCGTGGGAATGGGGAACGTTGTATTTCCACGTGTGGTGCGACGTCAGCGCCATCGCGCTCGGGCTGCCCCCGTGATAGGCATTCCGCAGGGCGACGACGTCGTAGTTCTGCGTGTAGGCACGGGCCATCAGGATGGCGAGGTCGTTGGCCTCGGAGCCGGAGTTGACGAAATAACAGACCTTGAGATCACCCGGCATTTTCGCGGCGAGTTCCTTCGCGTAGAGCGCGATGCCGGGATTCAGATAGATCGTGGTGGTGTGGTTGATCGTCTCGTTTTGCAGAGTCGCGGCGGCCAGCACTTCCGGGTGACAATGGCCGACGCTGACGGTGACGATGCCGCCGAAGCCGTCGAGGTAGCGGCGGCCGGTTTCATCGAAAAGGTATTGGGCCTTTCCCTCCACAATCGCGATCGGCTTCTTGTAGTAGTGGAAGATCGCCGGGTTCACGAACTCCTTTCGCAGCGCGAGGATTTCCTCCGGTGAGGGACCGGCGTAAGGCATCGGGGTGTAATCGAACGGAGGAAGCTGGGGCATGGGGGCGCGGTGTCAGGAGTGGATGGAGACGGGTGAAAGTTTCCGGAACAGCAGGTAAAGTAAGAAGGCCAGACCGAAGCCGACAAACCAGGCCTGCTGGTAGAGCGCGGTCAGGAAGGGATGGACACCGCCGAGCATCCCGGTTTGCACGAGGAAACCGGGGAGGTTCGGCAGCACCGCCAGGAAAAACGCGGCTAGCGCGGCGAGGCTGAATCCGCCGGTGTAAGTGTAGATGCCTTTCGTTTGATAGAGATGGGCAACGTCGAGATGCTTTTTCCGCAGCACGTGGTAGTCGGCGATCATGATGCCGGCGATGGGACCGAGCAGCGCGCCATAGCCGATCAGCCAGGTGAAGATGTAGCCGCTGGGATCTGCGACCAGTTTCCACGGCATCATGAAGATCCCGATGAACGCGGTGATCATGCCGCCGGTGCGGAAGCTGATTTTTTTGGGTGCGAGGTTCGAGAAATCGTTGGCCGGGGAAACGACATTGGCTGCGATGTTGGTGGAGAGCGTGGCGACGGCGAGCACGATGAGCGCGAGCGCGGACAGCCATTTGTTTCCGATTTTCCCAACAACTGCCACCGGATCCCAGATCGCCTCGCCGAAGATGACGACGGTCGCGCCGGTGACCACGATGCCGACGAAGGAATAGAACGCCATGGTCGTAGGCAGCGCGACGGCTTGCCCGATGACCTGGTCGCGGTGCGATTTCGCGTAGCGGGAAAAGTCCGGAATATTCAGCGAGAGCGTCGCCCAGAAACCCACCATCGCCGTCAGTCCCGCGCCGAATCCCGCCCAACTGGTGACGGTGGTGGGAGATGATGCGGCGAAGGCCGGGCCGAATCCGCCGGCCTTGCTCACGGCCCAGATCATCAGCAGCACGCCGACTAACAAGAGGAAGGGCGCGCTCAGGATTTCCAACCATTTGATCGACTCCATGCCTTTCCAAATGAAGAACACATTCATCGCCCAGAATGCGAGGAAGCAGCTCAATTGAGCCGCCGTGATCCCAAGACCCGCGATGGGAGAACCACCGGTCGTGTCGAATCCGAAGATGATGGCGAGCGTGGAATACAGCGCCGCGCCGCCGAACCAGGTCTGGATGCCGAACCATCCGCATGCCACCACGCCGCGGAGCAGTGCGGCGATATTCGCTCCTCTTGTGCCGAAGCTGGCGCGCAACAGAACGGGAAACGGAATCCCGTAAGCGGTGCCGGGGTGGGCGTTGAGCGTCATGGGGATGAGGACGATGAGGTTGCCGAGAAAAACCGTCAGCAACGCCTGCCACCACGTCATGCCATTGCCGATTAGGCTGCTGGCCATCGTGTAGGTCGGGATGCAGACCGCCATGCCGACCCACAGCGCGGCGATGTGGCCGCAGGTCCACGTCCGCTGGTCCGGCGGGACGGGGGCGAGATCCTCGTTGGTCAGTGTGTCGTCGCCTAACATTTTAATTCTTCGGCTGGCGGTGCAGGAAATTTCCCCATCCGGTTTCTCCACACCACTCGCCATCGCGGACCATGACCTTTCCGCGCACGGTGACGAACTCGGCCCGGCCATGGACATCGCGGCCTTCGAATGCGGAGTAGTCGGTCGCCATCGAATGGGTGGCGGCGGAAATGGTGCCGCTCCACTGCGGATTCCAGATCACGATGTCCGCATCGCTGCCGACGGCGATCACGCCCTTGCGCGGATAGA
The DNA here is from genome assembly GCA_040388015.1 of Verrucomicrobiota bacterium. GTDB lineage: Bacteria > Verrucomicrobiota > Verrucomicrobiia > Verrucomicrobiales > Akkermansiaceae > Luteolibacter. The sequence goes on along the minus strand of JAZKCQ010000082.1, from coordinate 2,774 downwards.
GGCCGAAGATTTCCGCCGCGCGGGTGCTGGCGCAGCGGACCAAGGTGGGAAGATCGATGCGCCCGCGGCGGACGCCTTCGGTGTAGAGGAGTTTCACGCGCTCCTCGACGCCGGGGATTCCGTTAGGAATGAGCGTGAAGTTTCCGGCATTGCCGGTCGGCAGGCCATCCGCATCGACACACTTTTCGGGATCGGGATGGCCCATGTGCTTCTGCGGGGAGAAATCAAACGGCGCATGATCGGTGCCGACCGTGTCCACGGTGCCGTCCGCCAGGCATTTCCAGAGAAACTCGCCGTGCTCCTTCGAGCGGATCGGCGGGCTCATGACGTATTTCGCTCCTTCGAAATCGGGAAGCTCGGCGTAGCTGCTATCGAGCGTAAGGTAGGGAGCGACGGTTTCGATCCACGCTTTCACCCCGCGTTTGCGAGCATCAACAATGGCTTCCACCGCCGGAATGCAGCTGGTGTGCACGACGTAAACCTCGGCTCCCGTTAGTTCGGCGAAGGTCATCAGGTGGTGGCAGCCCTCCGCCTCGACCGAGATCGGGCGGGACGGCTCGTGCCACTCGGGACCGGTCTTGCCCTCGGCGACGAGTTTCTTCTGCGTTTCCGAAACGAGGTCAGCGTTTTCACAATGCGCGGTGACGGTGACGCCGAGATCCTTGGCCAGCGAAAGCGTCTGATAGAGTTCCGTGTCCTCGATGCCGAACGCCCCCTTGTAAGCGAGAAACACCTTGAAAGAGGTGATGCCCTCTTCCTCGACGATGGCCTTGAGGGCTTCCGCCGTGCCGTCATCGAAACGGGTGACGCCCATGTGGAACGTGTAGTCGCAGGAGGAAATCCCCGCCGCCTTGCTTTTCCAAAGTCGGATCGCCTCGCGCGGATCGTCGCGGCGGGACGGACAACACATTTCGATCAGCGTGGTCGTCCCGCCCATCAGCGCGGCCTTGCTGGCGGTGGCGTAGTCATCCTTCGAGAAGGTGCCCATGAACGGCAGATAGATGTGCACATGCGGATCGATGAAACCGGGGAAAACGTAACTGCCCGCGGCCTCGATGAGTTCCGCATCCGCCGGAGCGGTGAGGTTTTCGCCGATTTCCACGATGACACCATCGCGACAAAGCACGTCCATCACCGCGGGCTCGGCGTCCGCGTTGACGACCATTCCGTTTTTGATCAGCAAACTCATGACCTGTTATTTCGCCCAGATTTCCCCGTCTCCGAATCCGAACCAGCGGGTCGTCGTGGTTTTGCGCTGGGTGTAGAACTCGACGCCTTCCTTGCCCTGGATGTGCAGGTCGCCGAAGAACGAATCGTTCCAGCCGCTGAACGGGAAATACGCCAGCGGCGCGGGAACGCCCACATTGATGCCGACCATGCCCGCGCTGACATTGCGGCGGAATTCGCGGGCGGCCTTGCCCGAGTTGGTGAAAATGGCGGCGCCATTTCCAAATGCCTGCCGGTTCGCCGCGGCGATGGCGGCGTCGAGCGTCTTGGCCCGCATGACTGCCAGAACCGGTCCGAAGACTTCGGTTTCCATCAGCGGGTTGGTTTCCTCCACCTGATCGATCAGCGTGGGGCCGAGGAAAAATCCTTCCGGCGCGTCGTCCACTTTCGTCGAGCGTCCGTCCGCGAGAATCTTGGCTCCACCGCGTTCGCCGGCATCGATCAAACCTGAGACGCGCGCCTTGTGCTCGGCGGAAATCACCGCGCCCATGTCGGGCTGGGATTCCCTGACGTCCGTTGGGCCGGTTTTCATCGCCTTCACCAGATCGGCGAGGGCGGGCAGCAGTCGTTCGCCCGCGTCCCCGACCGCGACGGCGGTGGAACCGGCCATGCAGCGCTCGCCCGCGCAGCCGAAGGCGCCGTCTTTCACCGCTTCCACCGTGCGGTCCACATCGGCGTCCGGCATGAGGATGATGAAATTTTTCGCACCGCCGGCAGCCTGCACACGTTTCCCGTTAGAGGTGCCTTTGCGGTGGATCTCGCGAGCGACCGGTGTTGACCCGACGAAGCTGATGGCCTTGACATCGGGATGTTCGAGAATCGCATCCACGCACTCGCGACCGCCGTGGACGATATTCATGACACCGGGCGGCAGGCCGGCCTTTTCCAGCAGAGCGACCACGCGCTGCATGGTGAGCGGGACTTTTTCACTCGGCTTGAGCAGGAAGGTGTTTCCGCAGGCGATGGCGATGGGCCACATCCACATCGGCACCAGCGCGGGGAAATTGAACGGACAGATGCCGGCGACGACGCCTAACGGATGACGGTCTGTGTGGCAGTCGATCCCGCGGGCGATATTTTCCAAGCTCTCGCCCATCAGCAACGTGGGAATGCCGCAGGCGTATTCCACCACTTCGATGCCGCGCCGCAGGTCGCCGCGAGCTTCTGATAGGGTCTTGCCGTGCTCGGTGGCGATGCCGAGGCAGAGTTCCTCGAACGCATCCTCCAGCAGGATCTTCACGCGGAAAAGCACCTGCGCCCGTTCGTTCGGCGGCGTGTCGCGCCACGCCGGGAACGCCGCTTTGGCGGAGGCCACGGCCGCATCCACCTCGGCCGCGCCGCACATCGGTACGCTGGCGATGATGCTGCCGCGGGAGGGATTGAAGACCGGACTGCCGGTTTTGTTTTCGGGATTCACCCATTTTCCTCCGATGTAGAGCGGGCAGATTTGGTTTTCGGAAGAACTCATGTGGATGGCAGAACGCGGATTGGTACGATTGACGCTACTTCAGCTTATTCCGTGCCACTCCGGCAAGTCCTTAACCTTG
>JAZKCQ010000081.1:0-4992 GCA_040388015.1 Verrucomicrobiota bacterium | reverse complement strand
ATCTTACCCGCGATGTTGCGGATCATTTCCGTGGTCTCGGCGTCGTCGCACATCACCTGGTCGATCTCGTCGGTGAGGAAATCGCGGGCGGTGCGCTCGATGAGGCCGGGCTCCTGGAAGATGCATGCCGGCGCCGGATTGTTCGCGCGGCGGGCTTCGATCTCATCCCACTGTTCCAACAGCATGTGAAGGTCGCGGACGAAATGGCGGGCGCGGGTGCCTTGGGCGACGGTCCGCATGATGATGCCCATGCCTTCCGGCACGGCGAGCTTCTGGACGATCTTGCGGAGGCGGGCGCGCTCCTTGGGATCCTCGATCTTGCGGGAAATGCCGAACTGTTCGGTGTAGGGCATGAGGACGAGGTAGCGTCCGGCCATCGAGATGTTCGTGGTGACACGGGGTCCTTTCGTGCCGATGGGCCCCTTGGAAACCTGGATGACGATCTCCGAACCGATCGGATAGATGTCGGGAATGTCCTTTGACGTGATTTTCTTCTGCTGCTTCTTCTTGCCCTCGCGCTGGATCTCCTCGAGACCGCCATCGAGCGCGGCGGGGATGGCATCCCAGAAGTGGAGGAAGGCGTTCTTGTCGAGGCCGATGTCGACGAACATCGCCTTGAGGCCGCCTTCGATGTTTTTCACGCGTCCTTTGAAAATGCCGCCGACGATGTTCTGGTCGCCCTCGCGTTCGACGGTGTATTCTTCCAGGACGCCGTCTTCGAGGAGCGCGACGCGGCGTTCGAGTTTCTCGACGTTGACGACGATGGAGTTGCCTCTCGACGGGTCGGGCTTGCCGATTCCGAGGAGTCTCTTGATGTGTTGGATCATGTTGATGGTGGTAAGGGGGTTAGAGTTTGTTGGTGTTTTGGGTAAATCAATCTTCCTTCACCGGAACCGCTTTGGGGATCACGGAGCCCTCGGCATCCGCCGCGGGGGTGACGGTGGGGGTGGGAATGGCATCGGTGGATGGTTCGGGCTGGACCGATGGAGGGATGTCCTCGGCTTCCGCGCCTGTTTCTCCGCCATCTTCCTCGGACGGAGGAGTGATCTGGGTGGCGGCGGCGGTGATGGCTTCCGGCGCGGGTTCGGTATCGCCGGCTTCTACGGTGGCGATGGCTTCCGGAGTGATTTCAATCGCCTTGATGTTTTCTCCGATGTAGCCCGGCACCTTGGTCTGGGGCTTCAGCGGAAGCCGGATGCCCTTGAGGTCGCGGGCGAAAAGTCCCCGATAGACGAGATTCACGAGCGGTCCGCAGACCGCGCCGCCGGATTGTCCGTTCTGCACCATGATGCAGATGGCGTATTTGGGATTTTCATAAGGCGCGAAGCTCATGATCCACGAGGTGTTCGAGTATTTCCCAAACTCGGTGACCTGGGCGGTGCCGCTCTTGGAGGCCGCGATGATGTCGGGCAGCTTCACCTTGCCGGAGGTTCCTCCCCGCTCGTTGGTGGACATCAGCATGCCCTTGCGGATGAGTTCGAAGTCGGCGGGTTTGATGCCGGCCTGGATGAGATCGACCTGGAGCTTGGGAGTGTCGGGAACCACGACCTTGCCGTTTTCCAAAATGGCTTCCTTGACCACCCTCGGCTGATAGTATTTTCCGCCGTTGGCGACGCAGGCCGCGACGGCGCAAACCTGGAGCGGGGTCGCCATGGACTGCCCCTGTCCGATGGAGAGCATCGCGATCGCATGAGCGGTCAATGATTCCTTGGGGTAGGTGGAACGCCAGACCCGGCTGCCGGTCAGCATGCCCGGGTTTTCGGAAGGAAGCTCGATGCCGGTGCGCTTGCCGATGTTGACCATGGAGCTGCCTTCGATGAGAGCTTCCCGCGGGATCGAGTTTGCGAGGATGTTGAAGTAGGGATTGCAGGAATGTTGGATGGCTTCCGAGATGTTCTGGTTGCCGTGGCTGCTGTTGTGTGGCGGCCGTCCGATCCAGCATTGGACCCTTGCGTTGCCATAGGTGACGTAGCCGTTGCAGGTGTAACGTTTGTTCGCCATGCCGACCAATGCGGCGGAGATGGAGATGGGGATCTTCATCGTGGAGCCCGGCGGATACTGGGAGATGGCGCGGTTGGTGAGGGGGGACAGCTTGTTCTTGAAGTAGGCGTCGAGGTTCGCCTGCGAGATGGTGGGAAAGAAATCGTTGGGATCCAGGTCGGGCACGGAGGCCATGGCCAGGACTTCTCCGGTGTTCACCTCCATGATGACCCCCGCCGCACGGCCGGCGTAGCGCAGGGTGTTTTCCAACAGATACTGGACAGGCGCGTCGATGGAGAGCCTGACTTTCGCACCGCTGCCGGGCTTGGTGTAGTCCGACATCTGCAGCGTGCGGCCTTTCTCATCCTTGACGATGGCTTTCTGTCCCTCGGGTCCCTGGAGATACTGGTCCATGGAGGCTTCCACGCCGGCAATGCCCTTGTCGTCGCCGATGTAGTGGTCGAACTTGCGCATCGCGCTTTCCGGCACATCGCCCTTTTCCCACTTTTTCATGTAGCCGAGCACATGGCTGGCGAGGGCTCCATAGGGATACTGCCGCTGCGGACGGAGGCTCAGATAGACCCCCGGCAGGTCGAGATTGTGTTCCGCGAATTTGGCGAACTCCTCGTAGCTGAGATCCGAGCGGTAGCTGAACGGGATGAGGCCGCCGTGGGTGAGGAAATGGGTGCGCAGGTCACTCGCCTTGTAAGGCCTGGCCAGATCGAGTGCCGGATCGGCAAGAACCCGCACGGGGCCGTCCCTGACGATGGCGACGATGTCCTTTTCCGAGCGTTTGCGCGGCAGGCCGTTTTCCTTGGTCAGACGCTCGAGTTTCGGGTCCTCGACGTGTTGGGTGAGATAGGCCTGGCGGATTTCATCTAGGTTGAAAGATACCTCGTAGTTGCGGACGTTGCGGGCCAGGGTGATGCCGTTGCGGTCGGTGATCTCGCCACGGGTGCCGGGCTCGCGGACGGTGACCGTGCGGTTTCCGGGGACGAGCTGGAGGAATTCGTCACGGCGGACGATCTGGAACTCGTGCAGCCTGGACAGCAGCGCGCCGAAGCCGACGAGCACCAGGGCCGTCAGCAGATAGAGTCGGAGTCGGTAGCCGGGTTCCATGTTGCTAGTAAGCGCGGCGGCGTTTCCGCCCGGCTTCGGGGTTGATCGAGTGGTCGCATGCCCGCGCGATGCGGAACAGCAGCCAGAAAAGGAGCGGGGAGAACAGCATGGTCAGCAGCGAGGTGAAGAGCATCTGCATCACCGTGGCTTTCGACAGGACGAACTCGCCGCGGACGAAGTTGATGATGGCATACTCGGCGGCGAGATAGAGGAAGATGGCGATGCCGGAAAGCAATGCGGAGAACTGCCATTTCCCCTGTTTGAAAAGCGGCTGGATGCCTTGCATCAGGAAGCCCATGGCGGCAAACAGGAAGATCGAATAACCGAAGCGCAGCGACTCGACCTGCTGCGTGTAAACCTCCGGGTCTCCGCCGTGCGGACCCAGCCAGCAATGGGCGTCCCAGAAGAATCCGCCGAGAAAAGCCAGGAGCAGCATCGTCGGCTGTCCGACCGTGACCGCCGCGCAGAGGAAGACGAGCTGGACTAACAAAATCCGGGAATGATGGATGCCCGTGAACGCCGGCAGGAACTGCTGGACCACAAACGAGGCGAGCAGGAGCAGGATCGTGATGAATGAATAACGGATCACGGACGGTCAGGGATCGGCGGATAGCACGACGAAAACCGTGCCAAGATCCGCGAAGTTCACCGAGGGCCGGACGAGAGCTTCGGAATCCAGCGCGCCTTTTTCGACGGAATCGATGGTTCCAAGTAAGATGTTGGCCTGGAAGATTCCTCCCCGGCCTGTGGTGTAAACCTTTTGTCCCTGATGCAGCGCGGCATCGGTGGACAGGAAACGGAGTCGGAGGAGGGGATTTCCATCAAATCGGCCGCGCTGGCCGCTGAGGATGCCCACTTCCGGAGAGCCTTCAACCCGTGCGGACACCTGGCATTTCTCGTCGGTCAGCAGAAGCACCGACGAGCGGTTCTGGTCCTTGTAAATCCTGTCGATTTTGCCGACCAGGCCTTCATTGGAAAGCACGGCGAGCTGCGTGCCGATGCCGCGTTCCTCGCCGGCATCGATATCCACCGTCTGCCACCAGGTGGTCGGGTGGCGGCGGATCACCTGGGCGGCGGCGACATTGAAATTGGTGGCTTTCTTGAAATCCAGCGCATGCCTGAGCTGTGAGTTCTCGCGTTCCAGATCCCGATAGAGGGAGTTTTTCACGCGCAGCGCGCCGAGTTCGGAACGGATGGTTTCCAATTCGACTTCGAGTTCCTTGGAATGCTTCGTTTCATTCAGAAAGGCACGTGCCTTGGTCTCCATTTTGGAGCCTGATTTCAAAAACGGAGCCATCGCGGAAAAATAGATTTCCTGCACCTCGCGGACGGCGCGGTCGCTTTGGGTGAATGCCCAGACCGCTCCTCCGAGGAACAGCAGCAGGGCGATGAGATTGAGCGGCTTCATGGCCGGTATGGGCCTGGCGGTCCGCGGTTAGCGGTCGGAATTGGTGACCCGCTTCAGGAGGGAAAGCTCCTGAAGCGCCTTGCCAGTGCCTTCGGCCACGGCGCTGAGGGGATCCTCGGCGATGTGGACCGGGAGGCCGGTTTCCTCGCGCAAGAGACGGTCAAGTCCCTTGAGCAAAGCTCCCCCGCCGGCGAGCACGATTCCGCGGTCGACAAGGTCGGCGGCGAGTTCCGGCGGGCAGCGCTCGAGTGTCGTGCGGACGGCGTCAACGATGGTGCTGAGCGGATCCGCCATGGCCTCGCGGATTTCCTGCGAGGTGATGGTGATGGTTTTGGGGAGACCGGCCACGAGGTCGCGGCCCTTGACCTCCATGGTCATTTCCTTGGGCAGAGGGGCGGCCGATCCAAGACGGATCTTGATGTCCTCCGAGGTGCGCTCGCCGATCATCAGGTTGTAGGCGCGCTTCATGTATTGGATGATCGCCT
>JAZKCQ010000080.1:0-40222 GCA_040388015.1 Verrucomicrobiota bacterium | reverse complement strand
AGCGACTTGTCCATCACCACGGATTCGCGCGGCATGCCGTTGAGCTCGTAGAACAGCGCGCGCCGCCCCGCCGAGTCGGCCTCGCCGATGGAGATGAGCTTGATGATGAGGATTTTGCCCGTGTCGATCTCGATCTCGATTTCCTCGCCGATGTGAAGCCCGTAGAAAAACGCGGGCGTCGGCAGGCCGCTGAGGTCGTCGTATTTCGCACGGAACGCCATGAAATCCGCGAAGACCTGCGGATACATGAGGTGCGAGTAGAGGTCGTCGTCATTCGCCGGACGGCCGAGCTTTTTCGCGACCTCGGCGCGGGTGGCTTCGAGGTCGATGGCTTCTGCCAGTTCGCCCGGGCGCTTCGTCGTCGGCTTGCGGGTTCCTAACACGACCCTTTGCACGTCCGCCGGCCAGCCGCCGTCGGGTTGGCCGAGGCCGCCGGCGAGCATGTCGATGACGCTCTCCGGGAAATCCATGGAGCCGGGTTTCAGCTTCGGCACGTCCGCCGCCTTGATGCCGCGGGTGACCAGGAACATGCACATGTCGCCGACGACCTTGGACGATGGTGTGACCTTGACGATGTCGCCGAAGAGCTGGTTCACGTCGGCGTAGGTGCGGGCGATCTCGCGCCAGCGGTGGCCGAGGCCCATGGCGTTCGCCTGCTCGCGGAGATTGGTGTATTGGCCGCCGGGCATCTCGTGTTCGTAAACCTCCGCCGTGCCCGAGCGCGGGGCGGAATCGAACGGCTGATAGAACGCGAGCACCTGTTCCCAATAGTCGGAAAACTCGTTGAGCGAACCGAAGTCCAGCCCCGGATCGCGTTCGGTTCCGGCGAGTGCCGCGGAGACGGAGTTGAGGTTCGGCTGCGAGGTCGAGCCGGACATCGAGGAGATCGCGAGATCGACGATGTCCACGCCCGCTTTGGAGGCGGCGAGGACGGAGGCCGCGTTGATACCCGACGTGTCGTGGGTGTGGAAATGCACGGGGATGCCGATTTCCTCCTTCAGCGCGGCGATCAGTTTCCAGGCGGCGTGCGGTTTACAAAGCCCGGCCATGTCCTTGATGCAAAGCATGTGGGCGCCCATCCGCTCGACCTCCTTCGCCTTCTCGACGTAGTATTTCAGAGAATACTTGTCGCGGCGCGTGTCGGTGATGTCGCCGGTGTAACAGATCGCCGCTTCGCAAATCGCCTTGCCGTGGTCGCGGACCGATTCCATTGCGACGGTCATGTTAGGAAGGTAGTTGAGCGAGTCGAAGATGCGGAAGATGTCCATGCCGGAGTCCGCCGCGTGCTTGACGAATCCGGCGACCACATTGTCCGGGTAGTTCGAGTAGCCGACGGCATTCGATCCGCGGAAGAGCATCTGGAAGCAGATGTTCGGCACCTTTTCCCGCAGGCGGCGGAGACGTTCCCACGGACACTCGTTCAGGAAGCGCATCGCCGTGTCGAAGGTCGCGCCGCCCCACATTTCCAGCGAGAAAAGCTGCGGCGTGCGGTGGGCGACGGCCTCGGCGACGCGGAGCATGTCGAAGCTGCGCATGCGGGTGGCGATCAGCGACTGGTGCGCGTCGCGGAAGGTGGTGTCGGTGATGAGCAGGCGCTTTTCCGCGAGGATCCACTCGGCGAATTTCTCCGGTCCAAGCTCCAGCAGAACATCGCGGCTGCCTTTCGGCACCTTCGCCTGGTTTTCGATGAGAAGGGAATTCGGCACCACGGCCTTGTGCATCACGCCTTCCGGCTTCCAGCCCTTGGCGGTGGGATTTCCGTTCAGCGTGATATCGGATAGATAAGACAGCGTGCGCGTCGCCCGGTCACGACGTCGCTTGAACTGGAACAGCTCGGTCTTCGTGTCGATCAGCTTGGTGTGTGCCTGGCCGCTGCGGAAGGTCTCGTCCGCGATGACGTTTTCGAGAAACGGAATGTTCGTCTTCACCCCGCGGATGCGGAACTCGCGGAGCGCGCGGTCCATGCGCTGGCAGGCCATCGGAAAGTCGCGGCCCATCGCGGTGACTTTCACTAACATCGAGTCGTAATACGGCGTGATCACCGACCCCGCGTCGGCGGAAGCGGCGTCCAAACGGATGCCGAAACCGGCGGCCGAGCGGTAGTTGAGGATGCGGCCGTAGTCGGGCGAGAAATTCTTTTCCGGATCCTCGGTCGTGACGCGGCACTGGATGGCGAAACCATTGCACGGAATCTGATCCTGCGGCGGCAGCGCGATTTCCTTGCCAAAGAGCGTGTGTCCTGCGGAAACCAGAATCTGCGATCTGACGAGGTCGATGCCGGTGACGCACTCGGTCACCGTGTGCTCCACCTGGATCCGCGGGTTCATCTCGATGAAAAACCAGTCGTTCTTGTCCATGTCGTAGAGGAACTCGACGGTGCCCGCGTTGTCGTAGCCGATGCCCTTCGCCAGCGCGACGGCGGCGTCGCAGAGTTCCTTCCGCACCTTCGGATCGAGATGCATCGCCGGGGCGACCTCGACGACTTTCTGATAGCGCCGCTGCACCGAGCAGTCGCGCTCGTGGAGATGCACCACATTCCCGTGCTGGTCGCCGAGGATCTGCACCTCGATGTGCTTGGCACGGGAAATGTAGCGTTCGAGGAAAACGGCGGAATTTCCAAACGCATTGAGCGCCTCGTTCTGCGCCTCGGCTAACAAACCGGGAAGCTGCGACGGTTTTTCCACCACCCGCATTCCGCGCCCGCCACCGCCGAATGCGGCCTTGATGATGAGTGGAAATCCGATCTCATGCGCGACGGTCAGCGCTTGGTCGGGATCGGTGATCGGCTCCTCGGTGCCGGGCAGGGTGGGGACGTTGAAGCTTTGCGCCAGTGCCCGCGCCGCCGTCTTGTCGCCCATGTTTTCCAACAGATCCGGCGACGGTCCGATGAATGTGATGCCCTCGCGCGCGCAGGCCCGCGCGAACGAGGCGTTCTCCGATAAAAACCCGTAGCCCGGGTGGATCATCGTCACACCTTTCTGTTTCGCCAGCGTCACGATGCCCTCGACATCGAGATATGCGCCCACCGGTCCCTTCGAGGAATCCAGCTGATACGCCTCGTCCGCCTTGAAGCGGTGGATTGAAAAGCGGTCTTCCTCGGCGAAGATCGAGACCGTGGTCAGTCCGAGTTCGTTGGCGGCGCGGAAAATGCGGATTGCGATTTCCCCGCGGTTCGCGGCCATCAGTTTTCCGGGCGGGCGTGGGTTTTCAAGCATGGTGCATGCTTTCTAATCGCCGCCGGGCGGTTCGTGAAGAGGAAATCCGTGTTCCCTTATCCCCCGTTTGTGTAGTGGATCAGGGAGCTTCTTTCGACTTGCGGTGGCCGGGCTTGGCGAGGATCTCGATATAGACCGAGCCGGATTCAGCCGCCGCGGCCTGATCGATGGCCGGGATGATTTCCTCGACGTGCTTGGTTTCCGGAGCCGTTTCTCCTTGGCCGACTTTGCAGTCGAAATCCCAGAAATCCACGCCTTCCGGCAGCTTCTTCTTCCGTTCGCGCTTCACGTATTTCCGCACGTCGGCCTTGATCTGCTCGACGACGCGCGCCGGTTGATGGAGGGGCGAGGTGAGTGGAAATGTCTTTTTCATCTCGCCGCTTGTGTCGGGGACTGGCATTTTTGTCGAGGACAAGTCCGGGATACAGGCCGCGATTTTCCTGTCATTGGAGAAGAATGCCATGAAATCCCGCGCTTTCATCCTTCTGGGAATCAACTTTTGTTGTGCCGGTTGTATTCTGCCGGTTCCTCACCGGCGGGCTCATTTTGTGGGCGTTGAAGGGCAGGTCATTGATTCCCGGACCGAACAACCCGTTGCGGCGGCGAGAATTTGTTCTTTGCCAGGGAGGACGGCGATGACGCAAACGGGTCCGGATGGGAAGTTTGTCGTGAAATCGGAATATGGCTGGCACGGAGCCTATCTGGTGGGGCCGATTTCCTATTCCCTCCTGCCCCACTTTGACATGCCGTCTCGGATCCGTGATTTCCGGATTGAAGCGGATGGCTACCGAACAGGCGGGGTTGCCGGTGATCGCGGGTCGGATCGATCCTCGCTGTTCGGAGCGATTCGGGATGTTGGAACGATCCGGCTGACACCGAAATCCGCGGAGAGATGAAGTGTCGTGTAGAACTTGCGATCCATGGGTTGGATGGATAATTTCCCGCATGGCCATCGAGACGTTTTCGGAGTTTTCACCGACCATCCATGAAAGCGCGTTCATCGCCGCCAGCGCGGATGTGATCGGACGCGTGACGTTGCATCAGGAAAGCAGCATCTGGTACAACGCCACCTTGCGTGGCGACATCAATGAAATCGTCATCGGTCCGCGGTCGAACGTGCAGGACAATGCGGTGATCCATCTGGCGGATGATTACGGCTGTTATGTCGGGGAGCTGGTGACCGTCGGGCACTCGGCGATCCTGCACGCCTGCACGGTGAAGGATGAAGTTCTGGTGGGAATGGGGGCGATCATTCTGGATGGATCGGTGATCGGCGAGCGGTCGATCATCGGCGCGGGAGCATTGGTGACGGGCGGCACGGTCGTCCCGCCGGGATCGTTGGTGTTAGGATCGCCGGCGAAGGTGGTGCGTGCGCTGTCGCTGGACGAACAGTTGAAGATCCGAGGCTGGGCGGATAAATACGTGCTGGGTTCGCGCAAGTATTTGCAGCGGAAATAAGGAGGGTGGACGCCTCCGTCCACCTGGACCATGGAACGTGAAAGGAACGACATTTCAGGCGTCTCTTTCTCCTCTCATTGGCTTCGTGGACGAGGCGTCCGCGCTCCTTATAAGAACGGATTTCCCGCGCGCTCTTCTCCCAAGGTGGTGGCGGGACCGTGGCCGGGGAGAAGGACGGTGCGGTCGGGCAGGGAACCGAGCACCTCCTTCAGCCGCGCCAGCGCATGTTGATAGAGTTCCGGGGTGTCGCAGCCGCCCATCGATCCGGCGAAGAGGGCGTCGCCGGTGACGAGAACCGGTGCCGCCAAACCAACGATGTGGAAACCTAGCGTCGGGGTGTAGTGACCGGATAGATCGCAGGTCCGGACGACTAGGGAGCCGCACTGGATCGACTCGCCGGGGTTCAGCGGCCAGGCGCTTTCGATCTGCGATCCATAGGGGACATGGCCGCGTTCGAGGAATGATTGCATGCCGCCGATGTGGTCGCGGTGGCCGTGGGTGATGAAAACCTGATCGAGCGTCGGAGCGCAGATGGCGTCGAGGGCTCCGGCGCACGATTCGGGTTCGAAGCCGGTATCGAACAGGATCGCCTCGTCATTGGTCCAGATGAGCCAGGCATTCACGCGTTCCTCGGCGAACGGGAGATCGAGCCGGTGGATTTCCGGCAGGGCCGGCGGCTTCGGCTGATAATGGTCGTGGTGGGCGAGAGCGTCCGGATCCAATCCGAGAACCGGGGCGAGCTTCCGCGCGATATCGGCGGAGAAATTTCCACGGGAAAACGAAAGGACATCCTTCTCGGGAAGCCCCGCTCGCAAAGCGGCCTCGCCCGGTGACAGGGCGAGGCCTTTGAAGGCTTTGCGGATGACGTAGGTGAAATCGTCCTCTAACATGTTTGCCGGCCTTTGCAGGAATAGCAGGCGGGAATGCCCGGATCACTCAGCGTGTGCGGTAGTAGCCGTCCGCGTTGTAAATGAAATAGACGTCCTTGGGATTCAGGTGGGGCAGCCAGGCGAAGGGCTTGCCGTTCGCATCGATGTTTTCAGCGAGTTCCGCCAGTTTGATGGCTTTGGAGGGTTCGACAGTGTCGGGGTCGCGGTTGACGGAGGTTTCGTCGATGCCGTTGACGATGTGGTTCACCCATTTCAGATCCTTGGCCTGTTCGCCGAATTCACTCCAGTCGCCGTTGGACGAATGGGTGTACATCTGCTTGATGAACTCGTCGGGAGTGATGCCCATTTTCCGCGCGACCGGAGTTCCCAAGCGCGCCCACCAGCGTTCGCTTTCCTCGTGGAATTCGCGCTGCTCGGTGAGGTTGAGCTGGCCCATCACGACCGAACTGATCTGGTGGTGGAGGATCACGGCGTTCGGATAGGCATACGACTCCTTGGCGAGGGTGGTGATGGCGGCGGCCATCGAGGCGGCGAAGGATTTCACGACGACATGCACCGGAGCGTCGCTGGATTCCATGGCTTTCAAAATCCGATAGCCGGCCATGACGGAACCGCCGGGGCTGGAATCGATAACGATGAAGATCGGCAGCTCGCGGTCCTTGTTGTTCCAATACTGGATGCGGCTGGTGATGAAATCCGCGGTGTTCGCGGTGATCAGGCCGTTGAGCGGGATGCGGCGGTCGGAAACGACGAGAATTCCGTTTTCCTTGAGCGGGTTTTTCAGGAACACCGGTTTGGAGTCGGCGAACTGCGCGCGCTTGTCGGAAGTTTCGATGCGGGCGATGTCGTTCTGGAGGCGGGTGATTTCGAGGGCGGCTTCGGTCTGGACGGCTTTCAAGTCGTTGGTCAGCTTCTCGGCCTTGGCTTTGGAAAGCTCGCCTTCTTCCGTGAGTTTCTCCTTTTCGGCTTCCATCTTCGCCAATTCGTCCTGGAGGGCTGCCTGACGTTTGGCGGTTTCGAGAGCGAGCTTTTCCGTCAGCAACTCGCGTTCGAGTTTCAACTGCGTGACCTCGGCGCGCATGGCATTGGTTGCCTGGACGAGACGCTCGGCTTGAAGCTTGTTTTCGGAGGAAAGCGTTTCCAGCTCTTTGGTTTGCGCCTCGCTGGCGGGGTCCTTTGTCTCGGCGGCCGGGGCTGGCGCGGCTTCGGCGGGCTTTGCTGGTGCGGCTTCCTGAGCGGGAAGCCACGTGGTGAGGGCGAGGCTGAGAAGGGCGCAGCGGGAGGGCAGGTGTTTCATGGTTCTTTCCTTAAACGATTCCGACACCCGCCTTTGTTTCGAAATCTCTAGGGATTCCGAGCTTTGCGGGCTTTCGCACGCACTCCGATGAGCACGATGATTCCGGCGAATGCCAGAAAACAAGCTGCCGCGATGCCAAGTGCGGTGAAAAGTCGGCTGCTGGCCGAATCCACCTGCTTGTCCGTGATGTTGTCGGCAGGGTTTTCGCCCGGCTTCCTGGTGAGGACGATTGTCCCGCCGGTGACTTCGACTCGCGTCAATTTCGCCATCGCCGGTCCGATGGTTTTGTCGCCGATATAGCGCTCGGTGATCCGGTAGGGTGACATCTGGTCGATGAAGCCGTCGGCCACTTTACGGCCGGGAACCTCGATCGTATCGACAGAGAGGACGATTTCCTTTTTGAAAAGGGCGGGACGGGCGACGAGGGTGCCATTGAGATAGCGGGAGTCGGACGCCACCAAGCCCTGTTCCCCGTCGCGGGTGAAACGGGGTTTGCCATTCAGCGGGAATGAGATCCCGATGCGGGCTTTCCCATCGTCGATGGACAGCACCCGGAACGTGCCGCGGAGCTCCTTGAACGGTTCGTAAGCCGCGATCGCGAGGTTCAGGTCATCGGCTGATAGGACCAGCGAGGTCTCGGCATCGCCGGCGAGCTGCTGGCGGAAGGTTTCAACGCGTTCGGCTAGGTTGTTGAGTTCGGTTTCCCTGCCTTCAACGGGTGAAACTTCGAGGGGAACCGGCGTCACGTCGGTGAACTTCGCGATCTCATTGAACTGCCGGAACAGGGTGAGGACGGAAAATCCGATGAGGAACACCATCACCAGGAACGCGGCGATGAGGATGGCGCAACCCGCGAAAGGGGAGCGGGCGCTGTCTTGTCTAACGGCCTGTGGCTGGGTCATCGTGATGTCTGGAAATTTGAAACGAAACGTGGCTCACGGATCCATCCGCCGGCGCTCCTCCTCTTCGGGAAGGGTTGGCGGGGAATCATCGATCGGTGGCAGCTCGTCGCTGGCGTGGTGATCCTGCTGCGGATATTCCTCATGCCAGCCATCGTCGCCGGCCTCGTCGGAGTGATGCGAGCTTTCGGGCTCGGCCCCTTCGTTCCATGCCTTCTCCTCGGCGGCTTCTTCAGCCTTCCTTTTTTCCTCGCGGAGAAGCAGGCGCTCCATGTTTTCACGGGCTTCTTCCTCCTCTTTGAGGCGGGCTTTCTTGCGGTCGAAGTAGGCGAGCCAGATGCAGATTTCGTAGAGGATGATCATCGGCGCCGCCATCAGGATCATCGTGAGGATGTCGGGTGTCGGCGTCAGGACGGCGGCGGCCACGAAGATCGCGACGATGGCATAGGAGCGGGTTCGGGACATCGTCTCATAACTGAGCAGGCCCAGTTTCACGAAGACCATCACCACCACCGGCAGCTCGAAGGACGCGCCGAACAGAAGGGTGAACTGAGTGGCGAACGAAATGTATTCGCCGATCCGCCAGTCGTTGGAAATCCCCATGTCCCCGCTCCATTCGGCGAAAAACAACAGCGCGCGCGGAAGAACCAGATAGTAGGCGAACGCCGCACCGGATAGAAACAGGCCGAAGCCGACCGACATGGCCGGCCAAAGGACGCGTTTCTCATGGCTGTGGAGCCCGGGCAGGACGAATTGCAGGATGAAAAGCAGCAGCAGCGGGAAGGACACCACGATGCCGGCCACGAACGACAGCTTCATCGAGAGCATGAAGCCCTCGGTCGGCTTGAGCGCGGACATCATCTTCAAGTTGCCGTTCACGTCGCTGTCGGTGTTGGGCTTGGTCCTGAGCAGCGCCCTGACCTGGCTCTTCGTCTGGTCGTTTTCCGGCAGCGAGTTGACGAATGCCTCGCGTTTTTCCTCGGGCAGCAGGGTGGTGGCCCGGTAAAGGCTCACCGACTTGGCGTGGAAGACGAGGGTTTCATCGGCCAGCGAACGGTAAAAGATCTCACGCTGCTCCGGCGTGAGGCTCATCGCCGCATGCTCGACCTTGCGCGCCTTTCCCCAGGTTTCGACGGTGACCGGCTGCGGCGCATTGGTGGGGAGGGTTTTTCTGATCTGGGTGACCAGCACCTGGTCCACCGGCTCCCGGAAAAACTCCATCAGCTTCTTGTTGAACGCGAAGCAGACGATCATCGAAATCACCAGCGTGATCACGATCCGGGTGATCATCGTGCGCAAATCCTCCAGATGCTCGAGAAACGGCTTTTCGTGGTCCGGATGGGAATTCTCGCGGAGCTGGATGGCTTTTTTCAGCAGATACATGCTTGTGGGGGCGGGATTCAAGCCTCGCAACTCCCTGTCCGCAAGGGCAGATGTTTTCGGCGGGGGAAATCTGGCGTTGCGGCTCGGGCGGCCTTGCTCCAGTTTCTCGCGGCGCCGGGTGGCCCTCCAATTCTCCCATGATCCAACACGACTCGCTGATTGCCGAATTCCCGATCCTCGATCACTCGATCCAGGGGCGGCCCCTCGTGTATCTCGACAACGCCGCCACCACGCAGAAACCGATGACGGTCCTGCTCACCTCGCGCCACTACTACGAGGCGATCAATTCCAACATCCACCGCGGCGCGCACCACCTCGCCCGGCTAGCCACCGAGACCTTTGAAAATGCCCGGCAGACCGTCGCCACCCACCTCAACGCCGCCACCCCGGACGAGGTGATTTTCACCTCAGGCACCACCGACGGCATCAATCTGGTTGCCAACATCCTGTCGCTTTCCGGCCGGATCCGGGCCGGCGACGAGGTGCTCATTTCCACTTTGGAGCATCATTCAAACATCGTCCCATGGCAGATGCTCTGCGAACGGACCGGCGCCATCCTGAAAATCATTCCCTGTCACGACGACGGCACGCTCGATCAGGACGCCTTCCTCAACCTTCTCAACGAGCGGACGAAGATCCTCTCGCTCACCTGGATTTCCAACTCTTTCGGCACCATCAATCCGATCGCGGAAATGACGAAGGCCGCGAAAAACGTCGGTGCGCTCGTCCTGATCGACGCCGCCCAGGCCACCGCCCACATGCGGATCGACGTCCAGGCGCTGGGCATTGATTTCCTCGCCCTTTCCGGCCACAAGGTCTACGCCCCGACCGGCATCGGTGTCCTCTGGGGGCGTGCCGATGTCCTCAATTCCCTCCCGCCCTGGCGCGGTGGTGGCGAAATGATCAAGGAAGTCACCTTCGCGAAAACCACCTACAACGAGCTGCCCTTCAAATACGAAGCCGGCACTCCTAACATCGAGGGGGGCATCGCTCTCGCCGCCGCTCTCGATTTCGTGAACGGACTGGGCCTGGGCGCGATTCAGGAACACGAACGCGCGCTCATCCGCTCTGCCGCCGAAGCGCTTTCCTCGATTTCCGGGATCCGTTTCTTCGGTCCCGCCGACCGGGCCGGAGCGCTTTCCTTCAATGTCGATGGAGTCCACCACTACGATCTCGGCACGCTGATGGACCAGATGGGCGTCGCCGTCCGCACCGGCCACCACTGCTGCCAGCCGCTGATGGCGCGCTTCGGCATCACCGGCACCGTCCGCGCCTCGTTCGCCGTTTACAACTCGCAACGCGACGTCGAAGCCCTCGCCGACGCGGTGGCCAAGGCGGTCTCGATGCTTCGTTAGGAAATCGGAACCATGAACATCGTCCTCGGCATCTCCGGCTCCATCGCCGCCTACAAGGCGGCGGATCTCGCGTCGCAACTGGTCAAGCAAGGCCACGAAGTCCACGTCGTCATGACCCGCGCCGCGACCGAGTTCATCACGCCGCTCACGCTGCAGACGCTCACCCGCCAGTCGGTGCTCGTTTCGCTCGAAGACGAGAAACAATCCTGGAAACCCGGCCACATCGAACTCGCCGACCGCGCGGACCTTTTCATCGTCGCCCCCGCCAGCGCCAACGTCATCGGCCAGTTCGCCAACGGTCTCTCGCCCGACCCTCTCTCGTCCATCTACCTGGCCCTGCCCCGCACCACCCCGGTCCTGATCGCCCCGGCGATGAACGGAAAAATGTGGCACCACCCCGCGAACCAGCGGAATGTCGTGCGGCTAACCGAAGATGGCTGCCGCTTCGTCGGCCCATCGGAAGGCGACCTCGCCTGCGGCTACGAAGGCATCGGGCGGCTTGCTCCGGTTGAGGAAATCTTGGCGGCTGTGAACTGCAAATAAGGAGCTGCGACATTCCTGTCGCGAGCCAATGGAGAGCGGAAGCATTCGTGCGAAGCTCTTTGGTTCCGTCTCTCATGGGCCCGGCAGACAAAAGTGCCAGCCCTTCCCAGCGTGAGATTCGCCATCATCACCTTGCCGCAGGATAGCTGATGGTTTTTCCCCTGCATTTCAACTTGCTCAGCTGATCAGCAGCAACCTCACCGGATCTCCCGTCCGGGTCTCCGGCGCACGGTGGATGCAGGGTGGCACCGGGCTGCCGGGCCAGTCGGTGGCGATGCGCCAGAGATTTCCCACGCCGAAGGAGTAGGGCCGGGCGGGGGCGAGAGGGGCGTAGTGCAGGTAGTAGCAGTTTTCCGAGAGGAACTCGCGGAAGGCTTCGTCATCCGCCCCGCCATGAAGTCCGAGAAGTTCGGAGCGGGTTTCCGGGACATCGACGCGCAACATGGCGTCTTCGTTGGGAAGTCCCTCGCTTGGCGCGCCATGATATGTGCACAGCCAGGTGTCGGCTTCCTCCGTGGCGCTGTCGACGTGGAAGGACAGGACATCGGTGGCGACCGGGCCGTCGGTTTCGTCACGGTCGTAGGCGTGGATGGCGTTGATTTCGGGATCGAGGTCCTGCTCGCGCAGCAATCGCCGGTCTTCGAGCATGATTTCGACGGCCACCCGCCCCGCCTCGCCGAGCGGCAGGCTGCGGAGTTGTTCCTCATCAAGCGGGACAATCCCATCACCTGCTCCTAACCGCGCCGCCACTTCGCCGAAATCTCCCGGCAGCGCGCGAGGCCAGCACAGCGCGTTCACGCCATCGGCGAACGGCGTGGTGAGCAATTCATGGAAACTGCCGACCACCTTGACGCGGGGATGATCGGGTGGTGGCGCGGTGGGATTCATGCGGTAAGGAGCCACGACACTTTTGTCGTGGCGTCAATGCGAGGCGAAAGGAATTCGCCAGTGGCTTTGTTCTTTCGCTTTCCATTGGGTTGGCGGACAGGAGTGTCCGCCCTCCTCATGCTTCCGCAGCCTGCTTCGCGATCTCCTTGAACGCCGGAGCGATCTGGCCGGGTTCCCATTTTCCCTCGATGCTGACGGCTCCCTTGTAACCGGTTTCCCGCAAGACGCGGAAATACGGACGGAAGTCGTCCCCGGAAATCCCGGGCACGGTGCGGCCGGCCTTCTCGGCGATCTCGATGTGGACGACGACATCCATCGCCGCCTTCAGATCGGCCGGAGTGTCGCCGCCGCAGGCCATGTGATAGAGATCCGCGAGCATGCGGACGTTCGGATGGTTAGCGGCGCGGATGAGCGCCGCGCCCTCGCCGATGTGGTTGATGTAGTTGCACTCCTCCGCGCGGAGTTGCTCGACGGTGACGGTGATGCCCTGGGCTTCGGCGAGCGGGCCGAGGCGCTTGAGCAGCGAGACGAATTGCTCATCCGCCTTTTCCTTGGGCCAGCCGTCCGGGAGTTTGCGGGCACCGGCACTGCCGAAGACGATGAATTTCCCCCCGGCTTTCTTGAGGCGGCGGAAGGCGGTTTCCGACCATTCGAGAATCAGGTCGTGGTTAGCCTCCGCACCGACGCAGCGCAAGTGGGCCGGGCGGATGAAGCCGTTGCAGGCGAGGACGGGCAGTGGTGACGCGGCGAGTTTCGCGAGGTTTTTCTCAAACACATCCTCGGGCTGGTCGGGGACTAGCAAATTCCCGACGCTCTCCGTGAGGAAATCCGCGCCTTCCGCCTTGAGCGCCGCCGCCTTGTCGAGCGGGGCGGCGATGCCCATGGAGGAGAACAGTTTTTTCCCGGATTCGTCCGCCCACAGCGGATGGGCGAGCGACGCTCCGATGAAGGCGAGCGAACCGGTTTGCAGGAAGCCCCTGCGCGAGATGGAATGCATGGCGGGTGCGTTAGAATTTGAACACCTTGCCGCCGGCCATCACTTCCTGCGTCTTCTCATCGAAGGTCACGCGCTCGCCGGTGCGGGCGGCGGCGTTTGCCATGATGCAGGCGATGGAGTGCTGGTAGCCCGCCTCCACCGGGGCGTGCGGCTGTTTGCGGGAGCGCAGGCACTCCAACCAGTTCCTCATGTGCGCGGTGGTCAGGGAATCGGCACCCATGTTGGCGGCGGACGCGGCACCGCCGTTTCCTTCCAATTTGAATTCGGCGAGCTGGTTGGCTTCCATTTGCATCGCCTTGGCCTCGTCCTTGGTCATGCCGCCGTTGGCGGTGACCTTGTTGGTGTCGAGGTTCAGCTCGCCGCCGTTGGAGTAGTAGATTTCCTTGGTGCCGCCGGCGGAGTTGCTGAAGCGGGAGCTGAAGGTGACTTGGAATCCGGACGACGGGTCATCGAGCGGGCCGTAATCGAAGACCGCGGTGAGCGTGTCGAAATTCTTGCGGCCGTCCTTCCACTGATAGATGCCGCCGTTGGCCGAGACCGAGCGGGGGTGGGGCAGTCCGGTGAACCAGTGCACGGTGTCGATCTGGTGGCACATCCACTGCCCGGGAATGCCGGACGAGTAGGGCCAGAAAAGGCGGTATTCGAGATATTTGCGGGGATCCCACTGGTCATCCGGCCGGTTGCAGAGGAAGCGCTTCCAATCGACATCTTCCTGTTTGATCGCGGCGACGAGCGAAGGCCTGCGCCAGCGGCCGGGCTGGTTCACATTCCAGATCATTTCGGCGGCCACGATCGGACCGAATTTCCCGCTTTTCAGGAAATCGTGGGCGGCGCTGTAGTTCTCGCCCGAGCGGCGCTGGGAACCGACCTGGAGGATGCGGTCGGAGGACTTGACCGCCTTGAGCGCGGCACGGGCATCCTCCATGGTTTCGGCGAAGGGCTTTTCACAATAGACGTCGCAACCGGCGGCGATGGCCTCGATGGCGTGCGTGGCGTGCTGGAAGTCGGCGGTCGAAATGATCACCGCGTCGAGGTCCGCCTTTTCATACATCTCCTCGTTGTTGCGGTAGGTGGGCACTTCCTTGCCGAAGTGTTTGGTGAAATAGGCCTTGGATTCCTCGCGGCGGCGGTTCCACAAATCCGAAACACCGACGATCTCACAGTTGAACTCATCCGCGACGGCCTTGAAGCAGGGGAGCAGCGTGCTGGTCAGGCGGTCGGAAAACCCGACGATGCCGACGCGGATGCGGTCGTTGGCCCCGGCGGCACGCGTCTGGGCGCGGGCGGTTTGGAAAGTCTGGGAGGCGAGCAGGCCGAGAGTGCCGAGCGAGCCGGTGCGGATGATTTCACGTCGATTCATGGGTGGTTTTTCAGGTTTTGGAATGGGAAGGATACGTGCCACGAATGGGTTCGTGACATATCCATTTGAGTTATCAAACGGAGGAGGGCCGGGCTGTCGAGTGCAAACCCGGAGACAGGCCGCTAGGTAACGCCTGATCCGCCGGAGACGTTTCAAAAATCGGACGATTTGTCTTTGGATGGAGGTAAGGTTTTCCAAGGATGGCCGCGATTTCACGGACCCGACGGCTGGATTTGCAGGGATTCACTCGAAAAATCCGGGAAAAAGCGACTTTGGGCTTGCAACCCTCTGCCCATCCCGTAACACCTGCGCCCCGAATTATGGCTAAGAAAAGTTGGATCGCCCGCAACGCGCGCAAAAAAGAAACCGTCGAGAAATACGCTGCACTCCGTCTCAAGCTGAAGGCTGAGAAGGATTACGTCGGCCTTTCCATGCTGCCGCGCAACGCCAGCCCGACCCGTCTGGTCAACCGCTGCGAGATCACCGGCCGCCGCCGCGCGTTCCTCCGCCGCTTCCGTCTTTCCCGGATTACCTTCCGCGAACTTGCCTCCGCCGGGATGCTTCCTGGTGTGACCAAGTCGAGCTGGTAAGCTGGTACGGATTACGCTACTTTTGACGTGGGGCGGATATTCCCGTTCCCACGTCCTTTTTATGCCAATTTACGAATACGTTTCTGAAGCAGCGGATGACCCCGAGCATTCGTGCCGCGTCTGCGCCAAGGGGTTCGAGCTCAGACGTCCGATTGACCGCGCGCCGCTGGTGGTGTGCCCTCTCTGCAAGAACCCGGTCAAGAAGGTCATCTCACGCATCAACACGCCGACGATCACCAAGCCGCTCTCGGTGAGCGATGCCAAGAAGGCGGGCTTCACGATCCTCCAAAAGCGCGATCAGGGCGTTTACGAAAAACTCTGATTTCGGGCGGTGATGATCGATCTTATTTCCAGCCTGCAGTTCCTGGCCTCCGTCGCGCCGGAACCCGCAACCGATTTTCCGAGCGCCGGAAAAACCATGTTCTACATCGCGGGGATCGTTTTCTTCCTCCTGCTGAACGCGTTCTTCGTCGCCTCCGAATTCGCGATCGTGAAAGTCCGCTCCAGCCAGATCGAAGGCGAGCTGAAGGACAATCCGGTGAAAGCTGCCACGGCGATGAAAGTCGTGAACAACCTGGACGGCTATCTTTCCGCCAACCAGCTCGGCATCACCATCGCCTCCCTGGCCTTGGGTTTCCTCGGCGAACCATTCGTGGCGGCGCTGGTGTCGCCGTTGCTCATGCAGACCGGCATGTCCGTCTGGTGGGTGAAGGGGATCTCATTCACCTTGGCGATCCTTTCGTTCACCTTCCTGCACGTGGTGATCGGCGAGCTGATGCCCAAGTCGATCGCGATCCGTTACCCTCTCGGGACCACGATGAACCTGGCAACTCCGCTGCACGCGTTCTACAAGTCCGCGAAGTGGGGCATCATCCTTCTCCAAGGCACCGCGAACTGGCTGCTGAAAAGCCTGTTCAATATCGAACCCATGAAGGAAGGCGAGCACAGCCATTCCGCGGAAGAGCTGGCCTTGCTCGTGGCGCACAGTGAGAAATCCCAGGAAGTCACCGAAAAGGAGCGCGAAATCCTCATCAACGCCCTCGGACTGAACGAACTCTGGGTCCGCGACGTGATGACCCCGCGGAACAAGGTGGTCATCCTCGATGCCGACCAGCCGTTTGAAAAGGTTCTCGAAATCGCGATGCGCAGCAAGCACACGCGCTTCCCGCTGGTCAAAGGACATCTCGACCACGCCATCGGCCTGATCCACATCAAGGATCTCTTCAAACTGATCAAGGATCCCGATCCCGATCTCATGCGCATCAAGCGCGAGCTGAAAATCGTGCCCGACACGATGCCCCTCGACACGTTGTTGCAGTTTTTCCTGCGCGAGCACGCCCACCTTGCCATGGCGGTCGACGAATTCGGCACGCCTGTCGGCATCGTGTTCCTCGACAACGTGATGGAAGAACTCGTCGGCGACATCCAGGACGAGTTCGACAACGAGCGGTCCTCTTTCACCAAGGTCAACGACGACGAGTTCGTCATCGAAGGTGCGATGACGCTCAACGACCTCGCCGGCCACGTCCCGGAACTCTTCCTCGAAAGCGGCGAAGTCACCACCGTCGGCGGTTATCTGACGCAGCAGCTCGAACGTTTCCCCGAAGTCGGCGAAACCGTGGAAATCCTCGGCTACGAAGCCCGCGTCACCAGCACCGACGGACGCCGCGTCGGCCAGGTCCATTTCCGCAAGCTGGGGCCTGAAGAGGAAAACGAAGAAGTGGCCGACGAGGCATAAGGAGGGTGGGGCTCCGGCCCGCCCGGGTAGCCCCCAAAGTGCTACCCTCTCAAGCCCCCCGCATCAGGGAGATTTCCGCCAGGGAGACCAGCGCCTTGTACAGATCCTCACGCGGCGCGGTCTTCAGGTCCGCCACGGTGACCGCACGGTCGAGCGTGAACTTCCCGGAGCGCGTCCGGCGCAGCGCGCTCAAGTGCGCGCCGCAGCCGAGTTTCGCGCCGATGTCATGCGCGTACGTCCGGACGTAAAATCCCTTCGAACAGTTCACCGTGAAATCCACTTCCGGCAGCTCGATGCGGGAAATCTCGTTCCCCGTGATGTGCACCTTGCGCGGCTCTCTCACGATCTCGATGCCTTTTCTCGCCAGTTTGTAAAGCGGCACGCCGTCCTTCTTGATCGCGGAAACCATCGGCGGGATCTGCTCGAAGTCGCCCATGAAACCATCGAACGCCTCCTGGACCTGCTCGCGGGAATAATCTCCGACCGGCTTCGTCTCCAGCACCTCGCCTTGGCGGTCCTGCGTGCTGGTCGTCGAGCCGAGCGTGAGCGTGCCCACGTATTGCTTGTCCTCGCTCATCAGCAGATCCTGGATCTTCGTCGCGCGGCCGATCACCAGCATCAGCAGGCCGGTGGCCATCGGATCCAGCGTGCCGCAGTGGCCGATTTTCTTGGTGTTCAGCGCGCGGCGGGCGATGGCGACGACATCGTGTGAGGTCATGTCTTCCGCCTTGTCGATGAGCAGCACGCCGCTCGGGCCTTCGTAGTCGTTGGGTGAATTTCGCATGTCAGGAGATCAAAAAAGTTACAAGCCGGCGGCTTCGATGTGGCGACGGATCGCAGCGAGCACGAGCGGCTTGGCCGCTTCCATCGGGCCGGTCATCCGGATGCCGGCGGCCAGCGCATGGCCTCCGCCGCCGAATTCGAGGGCGATCTTGCAGACGTCCAAGCGCTTGTCCTTCGAGCGCATCGAGACGCGGATCTTGCCGCCTTCCAGCTCTTCGAAAAACACCGCGAGCTGCACGCCGCGGATGGCGCGGATGATGTCGATGAGCCCCTCGCTGTCCTCCTGGAGGAGCGCCAGATCGATGCGTGTCTGGTCGCGCATTTCCCAGTTCGCCACCAGCCCGTCCGCGGAGAGTTCCAGCGTGTTGAGCAGCGCGCGCATCAGCTCGACGCGGCGGTAGGGGTGGTTGTCGTAGGTGTCCGAGTTGATTTTTCCCACGTCCAGCCCGCGGTCGATCAGGTCGGCGGCCATCCGGTAGGTCGTCGCAGTGGTCGATGGATATTGGAAGGAACCGGTGTCGGTTGAAACGGCGACGTAAATCGCGTCGCGCGACTCGGCCGGCATCGGCAGGTCGAGCGCGGTGATGAGTTGATAGAGAATCTGGCCGGTCGCCGGGCTGCTGGAATCGATCAGGTTCAGATCGCCGTAGGACGGGTTGGATTTGTGGTGATCGATGTTCAGCCAGATCTTCGCCTTGGACGCGGCGTGCAGGGCTTTCTCACCCATCCGCGGCTTCGCGGCGGTGTCGAGGGCGATGGCCACCTCCACGTCGAGCGGCTCGGCGGGTGGCAGCTCGATCTTGTCCGATCCCGCCATGAAGGTCAGGTTGTCCGGCAGGCCGTCCTCATTGATGAGGCGCACCGATTTTCCGGCGGCCATCAGTGCGAATCCTAGCGCGAGCTGCGAGCCGATCGCGTCGCCATCCGGGCGGACGTGGCTGATCAGGACAAACGACTGGTGGCTGCGCAGGACCTCGCCGATTTGCTCGAAGGTTGCGTTTTCTGGAGTGGCGTTGATTTCGCTCATGGGGTGGAACCGCGGCGCGGGGGGCGGATTCTTCCCGCCAACTTCCGCCGCGCAAGGATAAACCTGAAAATGGATCGCCACCCGCCGCATCCCTCCACGAAAAAGCACCTGTGGCGAACCACAGGTGCTTTCTGCAATCACACCGGAAGCTTATTTATCCAGTGGGGAAATGTCTTTCAACGACTTCGGGATGATGACCGTGCCGATGGAGTGCATCACTCCGTTCGTCGCCTGCACATCCGCGCTGAAGACCTTGGACTCATCGACCTTGATGGTTTCTCCATCCACATCGATCTCCACCTTCTCGCCGTTCATTGTCTTCACCTCGCCATCCTTCAGCTCGGCGGCCATCACCTTGCCGGCGATGACGTGGTAGAGCAGCAGCGAGCGGAGCTTCTCCTTGTTTTCCGGAAGCAGGAGTTTGCCGAGCAGTCCGGCGGGAAGCTTGTCGAAGGCCTCGTCGGTCGGGGCGAAGATGGTGTAGGCGCCCTTCGATCCGAGCGTCACTTCAAGGTCGGCAGCCACGAGTGCTTTTTTCAACGTGGAAAACGACACGCTGTCCGTGATCACCGCGCTGAGTGATCCCTTTTCGATCATCGGCGCTTTTTCAACCTTCTCCACCTTGGTTTCGGTCACCGTTTTTTCCACAACCACAGGATCGGCGGCGGATGCCATCGGCACGGAGGCGGCGAACGAGCAAAGCAGGGCGAATTGGGTCAGTTTCTTGGTTTTCATAAATTTCAGTTTGGGCTTGTGGGTAGATGCGACAGCGAGTGCTCCATGCCCGATGTGGCCGGAAGGGCTGCCGCCATTGTCGACATCCCTCGTCGCAGACCCTGTGCCGAACCGGAAATCGTCGGAAAATTCACTGAAAACCAGTGATTTGCATCGTCGCCTCCGCGCCGCACCCCGCACCGCTCCGGTGCAAATCCATCCATCAGCATGCATCCTGCACGCCTGCCGGAGGTGTAGGGAGTGCCGCTCCCCTGTAAGCCGGATTCTGTCCACCCCTTGCGGAGCTGGACGGCCATTTCTCTCACCCCGCCGGAGCGGAGCGCCCTGCTTGCGCAGGATGCGACTAATACCCGGGAATGAACGGACGGGCAGCCCTTTCCCTGTTCTGTCTTGCACCACGCGAGGTTTGCCGTGCCGTCCGGTTACCCGGATTCGCGGTGGGCTCTTACTCCACCATTTCACCCTTGCCTGTGTCCTTGCGGGCCATCGGCGGTATCTTTCTGCTGCACTGTCTGTCCGGGTTTCTCACGTCACCCGTCCCTCACTTTCATGAGGCGCGTTGCCCTGTGGTGTCCGGACTTTCCTCAATCCCTCCTTGCGGAAAAACTGCGACCGTCCGGGGAGCGGCGCGCGCACCGTGGGCGAGCCTCCGCCATTTTCCAATCAAAATGTCACCCGGATCCGCGGGCCTCAGCAGGAAGGATCGAAACGCCGAGACGCGGCGGAAAGATCGCGGAGGGAAACCAGGAAATCCGCCCTCGTTCTCTGCTCCGCGCCCCCCTCCGCGACCTCTGCGCCTCCGCGTTTCGCTTCCGCCCCTCACTTCCCGATCAAAAACACATCCAGGAAAAACCACCCGATCATCATCAGTCCCACCACGATCTTGAATCCCATCCCCGCCAGTGTTCCCACCACCGAGCCCACCCCGGAGATCGCCGCCGGGCGCGTCTCCTTCTTGGAAATCACGATTTCTCCCACGAACGCCCCGACCAACGGCCCCAGCAGCAGCCCGAACGGCAGGAAAAACAACCCCACGATGCTTCCCACCAGCGCGCCCACCGCCCCCCAGCGCGTCCCGCCGAACCACTTCGTCCCCGCCGCTCCGCTCACCATTTCAAAGGTCTGGGAAACCGCCATCAGCAGCACCAGCACCACGAAGGACCACCACGCCAGCCCCGACTCCGCGCCCAACATCAGCCGGTGGGCGATCGCCGCGATGAGCAAAATCAAATGCCCCGGCAACACCGGCAGCACACACCCGATCAACCCCGCCACCAGCAGGCAACCCGTCACCACCCACGCCGCCCCGGTCCCCACGCCCTGCCACATTCCGATGAATTGGATCTGATCCCACATGGCCGGTTATCTACAGGGGAATGGGGGGAGGTGCAAATTCTTCCATGCCGCGCGGCTTTTATGGAACCCGACGGCTCCTCGGGATTCTTAGTGACCGGTTGAGGAAGACTCCCGACCGCAACTCTAGTTCATTCTCTGAAATGCCGAGAATGGCGAGGCCTCGCTTGGTCCAAAGAAAGCAAAAATAGGTGAATGCCGGAATAACGAGGCAAAGAATAAATCCCCGCGCGAAGCCAGTTGACGCACCTTGGACGTGGATCACACCGATTAGATGGAGGAAATAGATGGCAAGCGTAATCCCGGTCACACTCAGAAATGCGAGCAACACCCGTTTGGATCGTCGTATTTTCATTCTCTCCTGTTACTGGCGAACGATTGATTGCTTCTGCGGGCGTGATTGAAATTAAAATGCTGGCGTATTGCTAGGGGGGCGGGGATTGGTCGGATCCTTGATCCGTCTGATGCCGTTCAATAAGGTGTTTCAACAAATCACTACACAAGAAAATGTCCTTCTCAAGGATCCCGGATGAGGCTGCCTCAGCAAACCATTCGTTCTTGGCAATGGGATTTCGTAGAATGGCCTGCAACTTGTCGCAACCGGAGCCTCCCCGAAGGATTCGTTGGAGCGCTTCATGGAATTCGCTTTCAAGTAGGGAGCTGTCGAACGACGGATGCCCCAGTAGCTGAACCGCCATCTCATCATCGAGTTTGTATAATCGGCCAAGTGCTGACGCGGAATAATCCACATCTCGGTTCTGGATGGACATCCGGTAGGCGGAACGTCTCTCGTCCGTCGCGCTGTACCAGCTCTCTCGGAGGGAGACCTCGGAGTTCTCACGCAGTTTCGAGTAGAACTGCTGATAGCGATGATTCGAGGCGGCAGACTGAGCCGTGCTCTTCTCCAAATTCATCTTTGAATGATAACCGGAAATGGGATGGCCCGCCAATCCGGCAAGAAATGCGAGAAACACAGCGCCTGATGCCGCCATGGCTGCCGGTTGATTCATCGCGACAAGAATGATGAAACCAAAAGCGCCTGCTCCAAAGCCGAGAGCTAGATAAACCAAAGGCTCCAAACTCCATGAACTCTCCGACAGCCCCGCAATTTTGGCACCGATCAGAGCGGAAAACGCACCGATCAGTGCACAAAAGGTCATCAGGACGATGCCTCCAATTGGATTTTTCATGGTGGCCAGACGCCAAAGGCCTGCCCCCGCTATCGGGGGAGAGCCTCCGATTCAGGTTGGGGTTTCTCTTTGCCGGCCGGCTCCGGCTCCGGATCGGTATCCTGTTGGACAGAGCCGCCTGGTTCGCCGTTGTTGTCCGGATCCGGCGTTCCGTCGACGGCATCGAAGTCGTATTGAGGCCGGTGCCACGTGCGAAAAACGAGGTAGCCGTTTTCCGAGATGGTCCAGAGTGCAAGTGTCATTGCGCTGAGATCATTGAGTCGCTTCCCCAGTGCGGCGGCTGGCAGATCCATTCCTAGTAATTTGTCGCCGTTGTCGATCTTCGTGGGATGGCGAACGATCACGATCCCTCCTCGCGGATCGCTGGATACAAAATCCGCGATCTGCCGATTCACATCCTGGATCACGTCGATGAGTTTCCTGCCTTTTGCAGGCAGTGCGGGAAGCTGGAGTTGAAGCAGCTCATCATTTGAAATTGCCAGCTCGGACGGGTCCACGCGATGGCCGTTGTCCGATGAGTCCGGAGTTTCGCGACGGTCGCAGCCCGAAAAGAGGAGAGCGGTCACGATTGCCGCGGTGGCGTAGGCTGTCATTTGCTGGCGGAGGTCAGAAACGCGCGGCCGGACGCGGCTGAAAGATAGTTGGAGTGCAATTGAAAAGGTTGTGGCCCGCAGTAGGTGGTTGTTAGTCCCATCTTTTTACTCCTGTGTCTTGTGAGTATTCATCACTTTCCGTCGCGTGGAGGCAAGACTCTTGAATCGCGAATTTCAACGGATCAGGGGTAGCCAAGGTGACGGGAGGGGCGGAATCTGGGAGGAAACCGGTGGACCCTCAGGATTTGGACTCAGTTGGAGATGACTTTTTCGATTCATGGGAAACATCCGGCTGTCGGCGTCGTCTCGCACGTGTTGGCGTCGTCTCGCACGTGTCGGCGTCGTCTCGCGCGTGTTGGCGTCGTCTCCGCAGCTGTTGGCGTCGTCTCCGCAGCTGTCGGCATCGTCTCGCGCGTGTCGGCGTCGTCTCGCACGTGTCGGCAGCGTCTCCGCAGCTGTCGGCAGCGTCTCCGCAGCTGTCGGCGTCGTCTCGCGCGTGTTGGCATCGTCTCGCGCGTGTTGGCGCCGATTTTCACGCTGTCGGGATGATCTCGCGGGTGTTGGCGGGAATGTGGCGTCTCCGGTGATTCTTCGCAGGGTCGTGGCCTTTCATCCTCAGGGAGCGGCGATCTCCGAATCGCAGAAGACCTTGGGATGCCCGATGAATCGTGCGGCTTGGTCCGTCACGGCGCTTCCAAGGGCGGGCCTGCCATTTTCATGCCGTAGGATTCGAAGAAGGCAGCCGCGTCTTCGATCTCTTCGCGGACGATGCGCTCGAATGCTTCTTCGGAGTTTCCGGACGGCAGCAGCTCGTAGTGGAGGGTCGCGGGGGTGTCCCCGATGTTGCGGAAGGCGTGGACGGCTCCGACGGGCACCACGGCCGCTCCGCCGGAGGTCACGGTCGAGCGAACGCCATCGACCTCGAACAGGAGGATGCCCGAAAGCACGTGGAAAATCTCAATTTGCCCGTGGTGGATGTGGCGGGGCGGGCCGATGCCGGGCTGGACGATTTCCTTGAAAACGGAGATGGCACCGCCGGTCTGTGCGCCGGAGACGATGCATCGGATGTCGAGCTTGGGTGGCATGGTGGGAATTTGATCAAGGTTGCGGGTGAGGGACGGTTTGGCGATGAATTTCGCGCTGTTGGGATCGTCTCGTGAGTGTCGGCTGGGGATTTCCCGAACGTTGACCTAACTGCGGGAGAGTCCGAAGGCCGGGTGACGTCTCTCGTGTTTGATCACCGTCACACGGATTCCCGCTCCATCGTCGATCATCCGGAAATGGATGACATACGGGAACCGCTTCATGAGCGTCCTCCTGATGTCGCGGCGGACAATCATCCAGCGGGTGGGCATGGAGGAGATAGCGAGGATATGTTGCTCGAACTGATCAACGAAGTCCCTTCCCAGTCCCGCCGACTGCCCTTCGTAGTAGTCGCGGATTTCCTCAAGCTCCCCGGCGATCGCCGGATGATACTCTATTTTCATTTACGAAGCCGCTCCATCAGTTGGGAGTGGGAAAGCGGGGAAACCGTACCGGATTCCAGTTCCTGATCTCTCAGAATGGAAAGCGAGATGGCCTCCTCATCCGTTCCGTCCGCAGCGACCAAATAGGGATCCTCGATGCTTTCCCAAAGCGAAGCCGCGAGCAGCGCGCGGTCTTTCACCGGGAGCCGGAGTGCTTCTGCCGAGATTTGATCTACGCTCATGGCATCAGCTTACCGGAAGACGGGCGGTTGAAAAGGATCATTCCGCCACGGGCGGGCACTCCGCCTTTGGGGTTGAGTTGCGTTTTGCGAAGGATACTCTGCGCGCGTTGACTCCCATGAAGATGTTCCTGAATTTCAAAACGCTGGCGCTGCTCGCCGCCATGCTCCCCCTGCCGCTCGCCGCCCAAGCTCCCGAGAGCATCATGGTGGTGGAGGCCTATTCCGGAAAGGTGCTCATCGCCTCGAACGCCGGGGCCAAGCGGCCGATCGCGAGCCTGTCGAAGATCGCCACGGCCTCGGTGGCGGTGGATTGGGCGGCGGCGACCGGCACCGACCTCGGCGCGACGATCACCGTGCCGCAGACGATCACGCTCGTCGGCGGGCCGAACCCGATGAACCTGCAGCCCGACGACCAGATGACGCTGCGCGACGCGCTCTACTCGGCGCTCCTCGGTTCGGACAATCTCGCCGCACTCACCATCGCCGATCACGTCGGCCGGGAAATCGCCAGCCGCCGGGGCAGAAATGATGACCCCGTGGCGATCTTCGTGGGGGAAATGAACCAGCTCGCCAAGGCCACGGGCGCGACCTCGACGCGGTTCGCGAACCCCCACGGACTGGAGCGGCCGGGCGCCAAGCAGTTCTCCACCGCCGCCGACGTGGCGCGGCTCTCGATCTACGCCATGCGGCGCAACCCCATCACCTTCATCACCAGCAAGCAGGACCGCCAGATCGCGGTGGTCACCGGCGGGGTGAAACGGAATTTCACCATCAAGAACACCAACGAGCTCGCCGGGGAGACCGGCATCCTCGGCGTGAAGACCGGCACCACCGCCGCTGCGGGACCCTGCGTGTCGGTGTGCATGGATCGTGACCCGCTGGTCCGCCAGAAGGCAGATGGCTCGAAGGGCGCGACCCCGCGCCGCCTCATCGTGGTGGTGCTGAACAACCCGGACCGCTTCAACCGCGCCCGCGGCCTGCTGCGCCAGGGCTGGGGCGTCTACGACCAGTGGCTGGCCAGCGGCGCGCTCGTCCAGAACAGGGAACGCGAGATTTTGAGCGTGCCGATGCCGCAATAGTTTCCGTTCATATAAAGTGGAACCACTGATGGACGCAGAGGGACACGGATGATAGGAGGTGGGTGGCGGTTTGGTCACCCATCGGGAATTTCCGCATCCGCCAAGTCTTCAATGATCGGTGAAAATCGGCGTCCATCCGTGGTTCCGGTGTTCTTCACCGACTGATCTAACTCTCCAACAAAACATCCCTACCATGAGAATCGGAATTCTAAACAGCGGCGGGGATTGCCCCGGCTTGAATGCGGTCATCCACGGCGTCGTCGGCGCGGCGGACCAGCTCGGCTGGGAAGTCATCGGCTTCCGCGACGGCTTCGAGGGACTGATGCCGCCGGGCGACTACACGGTGCTGAAGCCGAAGGACACCATCGGCATCCTCAAGATGGGCGGCACCATCCTCGGCACGACGAACAAGGGCCACTTCGCCGCCAAGGTCGGCAAGGGCGACATCGCCGAGGTGCCTGCGGAGATCGTCGCGAAGGCCAAGGAAACGATGGAGGCGCTGGAGATCAAGGCGCTCGTCGTCGTCGGCGGTGACGGATCGCTCACCACCGGACTCCAGCTCTATCGGGAAGGCTGGCCGATCATCGGCGTGCCGAAGACCATCGACAACGACCTGAGCGCGACGGCCTTCACCTTCGGCTTCGACAGCGCCGTTTCCACCGTGGTCGATGCGCTCGACCGCCTCCACACCACCGGCGAGAGCCACAAGCGGGTGATGGTGCTGGAAGTCATGGGCCGCCACGCCGGCTGGATCGCCCTCTGGGGCGGCATCGCCGGTGGCGCGAACGTCGTGCTGCTGCCGGAAATCCCGTTTTCCTTCGAAAAAATCGCCGCCCACATCAACAAGCGCGATGCCGACGGCCACCACAGCACGCTCGTCGTCGTCGCCGAAGGCGCGCACATGCCGGACGGGGAGATCGTCACCATCGATGCGAACTGCGCCGGAGAAGTCCGCCTGGGCGGCATCGGCGAGCAGGTCGCCGCCAAGATCCAGACGCTCACCGGCAAGGACGCCCGCACCTGCGTGCTCGGCCACCTCCAGCGCGGCGGCTCGCCCACCGCGCTCGACCGCATCCTCGGCATGCGCTTCGGCGTCATGGCCGTGAAACTCGCCGCGGAAGGCGCCTTCGGCCGGATGGTCAGCTATCAATCCTACCACGTGGACTCCGTGGAAATCGAAGAGGCCGTCCACCAGCTCCGCCTCGTCGAGCCGGAAAGCGAACTGGTCCAAGCCGCCAAGGCGGTGGGGATTTGTCTGGGGGACTGAAGAAGTTGAGAGTTTGGAGTTGAGAGTTGAGAGTCAGAGATAAGACTCGGGTTCTGCTTCTCTCTCCTCTTTTTCTTCACTCTCAACTCTCAACCATCAACTCCCAACCTCTTCCATGTCCTCCGACCCACTTCTCCAGCTTCTCCGCCGCAAGGCCCGCGTCTCCGACCAGGAACTTGCCGACCTCCTTTCCTCGGACAAGGCGACGGTCGCAAACAACGTGGCTGCTTTTGAAAACGACGGCACCATCCTGGGCTACCACGCGGTGATCGACCCGGAGGCCACCGGCGATACCTCCGTTTCCGCCTTCATCGAGGTGAAAGTCACCCCCGAGCGCGGCGGTGGCTTCGACCGCCTCGCCATGCGCGTGGCCCGCTTCGACCAGGTCGTCTCCTGCTACCTCGCCAGCGGCGGCTACGATCTGATGGTCGTCGTGGAAGGCAGCGATCTCCGCGAGGTCGCGCGCTTCGTTTCCGAGAAACTCAGCTCGCTCGACGGCGTCATTTCCACGGCCACCCATTTCCGTCTGAAGACCTACAAGGAAAACGGATTCCTTTTCGAGCGCGACGCGACCACGGAGCGGCTGGCGGTTTCGCCGTGAGAATCATGGCTTGAGGGGATAAGGAAAATGCCCGAGCGATCCGGTTTTCGGATTGCCTCGGGTGGGGTTCGGGAGACGATCAGCGGACATGGCGTATTTGGCAGACCGGGCATACGAATTGATTTCCTCCGCGCACGAGCGGCAGAGGCTGGCGCACGCGTTCCTCATCAGCGGGGCGCACGGCAGCGGCAAGGAGAACCTCGCCGCGCGGATGATCCAGCTGGTGAACGGCGGGGCCTCGTCCGGTGGTTTCGACCTCTTCGGCGAGCCGGTGGTGGTGGAGACGCCGCCGCTCGACGAGCTGGAAAGCGGTTGGGTGCGCATCGTCCGCCCGCGCATGAAATCCCGCCGCATCGGGGTGGATGAGATCCGCGACCTGGAACAGACGCTGCACCTGGCCGCGCCGGGCGGGGCCTGCAAGGTGGGCGTCATCACCGAGGCGGACCGGATGAACGACCAGGCGGCGAACGCGTTTTTGAAAACCCTCGAAGAACCGCCGCAGAACACGCTGCTGCTGCTGCTTACGGCGAATCCGCAGCGGCTGCTGCCCACGATCCTCTCGCGCTGCGTGCGGCTGCCATTGTTAGGCGGACGCGCCCTGCTGGCGGATGGCGGGGCGGAGCTGGTGGCCGCGCTGAATGCGGCGGCGGCCCGCGGATTCGGCACGCCGGTGGCGGCGCTGCACCTGAAGGCGGCGTTCGCCTCGTTTCTATCCGGTTTCCGCGAGGATGCGGATGCGGCGGCGAAGGCGGCCGAGAAGGAAGAAGTTGCGGCCTACCGCGACGGCACCGACGGCAAGTGGCTGAAAGAGCGCGAGGATTTCCACAAGGCCGCGGCCGAAGCGGAGTATCTCGACGCGCGGAACCGCCTCTTCGACGTGCTGATGGCCTGGATGGCGGACCTGCTGCGGATGAAGGTGAATGCGGGTGGGCTGGATTTCCCGGAATCCGCCCCGTCGCTGAAAAGCATCGCGGATGCGGAGACGGAAGCCCGCCTGCTCAAGCGGATGGAGGCGCTGGACTCGCTGCGAAGGACCTTGGAGACGAATGCCTTCGAGCCGCTGGCGATCGAGGTGGGGTTCTTGAAAGCGTTCGGCTGAAAATGGGAGCGCGGGATCCATCCCGCCCGATTGCTTTGAAGCGGGACGGGCGAAATGAATTTGGCGGTCCGGTTAGAATTCTCCGCCGGTTGCGGCTCCGTCGTCCGGAATCGCGACGGATTCGAGCAGCTGGTCGAGCCCGTCGAGCACGCGGAGGATGCCATCCGCCCAGCGGCCGGTCTCCCACGCGGGGCCGGCGAGCTCCAGCAGGTGGTCGAGGGTTTCCCGTTTCAGGAAGGGTTCGAGACCGTAGCCGGGCATGATCGCCGCCTCGCCGCGCGAGGGATCGAGCGCGACGAGCAGGGCGTGGTTGGACTTTCCGCGATGGCTGTCGCCCGCGAAGTTTCCGGCATTGAAGAGCCAGAAGACGTGCATGGAAAACGGGTGCTCCTCGGGGAAGCTGTGCATCACCACCTGCAGCACGAGCTGCGGGAAGCGGCGCTGGATGCGGGCGATGCGCTTCTTCAGCCTGGCCTGCTCCGGGGCTCCGAGCTGCCGGGTCGTGTCCGCCACCACCGGCGCGAGCCGCGGCAGCGCGCCGACGAGCGCGCTGGTGCGTGGGAACGTCAGCCGGCACGCCGGGCATTCGGCGGCGTCGGGCTTGAGCGGGGTCTGGCAGAACGGGCACTGCATGGCGGAAGGGTAAGCGGCATTTCCTCCGGTGCGAAGCAAAAGCATCGGCCTGTTAGCGGCTGGAAACCACGCGCCACGTCGCCAGCAGGGTGAGCAGTCCGCCGGCGATTTCCAGCGCGTGGAAACGCTCGCCGAAGAACAGGAAGCCACCCACCGCCGTGGCCAGCGGCAGCAGCATCTGCAGCGAGGAGCCGCGCGAGACCGACATGAACTGATAGGCCCGCGTCATGATGAGCTGGGCGATGGTGACGATGACCGCGCCCGCCGTGAGCCCGAGCCACGCGGCGGTGGGGAGCACCGGCAGCTTCACCACCGCCGGAGCCGCGATGACGATGCTGTAGACCGCCTGTGAGGCGTAGATCGTGGCAGGGTGCTCCTCATGGCGCAGGCGGCGGATGATGACCACCACCCAGCCGGAACCGACGGCTCCGGCGAGAGCAAGCCAGTCGTAGGGCGATGGGGGAGTCAGCTGGCCGTTGTCGCTCAGGAATATGACGAGCCCGCAGAAGCCGACGACCATCCAGACCATCGCGGAACGGCTGAGCTTCTCCTTCAACCAGAACGCGGCGATGACGGAGGCGAAGATCGGATAGGTCAGATTGATGATGACCGCGCGGCCGGCACCCAGATGGATCACGGTGATGTAGAAGGCGACGGTGCTCGCCGCGCCGACGATGCCGCGGATGGTGATGAGCCTTCCTTTGAACAGCCGTGTCGGGTCCAGCCCGCGGCCGAAACCGAACAGCGCGAACACCACGGCAATCCCCACGACACCGCGGAAAAGCATGCCGACCCAGCCGTCCGCCTGCGGAGCATGCAGGG
Source organism: Verrucomicrobiota bacterium (assembly GCA_040388015.1). Classification (GTDB taxonomy): domain Bacteria; phylum Verrucomicrobiota; class Verrucomicrobiia; order Verrucomicrobiales; family Akkermansiaceae; genus Luteolibacter. The sequence goes on along the minus strand of JAZKCQ010000080.1, from coordinate 10,719 downwards.
CGACGGCGCGGATCAGCAGGACATTGGTGGCGAACAGGACGACGGACGCCAGCATGAGCAAGATGCTGCGGCGGTCGAAGGAGTCATCGTTTTTCAGGTGCATGTCGTTTTCCGGTTAGGGCCGGAGCGTCCGGGCGACAGGCGGGACTCGAATCGACTCCCCGGAACCTGCCGCTTGGCGGGCGTTCCGGAGATGGGTGCGGATGAAATCTCCGTCTCACTCTCCGTGCGCCAGCGCGAGCCGCCAAATCATGGCGGCGCGGGCTTTAACTCGGAGTGTGGTGAGGGACATCATCGCGCGGCGCGATGTGGCAGGCGGGATGGATGAAGTCAATGCCGGTGGCTGTTTTTTTCCATCCGGAGCGCGGCGGGTGTCGCCTGCCGGGCGAAACATCACCGGTTTCGGGAGAGCGTTCCGGTGGTGCGGCTGCCATCCAGAATGTTGACGGTCTTCAGTTTGTTAGGATTCGCCAGGGTGACCGTGGTTTTCTGGTCGACTTCACCAAACAACGGGCTGGTGATGACGACCGTCTCGGTGAGTTTGTTTCCGGAAATCCGCCAGGTTCCGGAGATGGTGTTTTGCACCACGCCGTCCCGCTTCACATTGCCGCTCACCGTGCCGTTGGCTCTGTAGTTTGTGACTCCGATGGATCTGGAAAGCCCCGGAACGATGGTGGTGGAGTTGGCAACCAGGCCTTTCTTGCCGACGCGCTTGAACACGGTGGTGATCCGGACGCCGGGTTCGGTGCGGTTGACGGTCCATTTGCCCACCAGGTCCTCCAGAAGACTGGCGCTGGAAAGTTGGACGGAGACGAGAAGGGCGAACGTGGATAGGATGAGATTTTTCATAACCTCCTAGAAAACTCATTGGAATGCCGTCCTGTCAATGCGGCACTTGATAGAATTCGGGAAGGCCCGCGCTTCTCCTCAGGCGCATTTCGGACACACGCCGAAGAACTCCAGCTCGTGATAGAGGTTCCGGAAGCCGGTTTTTTCGCGGATCTCGTCTTCTAGCTGATGGACCGGGCAGGGGGCCTTGATGGGCTCGATGCTGCCGCAGCTGGTGCAGATCAGGTAGTCGCTGTGTTTTCCCGGGACGAGCAGGGTGAAATAGGCGGCGCGTTCGTGGAGGCCCAGCCGCCGGACGACGCCGTGCTCGGCGAGGCGCTGGAGCAGGCGGAAGACGGTGGCCTTGTCGCATTGCTCGGTGAGGCGCTTGGAGGTGGCGAGTTCGGAGAGCGTCATCGGCCGCGGGCTTTCCAGCAGGGTGCTGATGAGTTCCTCAAGCGCCTTGGTGCGGCGGAGTCCGGCCTCGCGACAGCGCTCGATGGTTTCCTTGACGATGAGATTCATGGCTGGCGCAACGTAGGTCGGGGCATTTCCCAAGACAAGCCCTCGTCCGGGGAGATCCCTCATCGCCGCCGTTTCACTCCCATTCCGGTTCCGGATGACTCCTACCGGAGCTCCGCGTAACTCCCACCTCGCCGCCGGGCCATTTCCGCCTCCGCGCCGGGTAGCTCCCACTTCGCCACCGGGTAGCTTCCACCTCGTCACCGGGTAGCTTCCACCTCGTCAACGGGTAGCTCCCATCTCGTCAACGGGTAGCTCCCATCTCGTCAACGGGTAGCTCCCATCTCGTCACCGGGTGACCCACATCTAGCCGCCGGGTAGGTCCCACCTCGCATCCGTGTAGGTTTCACGTCGCAGCCGGATAGGTTTCACGTCGCCGACGTGATGCTGCTAATGCGCTTCCCGTCAATGCTTTGTGACGGATTTTCAGAAAAAATGGCTGTCACCCGTGGCTCCGCAGTTCCTTTTCTCCTCCCCACAATGCTCCTTGCTCCATCAGGAAATTTCTGGCAGTTCTCTAGCAACCTCGTAAAAATCGTACCACAGTCACCCCATGAACGACCGCGACATCCTCCGCCACGAACGCCTCGACCGCGTCAGCACTTTCGGCATCGAAAACCACGCCGACCTGCCCGCCGGGAGCGAAGCCATCGCCCGCTTCGCCAACGTGGCCACCCTCTCCGGCAAGCTCGACGGCTTCAAAGTCGGCCAACTCCGCGGGCCCGCCAGCCTCCAGACCCTGCTCGACGCTGCCTGGTCCGACTTCAAGGACATCGCCCGCACCGCCCGCGCCATCGACCTCGACGAGCCCGGATTCGCCGCATTCTACCGCCTCCCCGGCGAACCCACCGCGAGCAACATCAAGACCCACGCGGACTCCCTGCTCGCCCGCCTCGAAGACGCCCCCGCCGACACCCCGGCCCAACTCGCGGAAAAAGCCGCCCTCCGCGCCAAATTCATCGGCAAGCTCATCCCCGCCGACTTCGTCGAAGACCTCCGCGCCGACCGCGACGCCATCGATGGCAAAAACCTCGCCAACACCGCCGGCAACCTCAAAGGCCTCGAAAGCACCGAGAGCATCAGCGTCCTCCTCCTCGAAGGCACCCAGGAAGTCACCCGCCTCGACGCCATGATGCAGAACCTCTACCGCCGCAACCCCGCCAAACTCCACGCTTGGCTCGCCGCCTCCCGCGTCGAACGCAGCCCCAAGCGCAAAAAGGACGACGGTGACGCTGCCGGCGGCACCACCCCTGCCAACTGATCCCCAAAAAAATGTATTCAGAACACCTTATCGCGTTCATCGACATCCTTGGTTATTCAGAATTGGTAGCGCAGGCCGATTTTGACCAAGTTGATCGGTGTGTGCGGATTTTTCTCGATGCTTTCGCAGCACGCGACCCTGACCAGATGCTGGGACGGCGGACGACTTACTTTTCCGACACCATCGTTACCACGATACCCGTCACTCACCCGGAACACGGACACCAACTCCATGGATTGCTATTTCATGAGATTTACGCGCTGTGCCTTGCTCAGGCGGAACTATTCGACCGGCTGGGAGTCATTGTTCGGGGCGGTTTGACAGTGGGAGATCTGATTCATGACGAGACTCGTATTTTCGGGCCAGGAGTCATTCAGGCATACAAACTTGAGCAGAGCGCGTCTTTCCCTCGTATCGTTGTCGATCGTCGCTTGTTCGCGCGATATTTTGCCGATCGTGCATTAGTGGCGGATCATCATATTAGAAGGAGCCAAGATTACAGCTACATACGCCCATTATTATATCGGGAATCCAACGGCGATCGCAGCGTGGATTACTTGGGGCAAGCACTCTACAATCTTGACGATCCCGAATACTATCCAGTTCTTCTCGGAAAGCATCGGGATTCAATCAGAGATGGCCTGGGCCATCAATCGTCTTCGGTGCGCGCGAAGTATCTGTGGCTGACTCGCTACCATGATCACACTGTCCGGAAGACCATGAAGCCTGAGTTTAGAGACAGCCTCCTTGTATGAATGAAGATGCGAACAAGGCGAGGCACAGCAACCCCCACTTGTCGCACTGTCGGCAACGTCACCCGTAATATGAAACTTAAACCTCGTCTCAACGCTCGCTCCCGCTAGTGGGGTTGCGCGCTCTTGGACGTAAGCCCAAGAAGTTGGGCTCCAAGATCTAACTAAACACAAAAAATGGCTAAATGCACTGCACCAGTAAACGGACATAACTCAGCAGACGCCGCCGCGAGATGCCCGGCATGCCGCGGCCGATACGGCCGCGGCAGTGGCGGTGGCGGTCACAGCAGCTACAGCTCATACTCGTCACCAGCGTCCTATTACTCCTCGTCCGGTAGCGGATCGAGCAGCGGGGGAGCTTCCCGAAGCAGTGTGAGGCCGCGCTGGTCGCCAGCAGGTTCGACCCTGATTTACACACCTGCCGAGGTGCAGGCCCTCACGCCGGTCCGTCGTAGTGTAGAAACGCGACCCCCTGCACCTGAGCGCCGGGACGTTTTTCTCTGCCACGCATGGGACGACCGGGGAGGAGCTGCGAAGGAGTTGCACGATCTGCTCGAGTCACGCGGAGTCTCAGTATGGTTCAGCGAGAAGGACGTGCTCCTCGGCTCAAGTTTACTGCGCGAAATCGATAAGGGATTAGCGAAGTCGCGAGTAGGGATCGTGTTAGTGACCCCTTCGTTTCTGAGTCGCGTTCGCGGGGAGGGAATCGCCGATAAAGAGCTTTCGGCGCTCTTGGCGCGTGATTTGCTCGTGCCCATCGTTCACAACACCACGTATGAGGCTCTTCGCGATGTCAGTCCTCTGCTCGGCTCGCGAAGCGGCCTGAGCACAGCAGAAGACCCGATGGATACCATCGCGACCAAACTGGCCGAGCTAATTACCACCGAGCCTTAATGCCGATTTGAGCATCAATGATTCACTAAGTAACTAACAATCCGGTGTTGGGCAACCTGATTGCCCGCCCCGAGTCAAAATGATCCTTTTTACTATAGCCCTTAACCCTGTTGCGGAGTGGCGCTCCCGGTAGCCGGTGCCACACCTCGACGTTAGCCGAAGAATTCAGCACCCATGCACAAATCGCTCGATAACTACACCAAGGCAGATTGGCTTGCCGCAAATACGCACGGCGGCCTGAGTCATGAAACCGATATCTATCGAATCTTTAGGGTTGATTACCTTTTGGGCGACATCAACGGCGGTAAAATTACGCTCGTTAATCCCTGCTACGAGACTCAAGGAGATGACCTCGAGAATCCTCTTAAGGATGCGAAGTTTGAAGTCGATGGAACTCAGCATCAGCTTTTTCGAGGCTTGATGGCCGAATATTATTCTCAATCATGGTCGCTTGCCCCGATCCCTTGGGGTACCTTCGGCGACGGTAAAGATGTCATCAGAGTTCGCACTCAGGTCGGAAAGTTATTCGAGCGTCTGATGGATGAGAGAGATCAGTTCTGCAGTCTATTTTATCACATCGGACTCATAACGTATGACGATGCTCAGGATATTCTCGGCCGGATTAAAGGCACTCATTTTTCAGAGTTTTTGGATAGTCGGGGATATGAGCTATTGCGGACTGTGATGAAGATTCGCTCTGATTTCCAGAAGGAGCAGGAAGTCCGACTTGTTTACATCCGATCGCCCAGAGAAGGCTACGAGACACCCAACAGGCATCCCGTCTCGGGTGATCAGAATCAGTTCTGCGCTCATCAATTCGATTGGACGGATATTATTGATGATTTCGAGTTTGATCCTAAGAATCAAGGTGCGACTGACGAGATTGAAGCTGCAATCGGAGCTGTGAAAACGTGATGTGGCGAACTGCTTCGGGGTCTGCTTCGGGGTCTGCTTCGGGGTCAGTCCCAAATAACAGACATTGACCGGATTCACATCGTTGGGGATGTGTGGCGCAGAGCTCGTCAGGCACCGTGGCGGACGAGCTGGCCTTGGCTGGTAGAATCAGGAGTTCAACCAGTCTTCAAGCATCAGACCGGGAACCCGGGAGAATTCGTGCGAGTTATTGGTGACAAGGATTCCGCCTGCGGCGCGGGTGATCGCGGCGATCCAGAGGTCGGGTTGGCTGATGACGGTGCCTGCCTTTTCGAGCGTGCTGCGGATTTCCACGTAGTGCTCTACCGCCGCGAAATCCGGCCACGCGATGGCGAAAGGCCGGAGGATGTTGTCCACTTGAAGCGTGTGGTGTTCCGGCCGGGCGCTTTTTGCCGCGCCGAGTTTCAGTTCGGCGAGCACTTGGAAGGGAACAAGAATTTCATCGGGCCGGAAGCCAAGAAATTTGTCCCGGACATGGTCGGCTCGGCCACGGAGGCACGCGACAAAGATGTTGGTATCGATGAAAAGGGCCATTTACATCCCGGAGTCGAGAGATTCCACAGCAGTTGGAAGGGGCCGTTCCGGCGCATGGAACGAAGGATCACCGATGGAACCGAAGGCCGCCATCCACTCCGGGGAGTAGGATGCCGCAGGGATCTCACCCGCATCGTCTGCGAGACGGCCGAGTTGCTCGGCGGCCCAGTCGGGCAATGGCTTGTGGTTGTGCGCCGCAAGGGCGTCGAGCCGCAGCTTCAGCCGGTCATCAAGATTCAGGACGAGGGTGCTCACAGGCAAGCAACGTAGTGGAATTACCCGTGGTTTCAAGGATCAAAGCCGGTGAAGCGGTTTCGACGCGGGTGTGGTGGACGGATCGTTCGGCATCTCGGCAGGGGGAGTCCCAGCGAACGAGCATTGGAGGGAACTGGATTCACCGGCCCTGCCTCGATCCTTGCCAGACTAGGGCGTTTCCCTAACTTGCAGGTGCCCGGTGGCTGCGGTGATGGCCTTTATCCACCTTGGTTCACCTTATTTACCCAAACAACTCCATGCATCCGAAAATCCGGGAAATCATCGATACCTCGCAATACTGCCATGCGACGATCCGGGAAATCGCAGCCTTTTTGCCCGAGGACGATGCGGAATATGACGAATGGCTGGCCGAGGCGGTGAGACGACATGACCAGCTCGAATTCCTCTATCTGGTAGCGGCCGGAATGCTGCATGAGCGGCCGGTGAACTCCCGCCATCTGGCGCGCGGGCTCCAGCTTCTGCCGAATTGCGAGACCGCGTGCTGCATCGCCTGGCAGGCGCGCGGAGACGATGTGCCGGAGCAATTGTTCGACGCGCTCCTGCATGGTGGGGTCCATCCGAGGATTTATGCCGCCACCCTTCTGATCATCGCCTACTGGTGCAAGGAACGTGGGAGGGATTTGCCGGACGGATTCAAGGAGGACGCGCGCGTCTCGGCGCACACGAAAGGCTTCGATGATGTGACGGTTGGGTTTTTCCTGGCCATCGGTGCCGAGACCGGGGACGAACGGTTGATCGACATCATTCTCCAATCTCACCCGCGCAAGGAATCCCGCGAGAGAGTGGTCGCGGCGGGCGCGGGGATCGGCAAGGCGTTCCTGGAGGATTGCCGCGCGCCGCTCATCGAGAAGTTCCCGGAAATCCCGGTCCTGAAACGCGCCGGTTTCACGGTGCGGCGCTCCGTGGAACACATCGGACGGAACGATGCCTGCCCGTGTGCCAGCGGCAGGAAATACAAGCGCTGTTGCTTCGAGAAAGACAACAAGCGGCTGCAGCTCTCCACGGACGTGGCTGGCAAGACTTACGCCGAGGTTCAGGCGGAGTTGGAGGAACACATGACTTTGGAGCGCTTGAAGAAGACCCATCCGCATGAGCTTGCCCGCATCGATCCGGAAAAACTCGACGAGGATCTGCTGCTGCCATTTCTCCAGCGGTTGCTGGATCTCGCGATGCTGGAGGAGGCGGTGATTGCTTTCGAGAAGGTCGGCTTCGAGGAGGATCGGGATGATGTGTGGCAAAGCGCGATATTCCTAATCGCACGGGAAGGGCGCAAGGATCTGGCAGAGCGCCTGATGACCCTGCGGGGCGAAATTGCCGGGGATTGGGATGCCATCCACCCTGCCGGGAGGCTGTTGCTCACGAGGGACGATCCCGCCGGTTTTTTGAAGAAACTTGAGGAGCTTTCGATGTTCGCGCTGGAGGAGAACCTTCCCGAGATGGTGGTGTCGGTAGGATTCGGGCTGTTGTATTCGCCGCTGCGGGCGCTCGGAGTGCTCGTCGCCCGCAGTGCGCTTCCAGTTGCGTCCAAGCAAGAGGCGGTAGTCCTGCTGGACGAAATTCTGATCGCCCGTGACCAGCTGGACCTCTCGTCGGACGAGCCATTCAGCGACGTTCTGGACAAACGATTCGCCGAGGAAGGAGTGGCTGGCGGCGGCAAGGACACCGAAGCGCTGCGCCTCGCCCGCCAGAAACTCGAGGCCAAGGCGGGCGAAGTCCGCCAGATGAAACACGCGCTGGAGCAACTCAAGGGCGAGCTGGAGCGGCGGGAAAAGGCGCCGCCCGCGAAAAAGGTGACGGACATTTCCACCCCGCCCGCCGCATCGGGAGATGAAAAGGCGCTCAAGGAACTGCGGGACAAACTGGGTGCCCTCAAGACCGACCTCAAGGAGCGGCACGCCGAGCGGGCGGAGCTGCGCCGCGAACTCAGCAAGACGCTCTCGGACCTGGAATCGCTGCGGGAAACTGCCGCGAAAACCGCCATCCCGGAATCTCCCGCCGCCGCCGCGGATGCCGAAGATCGCCTGCTGTTAGCCGGAGACGTGGACGGCAGCCAACCAATGCGGGTGATCGAATTTCCAAAGAAGTTCCAACAGACGCTGGAAAAATTTCCCCGTCAGGTGGGCCGCGGGGCGATGGCGCTGCTAGGACGTCTGGCAGGAGGCGAACCCGCCGCTTTCGTGGGAGTGGTGCGGCTCAAGGATTGCCCGGATACCCTGCGCGCGCGGGTGGGCATCGACCACCGGCTGCTGTTCCGCCTGCAACCGGACTGCGTCCAGGTGGTGGACCTGATCAACCGCCGGGATCTTGAGAAGCGGATCAAGACGCTGTGAGATTGGCGAAACGCGAAGCCCCAAGGAGCGGCGAACTCCGATTCGCCGAAGTCCATGGACCGCCAATGAAAAGCGGCCTGCCTCGCCCCATTGTCACCTCATGGGCTCCGGCGGATCGGAGTCCGCCGCTCCTTGCTTCAGAGGCGCAGGCACCGGGCGCTGCGAAATAACGGAAATCCAATCTGGCAAACAGTCTAACTGGCGTTCTTAAAACAAGCTCGTCTGATCCTCGGGCCGGGACGGCGGCATCGGCGCGCCGATTTTCTGGTAGGCGGCGGGCATGGCAGTGCGTCCGCGCGGGGTGCGCATGAGGAAGCCCTGCATGATGAGGAAGGGTTCGTGGACTTCCTCGATGGTGGCGGCGTCCTCACCGACGGCGACGGCGAGCGAATTGAGTCCGACGGGGCCACCGTTGAATTTGTAGATGAGGACTTCGAGCAGGCGCTTGTCCATCTCGTCGAGGCCTTGGGAATCGATCTCGATCATGGCGAGCGCGGCATCGGCGATTTTTCCGTCGATGTGGCCTTCTCCACGGACCTGGGCGAAATCGCGGACCCAGCGGAGCAGGGCGTTGGCAACGCGGGGCGTGCCGCGGGAACGGGAGGCGACTTCGAGGGCTCCGGCGCGTTCGATCGGAACATCGAGGAGGCCGGCGGAGCGCTCGATGATGTCGGCGAGTTCCTCGTGGGTGTAGTAGTCGAGGCGGTTGGCGAGGCCGAAACGCGACCGCAGCGGCGCGGTGAGCATGCCGGAGCGGGTGGTGGCGCCGACGAGGGTGAATTTCGGCAGATTGATCTGGATGGAGCGGGCGGACGGGCCCGAGTCGATGATGATATCGAGCCGGAAATCCTCCATCGCCGGATAGAGGTATTCCTCGATGGCGGGGTGGAGACGGTGGATTTCGTCGATGAAAAGGATGTCGCCCTTCTGGATGTTCGTGAGGATGCCGGCGAGGTCTCCCGCCTTTTCGATCTGCGGACCGGACGTGGTGTGAAGCTGCGTCCCGGCAGCGCGGGCGATGAGGTTGGCAAGGGTGGTTTTTCCCAATCCCGGCGGGCCGGAAAGCAGGACGTGGTCGAGCACGTCGCCGCGTTGCTTCGCGGCTTCCAGCATCAGGAGAATGCGCTCCTTGACCTTTTCCTGGCCGATGAATTCGGAAAACGCCGGTGGCCGCAGCGAAACGTCGAACGAGGTCGCGGGCGCGGCGGTGGTTTGCTGGTAGAAATTCTCGGACATCGGGCGGCGGGATTGAAACCCGGCGGCAGGCGGGTGAGAAGCTCGGAGTTTCAGCAGAGGGGTGGGGGAAACGGCTTGTAGCGGCGGGGTTGAGCTGAGAGTTTATGGCATCATGTCCATCGATCCGTATTCCTCACCTTCAGTGAACGTTCCTCCCGTCAACTATTCGGCTGAGGGAATGGTCACCCAAGGCGTGCTCCAGCAGCTGGCGGGGACGAAGCCGTGGGTGAGGTTCATGTCGGTGCTGATGTTCGTGGGCGCGGGGTTCATGCTCTTGATCGCGTTGGTGATGTTGCTGGCGGGAGGTGCGATCGCGTCGAGTGGAAAAGCCGGTGGGCTGCCTGCGGGAGCGACCGCCGGAATTGCCATTCTTTATGCCTTGCTGTCAGTGGTTTACATCTATCCCGCGCTGAAGCTGTGGGGCTATGCGAACAAGATCGCGGCGCTGTTGGTGTCCGGCAGCATGCTGGATTTGGAAGGCGCGTTGAGCCAGCAGCGGTCGTTTTGGAAATTCATCGGGATCCTGGTGATCGCGATGTTCGTGCTTTATTTCGTGGCGATCATCGCTCTGGTGGCGTTCGGCGGCCTGGCGGCGATGAAGGCGCAGGGCGTTTGAGCGTGAAATAGCGGGGATTTTCCCTCCGTTTGGCCTTGCCATACCCGACCGGAACACTAGTTTCGGCGTCCGTTTTTCTTTCTACTGGCAGACGGTTGGCGCCCCGGTGTCTGTCAGTTTTATCTCCCGGGGCAATTGCAGGAAGGAAACGAAACCAATAACACAACCCCAAACCAGACAACATTATGGCTTACGCATGTGCGGAACCCACCAACACTGAACTGAACGACCTCATCGATTCCAAATTCCGCGAATTCCGCGAAGGATCGATCGTCAAGGGCACGATTCTCGAAATCCGCCCTCAAGTCGTTCTCGTCGACATCGGCTACAAGTCCGAAGGCGCCATCCCATCGAACGAGTTCGAGGATGAGGAAATCGAAATCGGCGACGAAATCGAAGTGCTTCTCGAAAAGCTCGAAAACGACGAAGGCATGGTCGTCCTCTCCAAGGAAAAGGCCGCCCACAAACAAAACTGGGAAAAAATCGTCAAAGTCTTCCAAGACGGCGGTCTCGTCCGCGGCAAGGTCAAGTCGGTCG
>JAZKCQ010000079.1:0-22059 GCA_040388015.1 Verrucomicrobiota bacterium | reverse complement strand
GTGTTGATGGTGATACCACGCTCACGCTCTTCGGGAGCCGCGTCGATGTCCGCGTAGCTCTTCTTTTGTGCGAGGCCCTTGTCAGCAAGCGTGTTCGTGATTGCTGCGGTAAGGGTGGTCTTGCCGTGGTCGACGTGACCGATCGTGCCGATGTTTACGTGCGGCTTGTTGCGCTGGAATGATTCTTTAGCCATGGTGGTTGTTGTTCTGCTTGAGACGATTGAGATTTTTCACTTTTGCCCTGGAGCTCGCGGGGGGAATTGAACCCCCGACCTCATCCTTACCAAGGATGCGCTCTACCCCTGAGCTACGCGAGCAATCTGGACATGTAGTGCTCCACCTTCCACCCGACAAAAACACCGCGACCAATCTCATAAAAGAGCGAGACCAGGCGCGGCACCCCTGACTTGATGTGGGGAAGAGCGGGCGGACAGTAACAAAGCCCGCTACCCTGTCAAAAAAAATCTCAATGAAAAGAAAATTTATCCAAATCCCTTGAAAACGTAAGGATCACGGGGCCTGAGCATCGCCTTCCGACACCATCATCGAGAGCCTTTTGATGGCCAGGCAGGCACCGTTTTCCAGATCCACATCCACAATCACCCCACAAAGCCGGACCGGTCCCTTGGCGATCGGAAAACGCGTCGGCATTCCCGATTTGAAACGCCACACCACCGACTCGATGCTGCGCCCGAGCACCGATTCTTCCGGACCGCACATTCCGGCGTCGGTGAGGTAGCCGGTGCCGCCCGGGAAAATGTTCTCATCCGCTGTCTGGACGTGGGTGTGGGTGCCGACGACCAGCGAAACCTTGCCATCCAGCATCCGGCCCATCGCGATCTTCTCGCTCGTCGTTTCCGCGTGGAAATCCATGACAATCGCCATCACCCCGTCCGCCCGCAGCCGTTCGGCTTCCTTTTCCGCCGCCAGATAGGGATTTTCCAGCGGCGGCTGGATGAACGAACGGCCCTGTGCCTGCATCACTCCGACCCGGCCCTTCGCGGTTTCCAGAACCACGCTGCCCGCACCCGGCGTGCCTTCCGGGTAATTCATCGGCCTCAGCAAACGCGGCTCCGTCGGGAAATAATCGACGATTTCCTGCTGGTCCCACACGTGATCCCCCGTCGTCACCACGGCCGCTCCCGCCCGCAGCAGGTCGATGCAGATCTTCGGCGTGATCCCCTTCCCGCCCGCCGAGTTTTCGCCGTTCACGATGATAAAATCGAGGCCCTCCGACTGTTTGAGAAGCGGCAGTTGCTCGATGACCGCCTTGCGCCCGGGTTCACCGACCACATCACCGAGGAATAAAATACGAATCGCTGGCATAAAAAATGGATGAGCGGGCTGATGGACTCCGCTCCTCAAGAAAGCTCCACATTCGTCCGCTTCCCGACAATCCTATTTCCTGAATGAGCCCATTCTCCAAGCGCCACCTCCCGCTTCTCGCCATCGCCACGATCCTGTTAGCCGCCGTCGCGCTGCTTTTTTTCAAACAGGAGCCTCCACCGCCCGCTCCGAAACCCGCTCCCCCTCCGCCTTCCCCGTCTTTATCCATGCTCGCCGCTCCGCCGGATTGGAGCGCGCTTGAAATCTATCAAGACACCATCACCCGCGGGGAATTCGAGCGCCTTCTCACCTCCGTCTTCACCACCGGCAACGCATGGCAGACCTGCATCGAGATCGACGATACCGAAGCCCGCATCAAGACCGGCAGCCCGCCCGCCGATGAAATCTTCCACCTCCGCTTCGCCCTAACCGGTCAGGAAACCAAAGCCCCGCGCCACTGGCGCACCACCGCCGAACTGCCGCCCGCCACGCCGGAAAAACCACTCGCCGGCCTGAAGATCGCCATCGACCCCGGCCACATCGGCGGCGAGTGGGCGAAAATGGAAGAGCGCTGGTTCACTGTTGGCACCGGCACCTCCGTCAAGGAAGGCGACATGACTCTCTTCGTCGCCAACCTCCTCAAACCCCGCCTTGAAGCGCTCGGCGCGACCGTTTCCCTCGTCCGCGAAAAACTCGAACCCATCACCCAGGTCCGTCCCGACGCCCTCCGCACGCTCGCCCAGGATTCCGGCGCACCGGAAGATTCCCCCGCCGCGTTGCAGAAACTCGCCGAGCGCCTCTTCTATCGCACCGCCGAGATCCGCGCCCGTGCCGACCTCGTCAACCAGACACTCAAGCCCGACCTCGTCCTCTGCCTCCATTTCAATGCCGAAGCGTGGGGCGACCCAAACAAACCAACCCTCGTCGACCGCACCCACCTCCACCTCCTCCTCAACGGCGCCTACAATGACGAGGAAGTGCGGCTTGCCGACCAGCGCTTCGCCCTGCTCCAGAAGCTCCTCCAGCGCACCCATCAGGAAGAGGTCCTCGTCGGCTCCAGCGTGGCAGACAGCTTCGCGGAAATCAGCGGACTGCCACCCTACCTCTATCCGCCGGAGTCGAGGAACGTCCGCCCCATCCCCGGCCAACCCTACCTCTGGGCCCGCAACCTCCTTGCCAACCGCCTCTACGACTGCCCCGTCATTTTCATGGAACCCTACGTCATGAATTCCACCATCGACTACGCCCGCATCCAGGCCGGCGACTACGAAGGACTCCGTGAAACCGGCGGAAAAATGCGGCCCTCCATCTTCCGCGAATACGCCGACGCCCTCGCCGCGGGACTCGCGGGTCACTACTCCCAGGCACGTCCCCTCCTCGTGCCGTCTCCCGCAGAATGACCCTCCCGCGATTGTCGCATTTCATCAAGACGTCGCCGCAATTGACGGTAACTACTGCCGACAGATTTCCCGTAGTGTTGGATCTTCGTGCGGATCGCTCCGCCGGAAAAACCCATTCATCACCCTGCCATGATTTCCAGGCTCCTTCTTTTCCTGTCGCTCGCCAGCCCCATTCTCGCGCAAGACGGCCAACAGCTTTTCACCCTCTACTGCTCCGCCTGCCACGGAGCTGATGGAAAGGGTGCCACCGGCGGCACCTTTCCTCCGCTGGCGGAAAGCCCGTGGCTCGCGGGCGACGCCGACCGCGCCGTCAAGATCACCCTCAAGGGCCTCACCGGCCCCGTCGATGTCTTGGGAAAAACCTACAACCTCGAAATGCCTCCCCAAGGCGCCGTCCTTCCCGACGACCAGATCGCCGCCATTCTCACCTATGCCCGCTCCGCCTGGGGAAATCAGGCAGGCCCCGTCACCGCCGATCAGGTCAAAGCCATCCGCGCCACTGTCGAGGATCGGAAAATGCCATGGACCGCCGAGGAACTCCTCAAGCTCCACCCGCTGCCGCTGGAGAAAACCGCCCTCACCAACCTCCTTTCCCAAGCCTATTCCGGCAAATGGAGCAGCATGCCGGACTTCTCAAAGCTCAAGGCCGCCAACATCGAGGAGGAACACGACGGCATCATCAGCCTGAAAAAAGCCCCGTTCGAGGACGACTTCGCCATTGTCTGGCAGGCCGACTTCGCAGCGCCCACCGACGGCGAATACCAATTCCTCCTCGATGCCGATGACGCCGCCGCCGTCATCATTGATGGGAAAAACATCGTCGAAATCAAAGGCGCTGGCCCCATGAACGGCTCCCGCGCCCGACAAGGCAAAGTCACCCTCACCCAAGGTTCCCACAAGCTCCGCGTCGAATTCCTCGAGCTCAGCGACAAGCAGGGCATCGCCCTCGGCTGGAAAGAACCCGGCGGCAAGCATTGGAAATGGATCTCCGACCAATCCGCCAAGCCCGCCAAGGTCCGAGAACCCATCCCCATCGAGTCCGCCAACGGCCGCCCCGTCATCTATCGAAACTTCATCGCCGGTGCCTCGCCCCGCGCCATCGGCGTCGGCTTCCCCGGCGGCCTCAACCTCGCCTACTCCGCCGACAACCTCGCTCCCGAACTCCTTTGGACCGGCAAATTCATCGACGGAGCCGCCAAATGGATCGAGCGCGGCACCGACAACAACCCGCCCGCCGGTGAAAACATCGCGGCCATAGGAATTGGCAAATACTTCAGCGAGGGACGCTTCCTTGGCTATAAGCTCGATCCCGCGGGGAATCCCACGTTCCTCGTCAAAATAGGAGACATCGTCCTATCCGATTCCTGGCGCGCGGAGTCCGGGACCCTGGTTCGAAAACTCAGCATTATCGGCAAGGGGCGGCAGAACGTGATGTTCGGGGACAATTTGAAGTCACAAGGCACCACCTACTCGGATCAAAACAAACTCACCATCGACGTCGGCAATGCCGAAGTCTGGTCTCACAAAGGCAGGGAAGACGTAATCGTGACCGACACCAAGCCAGCCACCCTCACCTATCGCTGGAAATAACGGACCCCGAAATTCATTTCGCCCACCGGGAGCGCGGCATTCATTCCGCGCGAATCTCTCACCCCTTCTCAAAAATCCATGCGCTTTCTCATTCTCCTTCTCACCACCGCCCTCTCTCAAGCGGCCACTCAATCCGACTTCTACACCCGCGAGGAAATCCCGCTCCCGCCCGGCGAGGTCATGGAAATCGGTTCCATCGCGCTGATGCCCGACCAGAAAGTCGCCGTCGCCACCCGCCGCGGCGATCTCTGGATCTGCACCGGTGCCTACGGCGATGACCTCTCCAAGGTCACTTGGAAAAAATTCGCCCAAAACCTCCACGAACCCTTCGGCATGTTCTGGAAAGACGGCGCGCTCTATCTGACGCAGCGACCCGAGGTTTCCAAAATCAAGGACACCGACAACGACGGCCTCGCCGACACCTTCGAGACCCTCTGCGCCGACTGGGGCATCAAGGGCGACTACCACGAATACGCCTTCGGCAGCACGCCCGACAAAAACGGCGACATCTGGGTCGTCCTCTGCCTCACCGGCTCCTTCACCGCCGAGTCCGACTGGCGCGGCTGGTGCGTCCGCGTCACTCCGGAGGGCAAAATGATCCCCACCTGCTCCGGCATCCGCTCGCCCGGCGGCATCGGCTTCAATGCGGAGGGCGACACGTTCTACACCGACAACCAAGGCGTCTGGAACGGCTCGTCTTCGCTCAAGTGGCTCAAGCCCGGCTCCTTCCAAGGCAACCCCACCGGCAACAAATTCCACAAGCTCGCCAATCTCCCCGCCCCGCCCGAGGTCGCGGACAAATCCCGCATCCTCGCCGAGCGCACCAAGCACCCTGAGTTCATCCCGCCCGCCGTCATCTTCCCCCATGGCAAGGTCGGCCAATCCCCCACCGGCATCGCCTGCGACCAGACCGGCGGGAAATTCGGCCCGTGGGAAAAGCAGCTCATCGTCGGCGAGCAAACCCATTCCCAGCTCCAGCGCGTCTCCCTTGAGCAAGTGAACGGCCTCTATCAAGGTGCCGTCTTCCATTTCCTCGAAGGCTTCGAAGCCGGCCTCATCCCCGTCCGGCTGGATCAGGACGCCGCCATCCTCTTCACCGGCGGCTCCAACCGCGGCTGGGCCTCCCGCGGCAAAAAGCCCTTCACCTTCGAACGCGTGAAATGGACCGGCAAGACCCCCTTTGAAATCCAAACCATGACCGCCAACCGCGACGGCTTCACCCTCAACTTCACCACCCCCGTCGATCCCGCCACCGCCGGAAATCCCGCCAGCTACGCCATGGACGCCTTCACCTACATCCTCCAAGCCGAATACGGCAGCCCCGAGGTGGACCAGGCCACGCCGAAAATCACCGCCGCCACCGTCTCTCCGGACAAGAAATCCGTCCGCCTCACCATCGACAGCCTCGTCCGCGGCCATGTCCACCACCTCGCCGCCAAGGGCGTCACCTCCTCCGACGGCATCCCCCTCTGGCACCCGGACGCCTGGTACACCCTCAATGAGATTCCCAAATAGTGCCATTATCCCATTCCGGACTGCACTTTCACCCCCGTCCCGGTTCCATTCTTGTCACCACGCGCCCCGGCCGTAGAACTTCCCCCCGTCATGAAAAAAGAAGATCGCGAGTTCCTTTTCCACCTCTTGGAAACCCCCAGCCCCACCGGTTTCGAAATGCGCGGCCAGCAAGTCTGGGCGGACTGGATCAAGGGCTACGCCCCGGACGTCACCTGCGACGCCTACGGCTCCACCTGGGCCACCCTCCCCGGCAAGTCAGACCGCATCGTCATGCTCGAGTCCCACGCCGATGAGATCGGCTACATCATCAAGCACATCGACGACAAGGGCTTCCTCCGCCTCGACCGCATCGGTGGCTCCGACGCCGCCACCGCCCGCGGCCGACGCCTCACTTTCCTCGGCGACAAGGGATTCGTCACCGGCATCATCGGCAACACCGCCATCCACCTCCGCCGCGACGACCTCGGCCATGAAAAAGCTCCCTCCGTCCACGACCTCTGGGTCGACGTCGGAGCCTCCAGCGCTGCGGAAGTCACCGAGCTCGGCCTCCGCGTCGGCCATCCCGCCATCTACCAGGACGGACCTCTGGAAATGGCCCACAAGCGCCTCATCGGCCGCGCCATCGACAACCGCATCGGCGGCTACATCATCGCCCAGGTCATGAAGCGCATCGCCACCGGCAAGAAAAAGCCCGCCTTCACCCTCATCTGCCTCAACGCCGTCCAAGAGGAAATCGGCGGCAACGGTGCGAAAATGGCCACCTACCGTCTCAAGCCCGACGTCTGCGTCTGCCTCGACGTCACCCACGCCACCGACACTCCCGGCCTCGATCCCGCGAAATACGGCAGCGTCAAACTCGGGGGCGGCCCCGGCGTCTCCCACGGCACCGCCAACCACCCCATCGTCGTCCAGCGCCTCATCGACGTCGCCGCCAAGGCCAAGATCCCCATCCAGCACGAAGCCAGCAGCCGCTTCACCGGCACCGACACCGACTCGATTTTCCACAGCCGCGAAGGCGTCCCCAGCGCCCTAGTCTCCCTCCCCCTCCGCTGCATGCACTCCGTGGTCGAGACCGTCCACCTCGACGACATCGAGAGCATCATCGACCTCCTCACCGACTTCGTCCTCTCCATCGGAGAAAAGGACAGCTTCAGCCAGAGCCTGAAGCTCTGAGTCGGCACCCCTCCGCGTCACCCCGCCGCCCGCTGCGGCTCCGGGTCGCATTGCCCTTACAGCAAGGCCCGTCTGCATCATGCATTCGGGCCGTGCGGTAATGCATTCTTTGTCTCTGGTAATGCATTCTTGATCTCCGGTGATGCATTCGTTGCCCCCTGCGATGCAGACGTCGTCTTTGGCAATGCATTCCTTGCTCCCGGCAATGCATTCCTTGTCTCCGGAGATGCATTCCCAGTCTCCGGACGAATTGCCGGGCCTGAGATCCGCAGGGTTTAGTTCGGATACGGGTCCTGAGGCGTGCTCAGGACGGCATCCACCCTTTCCCGGGACGCCGCGGACAAGCCGAGCTGATCCATCGTATTGGAAAAATAGTCGCGGATCTGCTGTGATTCCCGCTGCTGGGGATCCGAGGCCATCCGGCTGTAAACCTTCGCCGAGCCCACCAGCGCCTCCGCCTGCAACGCCTCGGAGCCGAGAGCTCTCAACGCACCAAGTCCCGTCGCCGAATTTCCGTGAGGGCCGGGACTCACCAAGCTGGCGACCAGCGCGACACGATCCGAGTCCCGGGGCAGCTCGGCCAGGACCGCTTCGTAGGCGGCGTTTTGCGTGAGTTGGCCGGTGAGCAGACAGGAAATCGCACGGTCCCGGCGATCCGGGGGAATCTCGTCGAGCTTGGCCGCGATCCAGCGCGCGGCTTTTTGATCTCCGTCCGTGGCGGCAATGCCCGTGAAGACCGATCCGAGGAACGAGCCTCCGAAGATCCTGTCTCTCCCGATAGCCTCCTTCGCACCCGCCCACGCCGCGTCCCTGTCCTTGGCCGCCCAATATTCCACCGCCTGCTGCACGCCGTAAACGTGAGGAAGTTCGGACATGAGCAGTTGAAAGTCGAAGCCATCGGGCAAGGGGCCGTCCGGAAATCGACGGTCGCTCAGATCATTCCCATAGAGTTCGTGCAAACGGATGAGATCGTCCGCACCGCGCGCCGTGGCACCCGCGATGGCGGCGGCCGAGAAGACGTTGAACATGTTTTTCCCGAATTCCGCATGATAGCGGACAATCCATGGTCGGGCGAACTCCGGAGACCCGCCGGCGGCGGCGATGATGACTTGCTCAAGAATGGCCGGACGGCCGGAGGCGGCATCCAGACGATCCGCCCATTCCAGCGCCTTGACTCCCTCACGGTGGAAAAGCTCCTTCGCCGCCGCATTCAGGATGTCGCTGACATCGACCGGATCCTCCTTTTGGTTGGCGACGAGACCAGTCATGAGGTCGCGGATGGCGGCGCTGTCCATGCGCCCGATTTCATCCCGCAGTTCCGGGCCGCCGGATTCCTGCTGGAGATGCCAGCGCAGCAACGAGCGCAGGTCATGTTTTTCCGCAGCGGACGAAGGATGCCCCCGGTCTCCACCGTGGGCGGCCTCGGGCTGCTTGCCGGGCACCCTGCCAGAGCGGGAGGACGGCTCGCGAATCAGCGCCATCCGGTGGCCGCAAAAATCGCCGAGTAAGAAGCCGGCAAGCACCAGCAGGGTGGCTGACAAGAAACTCCTCATGGCTTGAAGCGTGAAATGATGGTGTCGATCTGCCCGTCCGTGGCATTCCATTCGGCCAGATTCCGCCGCAGAAGCGTTTCGCTCGCGGCATCGAAGCGCCGGAGGTCGGGGCGCAGGGAAAAGAATGCCGCCGGCTCCGCATGCTCCAACAGCTTGATCCGGCGGGCGGGATCCTCGATCGCCTCCAGCATCGGCATGAAATGCGCCCCATTTCCCGCGAAGAGGGTCTGCACTCCCATCGTCCTGGCTTCGTC
Organism: Verrucomicrobiota bacterium; assembly: GCA_040388015.1. Classification (GTDB taxonomy): domain Bacteria; phylum Verrucomicrobiota; class Verrucomicrobiia; order Verrucomicrobiales; family Akkermansiaceae; genus Luteolibacter. The sequence continues at coordinate 13,248 of JAZKCQ010000079.1, read as the reverse complement.
GAGAACGGACGGGTCCTTGATTGCTTGGATGAAAGTGGCGAAATCGGAAGGATTCATGATCCAGCGTTGTTCCAAGTCCCCGGTGAAATCGGCGCGTTGCTCCGCGTCCAATCCTTCGAATTTCCCGCCCATCCACTGAAGGTCCTGCAAAACGTCTCCTCCGTGAAATGTCGTGATCGTTCCCAGCGATTTCGCCCCATGATTTTCCACCAACCAGTTGAATGCCTTCTCGCGATCCTGGGCATACCAGGCCTTGATGAGGAAATCGGCATTTCCCCTGTCCCAGACGGCTTTGAATTCATCACCCCGCACCAAGGTGCTGAAATCGAAACCTTCGGGAAAGCGGACGGGATTTTCAAATTTCAAACCGACTCCGTCCTCACGGATGACCCGCAGCAGTTTTTCCAAAGCCGCCGGACCCTTCTCCGCCATGCGATCGAACGCATTCGTAAGAAGCGGCGCACCCACGGCTGCGTCGAACAACTCGCGGTTCGCCTGATGGAAGGCGAACCCCTGCTCCGCTTGTTCTTTGGGCCAGAAAATACAGAGCTGCACCGCCAGCCTGCTTTTCGCCGAACGCGATTCGAGTTTCTCATACCACGCGAGAGCCGCGTCGAAATCCCGCTTCATCCACTCGCCCAGCAGAAACCCATCCAAGCCGCTCGCCGCCCCTGACATGAGAGCGAAATCAGGGTCCGTGAGACTGGCGTTCAAGGCAGCGATGAGTTCCCCGTCGGTCCAGTCCGCCAGCTTTTCCTCCAGCGGATGGTAGCCGGGTTGCTTCGCTCTCAGCGCCCGCTCACGGGCCATTTTCAGGAAATCATCGGTCGCCCGCGTCGGGCGAGGAGGCGGCGGAACAACAACCCGAATCGTCTCACGAGGCGGCGGGGAAGAGGATTGTCCTCCACGCCCCCAGCCCATCCATCCACCCGCCACGACCGCGCAGGAAAAGAGGATCAGGGTTTTCTTCAGCACCGGGTCACCTAACCGAACACACCGACCGGCGTCAATGGATTTCGGGCTGGCACGCATGGACGGAAACCTTGTCCTTGATGACCATCGTAGCCGATGGGCTCGGTCTCACCGCAAGTGATGCCCGGCTTGGATCACCTGTCTGCCGGAGAGCCGCTGCGTGGGCGAAATTGCGAGATTACTTTTTCGCGCGCTTGCGGGGAAAGCTTCAGTTCATCCATCAAGCTTGAGTAATAATGGATGAATCTTCGCGACGTGTCCCCGGAAAGGGAGTTGAAGCCCCAATGACCCACCGATTGTAACAGTGTCCGGACCTGCGAGTCTTCGGACCCCAGAGCTTGCAGCGCATTAACCGCCACCTCGACATCTCCACCTGGAGACAGCACCCCATCCACCACGATGATGCGGTCTTCCTCCCGCGGGATTTCCGCGAGGACGTCGGCGATGACCGCGCGCGAGGCCCAGTTGTCCATGAACAGACTTCCAAGCACCTCTCTGCGGGATTCCTCAGGCAGTTCGTCAAGCTTGGGCATGAGCCAGCGGATCGCGGCCTTCTCGTTTCCGCCGACTGCCTTGCCGGTGAAAATCACACCCGCATACGTCCCTCCGTGGGACGCGTCGGTGGCGGCAACCTCCTTCGCGGCCGCCCACGCAGCCTCCGGATCTTTGGCCGCCCACTGATGCATCGTGGTCCGGGATCCCGGTTCACCGGAGGAGAAATGGGTCACGAAAAGATGGAAGTCGAAATCCCCGGGCAGAGGGCCATCAGGCATTCCCGTCTCGATATGCTTGCCGAAAATTTCCTTAAGCTTGATGAGATCCGCCGCGCCACGGGAGGTGGCTCCGCGGATGGCTGCACCGATGATGAAACTGCTCCCGCCCTTGCCGAACTCCAGTTGGTAGCGGTCGAACCACGGCTTGGCGAGCGCCGGATCATCCGTGACGGCGGCGGTGATCATGGCAGCCAGGATTTTCTGCCGGCCGTTGGCGGGATCGGGCGCGTCGGCCCACCGGAGTGCTTTTTCGCCCTCGCGCCGGAACAGTTCCCCGGCGACCGCGGCGAGCAGGTAACCCATCCGATAATCTCCTGCCGACCCTGCGGCGGAAGCGGACAGATCGGCCATCAGGCTGCGCAGGGCGGTGACGTCCATGCGTTCGAGTTGCGCGCGGGCATCAAATCCACCCGGTTCCCGTTCCATCAGCCACCAGCGCAGCAGTGATTTGAGGTCGTGGCCATGGGGTGATGCACAGGCATCGGTTCGGGCGGAACGGTGCGACGGACTAGCGGCCGCCTTGCGGGCGACCGGTGAAACGCGCGGGGTTTCCAAGGATGGGGCGACAAGCTGCCGGCCGCCCAAAAATCCGCCGAGCAGACCGGCCAGCACAGGGATGAGCAGGGAAGGCGCAGGTTTCATGGCTTGAAGCGGGTAATGATGGCGTCGATGCGGTCCTGCGAAGCATTCCACTCGGCAAGCTTTTTGCGGAGCTGAGCCTCGTCCACTTGGTTGAACCGTGGGACGACGGAGAACTTGTCCTTCTCCCCAGGCGGTGGGGTGGTTTCGAGGATTTCGATCCGTTTCTCCGGATCATCGATCCCCTCCAACAGCGGAATCACCTGTTGCGCATTTCCGCCCCGGATGCTTTGGACGCCGATGGTCCGGAGTTCGCCGAGAATCACAGGATCGATGACACCCTTCGCAAAGCCGACAAGAGGTCCGGGAGACTGGAGCCAGTTCCGGCGGTTTTGATCGACATACTCGGCGCGCTCGGCGGGATCCAGTGCTTGAATGCGGGTGCCCAGCCACTTCATGTGCCCTTCGAAATCATCGGTCGCCATGAGCATGTTGTTACTGAGCGACTTCACCCCGTGGTTTTCCAACAGCCAGTCGAATGCGGCGTCCTTGTCCTGCTCACACCATCCGCGAAGGAACATCGTGCCGCCGTCCCTATCCCACAGCATCTCGAACTCATCGCTACCTGCCAGGGCGGGAAAATCGAACCCCGGAGGAAAAGCGACCGGCTGGCTGACGTCGAAATTGATTTTCTCTTCCCGCATGATCTTCAGCATTCCCTCCACTGCCGTCGGGCCTTGCTTGGCGCGCATGCCAAGCGCGTTGACAACTATTTGATCAAAGGATGCGAACACTCCGCGATGGGACCTCAAAAACGCGAGACCTTCCTCGACCTTGTCCGGCGGCCACAGATCGCCGAGTCGCGCGCCAAGCGTGCTTTGGACGCTGCGGGATTCGAGTTGGTCGAACCAAGCGATGGCTGCCGTGAAATCCCGCCGCATCCACTCAGCAAGCAGGAAAGAAGCGAGGCCTTTGCCGGAGCCTTGAGGAAGCATGACGTCCGGGTTGGATAGACTGGCGTTGAGGGCGTCGATGATTTCCCGGTCCGTCCAGTCCGCGAGTTTTACGGTAAGCGGACTGTGCCCGCTTTCCCTCCGTCCGGCCGTTCGTTCATGGAATGACTTCAAAAAATCATCGTTTGTCCACCTCGCGGGGGAAACAGGCCGGACCGAAACGGGTTCATTGACGGCCGGTGGAGCAGGAGGATCCTTCTTGCCGGAGCTCCACCCGATCAAACCTCCCATCATGGCGGCAGCGGCGAACGCGATCAGGGCATCCTTCAACATGAGCGTGCCTAACAAACCATGACAGGGGACGTCAATTTGTTTCGGCCCGGCAAGATGACTTACGACTCACGTCAGGATGCCTTGGACCACCTTGCTGCCGGGCTTGGTGATGTTCGTCAGCCGCTGCGCCGCACCTTGGGAGGGATAGGTCAGCTTTTCGTGATCGAATCCCATGAGCTGCATCATCGTGGCGTGGAGGTCGTGGACGGAGACCTTGTCCTTGATGGCCTCATAGCCGATGGGGTCGGTTTCGCCGTAGGAAATGCCGGGCTTCACCCCGCCGCCGGCCATCCACAGGGTGAAGGCGCCGGGGTTGTGGTCGCGGCCGACGAAGGGGCTGTCCACCCCCCCGCGGTTTTCCTGCATCGGCGTGCGGCCGAACTCGCCGCTCCAGACGACGAGCGTGTCTTCCAGCAGACCGCGCTGTTTCAAGTCCTTGAGCAGTGCGGTCATCGGCCGATCCACTTCCTTGCATCGGTCGGAAAATCCCTTGTTCAGCGCCTCGCTGGCAGCCGCGCCGTGCGAATCCCAGCCCCAGTGGAAAAGCTGGATGTAGCGCACGCCGCGCTCGGCAAGACGGCGGGCCAGCAGGCAGTTGTTGGCAAATGATTCCTTGCCGGGTTCGGTGCCGTAGAGCGCGTGGGTCGCTTCGTTCTCCTGCTTGAGATCAAAGGCGTCGGTGGCGTGCATCTGCATGCGGTAGGCCATCTCGTACTGGGCGATGCGGGTGACCGTTTCGGCGTCGCCGGTTTCCTCGGCGATCTTCTGGTTCAGGCGGTCCAGCGTGTCCAACGAGCGCCGGCGGATGGTGCGGGTGATGCCTTCTGGATCGCTCAGGTAGAGCACGGGATCTCCTTCCGAGCGGCACTGCACGCCCTGATAGACGGACGGCAGATAGCCCGCGCCCCACACCGATTTTCCCGGTTCGGGATTCTTTCCACCGGATGTCAGGACGATGAATCCGGGCAGGTTCTGATTCTCCGAGCCAAGCCCGTACGTGGCCCATGCACCGATCGATGGCGCGCCGAGATTCTGCGAACCGGTGTGAACCAACAACTGCGCGGGGCCGTGATTGAACTGGTCCGTGTGCATCGACTTGATGAAACACACGTCATCCACCACGGACGAGAAATGCGGCAGACGGTCGGACACCCACGCGCCGGATTGGCCATACCGCTTGAACTCGAACTGCGGACCCAACATTTTCGGCACCCCCTGGATGAAGGCGAACTGCTTGCCTGCGAGAAATTCCTGCGGGCAGTCCCTGCCGTTGAGTTTCTGCAGCTCCGGCTTGTAGTCGAAAAGCTCGTGCTGCGACGGCGCGCCGGCCATGTGCAGATAGATGACGCGCTTCGCCTTGGCGATGAACTGCGGCGTGGCGGGCGCGAGCGGATTCGCCGGATCTTTCTGCAACACCCCGGAGCTTCCCCAGGCACGCCCCGCGCTTCCCGCGAGCCACATCGCGCCGAGACCGGTGGTGCATTTCGACAGGAAATGACGCCGCGTGAGGTGGCGGAGCTGCTCATGCTGAAGGCGGGCGAAGTGTTCTGCTTTCATCGGGTGAGTGCGGAGTCGAGGTTGAGGATCGTGTTCGCCACGATGACGAGAGCGGCGGCTTGCGGAGTGTCCGCGAGCCTGGAGGATTCCGCCGGATCCGCCTGATAGTCCGTGACGCACGCGGCGTGGAGCGCGGAGAGTTCCTGAAGCATCCCGGGCGTGGCCGTTTGCTGGGTGGCCAGCAGAATTCCATAGGCGAGTTGTTCCCCCGGATCGCCAGAGTGCGCGGCCATGCGTTTGGAGAATCCTCGGGCGGCTTCGATGTGCGCGGGATCATTCATCGTCACGAGCGCCTGCAGCGGCGTGTTGCTGACGATTCTCCGCGCGCTGCACAGGTCGCGGCCGGGCGCGTCGAAGGTCAGGAATCCGGGGAAGCCGCTGGTCCGTTTGTTATAAGTATAGATCCCCCGGCGGTAGCGGTCCTCGCCTTTGGACTCCGTCCACTTCGCGTTGTTGTTCACCGACCGCCAGATCCCCTCGGGCTGCGGCGGGAAAACGGGCGGGCCGGCCATTTTCTCCGAGAGCAATCCCGCGACAGCCAGCGCCTGGTCACGCACCATCTCCGCGGAAAGCCGGGTGCGCGGGCCTCGGGCGAGGAGCCGGTTGGAGGGATCTTTTTCCACCAGATCGTGGGAGGCGTTGTGGGTCTGCCGGTAGGTGGACGAGAGCACGAGTTCGCGCAGCATGGACTTCACCGACCAGTGAAACTCATTGGAAAATCTCAACGCCAGATGATCCAACAATTCCGGGTGACTGGGAAGTGTGCCGGAGGTGCCGAAATCTTCCGCGGTGAGGACGATGCCGGTGCCGAAAAGCTCGCCCCACAATCTGTTGGCCATCACCCGTGCCGTGAGCGGATTCTCCGGACTGGCGAGCCACCGCGCCATTTCCAGGCGCGTCATGCCGTCCTTCGAGTCACGATCTGCCAGAATTTTCGGCACTCCGGCAGGGACGGTGTGCTCCTTCATCAGACGGTTCCCCCGTGCGAAAACCCGGGTTTCCCGCGACGGGCGCTCGATCATGACCGGCACCAGCGTGCCCTTGATTTGCTTGTAGCGCACGGCCATTTCATCACGCGATTTCCAGGTGGCGGCGCGGTTCGGCTCGTTGACGAGGGCGATCCACGCATCCCCATCAGATAGATCGACGGTGAAGCGCCTCACCGGCGTCGCTTGGTTGCCCGTGGTCTGGGCCTTTTGCAACATGGAAATTTCCAACCTCGTCCCGGGTGACGGACGGACGGGAGCTTCCGGGACGAAGATGAACCAACGCGGACCTTCCAGCTTCGGGAAGCCGCCGAAATCACCGTTAGGCCTGGGCTCGGCCGGATCGCCGAAGCGGTCGGCGAAGATTTCCTTCATCACCACGGGTGTCACGGCACCGGATGGATCGACGAGGGAGACCTGGAATTTGGAGACGAACGCCCCGCGCTCGGGCCACTGTTTCGGATCGTCGCTATCAGGGAGAATTCTCAGACGCAGCGCACTGAACGCGGTGGCGGGGCCGGAGAAGAGATGGGTGTTTCCCACAGGCAGGGTGCCCTCACTGCGGATGCTGCCGTCTCCGGAAATGGCCAATTTTCCATGACTCGGCTTGAAGCTGTCCGGAGTAAAAGGCATCCACTCCGCCTTGGTGGCAAGGGAAACGCCCCCGGCATTGAGCTGCTCGCGGAGGATGCGGAGATTGATTTCCAACCGCGAGGACTCGCTGAAGGCGGCGGGATCCTCCGGGACTTTCATGCGGGGGAAATCGTCGTCCTGATCGCAGTCTTCGCTGCCATTGTAGAAGGCGATGAACTTGTAAAACTCGTCGTGCTCGATGGGGTCGTAGGGGTGCGAGTGGCACTGGACACAGCCGAAGGTCGTGGCCTGCCAGGTCGTCCACGTGGTGGTCGCGCGGTCGATGATGGCGGCGACGCGGAACTCCTCATCATCGGTGCCGCCCTCGGTATTGTTCATCGTGTTGCGCTGGAATGCGGTGGCAAGGCGCTGGTCGGCGGTGGGATCTGGCAGAAGGTCGCCGGCGAGTTGTTCAACGGTGAATTGGTCGTAAGGCATGTCCGCGTTGAAGGCACGGATCACCCAATCCCGATACGGCCAGATGTCGCGGCCCGGATCCTTTTGCAAGCCGTAGGTGTCCGAGTAGCGCGCGAGATCCAGCCAGACGGCCGCCCAGCGTTCGCCGAAATGAGGTGATGCCAGCAAGCGGTCCACCACCGCGGCGCGGGCGGCTCCGGGGGCTTTCGCGAGTTCATCCTGATAGCTGGCAAGCTCCTCGGGCGACGGCGGCAGGCCGGTGAGGTCGAATGACACCCGCCGCAGCCACTCGGCGGGCGGAGCTTCGGACGAAGGCTTGAGTTTCTCGCGGTCGAGGCGCTGCAGGATGAAACGGTCCAGCGTCGCGGACGGCCACGTTTCATCGGATAGGGTCGTGACGGGTGTTTCCCTCGGCGGGACAAACGCCCAGTGTTCCTGCCACTCCGCGCCTTGGGCGATCCAGCGTTCGATCAGGGCGATTTCCCCGGCGGGCAGCGGCGGGCCGTGCTTCGGCTGAGGCATGATCTCATCAGGATCGCTGCTGCGGAGGCGACGCAGCATTTCCGATTCGGCGGGCTTGCCGGGAACGATCGGGATTTTCCCGGACTCACCCGGGACGAGGGCTTTTTCCCGATAGATGAAGGAAATCTCCCCCGCTTCCTTCACCCCGCCGTGGCAGGCCGTGCAGTGCTTGGTGAGGATGGGGCGGATGTCGCGGTTGAACTCCACACGCTCCTCGCCCCTTGCAAAAGGAAAGAGCATCACAGGCAGCAAACAGAGCGGACGGATCATCGGGCGGATTCCGGATTTTACGCCATCCGGGGAAATCCGTTATCACACACAAACGGAGTATTCACCCTACGGAATCAAAAAATCCCGGATGACCGCCATGTGCTGCATCATCGGCAATCCGCTGTCGTCCCTGCGCACGGGGGCGAGTTTTCCCAACGGCTCGAAGACCCGGCTGTCGAACACCAGACCGTGGGAAAACTCCGCGTCCGCGAGTTTCACGGGCACGGCAGCCTTGTCGAGAAGAGGGCTCGCAAGCACCCAGTCATACGGCCTGTTGCGCGGGGCGTTGGTAGCGATTTCCCTTTGCTGGTCGGCGGGCGGATTTTCCGGGATCACGACCACGGTGGCGAGTTCCTTGAAGCAGGATTCGTCGGTGGTGCGGGTATTGAGATCGCCGCCGATGAGGAGCATGGCGTCCTTCGGGACCTTTTTGGCGATGAGCTCCGCGAGCGCGGCGGTTTGGGTTTTGCGCGACGCGTCGCCCTTCGAATGGAGGTGGACGCTGACCACCCAGAGATCGCGCTTTTCCGGCAGACGAAGGTGCGCCCAGGCGAATTCGCGGTTGCTCAGCACGGGATCATCCCACGATCCGGACTCGACGATGGGAAACCGGGTGATGATGCCGTTCGGGATCTGCATGCCTTTTTCCTGAACGAAATGGTAATCCTCCCCGAGCGTGCGGTTGATCCACTGGCGGACGGGGACCGTGGTGTTGAACTCCTGGATCATCACGATGTCCGGCTTGAGCGCCTTGAGAATCCGGGCTCCGGCACCTTCCGGATTGCTGTGATTTCCGTTGTCCGGCGAGTAGGACTGCTTGTTGTCCGACGTCAGATTCGCCGCCACGGCGCGGATGGCGAGCGGTTCGGCGCGGGCGATGCCGAGGGCGAGGAAAACTAGCAGAAAACTCCGGATCACCCCGGAATCATGCAGTTGCGGGACCAAGCCGCGAGTGAATTTCGGAGGATGAAAGCACCAAGGAGGAGCGATCTCCGAATCGCTCACGACCATGGGAGGAAAATGGAGCGCGGTTTGCCTCCAATCATTTACAGCTCATGGGCTTGGTCGATTCGGAGATCGACCCTCCTTGGAAATCTTCCGCAATCGGCGGTTGGCGAACGCCGGAGCTGGCAGTAGGATTTCGCCGTGGCCGATGATCCGTCCAATCCCGACTTCCCGATCCAGCTCCAAGGGCAACTGCTTCTGGCGGATCCGTCGTTGCGCGACGGCACTTTCAACCGCTCGGTGATCCTGCTGGCGGAGCACAAGTCCGATGAAGGCGCCTATGGGCTGATCCTGAATCACCCGACGGGAAAAACGGTCGGCGATTACCTTTCGGGCGACGATTTCGCCCCGCTGCGGCAACTGGCCGTCCACGCCGGGGGCCCGGTGGCGCGCGACCAGCTCACGTTTTCCTCGTTCTGGTGGAGCAAAAAGCTGGGCCTGCGCTGGGCGATCCGGATTTCCGCCGAAGACGCCGTCGAGCACGCGCACCGGCCGGGCCGGATCGTGCGGGCATTCGTCGGTTACTCGGGCTGGACGGCCGGGCAGTTGGAAAACGAACTCCGCCGCAGCTCGTGGTTCGCCGCGAGGCCGCAGCCGGATTTGCTCGGCCATGAGCACGACATCACGCTGTGGACCGAACTGATGCGCCATCTTTCCCCGCTCCACCGCATCCTGGCCGAGGCTCCGGACGATCCTTCGCTCAACTGAGCCACGCCTGTTATCTTTCCCATTCCATCATGTCAGACTCGCCACTTGTTTTCAGCCTCATTCCGGAAATCATCGAGGAAATCGCCGCCGGTCGCCTGGTCATCGTCGCCGATGATCCGTCGCGGGAAAACGAAGCCGACCTCGTCGGCGCCGCCTCGCTCTGCACGCCGGAAATGGTCAATTTCATGGCCGTCCATGCCCGCGGGCTGATCTGTGCTCCGCTCACCGCCGAACGCGCCGAGGAACTCGAACTGCCGCAGATGACCCGCCGCAACCGCGAGGGGCACAAGACGGCGTTCACCGTGAGCGTCGATGCCGCGGAAGGAATCACCACCGGCATTTCCGCCGCCGACCGGGCGCTGACGATCCGTCTGCTCACCGATCCAAAGGCGAAAGCGGATGATTTCGTCCAACCGGGCCACGTTTTCCCACTGCAAGCCGTGCCAGACGGAGTGCTCCGCCGGACCGGTCATACCGAGGCGGCCCTCGACCTGACCAGCCTCGCCGGATTGCCGAAAGCCGCGGTGATTTGCGAAATCATGAACGACGACGGCACGATGGCCCGCGTCGGTCAGCTCGGGGAATATCAGAAACGCCACGCGCTCAAGGCGTGCACCATCGCCCAGCTCATCGAGTATCGCCGACGTTCGGAAAAGCTGGTGCACCGCGAGGAAACCATCCTGCTGCCCACCGACTTCGGCCAGTTCAACTGCCATCTCTATCGAATCAAGACCGATGCCAGCCATCACCTTGCCCTGACCAAGGGCGACATCGATCCTCACAAGCCCACCCTCGTCCGGGTCCACTCCGAGTGCCTCACCGGCGACGTCTTCCAGTCCCGCCGCTGCGACTGCGGCGGCCAGCTCGCCGCCGCGCTCGAGCGTATTTCCATCGAAGGCGGCGTGCTGCTCTATCTGCGCCAGGAAGGCCGCGGCATCGGCCTGCCGGCGAAAATCCACGCCTACAAACTTCAGGAAGAAGGCTACGACACCATCGAGGCGAATGAGAAACTCGGCTTCGGCTCCGACCTCCGCGACTACGGCATGGGTGCGCAGATCCTCTACGATCTCGGCGTGCGGCAGATGCGCCTGCTGACTAACAACCCAAAGAAGGTCATCGGCCTCGAAGGCTACGGGTTGGAGATCGTCGAGCAGGTCCCGATCCGCCAGACGCCGAATCCGGACAACGAAAAGTATCTGGAAACCAAGCGCACGCGCATGGGCCACACGCTCTGAGATGGCCGCGGCCCGGCCCTCCCGGTTACAATCTGTTGGCGTGAAATGCAGGAAATCACACGGGCATCGCGCACGAGCTAAAGGTCTGAATCAAACGCCATCAACAGCGATTCCTTGTCTTTAGTCGCAGACCGCTGGCCATCCTTGGTGGAATACATCATCCCGCCAAATTCCGACACCCATGGGGATCCGTTGCCATTGGCTTCGAGGAAGGCTTTGGCTTCCGCTTCGGCAAGATCCTTACCCCGGCTCCCGGCCGCATCGGGTGTTCTCGTCACGAGAATCTGCCTAGCAACTTCTTTCGCGAAAGTGATGCTCAAATCGAAGCCATCCTTCCTAAACAACCTGACCACCGGCTTCTCCTGAAGCACTTTGGTTTCCTTACCGTATCTTACCCGGCACTGTTCAAGGGTTTCACCCAATCTCCCGAACGCTGGAATCATCAGGAGAAAAAAGAGTATCAACGGCTTCATCCTTAACGTTTCAAAGAATTCATCACCATCGTCCAGTGAAAAATTGAAACGGAGCCAATACCTGAATTCACACGCTGCAACCGCCTAGCGGATAGTTCCCGGTTTGCGATTTTCGATTCCCCATTTCCGCGATTCATTGTCGCCGGAAGGTGGTTGAATCACCACATCCCGCCAATTTTGCAGGATCGGACCTTCCCATAGACAAACCGGAAACTCCGTGCCGTTTGCGGACGTTCGCCAAGCATGATCAGGCACGTTTCATGCAGCAGCGCACCCACCATTCGAACTCCCATGAAACTCCGCCCGCTCGCCATCATCCTGCCCCTGGCCTCAGGACTCGCCCACGTGAACGCCGCACCCGCCAAGGTCAGCATCGGCCACTCGCCGGAAAACACCGCGTTCGAAACGAAAACCACCCTGCCGCCCGCGACCAACGACGCGGCGACGGGAGCGACCTTCAAGGTCATCGCCGGGACACCGGATCCCAACAGCCCGCCGCTTTCCGTGCTCCATGACGGAAAAATCCCGCGCGAGGACGACGAGCCGTCCTCAAACTTCTTTTTCTCCGGCGGCGGCGGGCGCATCCTGGTGGACCTCGGGAAAGCGATCGATGTTTCCAACATTTCTTCCTATTCGTGGCACGGCGGTTCGCGTTCCTCCCAGAACTATCAGGTCTTCGGCTCCGACGGTTCGGGCAAGGACTTCGTCGCGGAGCCGGGTGCCGATGCGGCCCCGGAGAAAAGCGGCTGGAAGCTGGTCGCCAACGTGGACACCACGGAGAACGAACCGGGCCAGCACGCCGCCTCCATCGCACCGGACGCCGCCAAGTCGTTAGGGAGTTATCGCTACATTCTTTTCGACATCCGGAAGAATCCCAAGGAAGCGCGCTTCAACGACACGTTTTTCAGCGAGATCGACATCACCGATGCCAACGGACCGAAACCCGAGCGCATCGAGAAACCCAAGGTCATCAAGGAAGTCTTCGCGTCGAAGGACAAGAAGTTCCACTACACTCTCGATGCCACGGAAGCGCCGGACCTGCAGGAATGGTGCGGGAAAAACCTGATTCCGGTGCTCGACGAGTGGTATCCGAAGATCATCGCCATGCTGCCGGTCGACGGCGTCACGCCATCGCATGACATCACCTTCACCCTGAAGGATTCCACCAATCTCCCCGGCCACCTTCGCGGCGTTCCGGCCTACGCGAACGGCAACTCGGTGGTCTTCAACATCAATTTCATGCGCGCCGAGAAATCCGGCGAGGCCATCGGCGCGGGAATCCACGAAGTCGTCCACGTGGTCCAATTCGGCGGCACCAAGGAGCAGAAGGCCGAGGGAAACCGTCGCAAGCGTCCGCCGACCTGGGTCACGGAAGGCGTGGCCGATTACATCCGCTGGTTCCTGTACGAACCCCAAAGCAAAGGTGCGGAAATCACGGAGCGCAACGTCCGCCGTGCCAAATACGACGACAGCTACCGGGTCACCGCGAACTTCTTCGACTGGGTGATCAAGAACCACGAGAAGGACCTGATGCGGAAGCTCAACGTCGCCACCCACGAAGGTTATTCGGAAGATCTCTGGAAAGACTGGACCGGCAAAACCCTGCCCGAGCTCGGCGCGGATTGGAAAAAAGCCAATCTCGACCGTCTCGGACTCAAGGAATGACGGAATCTCTCCGACCGCTGCTCCACCGTCTTGATTCCGGAAGCGGAGTCGTGTCGTCTAACCCCACGACTTCGCAAAGTCTTTATTGCACTTTCGCCACTCATCCGCAGACTCCCGCCATGGAACTCGACCTTCTCGACGTTCAATTCGACCTTCGAAACATCAAA
>JAZKCQ010000078.1:0-66586 GCA_040388015.1 Verrucomicrobiota bacterium | reverse complement strand
CCTCCTCGCTGGCGAAGCCGAACAACTTCTGCCCGAGCTGGCTGAAATGCAGGTGCGTCCGCAGGTCCACCACCAGTCCTTCCGCAGCGTGAAGCCGGTCGAAGGTGGAAAGCGGGATGAAAACCTCGTAGCCCACCCCCTGCACATCCACCACCAGCCGGTTCGGATACGCCTCGATCACCTTGCCCCGCAGTCTCGCTATCATGCTGTCAGTTTGAACACTCCGCCTGCCCCGTCAATCGGGATTCTCCCCGCTCCGTCAATGCCTTCGAATGAAGAACGGGCCGACCACCTCGTGAGGAGCCGGGCTGGGCGAGCGGTGGAGCTAATTATTGGACCCCGGGCAAAGGGTCATTGGCGGTTCAGGAGTGTTGGAAATGGGGAATATTGATTTTCAGATGCTTCCGAATTTTTTCCCCAGGGGAAGATTGGATATTCCCCGGGGTGGAGTGGATTTTGGCAGAGGAAGAGACCGTGGTCCCCGGGGGCGGGACCTTCTCCCCGCGAGGGTGGGTTCGGTTCCCCGAGGGTGGGGTTTGGTTCCCGGGTGCGGACAGGTCTTCCCTTGGGAAGAGAAGTATTTCCCCGGGGATATGAGCGCCTTCCCGGGGGAATGGGTTGGTTCCCAGGGGGCATGGGCCGGTTCCCGAGGGATATGGGTCGGTTCGCTAGGGGAATGGTTCGGTTCCCTAGGGGAATGGTTCGCTTCCTTGGGGGAATGGTTTGGTTCCCGGGGGAGGGAAATCGCCCGAGCGGGGGAGGGGTGGGTTTTCCACGGGAAGCTCGCCACCGCGCGCGGGAGGAATGGGAACCGGCAGAGGGTAGGGGGAGGTTTCGGGGGGAACGGCGCGACCGGCTCGGCCTAGCGCATGTTCGCGTTCAGGCGGAGGAAGAGTTTCTGGGAGCCGGCCTTGGGGATGCGGACGGTGACGCGGTCGACTCCGGGGGCGAAGCCGTCGTCCACGGTGGTGATCTGGACGCCGTCGACGCCGTGGGTGGCGCGGGTCCAGGTGCCGAGGGTGGTGGCGTATTGGGCGAAGGGGGCGATGGTGAGGGAGGTGTCGGTGCGGCGGAACTCGAAGATGGCGGAGTCCGGGTCGGTGGTGAGTTGCGGGAGGAGGGCGGTGGAATTCGCGCCGGGGCCGGAGGGGAGTCCGCCGAGGATGAATTCGAGGCTGTTGGAGAGGGTGTCGCCATCCGGGTCTGCCTCGGGGAGGCGGTTGGCTCCCTGGAGGCCGGTGTGGGTGAGCCAGAAGGTGTAGCCGGCATCGATGCCGGTGGCGGGGACGATGGCGGTGGGCTGGGTGTCGGCGGGGGGGAGGCCGGGGTATTCGAGAAACTGGCGGGGGATGATCTGCTGGGTGAATCCGGGGCCTTGCCAGGCGACCTGAAGGTAGTCGTCTCCGCCGCCTTCCTTGTGGAGTGCCTCGATGTAGCAACGATGGCCGGCGGTGAGGGTGATGGTGGCGGAGGTTTGGTTGGCGTTGTTCGTCCAGTTCTTGCTGCCGGTGGCGACGGTGGTGTAGGCGATCCTGGTTTTTCCGGACTGGACGTCGGTGGGGGAGAGCCAGAGCTCGCCGCCGTCGTCGGAGGCGATCCAGAATTGATAGGAGCCGGTGAACGGGGCGATGAGGTAGCCGCTGATCTTGTCGCCGTAGTTGTCGGAGGAGTTGACGGGGGTCTCGAAGGTGTCGAGGGCGAGGGTCTGGTTAGGCGTGGCGGGATAGGTGGCGGTGCCGGTGAGGTTGGTGACGTCGTTCCCGCCGATGCCGGTCCAGACCTCGCGCTTGAGGGCGGCGGGGGCGGGGAGGGTGCCGGGGTATTCGAGGAAGCGGCCGTCGATGATCTGACGGGGGAAGGAGGGTCCCTGCCAGGCGACGGCGAGGTGGTCGGCGCCGGTGCTTTCCTTGTGGAGGACTTCGATGTGGTAGCGCTGGCCGGCGGTGAGGAGGAGGGTGCCGGACTCCTGGGAGGCGTATTTGGTCCACTCGCGGGGGGCGGTGACGGCGGTGGTCTGGGCGATCTTGATGCGGCTGGCAGGGGTGGAGTCGGTGGAGAGCCAGAGTTCGCTGTTCGCATCGGAGGCGATCCAGAATTTATAATTTCCGGTTTCCGGGGGGACGAGGTCGGCGGTGAGTCGCTGGCCGAAATTGTCGCCGTGGTCGGCGGGGGACTCGAAGGTGGTGAGGACGCCGCGGGCGGTGGGGCGGGCGTTGATGTAGGCGGTGTTGGCGGTGAGATTGGCCACAGTGCTGCCGGAGATGCTGGCCCAGAGCTCGCGCTTGAGGGTGGGCTTGCCGGGGATGACCCAGGGGTTTTCCAAGTGGCCGCCGGCGATGAGGCGGCGGGTGAAGGAGGGACCCTGCCAGGCGACGGAGGCGTGGTCGGCTCCGGTGCCGTCTTTGTGGAGGATCTCCAGGTAGTAGCGCCGGCCGGTGAGGAGGGCGATGGGGACGGATTTTTGCGAAGCCTGGGTGTCCCACGCCTGCTCGGCGACGGAGCCGCTGACGGTGGCGATGCGGATGCGGTTGGTGGGATGTTCGTCGGTGGATAGCCACAGCTCGCTGCTCTCGTCCGAGGCGATCCAGAAGGTGAAGCGGCCGTCTTCCGGAGCGACGAGGTAGCCGCTGATGCGCTCGCCGAAGGTGTCGGCGGCGTTCGCCGGGGCGGCCAGTCCGGCACCGGCGGCGAGGGTGCCGGTGGTGGCGGGTGATGCCGGATAGGTGGCGGCGGCGGTGAGGTCGCTCACATTTCCGCCGGCGATGCCGGTCCAGAGCTCGCGCTTGAGGAGGGTGCGGTCGGTAGGGGCGGAGGGGTGCTCGAGGTGGTCGTTGGCGATGATCCTGCGGGTGATGCCGGGACCCTGCCAGGCGACTTCGGCATGGTCGCCGAAGCTTCCGTCCCGGTGGCGGACCTCGACGTAATAGCGGCGGCCGGCGACGAGGGTGCGGGCGGCGGATTGCTGGGAAGGGGAGACGTCCCATGCCTCGGGCGCGGTGAAGCCGGTGACGGAGGCGATCTGCGAGAGATTGGCGGGATTCTCATCGGTGGATAGAAGGAGCTGGCCGTCGTCATCCGAAGAGAGCCAGAAGGTGTAGGTGCCGGTGGCGGGCGGGATGATGTAGCCGGTGATGCGCTCGCTGAATCCATCCGCGATGTCGTTGGGACTTCTGAAGGAGAAGAGCGTGCCCTCGAAGTCGGCGGGGCGGGCGGGCGGCGTGGTGGTGCCGTTGCCATACCAGACCTCGCGCCTGAGGGCGGGGCGGAAGGTGTCGGGATATTCCAGAAAGGCACCGGGGATGACGGCCTGGGAGATGCCGGGTCCCTGCCATGCGGCGGCGAGGTGATCTCCGCCGTTTCCTTCCTTCTGGAGGGCTTCGATGTAGTAGGACTGCCCGGCGGTGAGGGGGATGACGACGGATTGCTGGCTCGTCTGGGCGTTCCATTGCACGGGATTCACGGAGCCGGTGACGGAGGCGACCTTTCTTTTGTTAGCCGGATTGGCGTTGCTGGAGATCCACAGTTCGCCGCCGTCGTCGGAGGCGATCCAGAAGGTGTAGTTGCCGGTGGTGGGCGGGATGAGGTGGCCGCTGAGGCGCTGGCCGTAGTTTTCGCCGAAGCCGGAGGGCGCTTGGAAATTCTGGGTGAATCCTGTCTGGCCGGGAGTGTGCGGATAGTAGAGGGAGCCGGTGAGATCGGTGAGGACGTTGCTGCCGGAAAGGCCGGTCCAGACCTCGCGTTTCATGCCGGCCTTGAGGACCTGCACGGTGACGAGCCCGGTGTCTGATAGAGGGGTGGTCCCGTTGTCGGTGGCGGTGACGGTGAGGACGCGCGTGCCGACGGGAAGCTGGGTGGCATTGCGGCGGATGACGCCGGTCAGCGGGTCGATGGTGAAGGCTCCGTCGGCATTTCCCGCGGTGATGGCGTAGGTGACGGTGGTGCCGGGGTCGGACCAGTCCTTGGCTTCGAGGGTGGTGACGACGTCGTCGCGGTTGAAGACGGTGACGGACCTGTCATTGAGGACGGGAGCTCCGTGGTTGTAGAACAGCTGGGTGACGTTCGGCGCGCCGAGCATGATTTGTCCGAATTCGGGGCCGGACCAGGAAACGGCCAGGTTGTCGCCGCCGTTGGCTTCCTTGTGCAGGGCCTCGATGTAGTAGAACCGGCCGCCCTGGAGCGTGACGGCGGCGGATCTCTGGGTGCCGAACTTGCCCCATTCCCGGGAGTTGGTGAAAGTCGCGGAGTGGGCGATCCTCACCTTGTTGAGTGGATTGGAGTCGGTGGAGAGCCAGAGTTCGCAGGCGTCGTCCGCCGCGATCCAGAAGGTGTAGCTGCCGGTGTCCGGCGCGCGGAGGTAGCCGCTGAGTTTCTGGCCGTAGTTGTCGGCGCTGTCGACCGGGGTTTCGAAAAACGACTGATAGGTGGTCGAGTTCGGGTTGTTCGGATAGGTGGCGAGCGAGGTGAGGGTGGGGATGGTGGTGCCGCCCACGCCGGTCCAGAGCTGGCGTCTGACGGCGAGCGGCACGACCTCCACGGCGATCTGTGAGGAGGTGGCCTGGCCGTTGCTGTCGGTGGCCTGGATGGTGAGCAGGTAAGCCGGCAGCGTGGCGAAGCTGAGTGCGGCATTCACCGAGAGCACGCCGGTGGTGGCGTTCAGCGAGAAGGCGTTGCCGGTGTTTCCCGCGGTGAGGGTGAAGCCGGAGAGGACCGATCCCGGCTCATGATCGCCCGCGACGAGGGGGCTGATGGCGGTGCCCGCGCTGGTGTCCTCGCGCACCCGGTAGGTCATGTTGGCGATCCACGGCGCGCGGTTCACCCAGGTGCCGGGGTATTCAAGATTGGCGTTGGGAATGTAGTGGCGTGCCAGAGCCGGTGTCTGCCAGGCGATGGCCATGTGGTCGGCGCCGGTCTGGTCGCGGTGCAGCACTTCCATGTAATAGCGCTGCCCGGCCACCAGCGGGATCGCGGCGGACTGTTGGTTGGGATTGTCCGCGAAGCCGCCCGGAGAGGTCACCGCGGATAGGGAAATGATCCTCACCTTGTTCGCCGGATTGGCATCGGTGGAGAGCCAGACCTCGCTGTAGTCGTCCGAGCTGGACCAGAAGACGTGGTTTCCCGTTTCCGTCGGCAGCAGGTAGCCACTGAGTTTCTGGCCGTAGTTGTCGAGGTCGAGGGTGGTTTGGAAAATGGAGGAATAACGGGTCTGGTTCGGATTGTTAGGATAGGTTCCCAGCGAGGTCATCGGTCCGAGCCCGTTGCCGCCGAGGCCGGTCCAGATCTGCTGCTTGAGACCGCGCAGCGCGGCGACGGTCACCGGGACCGCCGTGGTGGCGGGCGAGCCGCCGGCGGTGTAGGCCACGGTTAGGGCGAAGCTGCCGTTGGCCGCGAGTGCTCCGGGTGTGGCCACGCTGATAAGGCCCGTGGCGGAGTTGATGGAAAACGCGTTGCCGGTATTTCCCGCGGTAAGGGAATACGCGGATCCTGTCCCGGGGGCGACGGTGCCGAGCGCCGCGCCTGCCAGCGCGTTGGCCGGGACGCGGAACGCCCACTGCGGAGTGGCGACCGTGCCGCCGATGGTGTAGGCGCCGAGCGAGCCGTAGTCGCCGTAGCCGTTCGTCTCCCAGGTCGCGTTGCCGGTGCCATCCACGGTCACGGTGTAGGTGCCCGCCGCGAGCGACTGGGACAGGGACGCGCTGAGCTGGTTCGCCGGGCTGGCGGTGGTGATGAGCGTGCCGGCCGCGTTGTAGAGTCTGGCCTGGATGTCGAGGTTCGGGCTGTTTGCCGCGCCGTTGAACTGCAGGGTCACGGTGCCGCCATTCGTGGTGAAGGTGAAGGCGTCCACGTCGTCCGGGCTTTCGATCACCCCGCTGTTGGACACGGCGCCTGCCGCGCCGAGCGTGAGCGGTGTCGCCCCGGCGGCGGTGGGGGCGTGGTCATCCCCCCGCCGCGGCACGTAGGATCCCATGACTAACAAATCGTCCTGCCCTTGGTTCGCGTCCGGATACTCGCCCTTGCTCCACTGCGCGACCGTCGCACCATACGGAGCGCCCATGATGGGTCCCCAGCTCGCCGCGCCGCTGCCGTGGCCGCCGAAATACCCGTCCGCGCCCCGGCCGTCGTGATGCAGTCCCAGAGTGTGGCCGATCTCATGGGAAATCGCGTCCGACCCCGCCTTGCCCGTCATGAAGACCCAGCAGCACGTGTCGCCGGATTCCAAAAACGTCCCGCTGAAGGCGATGCCCCCCGCTCCCGGCGCGAAATTGCTAGGCGTGACGATGCAGCGCATCCGCCGCCCCTGAGGCGCCCGCAGATAGGCCTGGAGATCGGTCGTCACGTTCACTTCATACGGCGCGAAATCCTCCGCCACCCGCCGCCACATGTCGGTCACCTCGGAGGCGGAGATGTTATACGCCGAGGCGATGATCCGCCTGCCGCCTTCCCAGCTCTGGCCCTCGATCACCTCGCCGTCGAAATCCAGATAGATGGCCGCCGCGGCGCGGGGCAGGCTGTGCAGGATGGGGATCTGCTCGTAGAGGATGCCCACCGAGCGGCCGCCATTGTAGATCGCCGCCTTCTGCGGATCCGGCTGCCCGGCATTCGCGAGCGGTTTGAAATTCGGGTCCGGTTCGCACACCACCTCGCCCCTCGGCCGGCGCGCCACTTTCAGACCTTCCTCCGTCGAGCCCGAGTAGACGTACGCGATCTTGCCATCCTTCGGCAGCACGAACCCCCGGTAGCGGCCCGGTTCACGCGCGATTTCAAAAATCCCGCTGCCATCGGCGAGCGTCCCCCCCGCGGAGGTCGCCGCGTTCGGGTGGGTTTTCACATAGTTCAGCACGCCCTCGATCCGCGCACCGTCCGGCAGGGGCAGTGAAATGGTTGCGCCTTGGACCAGACCCCCGATGGCTGAGAAAAGCGCATCATCCGCCGGGGTGGTGGATTCCGGTGGAGTGGCCGCAGGGACGGATCCCTCTTCCTGCTGTGCCGCCGGTCTGGCAGGAACGGAGGCGGTGGCGGGGCTGCCTTTTTCCTGGGAAAGCCAGAGCGTGGTCATGGCGATGCCGAGCAACGCGGCGACCAAAAGGGCGGGGGATTTTTTCATGGGTGATGGATCAGGTGAAAGCAACGTCGCGCGGAACGGTGATTGCACTAGCGTGCATGCAAACCGAGGTAAGCGCCCTCCGCCATGAAATCAGGTTCCCCGTTTGCGCCAAAAAATGTCCCTATCGCGCCAACCTCCCGCCATGCCGGGAGTTGTGAAAAAGGCATTGCGTGGGAGTCACGGTGATCCGAAACGAATTCAAGACCTGCGAGGAGCATGAGCGGCAGCGAAAGTTTTTGATCGTGAAACCGAACTTTTGTCGGTCATCATTTCTCGGCCTCGATCACCTTGCCGGATGGTCGATCCGGCCCGGTCGCTCTGATCCAAGAAGGCGGAAGAACCGTGGTTCCTGATGGTCGACAAGCATTTCAATCTCAATCCATGTTCCGTTCCAACGTTCCCGTAGCAGCGCTCAGACAGCGGTTGAAGTTTTTCATGAAGGCAGATCACCTGGGTCTCCTTGCCTGCGTGGCAGTCGTCATTTCAGGCTGCAAGGGCCGCGAAACACCGCAGGAGCGGGCGGGGCTCTCGACCATCTCGGAGGAGGAGAGTGCCGGACTCAGGATATTGGCGGATTACGCGGCAGTTCTTGTGACAACCAAGGGCTTCCCCGATCTCGATCCATACCAAGCCACCACGGATGACGAAGCATTCCAAAATAAGTTGGAGGCTGAGTGCCCTGATGCGGTGGAGGCGTCGGTGAATACCAATACCTCCTCGTTTTTCATCAGTTCGGGATCGATCGAGTCTGTTGGAGGAGAAAGGACCAACAGGGTCAACACGCGCCATGTGCGCGACCGTGCTGCTTCCGGCGTGACGAGTTGCAAGGATGTCACTTTCGAATACACCACCCTGGATGGTGAATCGGGCTCGGTGCCGGCCACGACGATTGTGGTTGATCAAACGATCGGAGGGAAAAATCTGCGGCTCATCCTTTCGACAAAACGCCCCCAACCGGACGGGGAGCCGAAGCGGCGCTAGCATCCTTCTTCGGGTTGCTGCTTGAATGGTCTCCGGCCCGATTTGCCGATCCTCCGACAATAAGTTCGTCGTTGCCGGCAGGCCGGCCTATCCTCGCGGATGAAGCCGCTGTTTGAAGAACTGGATTTCCGCCCGACGCCTCTGGGCGACCTGATCCTGCGCCGCCGGCGGATGGCGATGCTGGACGATCTGATCGTCTACGAAGTCCTGTTGGGAAACGGGTATCTCATGTCCAGCCTGTTCCACGACGTGGAGGAGGCATTGGCCGATCTGGGCCTGGCGGCGGTGGAGGGGGACTCGCTGGATGTGGTCGTCGGCGGGCTGGGCCTGGGCTACACGGCGGTCGCGGCGCTGAAAGATCCGCGGGTGACGGAGCTGCTGGTGGTGGACGTGATGGCGCCGGTGATCGAATGGCATGAGAAGGGAATGGTGCCGCTGGGCGGGACGCTCACCAATGATGCGCGCTGCCGCCTGGTGCTCGGGGATTTCTTCGCGCTCGCCGCCGCGCCGGAAACGGGATTCGACCCCGATCAAGCCGGCCGGAAATTCCATGCGGTGCTGCTCGACATCGATCACTCGCCGCAGAATCTGCTGCACGAGCGGAACGCGGTGTTCTACAGCGCGGACGGCCTGCGCCGGCTCGCCGCGCAGCTGCATCCCGGCGGAGTGTTCGCGCTGTGGTCGGACGATGCGCCGGATGAGGATTTCCTCAGCCATCTCAAGGAGGTTTTCGCAAGCTCCGAAGCGCATGTGGTGAAATTTCCGAATCCGCTGTTGGACAAGGAATCGGCGAGCACGGTGTATGTCGCGAGGCGGTAACTTTTCGTTAGGATTTCGATGGGAAATCTGTATCAATCTTCCGCCGCCGGAGTGCGGTCACTATGAAAACCACCAGCCTTGTCCTGACCGCCCTCTGCAGCCTGATCCACCCGCTTGCCGCGACGCCCGACTCTGGGGTTAGCGTCACCGAGCGCCTCCTCGGATCGAACTCCACGGCTTTCGCGATCCTCCGCACCGAGACTGATAATCTTGGCAGCTACTACAGCGCCCGAGCCACCACCTGGCTGGACGAAATTCCCAAAACTCAGGATGGACGTGAAAAGGTGAAATCCACCCTTCTCCTCGATGTGACCCACACCGCGGATGTCAATCACTCGGATCCGAACACCCCGCCGCCGGTGGCCGAAAAAATCAACAGCCAGGACTCGTCGCTGGCTCTCGCATCCGTTCTCCAACGCTATTCGGGCCAGACGGTGCGATCGTGGACGCCGGATCAGTTGTCCACGTTGGAAATCCACCCGGTCGCCGGGATTCGTTTCAACCTCAAGCTTCCGCTGATCGACGGAGCATCCGTCCAAAAGAAAATCTTCGGCGGCCGCCATGCGGAGGAATCCTGGAGTCTGAACGAAGTTTCGGAAGATTCCAACTGCCTCTACCTCACGCTGTCGATCGGCGGCGACTCCTGCCCCGAGTCCCGCATCGTCTGTGTGCCGCCGGAAATCACCAAGCACCAGCGCGATCAGGCGGCCGCCCAGCCGGTCTATCTGACCGCCGGCAAATTCGACACCCGTGAGGAGGCGACGCAGGCCGCGGTGGCGATGGTGGCGAAAGCCCGCGAAATGAAAATCCATGGCTTTCATCCGGAAATCTGGTCGTTGGAAGACGGCACGCTGAAAACCAAGTATGTCATTGCGGAAACCTTTTCGACCGAGCGGATCGGCACGGGCGGCATTCCGGAGATGGAGAAGGCCTTGGAAATCAAGCTCACTCCGATGAGCAGCGGGCGCTTCATCGAGAAGTTTTCCGTGCCAAACTGATGCTTGCCGGGACTGGACGCGGGCGGAATCGCCGCCTACACCTCGCGCATGACCGTTCGCACCCGATTCGCTCCTTCGCCCACCGGCTATCTCCACGTCGGCGGGGCGCGCACCGCTTTGTTCAACTGGCTGTTCGCCCGCAAGCACGGCGGAGTTTTCGTGCTGCGCGTGGAGGACACCGACGAGGCGCGCAACACGGAAGCCGCGCGCCAGGCGATTTTCGACGGCATGAACTGGCTGGGCCTGGACTGGGATGAAGGCCCGCAAAAGGGCGGGGATTTCGGCCCCTACTATCAGAGCGAGCGCCGGGACATCTACGACGCCTGGTTCGCGAAACTGGTGGCGGCGGACCGCGTTTACGAGGACGGCGGCGCATGGCGTTTCCGTTTCGACCGCAAGCCGATCACGATGAACGACCTCGTCTGCGGCGAGGTGACCATCGACTACCGCGACGAGTCGAACACGCCGGACATGGTCGTGAAACGCTCGGACGGCTCCTATGTTTTCCACTTCGTCAACGTGGTGGATGACTTGGAAATGGGGATCACCCACGTCATCCGCGGCGAGGACCATCTGATGAACACGCCGAAGCATCTCCAGCTCATCGAGGCGTTCGGCGGCAAGGCTCCGCAATACGCGCACATCCCGCTGATCCTGAA
This sequence comes from Verrucomicrobiota bacterium, assembly GCA_040388015.1. Lineage (GTDB taxonomy): Bacteria > Verrucomicrobiota > Verrucomicrobiia > Verrucomicrobiales > Akkermansiaceae > Luteolibacter. The sequence goes on along the minus strand of JAZKCQ010000078.1, from coordinate 56,027 downwards.
TCCGGACGGCTCGAAGATGTCGAAACGCGATGAAGGCGCGGCGGTGGGCGACTACCCGCGCCAGGGGTTCCAATCGAGCGCGGTGGTGAATTTCATCGCCTTGTTAGGGTGGAATCCGAAGACCGAACAGGAAATCTTCACCTTGTCCGAACTGGCGGAAATCTTCACGCTGGAGAACGTCAACCGCGCTCCGGCGCGCTTCGACATCGAGAAATGCAAGTGGGTGAACCAACAGCACCTGACCGGGGTGAGCGTGGAGGACTTCGCCGCGGCGGCCAGGCCGTTCGTCGAGGCGCATGGCCTGCCGGTCCCGGAAAACTTCGTCGCGGTGATCGCCGCGGTGAAGGAGAAGGTGCGTTTGTTAGGTGGCGTCCCGGCGGCGGTGGATTTCCTGCTGAAGGATGATTTTTCCCATGACGACGAAGCCGTCACGAAGGTGCGTGGCAATGCGGCTGCGGGCGGCTTGTTGGCATCTCTGGCAGGCGCGTTCGAAGCGATCCCGGACTGGTCGGCGGATGCTGCGAAGGCGGCTCTCGCAGAAACCGCGACGGCGGCGGGGGCGAAGCCGGGGCAGCTGATGTTTCCGTTGCGGGTTGCTCTATCAGGCCGAGCCCACGGGCCGGATCTGGGCGACGTGCTGAATCTGTTGGGGAAGGACCGCTGTGTGAAACGCGTGCGGGATTTTTCCGGCATGCTGTAACTGGAGCGCGGAATTCATTCCGCCCGCCACCATTCGCGCGCAATGATTTCCGCGCTCCAATTGAAGAATTCATGAAACAAGTTTACACGCTGGATGATTTCGCCTCGCGCGAACTGTTGGACGATGGCGCTGACAAGCCAGCGCGGCTGGCGGTGATCGGCCATCCCATCTCTCATTCCGCCTCGCCGAAGATGCATCAGGCTGCGCTCGACGCGTTAGGCATCGACGTCCGTTACATCCGGATCGACATCGAGCCGGGACAGGTCGGCGAGTGCTTCAGGCGGATGAGGGAGCTGGGATTCATCGGCTGCAACGTGACCGTGCCGCACAAGCTGGAGGCGATGGAACACTGCGAGGTGCATCCGGATGCCGCGGCTCTCGGCGCGGTGAACACGATCCGCTTCGATGCGGACGCGGCGCGTGGTTTCAACACCGACGGACCCGGCTTCGCCCGGGCGGTGGAAGAGGAATTCGGCGTGAAATTCGAAACACTTAGGATTGCCATCGCCGGTGCCGGCGGTGGTGCGGGCCAGGCGATCGCGACCCAGGCCTGTCTGGACGGTGTCCCGGCGCTGTTCCTCATCAACCGCACGGCGGAAAAACTGAAGCCGCTGGCGGATCGACTGGAGGCGTTGTTTCCGGACACGGAGATCACCACGCTCACGTTTGAGGACAGTCTGCTCTTCGAGTATTGCTTGGGAAGCGATCTCATTGTGAACACTTCTTCGGTCGGCCTGAAACCGGGCGACCCGTCCATCCTGCCGGCGGATTGCTTGAAAGCGGGCCACCTTGTTTACGACACGATCTATCAGCCGCCGGTGACGCCCTTGCTTGCTTTTGCGATGCATGAGGGCTGCCGCACCGCCAACGGCCTTTCGATGTTGGTCAACCAAGGCGCGCTGGCGTTCCGGCATTGGTTTCCGGGCACCGACCCGTTGCCGATGATGAGCCGGGTGTTTCGCGCGGAATGAATTCCGCGCTCCCGGTGGTTATTTTTCCTGCGGAGGCGGTTCCGGAATCTCCACACCGGGGGCGTCCTCGGAATACCAGTGGCAGGCGGCGATGTCTTCGAGTTCGAATTTTCGCACCTGGTTCTGTTCGACACGCCGGACCTTGACGCGGACGCGGATCAGGCCCGGGGGATTGATGCCGGGGAGTTGCATGCCGAAGGCGTTTTTGCCCTCGCGCTCCAGCTGGAACGCGGCGTCCAGCAGGCGGCCGTTTTTGGTGTCGCGCCGGATGAGGAATTCCGGCGATTGGAAGCCCGCCTCGTTCGCCAGGCCGGCGCGGGGCGAGTAGAGCACGATGCTGATGGATTCGGAGTTCTTGCGTTGGTCGGCAAGGCGTTCGCGCGCGAGCAGGCGGAACTCGCCGTGATCCTCGCCGCTGCCTGCCAGAAACAACGCCCACGGATAGTCGCTGTATCGGGCGAAGTGATCCCAATCGAGCCGCCACTCGCCGTTTTCCTCGATGAAGACGGCATCCAGCTGCCGGTCATCGGCGGTTTTCCAGTGGGTCTCGATGGCCCGCCGCGACGGCAGGTGAAGCACCGAACTGCCGGTGGACGTCATGGTCCGCGGGTCGACATTGACCATCGGATTCAGACCGTAGAAGCGGGCCATGCGGGCGGCCGTGGTGATGGGGCTGAGGACGAACTGGTTGCGCTCCTCCGGAGTGCCGGCGGCGAGAAAGGCGGAAAACACCTGGTTGCACTGCGGGGAGGCTTCGACCAGCAGCGAGACATCCTCCTGCGACGCATCGTTGGCGGCGGGGGCCTGGGTCACCGCGGGTTGATTGCTTTCGTTGTCGCTTTTCCAGAGCCAGCGGGCGCCGAAGATGATGGCCAGCAGGAAGACCAGCCAGCCGACCACCAGCTTGGCGATGAAATAATCGGTCCCGCGCCGGCGGGATGAATGCCTCTCCCTTTCGCCATGATGCGCGGTTTTCTCGTGAGCGGGGAGGGGAGTGCTGGAAGTTTCGGATTCCGCCGCCGGGGCTTCGAGCCCGAGCGACGGCTTGCGGCCGCATTCGGTGCAGGTGCGCTCGTCGGTCTCTCCGGCGGGAGACAGGAACAGCGAGCCGCAGCGGCCGCAGTGAAACCAGGTAATGTTCGATTCGCTCACGGTCGGATGGTTTTAAGGGGCGATCCAGTCGATGTGAAGCACTTCCCCGATGAGCCACTGGTTCGGCAGTGCTCCCTCGGGGCCGCGCTCCAGACGGAGGGTGACCCGCCGGGATGTCTGGGCTTCCTGGACGATTTCACCTTGATTGAAAAGCGGGACGATCAGGCGGTCGGTCTGGTCCTGGCGGCGGGCGTAGCACCACACCGCCGTCTCTCCGTCGGGGGCGATCAGGCGGTAGCTCTGATAGTCCGCCTCGGGCCAGGTGGCGCTGTAGAATTCCGAAGTGGAAATCTCCCCGCGGATTTCGGAGGTGTCACCCCCGCCTTGTTCCAATTGCGCGAAGGTGGCGGTTCCGAAGGCCGACGTGGCCTTCCAATCCAGCAGCAGGCGGTTGCCGTCGTTGGTGAAACAGGCGGTGAAACCCGTGTGGTCCGGGAGCGTGCCCTCCAGGACTCCGCAGGGGTGGCCGGAAATTTCGGCGACGGTCCAGCTGGAATCTTCGGCGGGCGTCCATTGCTTGGAAACTCCGAGAGGACGCCAGTGCTCCCGCAGGGTTTTCCCCAGAGTCTTGGCATCCCGCATGAGGGGCAGGACGTCATCGGCGGACGTCGCGGTGGCGAACGTGCGGTAAATCTGCATCGCCTCCGGCTGCCGGGCGAGCAGCAGGTTCAGGGCTTCCATCCCTTCGATGTTTTCCTCGATGGTGACGCTGGCGCTCTCCGTATTCGAGCGAGCCGCGTTCGGAGCGTTGATGAAGGGCAGCAGCAGCATCACCAGAATGACAATCGCCACGACGCCGACCCCCGCGCCGATGATCCAGCGGGGGGAATGACGGCGGTGGGTTCCCCACGATTCATTCTCACCTTTTGAGGGTCCTTCGTCCTTCTCTTTTGTCGGCCGCTCGTGGAATTTCACCAGGCGTTCGATCTTGGGCGGGGCCGGGGCGGTTTGTTCCAAGCGGACCACGCTGCTGCCGAGTTCCTGGACTTCCAGACGGACGGTGGAGTCGGAGGTTTCGGAGCGGAAGACATTGGGTTCGATCCTGAGACCGTTATTCCCGTTCTCCCTGGCGTCTTTCGAAGCTTCGGACGCACGGTCCGCCACGGTGCGCCGCGGCGGAAGGGCGCTCTGGGTGGCGGCGTTTTGCCCGGTGGATCCTTCAGCATCGTCCCAGCCGTCGTCCGGAGTGACCTCGGGGACGTGGTTGTTGGGATCGGACAAGCTGGAATTCATCAGGCGGAAGGAAAGCGTCGCAGAATGCTGGGGAAAACTCCGGCATGCAAGCGGGTTTGACTCATTCTCCGGCGAGCTGGCGGTCGAGCGCGGCATCCATCGCCTGCTCGACGAGGCGGGCGGCGAGCGCTTCCGTCGCGACATCCAGCCGCTGCACGGCGGACTTCAGGGGATTCGCCGCCCCCCCGGCGAGTGCCGCGCGCACGGCGGCCGCAGCGGATTCGATTTCCCCGCGCTCCTCCTCCAGTGCGAGACCCTGGCCCAGCACCGCTTCCACGGCCGGCAGCAGTTCCTCCGCCTTCATTCTCGCTTCGGTGAAAATCCGCTCCGCCATGTCCTCGAACGCATGCTCGACCGACTCGCTGACCATCGCTTCCACCGCCGCGTCGTCCACATTCACGGCCGCGCTTTCGATCCGGATCACGGTGTCGATTCCCGTGGAAACGTCGCGGGCGAGGGCTTCCAGGATGCCGTTCTCATCAATCCGGAACTGCACGCCGACCCGCGCCTGGCCCTTCGGCGATGGCGAAAACGGCACGTCGAAATTGCCGAGCTCCCAGTTGTCCTTGGCCATTTCCCGCTCGCCTTGGAGCACCCGCACGCGCATCGCCGCCTGGCCATCGGCGGCGTTTGTGAACATTTCACCCGCTTTGCAAGGAATGGTCGTGTTGCGGGGAATCAGCACGTTCATCAGTCCGCCGAAGGTCTCGATGCCCAGGCTCAGTGGTGTCACATCCAGCAGGATCATCTGCCGCAGCGCGCCGCTCAGCACGCCGCCCTGGATCGTCGCCCCGAGAGCGATCGCCTCGTCCGGGTGCTGCGAAATATCCGGCTCGCGGCCGAAAAGCTCCGCCACCGCCTTGCGGACGGCGGGCATGCGGGTGCTGCCGCCCACGACGACCACGGCGTTCAGATCTTCCGGTTTCAGAACGGCATCGGCCATCGCCTGACGGCAGAGCCGCAGCGTTCTGGCGATCCACGGAGCCGCCAGTTTCTCCAGCTGCTCGCGAGTGATCGTCTCTTCCAAACTACGGCTGCCATCGTAGAACGGCACGCGGAACACCGCCTCACTGCTATCCGATAGAGCCAGCTTCACCCGCTCCGCCTCGGCGGTCAGCCGCACGCGGGCGGCGCTGTCGATTTCCTCGATGCCCGCCCGGTCCATCACCAGACCGAGGATCAGTGCGTCGAGATCATCGCCACCGAGGCGAGTGTCGCCGTGGGTCGCGAGCACTTGGAAAACACCGTCCTGCATTTCCAGAATGGAGAGATCGAAGGTTCCTCCGCCGAGATCATACACCGCGACGCGCGCCTTGTCGCCGAGCTTGTCCAAGCCATAAGCGAGTGACGCCGCGGTGGGCTCGTTGATGATTCGAACGACTTCGAGTCCGGCGAGTTCTCCTGCGCGCTTCGTGGCGGCGCGTTGGGCGTCGTGGAAATACGCGGGGACGGTGATGACTGCTTTGCGGATCTCCGCTCCCATGCGCCATTCCGCGATGCGCCTCATTTCCTTCAGGATTTCCGCGCTGATTTCCTCCGGAGTTTTTCCGAGCACGCGCGGCAGCCCGTCGGCTCCTGCTTCCACGGCCACCGGGAAATTCTCCTCCACCTCGCTCGTCCGCCGGCCCATCAGCCGCTTGATGCTGGTGACGACGCGATCCGGCTCCAGCGACCTCCGTCGCAGCGCCTTCGCGCCGATTTCCACCGAGCCATCGCTGGCGATCCACACCGCGCTCGGCGTGATCCGGCGGCCGTCCTCATTCGCCAGCAGGATCGGGAACCCCGAGTCCACCACGCCCACGGCGGAGTTCGTTGTGCCCAAATCAATTCCCAGGATCATCTCGCTCATCGCCGCGAGTTTCATGGCCCCGGAGGACCGCGTCAACGCCGGGAGAGCCTGATTTCCAACGTTGACTTGCGAGGGCCGTCTCCGCTAATGGCTAGGGATGGGAAAGAAGAAACGAATCGCCGGGAGGTTTCTGCCATCGCGTGTTTACGCGCGTTGGAAATGGACGGTCAACTTCGGGTTGTGGGCCGTGCCGCTGATCCTTTTCCTCTCGGGAAGCCTGATTCTCTATTTCACTCCCAGCCGTTATCAGAGCACGGTCGTTTTCGAATATCTCGGCAAAAGGGAGCCGGCCAAGGCGGCGGCGCTTTTGAAATCGAAAAACGTCATCGATCTGGCAGCCACGGAACTCAAGCTGACAAATCTGGTGGGACTCGATTCGGATACTTTGGCCGAGTGGATTTCCGAGGATATGCAAATCAAGGTCGATGAGGCCACGGGGATGATCGAACTCAAGGTGACGAATTCGCAAAAGGAAGTGGCGCGGAATCTGGCCGCTCAGTTGCCACTCTCGCTGGAGGCTTATGAAAGAGCCGCCGCGGTGAAGGAAACGGACGCGCGGTTGGAGTCGTACTCAATATGGACAAGGGACGCCGAGGATCAGGCTGAGGAGACACGGAAGGAATTCGCGCGGCTCGTGAGGGCGAGGGGAGGGGAGGACTTGAATCCCATTTCGCGAATGGATGTAGACGACGCCCGCAGCGCTTTGGAAAACGCGCGTGGAAGGATTTGGGAAATGAAGAACCGCCATGACGAGCTTGCCCGTGAATCGGAAATTCCAAAAAAATGGGTGGTGATCCATTCGCCACCGGTGATCTCCCAGACGGCCTTGAAGTCTGACGACTCACTGGGAAACGTCATCCTGCAATCCTTGGGAACCGGCCTAGCCTTTGCCTTGCTCATTCCCTATCTTTTGGAACTGGCGTTCCCGCGGCGGATCCGTTCGAAGGCTTCAGCTGGCGAGGAGTGGTCGGAAGCCGCCGAGCCGGAAATGACCGGCCTGCCGGTCTGAGGAAGGGAGGCCGCGGTCCGGCGCTTTTCAGGGATTCCGCAAGCGGTCGTTCATCTCGCACAATCCGCCGCCAGCCAGACGACGGAAGCGATGGCAGGATGCGGTCATGTTCTGCTCATGGAAGAAGAGTCCGTTCGCCCCGTGCAGTTGCGCTTACGTCCTGCGCAGCCCGATTTCCGAGGTGCTGAACCACCTTTGCTACCTGGGCCAGGGAACGATGGTCCTGCGCCAGCAAGGGCTGAGTCTGGCGAAAACCACTCCCTTCGGACTCGCCGTGGCCTATCAGGAAAGCGGCTGGAACATCCTGCGCGACCAGGTCAGCGGATTGGAAACCGACACCAGCCGCGAGCAGAACATCTATCTGATGACGGATGCCGCCGACCGCCGGCCGCTGCTGGCGATGGGCGAGCCGGGCAAGGCCATCGACCTTTCCATCCGCCTCGACGGCTACACCTGGGAATCCCCGGCGGTCACCGCCCTGCTGCGGAAATTCAACGGCGTCTCTCTCGACTGCGGTCAGAGCCGCAAGCTCGGTGCGGGAGCGTGGCTCGACGACTGGGGTGACATCTCACAGCCTGTCAGCGATGGCGCGCTGGTCCGCGCCGCCGCCGGAACCCTGCGCGACTGCGAGTGGCTGGAGGTGGAAATCAAGAGCTGCACCCACCGCAGCACCGTCCGGTTCACGCCGTCGTTCATCGACTCGGAGGGCGGCGTACTGCGCATCGCGGACCGCTCCTGCCGCCACGTCGTCTATGCGGATGTGGAAGCTCCGGACTTCCGGATGGCGCGTGTTTCCCGCGAGCAGGTCAGGATCTTCCGCGAACCCACCGCGGCTTGATAGAAATTTTCCCCATGCATCATCCGAATCTTTCCAAAGCCACCCGCCGCGCGCTCCGGTTCACCGGACCGGTTCCTTCGTTGCTCCAAAGCGTCGCCAGCGGCGGACCGCTCTACCTCCACGCACGGAACTGGATGGCGGAGCTGGCTTCCATCGTCACGCTGTCCGGCATGGTGACGGATGAGGACGAGAAATCGGCGTTTTTTCCGGAAGAAGGCCTGCAGCTGTCGCTCGGCGCGGTTGAGGCGGTGCACGGGGTGGAGATCGAATACCGGACGCGGCAGGCGCTGGCGTTGGAAATCGCGACGCATGGAGAACCACGGTCGCTGTCGGTCGTGGCGATTCCCAACATCAGCGAAATGGATCATTTCACCCGCTGCCTGAACCATCATCCGGCGGACATCCTGTTGGAGGAGGAATATCAGCAGTGGCGCGACGGATTCATCATCCGTCCGGTGATCTGCCCGTGCTGCCAGGCGGCCGCCGACGAGCGTCGTGCCTTTCCCGAGCGCAATCCGCTGACCCGCATTTTCTGTCATGCCATCGAGCAAGAGCTGGAACTGCGTTGCAGCCTTATTTCACCGGTCATCGGCTTCACGACATGGCTGCGTCCGAAAAACCTCCAGCTTTCCAACGGCATCCTCGGCGTCATCGCGGAGGACGGGAAGAGCATGCTCGAAATCGACTTCGGCGTCTGCCACACGCTGCGCATCCTCTGCCGTCTGGTGGACGACGAGCCGTTCACCGAAATGAATCTCTATGACTCGTTAGGTCACCTGCATTTCAAGATCGCCGCCCGTGGCTGGGGCCATGATCGGGTCTGGCGGGGACTCTGCGGGTGAGCGGCGGAGGGTTCATTGTCCGCGCGGTCGGGCCAGCCATTTGCTGGGCGATTCGCCGGTTTCCTCGCGGAAGGCCTTGGCGAAATGGCTGAGGCTCTGGTAGCCGACTTCGAGAGCGACCTCGGTGACGTTCATTTTTCCGGAGTCCAGCGCCTCACAAGCCCGCTCGATGCGCAGGCGGCGGAGGTGGCGCTGGAGGGTGGTGCCGGTCTCGGCACTGACCCGGCGCGAGAGGTGGTGCGGGGCGACGCCGACTTCCTTGGCGATGAAGGTGAGGTCGAGCGGTTGGTCGAGCCGTTCGCGGAGCAGGTGGATGGCGCGTTTCACCGGATCGCGGTCGCGGATGGCCGAGCAGAATCCGCCGCCGCCATCGCCGGGTTTCGCACGGAAGAGGCGGACGGCGGCCCACTCCAAGACGCGGGCTTCGGCGAGCAGGCGGCTGGGCCCGGCTTCCTGGGCGGCTTGGGCAAGGGCGTCGCAAAGGTCGCGCTCCCAGACGCCCATGAGTCCGCAGAACGCGATGGAGCCGCCGTCGTGGAGCCATTTTCCGAGTTCCGGGTGGAGCCAATCCACATTTTTCCCAAGCCGGTCGCGCAGCCATTCCCGGGAAATGACGACCACCTCCAGCGTGTGCAGGCCGGGGTAGCGGACGCAGGACCAGTCGCCCGCCTTGCCACCTCCGGTCATCGCATACATGCCGGGCTTGAGGATGAAGCGGTCCTTTTCTCCCCAGACGAGACCGCTTCCCTCGCGGTTGAGCCACAGCCAGATCGCGCCTTCCGAGGAGACTTTCCAGCGCCAACCGCCCGAAATGATTCTTCCGGCCACGCGTCCGCAGCGGAGATCGTTTCCGTCTCCCCACCAGATTTCCGCCACCGGTTTTTCATTTCTCTCCCCGATCCTTGCGGGGGTGGTCGACTCGCTCACGAGGGCTTCTATTGCAACCCATTCTCAATAGCAAGGGTTTCCATCATGAAGGTTTTGCAATGAAAAGGGTTGGCGGTTCCTCTTTCGCGGGGAAGTTTCACGCAAGTCCGACCCCGCATGATCATTTTCATCAAAATCGTCCTCGCCCTTTTCCTCATCGCCTGGTCCGGACTCGGCCTATGGATGGTGGTGAGGTATGACCGCCTGTTCGGGTTTCATCCGGATGATCCGTCGGAGTCGTCCGGTGCCCGCGCGCTGAATGTGACGCAGGTGGGCTCGGTGTGGTTCGGCTTTTTCGCCGTGGCGTTTTATTTCCTGATCCGCTGAGGTTCAGGCCGGTTGGGCGCTGCCCTTCATGCGGTGGATGACGACGGGCACGATGAAGATCAGCAGGGTGAGCACCGAGGTGCCGAGATCGAAATAATGGCTGGCGAGGAAACCGTGGAGCCCGTCGCCCGCTGAGGAAAGGGAGGGGGATTTCGCGGCGAGCCAGGCATGGAATTCGTGGGATTTGTCGAGGAAATGACGCGGGACGCTGAGGACGAGCTTGGTGCCTAGAACGCCGATGACGACAAACGCGCAGGTTTCCAAAAACGGATATCGCTGCATCAGTTTCACGAAACCGGTGGCGGCGAACCGCATGGCGAGGATGCCGAGGAAGACGCCGGTGCAGACGAGCACCAGCTTCGAAGGCATCGGGTAGCTTTTCACATAGGCGATCGCGGCGACGACATTGTCGATGGAGAACGCGAGGTCCATGACCTCCACGGCGGCGACGGTGGCCCAGAAAGGTCCGAGCAGACCGATGGTGCAGCGGTAGAGGAGGTTTCCTTCCGTTTCCACCGCTTCCACGCCCTCGTCTTCCACCGATTTGTGCTGTGAAAAGTGGGACCACGCGAGCCAGAGAAGATAAATCCCGCCGAGCGGTTCCAGCCACCAGATGGTGATGAGCCAGGCGGCGAGCGCGAGGCAGAGGCCCCGGAAGGCGTAGGCGCCGATGATGCCGTATTTGAGCGCCTTGCTCCGTTGTTCCTCGGGCAGGCGCATGACCATCGTCGCGAGCACGGCGGCATTGTCCACGGAGAGCACGCCCTCGATGATGACCAGGATGAGAATCACCATCAGCCCCGCGGCAGGGTCCGGTCCGAGAATGTTGTAAGTCCAGTCCATGAAATTTCAGGCGGCACGCTGGGTGACACGTCCGCCGCTGGCAACGGGAAATTGCGTCCGACGCCTGAAGCGGGTCGGGATTGTCACTTCCCTAGGATGACAAATCGGAAATCGCGAGGCATGGCTCGGAACCTGCATTCTTCAAACGCTCCACGATGTCTCTTCTCCGTCTCAGTCTGATCCTGGCGTCCGTTTTCGTCTCATTTTTCGCTCAATCGCGCCTTGATGCGGACGAAGTGATCCGGATTGTGGCGGCGAACATCTCAAGCGGAAACAACCAATCCTATGATCCGGGTGAAGGAATCCGCATTTTCAAGGGACTCGATCCGGACATCGTCCTCATCCAGGAGTTCAACTACTCGGGCAACAGTCCCGCCAATTTCCGCAGCTTTGTGGACACCGCGTTCGGCACGGAATTCAGCTATTTCCGCGAGGGCGGCGACGAACAGATTCCTAACGGAGTGATCAGCCGTTACCCCATCCTCCAATCCGGAGAATGGATCGACGTCCAGGTCGGCAACCGGGACTTCGCATGGGCGAGGATCGACATCCCCGGAGACAAGGACCTGTGGGCGGTGAGCGTGCATTTCCTAACATCAAGCGCATCCGATCGCAACGCCCAGGCGACGGCCTTGGTCAGCTTCATCCAAGCCAACATCCCCGCATCCGACTATCTCGTGGTCGGTGGTGACTTCAATACCAGCGGTTTTTCAGAATCCGCGCTCGGTACTCTCTCCAGCGTCGTCAACACCAGCGGACGGCCGAACGATCAGAACGGCGCTACCGGCACCAACTCGTCCCGAGCCAGCCCCTACGACCAAGTGCTGCCGGATCCGGATTTGAATTTCTTGGAAACCGCCGTGGTCATCAACGGCCACGGCTTCACCTACCCGGACGGGCTCGTATTTGACAGCCGGGTGTTCACTCCGCTTTCCGCCGCAAGCCCCGTGCTCAGCGGGGACAGCAGTGCCAGCGGCATGCAGCACATGGCCGTCGTTCGTGACTTTCAGATCCCCACGGGCACCGGTTCCACCGAGCCGGGTGCCCATGTCACGAATTTCACGGGAACCCCGGCCACGACCTCGATCAGCCTGAGTTGGTCGGATTCGGTCACGCCACCGGGCGCGAACGGATACCTGATCAAGGCCAGCACGAATCCTTCCATCACAGCTCCCATCGATGGGGTGCCGGAGACTCCGGACACCGATCTATCCGATGGTGGCGCCACCCTCCTGATCCCCGGCGGCCAGCAAGCCGCCGCTTTCACCGGGCTGCCCGCCGCGACGACCTACCATTTCAAAATCTACCCCTATTCAAGCGGGACTTCCATCAACTACAAAACGAACGACCCGGTCCCCTCGCTCGCCGTCACCACTCTGACCGACACCGGCCCCTTGCCGGCAGCACCCGTGCTCGGCCCGACCTATTATCCACATTCCGCAGGATTCACCATTACTTGGAATCAGGTTCCGGATGCCACCGACTATCGACTCGATGTTTCCGGAAGTCCGACATTTTCAGGAGGCTCAAGCACCCTTCTTTCCGAGAATTTTGATGCGAGTTCGGTTGTCCCGGCCACTTGGACGGATGGGGGAACCGCCAACGACACCGTGGCGAGCCACTACCGCAGCGCCTCGAATTGCCGGGCTCTCGGGTCAGCAGACACACTGATCACCCCGGCGGTCGACTTTCCAAGCAACCTCAGTTTCTACGTGGATTCCAGTGGTGCCGGAAACGGCAAGACCGCCACCCTCTCCTACTCGGTCAACAACGGCACCTGGCTGCCTCTCAGTTCCTTCGCCGTATCCGAAACGCTGACTCTCAAGACCATCAGCCTCACCAGTTCACCCAAGCTGGATGATGTTTCCAATGTCCGCTTCCGCTTCGAATCAAGCTTCAACACCTGGTATCTCGACGACGTCAGTGTGACATCCACGGGTGCTCCAGCCTTTGTGAATGGATATCAGAATCTTTCGGTCGGAAACAACTCCCACCACGCCGTCAGCGGTCTGGATCCGGCCACGACCTATTACTTCCGAGTGCGCGCGGTGAATCTGGCGGGTGCAAGTCCGGATTCCGGAACCGGCAACAAAGCCACCCGCTCCACCGGCTCACCTTACGCGGTCTGGGCCAGCGACCATGGAATCGCTCCCGCCAGTTTCACCAGCGATTTCGACAATGACTCGCTCTCGGATTTCGAGGAATATCTTTTTGCCACAGATCCCAAACAGCCCGGTTCGCAGGCCGGGCAACTCCAGCTCTCGACCGAAAACGGAGGCTTCCAGGTCACATTCAGGAGATCACTCGCGCCAGGTATCGTTTGGACCCATCAAGGAAGCGCCAACTTATCCGCAATCGCCACCAACCTCATCCAGGGCTCCGGCTATGCGCAATATCAGATCGTTTCGGTGGTCCGCATGGGGGATTACGAGGAAGTTGTTATCACGATCAATAAGGCCGATGATCCCACCTTCTTTTACAGGATCAAAGCCGTGGAATCTCCGTGAAACCTTCGGCCGGGAATACCGGCTGCGTACGGACGATTTGCGCGAAATTGAGAAGTCCGATCCTCTTCAGCATGCGGAAATTCTCAAGCGTTCCCGCATTCGCCGCCCTTTTTCCGGGGTTCGGGCAACGACGATACGCAGCTTTCGCTTCCCGCCCTTGCGCCCCGCCAGACAACCGTTTAGGAACTCCGAAACGAATTTCCCCATGGCCGCGAACTACACCGAAGACGACATCAAATCCCTCGACTGGCGCGAACACATCCGCATGCGCCCCGGCATGTACATCGGGAAACTAGGCGACGGCAGCTCGCCCGACGACGGCCTCTACATCCTGCTCAAGGAAGCGGTCGACAACTCCATCGACGAGCACATCATGGGCTACGGCAAGGAAGTGCGTGTGGAGATCGACGAGGAAGGCCGCGTGGAAGTGCGCGACTTCGGGCGCGGGATTCCGTTGGGAAAACTCTTCGACTGCGCCGCCCAGATCAACACCGGCGCGAAGTATGACAGCGAGGCGTTCAAGAAATCCGTCGGTCTCAACGGTGTCGGCATCAAGGCGGTGAACGCGCTTTCCACCTTCTTCGAAATCCAGGCCTGGCGTGACGGCGAAACCAAGGCGCTCGAATTTTCGAAAGGGCAGCTCACCGTCGACATGAAGAACCCGAAGCGGGACGACGGCATGAACGGCACCCGCCTCGCCTTCGAACTCGACCGGACGATTTTCCCGTCCAAGGCGAAGTACAAGGAAGCGTTCGTCGAGAAGATGTGCCGTTACTATTCCTATCTGAATCCGGCGCTCACCGTCGTCTTCAACGGCAAGAAGTTCCGCTCGAAGGATGGCCTGCTGGATCTGCTGCGCGAGGAAATGGAAAACGAGGCGCTCTATCCGCCGATCCACCTGGTCGGCAAGGACATCGAAATCGCCTTCACCCACACGCCCGAGAGCGGCGAGGAATATTACACCTTCGTCAACGGCCAGAACACCTCGCAGGGCGGCACCCACCTCGCCGCGTTCCGCGAGGCCCTGGTCACCGTCATCCGGGGATTCTACAAGAAGCAGTACGAACCCTCCGACATCCGCGCCGGCATCGAGGCCGCGGTGTGTGTTAGGATTGTCGAGCCGGTTTTTGAATCGCAGACGAAGACCAAGCTCGGCTCCGCCGGCATCGCGCCGGATGGCGAATCGCTCCGCACCTTCATCGGCAATTTCCTCAAGACCAACCTCGACAACTACCTGCACAAGCATCCGCAGGTCGCCGAGGCGATCCAGAAGCGCATCCTCTCCGCCGAGCGCGAGCGCAAGGATCTGAAAGGCATTCAAAAACTCGCCCGCGAACGTTCCAAGCAGGCCAAGGTTCATAACAAAAAACTCCGCGACTGCCGCGTCCGCTTCGACAGCAAGCACAAGCGCCGCGAGGAGTCCACGCTCTTCATCACCGAGGGCGACTCCGCCTCCGGTTCCATCACCAAGAGCCGCGACGTGGAAACTCAGGCCGTGTTCTCGCTCCGGGGCAAGCCGCTCAACACCTACAGCCTGCCGCGCAAGATCGTTTATGAAAACGAGGAGTTCGCCCTGCTCCAGGCAGCGCTCAACATCGAGGACGGCATCGAATACCTCCGTTATAACAAGGTCGTCATCGCGACCGATGCCGACGTCGACGGCATGCACATCCGCCTGCTGTTGCTGACCTTCTTCCTCCAGTTCTTCCCGGAAATGATCCGCGACGGTCATCTTTACATCCTTCAAACGCCGCTTTTCCGCGTCCGCAACAAGAAGGAAACCATCTACTGCTACGACGAGGACGAGCGCAAGAAGGCCATGGCGAAACTCGGCAAAGCCGCCGAGATCACCCGCTTCAAGGGCCTCGGTGAAATCTCGCCCGACGAGTTCAGCTTCATGATCGGTCCCGACATGCGCCTCGACCACGTCGAATACGAGGAAGGCAAGGGAGTGAAGGAATTGTTAGCCTTCTACATGGGCAAGAACACCCCGGACCGCCAGGACTACATCATCGAGAATCTGCGAGATGATGTGGACAAGCAGATCGAAGTCGCAGTCGCCTGACGGGCGGGTCAGCACCACCGCGGATCCGGTCAAAGTCCATGTGACCGTGATCCCCAGTGAATGCGGAAGGCGCTGAAGCCGTTGCGGGTTCGAGCAAGAGTCGATGCGACCTGAGCTCGAAGCGTGTGTGGATAGGTCTGAAGTAAGTTTGGCTGCGATCCGAAGCGCGTGCGGGTCGGTCCAAAGTAGGTGTGACTTGGATCCAAAGTGCGTGCGGGTCGGTCCAAAGTAGGTGTGACCTGGATTCAAAGTGCGTGCGGGTTGGCCCCAAAGTGTGTGCGACTTCGACTCAAAGTGTGTGCGAGTTGGGCCCAAAGTCGGTGTGTGTTCTCGAAAGTCTGAATCAAACTTTCTCAAAATGAGTGGATTATGTTGATTTTTGAGGAGGATTCATTTGCCCGTAGGATTTCCCACCAGCTCCAATAACCGCGCTTCGGGGTTTCCGGGCATGCGGGCGCAATCACCGCCGGTGGCGACGGCAAGGTCACCCAAAGATCCCGGGTGGCTCCGCGGGGACGGAAACAAGCCGGGCCGGAAGAGGTGATTTTCTATCAAACAAGAGATCCTGTGACGAAACGGACACTGACGAAATGGTCACGATGAAACGCGGGCGCTGGCTCCGGTGATGTTGAGGATGCCGGTTCGGCCTTCCCTGACATCATGAAAATCTCCTTGTTCCTTTCTCCCTCCCTGTTCGCGCTGGGCGCGACCGTCCTGCCCCTCCAGGCGCAGCTGCTCCTGACGGAAATCAATTCCGACGGAGCGGGCGGTGACTTCTGGGAACTCACCAATGTCGGCACCGCAAGCGTCGATATCAGCGGCTACAAGTGGAACGACAGCCAGCGCTCCTTCACCGGCAGTTCCGCGGTGACCATTCCGGCGAACACCCTGATCAATGCGGGTGAATCGATCGTTTTCAACGTGACCAGCACGGCAGCCACCTTCCGCGCGGCGTGGAATCTGCCGACCACCATCAAGGTCGTCTCGGGTGGTCCGGGTCTGGCGATGAACGACGGCATCACCCTCTACAATGCCGAGGGCACCGAGCTCTTCTATCTGACCTACGCCTTAAATGGCTACACCCGCACGGATGGCAGCGGATCGGCCGGCGGACACGCGGGCGCTTCCGCAGGCGGGGCCGCCCCGGTCTCGATGGTGTGGAATCCGGCATTCGGCACCTCCACACCGCGCTATTCGGCGGCCAGCGTGGCCAACCTCGGGTGTTTCGCCCACGCGACGGTGCCGGCGACCATCGGCTCGCCCGGCTCCAGCGGCTTTGCAGTCGCGCCTCCTTCGGTGACTCTATCCGTTTCGTCCACGCCTTCCACGTTTGCGGAAAGCGCCGTGAATCCGGCATCGGTCGGGACGGTCAGCCGCGCCGTGGCCACCGCCAGCGACCTGGTGGTGAATCTGTCTTCCAGCGATGTGACGGAGGCCAGCTTCCCCGCCTCGGTGACGATTCCGGCCAACCAGACTTCCGTGGATTTCAACATTTCCGCGGTGGACGACAGTTTCCCGGACGGCAACAAGACCGTGAGCATCACTGCCTCAGCCGCGGATGCGGCCGCCGGGACCGCGACTCTCACCGTCACGGACGATGGCGACGTGTATGTGCAAAAACTGCTGCTCACCGAGGTCCTCTCACAGCAGGCCGCCTCGGGCGTGAACGATTTCTGGGAACTCACCAACATCAGTGCCGTCCCGGTCTCGCTTGAAGGCTACAGTTGGCATGATGGCGGGCGCTCCGCCGGTGCGGCCCAGAGTTACAAGCTGCCCGCCGGCTCCAGCATCGCGCCGGGAGAGTCGGTGATTTTCTCCAACCTCGCTCCCGCCACCTTCCGCACCTGGTGGAACATTCCCAACACCGTTCAGGTTTTCCAATCCACCGGAGCTCCGGGTCTCGGCCAGGACGACGGCATTTCGTTCTTCGATGAAGGTCAGAATGAAATCTTCTTCTTCAGTTACGCTGCGGGTGGATTCACGAAATCCGACGGAAATCCCTCTACTGGCACCCATTCCGGTCCATCCGCCGGTGCGCCTACAGAAACCCAGTCCGCCGTCTGGGATCCAACATCCGGCACCGCTTCACCACGTTATACCTTCGCGACCGTGGGCAACCTCGGTGCTTTTGCCTCAGCGGCGAACGCTCTCGATATCGCCTCTCCGGGTGTCACGGTGGGCGCGCCATCGGTTAGCATCGCGAGCGCGGCGGTTGCGGAAGGAAACAGCGGCTCCTCCACACTCGCTCTGAATGTCACCCGCACCGATGTCACCGCTGCATTCACCGTGGACTACTCGGTCACCGGCGGCACGGCGAATGCCTCCGACTTTACCCTGGCAGCCGGGACTTTGACGTTCACCGCCGGAGGAGCTGCCAGCCAGCCGGTCAACATCACCGTCCAAGGCGACACCACTTCCGAGCCGGATGAAACCGTGGTTGTCACTCTATCCAATCTGATCAACACCACCGGCACCACCATCCTCGCCACCGCGAACGGCACCGGCACCATTGTCAATGACGACGTCGTCGCGCCGATGATCACGATGCAACCCGCCGGAACCTCGATCACCAGTGGCGGAGTGACCACTTTACTCGTGGCGGCGAGCGGAAGCCCGGCTCCGACCCTCCAGTGGTATCGGGGGAATGCGGGCGACGTTTCAACTCCGGTCGCCGGAGCCACCTCGCCAATTTTCGTCACTCCCGCGCTCACCGCGAACACCAGCTTCTGGGCTCGCGCCACGAGCGGCGGAACCACTTTGGACAGCGCGGCGGCCACCGTGGCTGTCGTGCCGGGAGTGACCTCGGTGGACCTTTCCACTTATGTCCGCGTCGGTCGCTATAACCTGCCACATCCTTCGCGGGATCCGGCTCCGGCTAACAACCTACTGGCGGAAGAAGCTTCCGGCGTGGCTTACAACTGGGACACCGACACGCTTTTCGTCATCGGTGATGGCGGCCAGTCCGTCACCCAGGTCACCAAAACCGGTGTGCTCGTCGACACGATGACGCTGCCGCTGAACGCGCTCAAGACACGGGGCACCGAGTTCGACGATCCGGAGGGCATCACCTACATCGGAGGCGGGCAGTTCGTCTTCACTGAAGAGCGCGAGCGTCAAGCGGTGAAATTCACCTACGTCCCGGGCACCACGCTGACCCGTTCCGCGACCCAGACGATGAAACTCGGCACGACCATCGGCAACATCGGCTTGGAAGGGCTTTGCTACGATCCACAGACCAGCGGATTCCTTTTCGTCAAGGAATCCGGTCCGCTCGGGATTTTCCAGACGACGATCGATTTCAATACCCTCGTTGCTTCCAACGGTTCTCCCTCCACGCTCAACTCGACGAATCTGTTTGATCCCTCGCTGGCAGGCACTCTGGACATGTCCGATGTGTTCGCCTTTTCGAACCTCCCGTCTATGGCCGGCCAGCCTCAATCGGGCAATCTTCTCGTCATCAGCCAGGAGTCGGCGAAAATCGTCAACGTTGACCGCTCGGGTGCTGTGTCCAGCTCCCTGACGCTGGTTGCCGATCCCGGTCCCACCTCTATCCAGGATCAGACCCATGAAGGCGTCGCCATGGATCGCACCGGGTTGCTCTATGTCGTCAGCGAGAGCGGGGGTGGAACAAGCGACCTCCCGCAAGTCTGGGTTTTCGGACCGAGTGCGGCGATCAATCTGGCACCCACCGCAGTGGCTCTGAACAATTCCGTGACCTCGCTCCCGGAGAACACGAACACCACCTCGGCCATCAAAATCGCCGACATCGCCGTCAGCGATGACGGGCTCGGAACCAACACGCTCACCGTGACAGGCACCGATGCGAGCTTCTTTGAAATCACCGGGAACGCATTGTTCCTGAAAGCCGGCACCGTTTTGAGCCATCTAACGAAGCCCGGCTACGGCATCACTGTCGAGGTGGATGACACCGCTGTGGGCGGCATCCCGGACGCTTCGGTGAATCTCACGCTGGCCATCACCGCGGCTCCCACCGGCACGGCCAATCTGATCATTTCCGAGGTCGCCTCCTGGTCCAGTGGAAACAGCTCGATTGCTTCCGACTGGTTCGAGGTTACTAACATCGGCACGGCCGCCGCGGACATCACCGGTTGGAGAATGGATGACAGCGGTCCGACCCTCGGCACATCGGTGGCTTTGAACGGAATCACCAGCATCGCTCCGGGTGAATCGGTGATCTTCCTCGAGGTGGCCGGCAAGAGCGAGCAGTTCAAAAATGTCTGGTTCGGTGGCAATGCGCCCGCCGGCCTCCAGTTCGGCACCTATGCGGGTAGCGGCGTGGGGTTGAGCACCGGTGGCGATGCCATCAGTCTTTTCGACAGCGAGGGGACGATCCGCTCCAATGTGGTCTTCGGCTCGAACGCGCCGGCGGTTCCCGGACCATTCAAGACTTTCGACAACGCCGCCGGCGCTAACAATGCCACCATCGCCACCCTGAGCAACATCGGCTTGAACGGTGCCTTCAGCGTCAGCGACACCGTCACCACCGGAGTGACCGGTTCCCTTGTCGGCTCTCCCGGCACCATCGCCGGAGTCACCCCGGTCATCACCATTGTCGCCACGGATGCCGCCGCATCCGAGGATGGCTCTAACCTAGGCACCTTCCGCATCTCACGCACCGGTCCGCTTACCAGCCCGTTGACTGCGAACTTCACAGTGGCATCCGGTGCCGGACAGGCGATCGCTGCGGACTTCACACTCGCGATCGGCACCACGGCCGTCATTCCATCTGGCCAGTCGTTCGTCGATATCACGATCACACCGGTTCAGGATTCCTTGGTCGAAGGAAATGAAACCCTCACCTTGGCGCTGTTCGATACCGGCACTTACGACGTCGGTTCTCCGGATAGCGCGACCGTGATCATCGCGGACAGCCGATTCGCCACCTGGCTGGCCGCCAATGGCTATACCTCCGGCGGCATGGGCAACGATACCGACAGCGACGGCCTCACCGACGGCGTTGAGTTTTTCTTCAACGCGAATCCAAACAGCGGATCGATTTCCGACAACCTGCCGAAACTGGTTTCGAACAACGGTGCGCAGGAACTGGACTTCACCCGTTTGACCGATACGACTGGTGTCGGTGCCGAGCTGCTGGTTTCCTCCGACCTGAACAGCTGGACTCGCGCCCTGGCCGGCCTCGACTACACTGTAGCCAGCGCGGTCGTAACCGGCGATGAAACCGCCTTTACTTACACGCTGCCCGGCAGCGGTCCGTCGGCTCCCGGCACCTCGGCGACCTATCTGATTCCCAACACCTCGGATCCGGTGGGTGCCACGCTCGGCGGAGTGCGCGTCGTGAACGAAGGGCTGGTGGGCGTCGGCCGTCTCAGCGGTGAGAGCGTGGACAAGTTCGGCGAAACGCAGGGTGCCGCCTCGGGTCTCTTCATCACCGGCTGGGCCTACGCCAGCGGCAGTTTCAGCGGCACTTTCCAAGTGCTGCCCGACCGCGGCCACGGCGACGGCACTTCGAATTACGCGGCCCGTCTGCACGAGGTTGATTTCACTTTCTCGCCTTACTACGGCGTTGGCCCGGTCCCGCAGAACCAGGTTTCGCTGACGTACGCGGACTCCACCAAGTTCACCTATCAGGACGGAGCAAAGGTGAAATTCACCACCGGTCTGAATCCGAACGCGGTCTCCACCGTCTTCGGCCAGACGGTCGGCACCATCACCACGGCAAACGGCCCCGGCGGCGCTCAGGAAGGCCTGCTCTCCTTCGATGCGGAGGCGGTCCACCTGTTTGATGACGGCTCCGGCTTCGTTTCGGACGAATACGGCACTTACATCGCCCGCTTCAACGCGGCGAAGCGGATCACCGGCCTCACCCAGCTTCCCGGCGCGGCCCAGCCGTTCCGTCCCGCAGGCACGCCGAATTTCGACTCCGTCACCACCCCGACGACGGGCCGCCGGAATAATCAGGGCTTGGAAGGCATGGCCGTCACTCCCGACGGCACCCGCCTGCTCGCCCTGCTGCAAAGCGCCACCGTGCAGGACACCAGTGGTGCGAACCAGCAGACGCGCAACCACGCCCGGCTTTTCGTTTACGACATCGCCGGAGCGAACCGCGAGACACCCGTCCTGGTTGGTGAATACGTCGTCCGCCTGCCGCAGATCGATCTGAATGGAAACGGCTCCGGCCTCGACGGCACCGCCGCCCAGTCCGAGATCGTCGCCCTCGGCCGGAGTTCCTTCCTGATGTTGCCGCGCGATGGCAACGGCATGGGCAAGGGCACCACGCTGCCGATTGTCTTCAAGTCGGTGCAGCTCGTCGATTTCGCCTCAGCCACCAACATCCTCGGACAGTTCGACAACATCGGCCAGGCCGTGAGCCCTGCCGGTGTGCTGGCCGATGGAGTGAATGCCGCCGCCTCCGGGGAAATCATCAACATGCTGCAACCGGACGATCTGGCGAAATTCGGCCTCAACACGAATACCAATCCTTCGAACGCGAACACGCTCAACGAGAAGATCGAAGGCATGGCGCTGGTGCCGGACCTTTCCTCGGTTCAGGCGAATGATTTCTTCCTGTTCGTCGCGAATGACAACGACTTCCAATCATCCGATGTGAAAATGCTCGATACCAACGGGAATGTCGTCAGCAAAGGAGACGGCCGCCTCAATGCGGGCATCACCAACGATGCGATGTTCTACGTCTGGCGTCTGACCATCGACGCGGGAGGGAAGGCCTTCTTCCGCTTCGGAGTGAAGTGAGTTTTCCGGGTTCGAAAATCCTCGGCCGTCCATGTCGTTGTGGCGGCCGGGGTATCCGCAATCATGCGCCGCGGGGTGGGACGTCAGATGGAGGGACTCATCTCCTGCGCCGGATCAGCAAGGCCGGGCCGAGGGCGCAAAGTAAGAAGGTCGAAACCTCCGGAACCACCACGTGGTTCACCACGCCGGCCTTGGAGTAATCCACGATGTAGCCGAGATCGTCGATTCCGCCGAGCGTGACACCACTGACAAAAAACGAACCCGACGCCCATCCGGTCATCAGTTCGTTGGTGAAGTCCATGGTGCTGATGTTGCTGACGAATCCGGTGCTGCCGCCCCCGCCGTCGTTTTCATTCCAGTGGCCGTTGGCGGTTCCGCCCCCGCCGCCCAGCTCGACAGGGACGAAGGTGGCCGAGGGCTGGTTGAACTCGCTCCGCCACCGGGCCAGCGCGTTCGGGCCGGTGTATTGGCCGCTGCCGTCGTTGTAGAGCTGATAGGTCGTGCCGTTGACGTTGTTGTTAAGAGTCCACAGCGTGCCGATTCCGAGGACGTGCGCCATTTCATGCAGCACCACGCCGTAGAACGTGTTGTTGGCGATCAGGGCGGCGACGTCCGCAGAGTCGAACTCCATCACGCCGGTGGTCGCGTAATGGAGCGCGATGGTCGGATTCGGAGTGAGCGGGTCGTTGTCGTAGTAGGCGTAGTCGTCCGGTCCGGCGCTGCCCAGGACCCCGCCGACGCCGTCGATGAACGGGACGGACGCGGTGATGACCAGCTGATGGGGCGTGGGCAGGCCGTCGCCATCCGAAGTCAGATCGTAGCCGGTGATCACGGAGTTCCAATAGCCGGCGGCATCGATGAAGGTCTGCTGCTGGATGGGAGTCATGGATCCGGAGAAATCCAGACTGATCAACGAAACCGCATGGGTTGTGCCGGCGGAGAGGGCGGTCAATAGCGTCGGGAGCAGGTATCTCATGAAACGTGCATGCTGGATCCCCGGATTCCGGCGTCAATCCGTCAGTTCCGGGGCGCGACCCCGGGTCTATCTGATTTTTACAAGCCCCAGACGCCGGCTTCCGCCCGTTTCGCGGCACGCTCCAGATCCTTGAGGCGGGCCTTCTGCGTGGCGGCGGAGGTGCCGTCGGGGAGATCGGCGGGTTTGGTGTGGATTCTCACCAGACCGCGCTCGACGAGGAGTTCTTCGAGCCAGCGGGGTTTTCCATCCTGCTTCACCTGGAGGAAGGCATGGAAGCGGTTGTCATGATAGGGGCTGTCCCAGCGGGTGTAGAGGTCGAACGGGCGGCTGGCTAACAAGCCGAGCGTGAAACGCTTGCCCTGCTTCCCGATCTCCACCGCCTGCTCCGGGGTGATGCCGCCCATGTCCGCCGCCTGTTGTTCGATGCGGCGGTGGTTGGTCTCGCCGCCGCGATAGCTTTTGAACGCGCTTTCCGGAGTGTCCACGAAGTAGAGGCGGAATTCCTCCTGCCTGCCATCCGGCAGGCGGAGCATGAAGCTGTCGCCGTCATTGTTGCGGGCGTCGACGAGGGTGCAGTTCCGATAGACCTCGTAGCCGCCGGTTTTCTCGATACCCGCCGGGTTTCCGGCGACCGGCCGCTCCGGTTTGTTCCGCGCAACCGAAGTCGGGCGGCCGGCGGGCTTCTCCGGGCGGGAGGGCTGGGTTTGATTGTAGCCCCACAGCGCGACGGCCGCGATGAGGATCAGCACGCTGAGCCAGGAGTTGCGGGGCTTGGGCCTGGAAATCATTTCAAAGTCCCTTGAAGCCGGCGTATTCCTGATAGGTGCCGGTTGGCATGGCCACGGGGCGCCACTCGCGGTTGAGCTTGCGGTATTGGTTGATGAACTGGGTGGGGTCCGCCCAGTTGACCATGTCGGAAGGCACGCCGTTGCGGGCCATGCCGATGGTGAGATTGTGCCGGATTTCGAAATGAAGGTGGGCCGGATACATGCCGAAATTGCTGCCGATGGTGCCGATCTGCTGGCCGCGTTTGATCGGCTGGCCGACCTTGACCATGATCTGGTTGAGGTGGCCGTTCAGCGTGTCGCAGAATTTCACCTGGCCGCTCGCGGGATCGCGGTAGGCATGGCGGGTGAGCACGACATTTCCCCAGCCGGTGCGCACGTTGTGGGCGAAGGTGACGATGCCGTCCGCCACGGCGTAAACGGGATCCCCGAGGTCTGTGTCCCCCCCGGTGCGGCCGTTCCAATCCTCGCCGTAGTGTTTCGGTTCGCGCAGCCGCAGGCCGCGGGCCTTGTAGTAGCCATCCGCATTCGGTTTACCGACCGGGAAGTCGAACCCGTCCGCCAGGTTGATCTTCACATCGGCGGCGGCCGGAAGACTGAGGAGGACCCCCATGAGGATCATTCCGATTTTCCGCCATGTTTTGGCACCAGAGGTCATCGGCCATCACTCCACTCCCGGGATGGCATTGTCGCAAGCGTAAAAAAAGCGCCATGGCTTGGGAGCCATGGCGCTGATATTCAGGAAATACGGGGTGTTCAGGCGACCGGACCTTGGACGCCGCCGGCCATTTCCTCCATGCTCAACGGTTTGTAGCCGCCGATGGTTTTGAAGTAGACGAACATCAGGAGGTAGATGACCGCCATGATGAGTGGGATGTAGGAGTCCGCCTTGAGAGTCGCGCGATCCCCCTTCTGGTCGGCGACGACGACTTCCTTCTGGGCATCGGTTTTTTCCTTGGCTTCCTTCGCAGCGGCGAGCTTCTGGCCATCAAGACCAAAGGCGGCGGTCGAAGGAATGTTGAGGAAGGTGGAAGGCTTCTCGGCCTTGTATTCCGCATAGAGGGCAGGGTTGCTGGACTGGAGGGATTCGCCGGTGAAGCGGTCCTTGGCATAGCCGAGGCCGGGAGTGCCGATGAGGCCGGCGGACATCATGCCGATGCCGCCCATGATGGACATGGCAATGGCTCCGGTGTGAGGGAAGCGGTCGCCGACGACGGCGAGCATGGTCGGCCAGAAGAAGGTCTTGCCGATCGCATAGATGCCAAGGGCCACCATCGCCATGGCGAAGGTCTGCATGTTGACGGCGAGGGTAAGACCGATGAAGCCGATCACCGAGCAGGCAAGAAGCAGGCCGATGGGAGAAAGCTTGAGTTTGGTTTCCAGCCAATGGGCGCAGAAGCGGAGGCCGAACATGATGGCAGAGGTCCAGAGGAAGAGATACTTGCCTTGCTCCGAGGTGAAGAGGTTGCCGGTGATGTTCTGGATCCAGCCATCGGTGCCGAGTTCGACCGCTCCGACGAGGGCGTGGGTGACGAACAGAACGAAGAGGAGGATGGAGCCAAGGGAGAAATTCGTCATCAGGGCGACGGCGAGCAGCAGGGCTCCGCCGATTCCGTATCCGATGAGATTCGAGGATCCGGGAGCGATTCCTTTGAAGAGATCTCCGAAGAAAAGAGCGAGGAGGTAGCAGGCGACGAGCGCACCGAGAATGCCGACGGATTTGAACATTTCCACGAAGCTCGCGCCTTTTTCGGCGGCTTCCGATTTGGGATACTTCTGGCCGAGGAACATCAGGCCGTATGCGGCGGTCGGGATGAGGTAGAGGGCGAGTTGGAGTTTCCAGCTGAGAGCCATCTTGTCATCGAGAATCCAACCTGCGGCGGCGCCGAGGATCATGCCGGCTGGCCATGCGGCGTGGAGGATGTTGAGGTAATGGGTGCGCTGTTTCGGGAAAAGGGTGGCCACCAGAGGATTCGCGACTGCTTCGAGAGTGCCGTTGGCGAAGGCGAAGAGGAACATGCCCCAGTAGAGGAAATTGTAGGCGTTTTCCGGAGTGCTGGCCCCGAAGGTGACGAACGCCGAGAGGATGTGGCAGAGCAGGGCGACGATGACCAATTTTCCGTAACCGATTTTGTCGACGATCACACCACCACCGAAAATCCCGAAACAGAATCCGATGAAACCGGCACCGCCGATCGCTCCCAGCTGCGCACCGGTGAATCCGTATTCCTTCGACCAGTTGTCAAAGATGCCGCCACGGATGGCGAAGCCGACACCGGCGGCGAGGATGGCCATGAAGCCGGCCCAGAGGAGCCGCTTCGCGTTGGGTACTGTGGATACGTCTGAGTTTGTCATATGGGGTTTGTGTCTGCGGGGATTATCGGGTCCGGGGACGGATGGCAAGGATCTGAGTGAAAAATATCGGGTTTCCATCCCTGCGTTTTAAAACGGGCGCGGAAATCCGCGCGGTTTACCCGGATTTCGACCGGGGTCTTTCAAACGCAGGGGCGTTTTCGAGGGTTGTTCGCAGTTTTTGGTCCGCGGCGGAGAAACAGGCCGTTATTCTTCCGATCTGCCTGATTTCAAATACCCATGGGTTTCGGAGGCTTCACAGGTCGCTGTCCTGATGGGATCCGCCGGCCGGTATTTCGGAGAAAACGATGCAGCGGTCCAGCATCGCATCGCCGGACACCCGCCCGCCGGGCCAGACCACGGAATTCCGCACCACGGCACCGGCTTCGATGACCGCGCCCGGTCCGATCACCGAGCCTTCCACGGTCGCGCCGTTTTCCACGGTGGCATCCGGGTGGATCGCTGGGGCGAGATCGAGTTCGCGATGGGCCTGCAGATAGGATTCCCGGTCGCCGAGATCGAGCCAAACGCCCTCGTCCAGCACCACGGCACCGAGCCTCCCTGACTTCGCGAGTTCGAGAAAGGCAGGGATCACCGAGATTTTTTCTCCGGCCGGGATCAGATCGAGGAAGTCGGGATGGACGCAATAGATGCCGCTGAAGACATGGGTGCCGTCGGCCGCGCCGAGGGTGTTCCGGATGTCGATGACACGCGTGCCGGCCGAGTCGATGGCGATGTGACGGGCGACGCCCTCGGAACGAAGGGCGAGCGTAACCGGAAGACCGGAGGCATCATGGGCGGCGATGAGTTTTTCCAACGGCATCGTCGAGAAGATGTCGCCGTTGTGGACTAACAAGGAGTCGCGTCCCATCCACTCCGAGATGTTTTTCAATCCGCCGCCCGTTTCTAGCAGGATTGGCTCGTGGAAAAGGGTGACATCCTTCCCGACCCCGAAGCCGTCCCACGCCTCGGGAAGGTGGTGGGTGTTGATGGCGAATCGGGTGACACCCGCCCGCGCGCACGCCTCCACCGCCCAGCCGGCGAGGGGCTGATGGAAAAGAGGCACGAGAGGCTTCGGCAGCCGGCCGGTGAGCGGGCGCAAACGGTTTCCAAGTCCGGCACCGAGGATGAAAGCTTGATTCACGCCGCTTGCTTTGACCGGAGCGGCGGGTCAATTCAAGCCCACGTTAGTCCTTTGCTTCCTGTTCTTCCCTGGTCCACTCGAAAACCGGCAGTTTCGCCCGATCCAGATTCCTCAGATGCGGTTCGTCCTTGCGGGCCGGATCATCCGCGCGGCGGTATTGCCAGGCGTTCTTTCCGAAAACTTCGGCACAGAGTTTCGCCACGGCGGGATCGTAGTCGACGAGTTCCTGACGGGTGTTGACGTGGTTGTGGAGCTTGTCATTTTCTCGGTTGGTGCCGAACCATGACTGCACCGCTTCCGCCCAATATTCCGCGTGGTTCTCCGCCGCGTAGAGGCCCTTCCATTTTCCGGAAGCCATCGCCGCGTCGTAGCTTTCCTTCAGCCGTCGGTCGAAGCCCGGGTCGGTTTTTTCCAAGCCGATGAGATGGATCGCGTGGGCGAACTCGTGAACGAGGATGCTTTCGGTCAAATACGGATCGCCCTTGCAGCAGAGCACGTTCTCCTCGGCACAGCTCACCGCCGGCCGCTCGTGGCTGGCCCCGAGACCGCGGGCGCGGCGGTTCCAGTACGCTCGCGGCGTGAGATCCGAGTGCTCGGGAAGGTCACAGGTGCGTTCGGTGGTCGCCATCACGGCGAGACGGATGCGGGCCTTGGCCATCGCTTTGAAAATATCGTCCCGACCGTCCAGCATCCCGCGCACGATGACGGCGGACTCGCTGACCGCCGCGTCGTGCGTTTTTTCCGAGGCGACGACAGGAAAGCCCTCGATCAGAATCATTTTTTGATAGAACGGCGCCAGTTTGAACTCCTTGCGGACTTTTTCCGGAACCGGCCCGACCTGATCCGCAGCCATCGAGGAATGAGTCATCAGAGCCATCGCCAGCATCA
Source organism: Verrucomicrobiota bacterium (assembly GCA_040388015.1). Lineage (GTDB taxonomy): Bacteria > Verrucomicrobiota > Verrucomicrobiia > Verrucomicrobiales > Akkermansiaceae > Luteolibacter. The sequence goes on along the minus strand of JAZKCQ010000078.1, from coordinate 27,887 downwards.
GGATTCGCATCCGGGGATGCTGCCCTTGTTGCGGGAAACCGCAAGCAGTCACGATGGGTAGCCATCGGGCGGCGTGATTTCCCCGCTCCCGGCGGCTGGACAAATCCCGCTTCATGAGCGAAAGACAGGCACCGCAGGATGCAACTGGAAATTCCCCATCGTTCCGAGCTGTGCGATTCCCACCGTGAGGAGGTGGCGAGTCTGGTGACCCATGCGGCGGGGGTGCTGCTCAGCATCGTGGCGCTGGTGGTGATGCTGGCCTTGTCCGCCGGCGAGCCGCTCAAGGTCGTCTCGGCCGCGGTCTTCGGCTCGTCGCTGATCCTGCTTTATGCCTCCTCCACGCTCTATCATTTTTTCACCTCGGCGCGGTGGAAGTCGTTGTTCCAGTCGCTCGACCACGCGTGCATCTATCTGCTCATCGCCGGATCCTACACGCCGATCACCCTGATCACGCTCCGCGGGGCGACGGGGTGGTGGTTGTTCGGAACGGTGTGGGCGCTGGCGGTTCTCGGTGTCATGATCAAGACGCTCCGCAAGGGGAAGAAAGGCCACTGGATTTCCACGGCGCTCTATCTGGCGATGGGGTGGCTCATCCTTTTCGCCATGGGCCCGCTCATCCGCGGCCTGCCGATGGCCGGCGTCTGGTGGCTGGTCGCGGGCGGATTCACCTATTCATTCGGCATCGTGTTCTACGCTTGGAAACGGCTGCCGTTCAATCACGCCATCTGGCATCTCTTCGTGCTCGGTGGCAGTGCCTGCCATGTGCTGGCGGTCGCGAGATACGTCCTTCTTTAAAAATGCCGGAACTCCCCGAAGTCGAAACCACCCGCAGAGGCATCGAACCGCATGTCGTCGGCCGGAGCATCACGGAAGTCATCATCCGGCGGCATGACCTGCGCCAGCCGATCCCGGAAACCCTCACCTCGCTCGAAGGCCGGTCCATCGTCGCCGTGACCCGCCGCTCGAAGTACCTGCTGTTGGAAACCGATGCCCGCTCGACCATCCTCATCCACCTCGGCATGTCCGGCAGCCTGCGCGTCATCGCTCCATCGGACGCTTGGAAAAAACACGACCACGTCGGCATCACCCTGAGCAGTGGGAAGCAGCTGCGGTTTCACGATCCGCGGCGCTTCGGACTGGTGCTGTTGCTGACGGAAGCGGACCCGATGTCCCACGCGCTGCTGAAAAGTCTCGGGCCGGAGCCGTTGGAAAGTTCCTTCACCGCAGATCATCTCAAGGCCGCCTGCGGGAAACGTTCCGCCGCGATCAAGCTCGTCATCATGGATGCGAAAACCGTCGTGGGTGTGGGAAACATCTATGCCTCCGAAGCGCTGTTCCGGGCGGGCATCCGTCCCGAAACCGCGGCGAACAAGCTGACCAAGCCTCGTCTGGTGAAACTCGTCGCCTCGATCCGGGAGGTTCTATCAGACTCGATCCGCGAGGGCGGCACCACCCTGCGGGATTTCCTCAACTCCGACGGCGAACCCGGTTATTTCAAACAACGACTCTTCGTCTACGAGCGGAAAGGGGAACCCTGCCGGGTCTGCGGCACACCGATCCGACATGCCGTCACCGGCCAGCGTTCGACCTACTGGTGTCCGGGTTGCCAGAAGTGAGACGTGTCGACTGGAATGTCGCTACTCCGCGATCAAATCCACCAGATGCCCGCCGTGAGCGGTCACCCATTTGCCTTTCCTGATCACTTTCGTGAAACCAAGCCCGCTCCCGGCCGCGGCTTTGAAAACATCCCATGCCTGCGAGGCGAGGATGCCGGAAACGATCAGATCGCCTTTCGGAGCCAGCGATTTCGCGATGACCGGCCAGGCTTCGATCAGGACGGTGGAAAACAGATTCGCCATGACCACATCATAGCCCTTCTTGCGCGGTTTCCATTTCAGCACGTCCTGTTCCGCCATCAGCACTTCGGGCGTGCCGTTGCGCTGGATGTTGCGGACGGCGACGGCGACGGCGAAGGGATCGAAATCACAGGCATAGGTTTCACCGGAGCCGAGCTTTCTGGCGGCGATGGCCAGGACACCTGTGCCGGTGCCCAGATCCGCGACGGTCCAGTTTGTGCCTTTTCTCGCTCTCGCGACATCCACTAACAAACGCAGGCAGGTCGAAGTCGTCGCATGATCGCCCGTGCCGAACGCCATTTCCGGCGGGATGACGATCACCTCGCGCTTCGGATTTTCCTTCTTCAGCGCGGCGAGTTCCTTCGGCCGGTTTTCCGCGGTCAGCACGAAAACATCACGCACTTTGACCGGGCGGGGAGCTTCGACCGGCTTGTTCCACTCGGCGTTCGCCATCTTGCGGACGCTGCCGCCGAATTGCGCGACGACGGCGTCGGCTTCCTTTTGAGTGTTGCAGAAGAGCCGGATGCGGATCGATTTGCCACCTTTGACCAGTTCGATGACCAGGTTGGGATTTCCGGCAAAGCGTTCCTCCCAGGCATCCATCCACTTCGCGGAGGAGAGTTTCGACCAGACGAACATCGTGAGAAAAGGGGCTGAGGTTTGTGGGTGGATACGAAAAAACCGCCGGAGTGTGGCGGTCTTGAAAATTCACGCATGGAGCGGGCGATGAGATTCGAACTCACGACATCCACCTTGGCAAGGTGGCGCTCTACCACTGAGCTACGCCCGCGTTGCTTAACGCGTCGGGGGCTTTCTACATGGGCGCGGATGACGGGCAAGCCAAAATTCACAAATTTTCCATGTTCATTTTTCCGGGGCCGGGTTTCCTTTCCCGCACGCCATGTCCGACAAGCTTGCAGAAATCATCGCCACCAAACACCACGAGGTCGCCGCCCTGATGCCCCGCGCCGCGCTGCTGCGCGCCGGAGCCCTTCAACGCAACGATTTCGGCGGCTTCCGTGCGGCGCTCGACCGCGGGCCGGGCAAGCTGGGCGTCATCGCAGAGGTGAAGAAGGCGTCTCCCTCCGTCGGCCTGATCGATCCGAACTTCGATCCCGTCCGCCAGGCGAAGCGCTATCTGGATGGCGGCGCGTCCTGTCTCTCGATCCTCACCGATGAGAAATATTTCCAAGGATCGCTCAGCTATCTCTCGCAGATTTCGAAATTCTCCACCGCTCCGCTCCTTCGCAAGGACTTCACCGTCCATGAAGTGCAGATCCACGAGGCTGTGGTCACCGGTGCCGATGCCATCCTGCTCATCGTCGCCGCGCTCGACGACGCCACGCTCCGCCATCTCTACGACGAGGCGAAGTCCTTCCAGCTCGACGTCCTCGTCGAAGTCCACGACATGCGGGAAATGGAGCGCGCTCTCGAACTCGGAGCCGATCTCATCGGCGTGAATAACAGGAATTTGAAAACCTTCGCGGTCGACCTCGCCACCACCGAACTCCTCGCGGAAGAGGTTCCGGATGATGTGTTGTTGGTTTCCGAAAGCGGCATCAAGTCCCTCGACGATGCCCGCCGCGTGCTCGAAGCCGGAGCGAATGCGGTGCTCATCGGCGAAACCCTCATGCGCGCCCACGATCCGTCGCGGGAGATCGAAGCATATCTGGCCTTGGAACTGACTTGATCTGAGCGCGTTCGGGCTTCTATTCATACCTCAACCCGAATGCGATTCCCTCCTTTCCTGAAAGCCCTCTTCTCCGCCGTCCTTTTTCCGCTCGTCCTGGGGTCGGACGCGGACGCGGCGGAAAAAACGCACGCCTATTTCCGCTTCACTCCCACCCGCCTGAGGGACACGCCGGGCCTGCCGAATTCGGTGCAGGTGTCGGAGTTCAAGCTGCGGTTCCGCGGCGCGACGGTCGACATGGCACAGGCATCCGTCACCAATCCCGGTGGAAACACCCCGGCAACCGAAGGAGCCGCGAAGCTAACGGACGGGCTCGCTTCCACGAAATGGCTCGACTTCAACAAGCGCGCCGTCGTTTTCCAGTTCCCCCAGGCGGTCTCCGTCGACGGCTATTCCTTCACCACTGCGAACGATTCCGCCGAACGGGATCCGGCGAACTGGCGGCTTGAAGGCAGCGACGACGGGACCAGCTGGGTTCTGTTGGACGAGGTGATCAACGGCAGCGTTCCCACCGCGAGGATCACGGCCACGGCGGAATTTCCGTTGGCAGCCACGGTGCCGCCCTACACCTCCTTCTGGCATCCCGACTACCTGCTGAAATGGTCGCCGGCGATTGATTCCAGCGCGGATTTCAACAAATCCACCGTCCCGCTCGCGGCGCGATCCGCGAATGCCGCGCTGAAGGTGAATGCGAACTCCCGCCCGAACGAAGGAAAGGTCGCGGTGCTCACCACCTTCGGCAGCACCAGCTTCCTTCCCTCCCAAGGATCGGCGGTCGAACATTTCAACGCCTACACCGGCTGGCAATACACCGACAAACTCATCTTCTGGGGCGGCTCGGCCGGAGAAGGACTCATCCTTGCTCCCGCCGCTCCGGTGACAGATGCCGCGCACCGCAACGGCGTTCCCGTGCTCGGCACCGTTTTCTTTCCACCGGCGGCTTACGGCGGCCAGTTCCATTGGGTCCAGACCTTCCTCCAGAAATCCGGCAGCACCTTCCCCGTCGCCGACAAGCTGATCGAAGTGGCCCGCGCCTACGGATTCGAAGGCTGGTTCATCAATCAGGAAACCGCAGGCGGAAATTCCACGGACTCTGTGGCGATGCGGGATTTCATCTCTTACTTCCGCAGCCAGGCGCCCGAGCTGCAGATCATGTGGTATGACGCCATGACGGAAGGCGGCGGCATTTCCTGGCAGAACGCGCTGACAGGCTCCAACGATATGTTTGTCGGCAACGCGTCGCAACCGGTCGCCCACAGCATGTTCCTCAATTTCTGGTGGAGCTCCGGCGGCCTGTCGAATTCCCGGACACTCGCACAGAGTCTCGGCGTGAACCCGTATGCGATCTACGCCGGGGTCGATGTCGAAAGCGCGGGATCCGGCACCACGGTCGACTGGGAGGCGCTTTTTCCATCAGGTCAGGCTCACAAGCTGTCGCTGGCGTTTTACGGAGCGCAATCGATGTTCCGCAACACGGGCAATCCCGCGGATTTCCAGAACTCCGAACAGCGGTTCTGGGTAGGAGCCAACAACGACCCGTCCAACACCGCCACGGCCGCGGCGTGGAAGGGGATCGCCCATTACGTGCCACCGTCGACGCCGTTGCAGAAACTTCCGTTCGTCACCAATTTCAACCGCGGCCAGGGCAACCGTTTCGCCGTCGACGGAACGGTGCTGGGGAATTCCGGATGGAACAATCTCAGCCTGCAGGACGTCCTGCCGACGTGGCGCTGGATCGTCAGCAGCACGGGCACGAAACTGACGCCCAGCCTGGAGCTCGACGACGCGTACTCCGGCGGCACTTCCCTGAAAATCGCGGGAACGCTCGACGCTCCCAATGACCTGAAACTCTACGCCGCAAGCCTGCCGGTGGGTGCCACGACGAAATTCCGGCTGGTTTACAAATCCAGCCAAGGAACCGGCGCGACTTCGATGAAGGTGGCGCTTTCCTTCGAAGACGCACCGCAGGCGCTCACTTACTTCGACGTCGGAAATGCCGGGGCGGCCGGCTGGCGGACCTTTGACGTGAATCTGGGTTCCTACGCCGGAAAGAAGATCGCGACCATCGGACTCCGCTTTGAAAATGCGGCGGCGATCAGCAGCTATCAGATGCGGATCGGCCGCATCGCCGTCTTCGATGGCGCGGTTTCCACGCCCGCCGCCGCGGCGAATGTGAGGGTGGTCCGTCAGGATGCGATCAATGCCGACACCCTGGCCGTCCGCCTGAAATGGGATGTCTCCACCACCGCCGGCATTTATTACTATCAGATCATCCAGCGTTTCCCGGACAACACCCGCAAGTGGCTCGGGGCCACGCCCGGCAACGCGTTTTTCATGCCCGCCGCGCGCCGCAAGGGCGGTGAGGCGAGCCTCACCTTCGAGGTTCAGGCGGTGGGTGCGGACTTCGGCATCTCGCCGGTCGCCAGTCTCTCTGTCGCGCTGCCGCCGGCACCGGACATCACCACCCGGCTGGCCGGAACGTGGATCGGCACGCCGGGTTCGTGGTCGAATTTGGGCGATACCGGCGACAGGGCCTACGATGGAAACCCCGCGACGTTTTTCGACGCGCAGGAAGAGTCCGCGTGGACCGGCCTCGACTTCGGCAGCGGAAGGGCGAGACGGATCACCGCCATCCGCTACATCCCGCGTGCCGGATGGGCCTTCCGTTCGACCAACGGCGTTTTCGAAGCGGCGAACCTGGCGGATTTCAGCGATGCGGTGAATCTCCACACCATCCCGGTCGAACCGGCCGACGGCGTCTACACCACGATCTCGGTCATCCATCCCGGGCTGTTCCGTTACTTCCGCTATCGCTCCAACGGTCACGGCAATATCGGCGACATCAGTGTGTACGGATACGAGATTCCCGCGACACCGGCCGCTCCGACCGCCAACGTCGAGGCGAACGGCATTTCGGTTTCCTGGGCCGCCGCCGCCCGGGCGAAAACCTACCGGCTGGAGCGCGGGGGCGTCGCGGGCGGCCCGTTCACCATCCTGGGTGAAACCACCTCGACGGCTTTCAACGACAGCACCGCTCCCGCGGGACAACGCCCGTTCTATCGGGTGACTTCCGTGAATCCTGCCGGAACGAGCGCCGCTTCGGCGACCGCGCAGGCGGTGTCGGCCTATCTGGTGTGGCGGACATCGGCATTCGGAGGTGAAACCTCGCCGTCGGTCATCGGGGCGGACGCTGACCCGGACAAGGATCTCATGCCGAACCTGCTGGAGTATGTTCTGGGGCTGAATCCGCTGGTGCCCGACGGCGTCGGGTTCCAACCGCAGGTCATTTCCGGCCGGCTCGCCATCATCTATCCGCAACTGGTGTCCGCCACCGAGATCACCCTCAAGGCGCAGTGGACGGACGGGTTGGGAGAATGGAGCGACAGCGGCGTCGTTTACGAAGTCCTGTCCGAGTCCGGTGGCAAACAGCAGATCCAGGCGACGGCGCCACCCGGCGGCGAGGGGCGGCGTTTCATGCGGTTGCGGGCGGAGACCCCTTAAGCGGTCAGGTCCTTCACCACGATGCTCATGGAGTTCGCGATCACGGAGCGGACGCCGTCGTCACGCGAGGCTTCGGATCCGTACATCTCGCCGACGCCGATGATCTGTCCGTTAGGTGCCTTGAGCAGGAAATAGGGCTCGCCCTTGACGGAAAGTTTGCGTTCGTAGCGGGCCTCGTGCGGCCCGTTCGCGCGGGTCGATTCGATGCCGCTCTCGGCATTGGATTTTTCGGCGTAGAGCTGGCTGCTGAGGATCACCTCGTGGTTGCCGGCGTTCAGGGTGAAGTGGAATTTCCCCTCTTCGGTCTTCTTGAGTTCGTAATAGCCTTTCATGTTTGCCAGGGTTTCGGATGACGGCGGCTCCATCGGAAACGCCGCCATCACTATCCTAAAAAATCCAGTTCCCCGATCGGTTGTCGATGAAAAACATGCATCCCGGCTCCGGAGCGGCTCATGCGTTGGATTCACTCTCAGATCCGGAATTCCCGTCGCCATTCCTCCACGGTTTTGTTATACGCCCGTCATGAGCTCGGCATACCGTCGTTTGAGAGAGGCGTTCAAAACCATTCCCCCGAAGCCGGACCCGCTGGCGACGCGCCATCTGAGGAACTGGATGCACGAGCATGCGGACGAACTTGCCGCGGCGAAACCGGATGCCGAATTCAACGGGACCATGATGCAGGGCTTTCACTGGTACTCCGACGGCGACGGAAAGCATTGGAACCGTCTCAGGCAGCGCGCCCCGGATCTTGCCGCGGTGGGGATCAGCGCGATCTGGTTTCCGCCCGCGACCAAGGGAATGGGCGGCCCTTACGATGTTGGCTACGGCATTTACGATCTGTTCGATCTGGGAGAGTTCGTGCACCGCGTCGATGTGAATCCACAGGGTGAGAAGCGGACGAAATATGGAACGCGCGACGAATACATCGCGGCGGTGGAGGCGTGCCGCGAGCATGGGATCCAGGTTTATGCGGATGTGGTTTTCAACCACAAGATGGGAGGCGAATACGAGGAGGCGTTCGAGGCGATTCCGTTCGATCCCGCGAACCGGACCAACGCCTTGCAGGAGGCCCGGACCATCAGGTCGTATACCGGCTTCAATTTCCCCGGCCGCGGCGACCGCTACTCCGCCATGAAATGGCATTGGTGGCATTTCGGAGCCGTGGACTATAACAGCCTGGATCCGGGATTCCGCGCGGTGTGGCGGATGAGGGACACGCCGTTCAACAACGAGGTCGATCTGGAAAACGGCAATTACGACTATCTGATGGGCTGCGATTTGAACGTGGATCATCCGGAAGTCCGCGATGAACTGATCCACTGGGGGAAATGGATGTTGGAGACCGCGCCGATTTCCGGCTTCCGGTTGGATGCGATCAAGCACATCGAGGGGGATTTCTTCAACGACTGGCTCGATCGGTTGGAGGCGGCGTCGCAGCGGGATCTGTTCTGCGTCGGCGAGTATTGGACCCCGAGGCTCGACACGCTCAGTTGGTACATCGGCAACACCGGCGGTCGCCTGCATCTGTTTGACGCGCCGCTTCAGGGCAAGTTCCATCAGGTCAGCCGAGCCGGAGGGAATTTCGACATGCGGACGATCCTCGATGGCACGCTGATGAAGGAGTTTCCGCTGTTCGCAGTGACGCTGGTGGAGAACCACGACACGCAGCCGCTGCAGCAGCTAGAATCGGTCGTCGACGCCTGGTTCAAGCCGCTGGCCTATGCGATCATCCTGCTGCGCGCCGAGGGATATCCGTGTATTTTCGAGGCGGACTACTACGGAGCGGAATATGTCGGGAAAGGAAGGGATGGAAATGACCACGAGATTTCGTTGGCCTGTCACCGATGGATCATCGACCGCCTGCTGCTGGCCCGGCGGCATTTCGCCCATGGGCCGCAATACGACTCCTTCGACGATTTCGACATCATCGGCTGGACGCGGCAGGGAACGGCGAATCATCCCCATCCGATGGCGGTGCTTCTCAGCGACGGACCGGCGGGCACCAAATGGATGGAAGTCGGCAAACCGAATTCGAACTTCGAGGACATCACCGGGCATGTCCGCGGTTTGATCCGCTCCAACGAATTCGGCTGGGCGGAGTTCCGTTGCGGCGGCGGCTCGGTGTCCGTGTGGGTCGAGCATCACGCGGAACTCGCGGGATTGATCGGAGCCATTCCGGGTTGAGCGCGGGCGGTGGGGACGCCCTGGCCGGGAAGCGCACGTGGAAGATCCTTGGAATCCTTCCTTTGCTTGAGCTTCAAAAGGGGGGAATCTGCGGCATAACCATGCCCTCACGCGGACGCCACCAGAGTTCTTCCAAGGAATGTCATCAGATCATGCGCAAGATCGAGGCCATGGACGGGGTGATCGGTGTGATCATCGGGCGTTCTTATGGAGGGAAATCCTTGGGAATGGGCAGCGGGACCGGCTCCATCAGGATCCAGCGCAGGATTTCAGGAGGTCTCAAGGCGGTAACCCAATCGGCCAAAGGGTTGCAGGAAATCTTCATCCGGACCGAGGCCGGGAGGGAAGAGATCATCGCGGAAGCAATTTTGAAATTGTCCTGATTTGTTTCAACCGCCTCAATGATAAGGTGTTAAATTTTCCGACGATTCGCGTTTTTTCTTATCAGTTTCGGGGGGCTTGGAATAATTTCGGAATTGAATGGTCGGTTTTTCAAGCTGATTATCAATCGCTTGTGGGTTTTTTATTTTTGGTTTTTGTCGTCTGGCTTGGATTTTGCTTACGGGCTTCCGTTTATTACACCCTCCCCCCCGAATGAAAATTAAGTCTGCAATTTCGAATGTTTCCCAAGTCGCTGTCGCGGCGTTTTTTGCCGCATCTTCCATCAGTGATGCGGCTGTCGTCTCTTGGGAAGTCACCCACGCCGGAAGCCCGTTGGACTTTTTGTCTGAAAAATGGGGCAACTATGACGGCAGCTACGATCTGTCCTACTCTGAAACCTGGGACATCAAGAGCGTGGGATACAATCCGCTGACCCAGCACGTCGACGGCATCACCGTATGGTTTGCTTTTGCGGATGATTCCCCGCATGGCTCGGGATCAGGCAGCGAAATTTCGAATGGGGGCGACATTGAAGAGTATGTCGACATCTCCCTGGGCGGGACCAAAATTTGGGATAACCTTGAAGTGGATGGCGCGCATCCCGCGAGCAGCTACACTTATTACTCGATGGTGCTTGATCCCATCACCCATCTTTCGATCTTCAACGATCTCAAAGCGGACGGAACGCTCAGCTACAGTGTGCTGCTGCAGGATTATGCGGTTGATAGCGGTTACGAAAGCAAGTACGGAGAGGACACTTATCTCAAAGTTGCCAAGATCAAGGCATGGTATAACGACGAGCCGGTGCGCGTTCCCAATGGCGGGAGAGTTCCGGATGCTGGCACCAGCGTGGCCCTGCTGGGCCTGAGCCTGGCTAGCCTGGTGGGGCTGCGCCGCAAGCTGGCTTGAGTCCGAAAACCATCTCACCCGGCCGATCTTGATTCCGAGATCGGCCGCTTCACGTGATCCGCTCCGCAAAGGGTGCCGCGATTTTTCCATGGCGGGTGAATGACGTGATCGTGTAGGGAATTTTTGTGGGCGTTTTCAGTGAAACTGTCAGAATGCCGGTCATTGCGATGACTTGGGATGCGTGATGACAAATTTAACACGCTCGGGCCTCCCTCGTTTTTCTCCCTTGAAACTGATTTTTCCGCAACCTTTGTTCGAGTGCCGATGATGGTGCCTTCAAAAAACAAACCAATCCGCGTCCTTTATACGTTTCCTCAAAAAATAGGGGACTCCGGAGTTTGTTATGCGGCATGGCACCATGTGAAAGGGCTTCGGGATGCCGGTGCCAAGGTGACGGTATTTCCAGGAGTTCTCCACAAATCCCTGCCTGAGGACATCCGGGTCCGGCCCACGTTGAGCCGCGGGAAAATGAGGCTTCCCTATTCCATTTTGGGAAACACCGGATCCTACAAACTTCATGATTGGATCGTGGCCCGCCGTCTCCGGCGCATGGCGGGGGAATTCGACATCGTGCACGGGTTCGCGCTAGGATCGCTGGAGACCCTTCATGTTGCAAAGCAGCTGGGTATCCCGACCGTCCTGGAGCGTAGCAACGCACACACCCGATTCGCTTATGAGGTGGTCGAAAAGGAGTGCGAAAAGCTTGGAGTTACGATGCCCCAGGGGCATTCCCATGCATTTGATCCCGAGGTGCTGAGACGGGAGGAGGCGGAATACGATGCCGCCGACTATCTGTTCTGTCCGTCTGATTTCGTCGCCCGGACATTTGAAGAGAGGGGGTTCGCTCCGGAAAGGCTGAAGAGGTTCCAGTATGGCTATGACGAAAATCTGTGCTACCCATCAGCGGAAGTGAATGGCGGCGACGCAGGCCTGAGCGTCGTGTTCGCGGCCGGATGCGCTCCGCGGAAAGGGCTTCACTATGCGCTGGACGCCTGGTTGAAATCCACCGCCTGCCGGACGGGCAGGTTTCTCGTGGTCGGCGATTTCATTCCGGGCTATGCGGAAAGGCTTGCTGAGCAGCTTTCCCATCCCAGTGTGAGCCTTCTGGGCTATCGCAACGACCTGGTGAGCATCATGCGATCGAGTGATGTCCTGATATTGCCAAGCATCGAGGAAGGGAGTGCGTTGGTCACCTATGACGCGAGAGGGGCGGGGTGTGTTCTGCTGGTTTCTGATTCTTCCGGTGCGGTTTGCGAGCATGAAAAAAACGCGCTCATTCACAGGACAGGGGATGTCGAAGCACTGGCCGGCCATTTCAGCAGGGTTCATGAAGATCGGGTTTTGCTTTCACGATTGCGGGCGGCATCGCTGGAGACCGCCGATCAGCTCACCTGGTCTGCGGCAGGCCGCAGGATGGTCGAGGCCTACCAAGGCATGGTTGGTGGTTATTGAAAATTTCGCATGGGTTGCATGGTTTCTCCGCCCCGGACGTTTGTGGTTTCCCTGCTTGTGGCATTTTGGAAATGTGAAACACTGTTGAAGTGGGTGTGGACCTCGCCGCGCCCAATGATTTCCTCATGATAGCCCATACCACGAGTTCCGGTAATCAGGCCCACGCATCACCGGCCGCCATTCATTTCAACCGCCCCTATGCGGCTGAAAAGTCTTTCGACTACATGAGGCAGGCGATCGCCAACGCGCATACCTGCGGAGGAGGGCCGTTTACCAAGGAATGCCACACCTTCCTCGAACAAAACCTGGGAGTTCCCAAGGCATTGCTGACCACTTCGTGTACGGATGCGCTTGAAATGTGCGCTCTGTTGCTTGGAATCGGCCGTGGAGATGAGATTGTCGTTCCTTCCTTCACTTTCGTTTCTACCGTCAATGCCTTCGTGCTCCATGGGGCGACACCTGTTTTCTGTGACATCCGACCTGATACGCTGAACCTCGACGAGTCGGCTCTGGAGCGTCTGATCGGCCCGAAGACCAAAGCGATCATCGTCGTGCACTACGCGGGAATAGGCTGTGAAATGGATGCGATCATGGAAATCGCGGCCCGTCATGGAGTGCCGGTTGTGGAGGACAACGCCCACGGACTTTTCGGAAAGTACAAAGACCGATACCTCGGGACCTTTGGTGCTTTTGCCACACAGAGCTTTCATGAAACCAAGAATTTCAATTGCGGCGAGGGCGGCGCGCTCCTGATCAATGACCGCAACTATGAAGCCCGCGCGGAAATCATCCGTGAGAAAGGAACCAACCGAACCCGGTTTTTCCGCGGTCAGGTGGACAAATACACCTGGGTCGACATCGGATCCAGTTATCTCCCGTCCGACATGCTGGCAGCCTATCTGTATGCTCAGTTTGAGATCAGCCGGGAAATTCAGGCGATGAGAAGCCGGATCTGGTCATGTTACGACGCGGGTCTGGAAAGCTGGGCTTCAAACAACGGGGTGAGGACGCCGTTTGTTCCCGAGCATTGCGAGCAATCCCATCATATGTTCTATCTGATCATGCCCTCTCTTGATGAAAGGCAGCGCTTGATCGCCCATCTCAAGTCACTCGGCATCACCAGCCCGTTTCACTATCAGCCGCTTCACTTGTCGGAGAAGGGAAAGGAGTTCGGAGGACGGGAAGGTGATTGTCCCGTCACGGAGAACGTGAGCGACTGTCTTTTGAGGCTGCCGTTTTACAACGACCTGACCGACGCCGATCTTGATCGTGTCGTATCCGGGGTTTTATCGTTTTAACGAGGTGAGCGCGGCTTGCGTTGAGATTCTGCCGGGCGGTCTGAGGATTGCTTTGAGTAAATGACGGTTGTCTAACGTTTAAAAAAAGCCTCCCACTAAGCATCACGTCTTGGACGCTGATTCAGCTTTCCTCATTGGGAAGGCTGGATGTTAAAAAAAGCCGTTCACTCGGACGAAGTATTCTTTCCGGAATACTTAACATGCTTCGCCACATGAAATCGTGTCTGCGCAACACGGCGTTCCAATTTAATTGGGCAAGGGGAACTTTCGGATCTGAACCCCTTGCCTGTTGCGGATTTCAGTAAGTGGTGGTGGTCGTCTTTTTGTAGGTGGATGTTCCGGTGTAAGGATTGGTGTCGGCCGTGGTTGTGGTGGTCGCTTGTTGCGTGGTCACTGTAGGAGAAGGAGTGGGATCGACGACGGTCGTGCAACTTGGAAATACGCTGGCGGTGACGAGGGCGAACAGGGCGATGGTGAATTTGATCTTCATGGTTTTCGGTTGTTGTGTTTTAGCGGAGCATGGGCCTCCGGTTTCACTTTAGCAGAAGCAATGCTAGCGAGGATGGCTTGCTTCAAGTTGCTGATAATGAACGGACTTTTTGGAATTTATCGAATGCCGGGCAGCACAGGATCTTGCACAACACCCATGTTCAGGTTGCAACCGTGCAATACGCCCTCACGTGGCTCGTCACCTTGCTGTCATGAATCGGCTCATTTGACGCGGACCACAAGCACCCGGCGATCAAGCATCATTTGTGATTCGTTCCCTTGCGGATACATGGGATAGGATTCTCCGTAGCCGTGGGCACTGAGCGCTGAAGGCGGTACGAGATAACGCTTTGTGAGCTCCTCATAAATCCTCTTCGCCCGTGCGGCTGATAGAGCCATGTTTGCCTCGTCGGTTCCGTCGGTGCTGGTGTGTCCCTCGATGTCGAACACCGCGGTCGGGTCGCTCTTGGTGACTTCCATGATTGCTGCGGCGGTTTGGTCCAAGGCCGCCCGAGATTCGGAGTCCAGGAGCTCGGCCGTCTCCTTGACAAAGAGCACTGGGATGGTGGCGTAAGGAAGTTCCCTGCCCTCCACGACGACGATATTTCGTTCGGTATTGTAAACACGCGAGCCGACACGGGTTGTGGTGGTTTCGGTGGTTTCAGTCCGGGTGCCGGGCGCGGTTGGATCCACAGGCAGAGCGCGGGGAACGATGGAAAGCTGGCGGCGCGGATCATATCCGGCGGGAATCACCGGTTTTTCAACAACGGTTTCCTCCACGACGCGGGTGCCGGGAGAGACGGTTTCGGTGACGGTTTTCTCAACGATTACCGGAGGGACCGGTTGTGCGAAGGCAGGAAAAGTCAGAAAGGACGCGATTAGCAGGGGACGGGTGGTTTTCATCAATGCCCTCTTTCGCACACCCTGTGCCGGAGTGCCTCGTGACGCCCCTCGCAGCCAGCGGAGAAGCATCTGGTGGGTTCGGAAACAAAAGGATCACGGAGTGCTTTCTGTTGGGAAAAATCGTCCCGCGAGGAGTCCGCCGGGAGGATGAGTTCGGGGCATGTGACGGGGCTTTGTGCAGCCGGATCGGGCATTGCGCATCTTTCGGACGGCTTGGTTGCTAGATTCCGGCATCATCAAGCAGATACACCGCGAACGAGGCGAGCCAGTGGTCGCCCTCGTAGTGGCCGCTGGAAACCAGGGCGAGACCGGCATCCGCATGTTTCGTGGCGGATTCCAACAGGATCTTCTTCCGGACGTCGCCTTCCGGCAGGACGGAGGCGATGCCGCGCATGGTCCAGGCGCGGCTGAGATTGAGGCCGGCGAGATGCATCAGGTGGCCGTCGGTGGGATCGCTGACGTTGACGGGCGTGAGGAGATTTCCTGCTTCGCCGGATGCGAGGGTTGGGAAGTAGGCGGTCAGCCAGGTGGAGAACTCACCGGCCGGAAGCACCCGTCGCATCAGGTCGGCCGCGTTGAGGCCGGGCGAGAAGAAGTCATTGCCCGATGGCTCGTAGGCGGCGGGATAGGAACGGTCTTTGCCGTAAAAGACGCGGGCCTTTTCCAACAGAAGTTTTTCGAAATCCGGGTTCCCGGTCTGCCGCGCGTAGTCGAGCATCTGCCCCAGGGGAAACGCGCTTTCCGGATGGAAGCCGCAGCGCACGGGCCAGTCGAGCTTTGGCAGATAGTCCGTCGCCAGGCCGGTGATCTCCTTTTCCAGCGGTTCGAAATTCTTCGCCCATTCGCGGCCATCCGGATCATCCCAGCTGCGGAGCTCCATCGCGAGACGGAGCGCCCAGGCCCAGCCGTACATCCGCTCGAAGCTGCGGTTCTCCTTCTCCTTGAAATACGCTGTTTCCGCCAGCAGTCCATCCGCGGTGAGGTGGCGTTTCAGCACGGCCCTCACTTCTCCGGAGAAGGGGGCCGAAGGGAAACGCTTCAGCAACCGCACCAGCATCCAGTGGCCGTGCACCGAGGAGTGCCAGTCGAAATGCCCGTAAAAAACCGGATGCATCTCACTCGGGGTCCTGCGGTCCTCCGGGCCGGTCATCAGGTGGCTCGTCTTGTTAGGGTATTCGCGGTCCATCCCCGCAAGCGCCAGTTTCACGAATCCCCCCGCTTGTTCCAATGTCATGGGTTTTTCCTGAGCATGGCACAGGGGAACGGCAAGCGCGGTGATGAGGAAAATGGCGATGGCGCGGATCATGGAAGTGAAGTTGCTGGTTTTTTCCCGTTCATTGCCAGCCCACGCGGTGGATCCGGTCGGCCGCTTTGAGGGCGGAGTCGCTGCAAACCTCGATATGATAGAAGCCGCTCCGGCCGTCGGGTGCGGTCAGCTGGAAATCGACGGTGCGATACCCGGGGAAATCGGCGCCGCTGCCTCCGTCGGCCTGATACCATTTCACCGGCTTGCCAAGGATCGAGGTATGTTTCCACGATTGCTTGTGTGCCGGTGGCGCTGGCGTGGTGCCCTCGGGATCGGGGTTGGGTTCTTCCCAGTCCGGTGGATTTGCCGGGGTGGCTTCCATTTCTTTGACGCTCTCGATGATGACGAAGTTCAAACTTCCGCCCTGCCGGTACCTCAGGCGGTAGGTGCCGTCATCCATCACTTCGACATCGGGCTTTCCCCACTGTTTTTCGAAGTGATTGCTGCGGAGCACCGGCATTCTCACTTCCGCAAGATCTCCGGAAACGACCGAGGGTCTGTCCGGGCGGCTGGCGGGTGTCACGCAGCCGGGGAGGCAGAAGGTGATCATGCCGGTGGACAGGAGGGGGAGAAGAGCGAGGCGCATCGGAATTACGGGAATGATTATCGATGGCGAGGAACCATGGAAATGCCAAATCGCTAACAATTTCAGGAATTCTCATCCGCTTCTTGCCGGAATCGGACTGCGGATTCATCATCATTCCATGACCGCCGAGGATCTCGCCCGTTCCGCCGCCACCGATGCCGCGCCACCCGCCGGACTCACCCTCACGGCGCGCACGTTGTGGTTGGCGAGAGCCGGGAAATGGGAGGCTGCCCACGATCTCTGTCAGGACATCCCGGGCATCGCCGGGTCGTGGATTCACGCTTACCTGCATCGCGAGGAGGGGGATCCGTCCAATGCCGCCTATTGGTATGCGCGTGCCGGGAAATCCATGCCCGCTGCCTCGGTTTCATTGCCGGACGAGTGGCTGGAGGTGGCAGGGCGTTTGATGGTCGATGATTGAGACCGGAGCGTGTGTCCCCTGAAATTCCGCCGGCTCCGATCAGCCGCCGGCGGTTTCGGGATCCAAGGACATCGCGATCCCGGAGCCGGATTGACGGTGCTTACGGCGGTGCGCCCGATGGATCCCCTGTTCGGGGCGGGGGTGTCAGCGGTGGGCGCGGAAGAACAGCTTGGGGGTTTCCGCTGTGGGCGTCACCGTGTAAGGACTGGTGACAGCCAGGTCTTCCCATGAGGCGGGTGTTAGGTCCGTCGATTTCGACAGGATTCCGGTGAAGGTGACGACTTGGTTCACACCGGACATGGCGATCTTCACAAACGGGGGATTCTGCTGCAGGTATTCCAGCGCTCCATCGCTCAGGACCAGTGAACTGTAGGCACCGCTGACGGGGCTTGAAGCGGTGTTGTAGTGGGCGAGGATTTTCGCGTCCGACAACGCCGTGGGATAGAAGGCGATTTCGTCGACCAGGCCGTTGAAATCACTCGCACCATCGGCCAGGGCGCCTACCGAAAAAACGGCGGCGGAGCTCGCGGCGTAGGTTCCGGTGGCCGATGTGGCGAACGTGCCATTCACGTAGAGTCTGGCGGTGGTCCCGTCCCAGGTGGCGACGACGTGGCTCCACACACCCAGAGTGCTGGTTCCGCCGACGGGGTCGGGACCGGCGGCGGTTCCTGCGCCGCTGTACATGCGGAAATTCCATCCGGCGGCGCGCTGGAAGAATACCCAGCCGGACCGGTTTCCGCTGCCGCCGACACGGTTGTTCACGGGGACATCGTCGTTGGTGGTCGTGTTCGGCTTGGCCCAGAATTCGATGGTGAATGGCTGCGACGTCGCGGGATTGAGCGGTGTTAGGAATGGGACGGTGGTGCAGCCGAGAGCCCCGATGTATCCGGTGGAGAAATCACCGCCTGCCGCGAGGGCTCCGGGCTGGTCGAGCACCACCGTGTCGGTGTTCGTGCCGTTGCCGGCGGCTCCGAGGCTGCCGGTGTTGTAGGAAACGCTGGTGGCGCCGGCGTCGAGCGCCAGACTTGCCAATACGATGAGAGCCAGAGAGGTATGGTTTTTCATAAGCGGATATTTGAATGACGATACGACATACCCTGAATGATCGGGCAATGGAGGCAAGCCAAACCCATGTCTGATAGGACTTCAGGCATGGAATGAGCGACGGGTTTGCATGGTTCCTGCTGAGATCGAATCACTTCCTCCGTCATGGGATTCACTGTCAAAACGGGTGCCCGCCACCATCACTTCGCCGATCTCAGGACGCTGCTCGCGAAGGCGTCGCCCCACCGGTCCGGCGATGTTCTGGCGGGTGTGGCCGCCCATGATGCCGAGGAACGGGTCGCCGCGCAGATGGCGCTGGCGGAGGTCCCGTTGTCCTATTTCCTCGAAGAGCTGGTCATCCCCTTTGAAGATGATGCGGTCACGCGGCTGATCATTGATCGCCATGATGCAGCCGCCTTCGCGGCGGTGTCCCATCTCAGCGTCGGGCAGTTCCGCGAGTGGTTGCTGGACTACGAAACCGACGGCGATGCCTTGGCCCGGCTGGCCCCCGGACTGACGCCGGAAATGGTCGCCGCGGTTTCCAAGCTGATGGGAAATCAGGACCTCATTCTCGTCGCCCGGAAGATCCGCGTTGTCACCCGTTTTCGTAATACGATCGGCCTGCCGGGGCGGCTCAGCGTCCGGCTCCAGCCGAATCACCCGACCGATGATCCCAAAGGCATCGCCGCCTCCATCCTCGACGGGCTGCTCTACGGCTGCGGCGATGCGACCCTCGGCATCAATCCCGCCAGCGACAGCCCGGCGGCCTGCATCGAGCTGCTGAAACTGATGGACGGGATCATCGGCCGCTATGAAATCCCCACCCAGAGCTGCGTGCTGACCCATGTCAC
Organism: Verrucomicrobiota bacterium; assembly: GCA_040388015.1. GTDB lineage: Bacteria > Verrucomicrobiota > Verrucomicrobiia > Verrucomicrobiales > Akkermansiaceae > Luteolibacter. Next base: position 9,016 of record JAZKCQ010000078.1, on the reverse strand, counting down.
CACGGCGATGCGGTGCATGGAACGCGGCGCCCCGGTCGATCTGGTTTTCCAGTCCATCGCCGGAACCGAGGCCGCCAACCGCAGCTTCGGGACCGATCTCTCGATGTTAGGCGAAGCGCGGGAAATGGCGCTCTCGCTCAAACGCGGCACCGTCGGAGAAAATGTGATGTATTTCGAAACCGGCCAGGGCTCCTGCCTTTCCGCCAACTCGCACCATGGCTGCGACCAGCAGACTCTGGAGACCCGGGCCTACGCCGTTGCCCGCGAGTTTTCCCCGCTGCTTGTCAACACCGTCGTCGGCTTCATCGGTCCCGAATATCTTTACGACGGCAAGCAGATCATCCGTGCCGGACTTGAGGATCATTTCTGCGGGAAACTGCTCGGCCTGCCGATGGGCTGCGATGTCTGTTATACGAACCACGCCGAAGCCGATCAGGACGACATGGACAATCTGCTGGGGCTTCTGGGAATGGCGGGCTGCAATTTCATCATGGGAGTTCCCGGAGCGGACGACGTGATGCTGAACTATCAATCCACCTCGTTTCACGACAGCCACTTCCTCCGCCAGGCACTGGGTCTGCGGCCCGCGCCGGAGTTCGAGGAATGGCTGGAAAAAATGCGGATCTTCGGTGGCGCGAACCGCCTCGCCCGGGTCACTCCGCAGCATGCCCTGCTAGGTGGTGGAAACACGGAGCTCTTCACCTGATCATGCGGGACCCTTGGACCGAGCTGAGAAAATTCACCGCCGCGCGCATCGCTCTGGGCCGCGCCGGGGGCAGCCTGCCGACCACGCCGCTGCTCGATTTCCGGCTCGCCCACGCCAGAGCGAGGGATGCGGTGCTGGCTCCTTTCGATCCGGAGACTCTCGCCGGAGCACTCCGTTCCCTCCACACCGAAGTGGTCGTCGTTAAAAGCCGTGCGGCCGACCGCACGGAATATCTGCTTCGTCCCGATCTGGGACGCATGATGGACGGAGATTCAAGAAAGGATCTCGAAGCCGTCCGGAATCCTAACGGAAGCGATCTGGTGATCATCGTTTCCGACGGTCTCTCCAGCCACGCCGCCAACCGGCAGGCGCCGCTGCTGTTGGAAAAGCTGCTGCCGATGTTCGATGAAACCTGGCGGATCGGCCCGCTGGTGGTGGTCCGCCACGGCCGCGTCACGATCCAGGACGACATCGGCGGCTGTCTGGACTCGCGGCTGTCGCTGATGTTGTTAGGCGAGCGCCCGGGTCTCGGGTCGCCGGACAGCCTGGGTGCCTATTTCACCTACCGCCCGCGTCCCGGCCTGACCGACGCGGACCGCAACTGTGTCTCGAACATCCGTCCGGAAGGGCTGCCACCGGAAGCGGCCGCCCGCCGGCTTCATCTGCTTCTCAGCGCCTCGCGGCACCGTGCGATCAGCGGTATTGCGCTGAAGGATGAACAAGGGTCAGCCCCCGGCCCTCTTCCCATGGAAGGCATCGATCACATTCAATAGGAACGCCGCAGTTCGATCTGCCGTTGCTGCTTCGCTTCGGTTTTGTAAGCCGGTCCGTCGGTGTAGGTGCCGCTGAGAGAGTTTTTCCCGGATGGGGAAATCACGAGGGCGTAGTAGCATTTTCCGGAATCCCAGGTGGTCAGGTAGGCCTTGCCTCCGCTGACCACGCCTTTGACTTCATAGGTGTCCAGAGTGCCCGTGATCTGGCGGCCGGATTGCTTCAGCGAGGCGCGGCCCCAGCCTTCGGCGAACCAATTTCCGGAAACCCGGACACGGGCGACGGCATTCTGCTGGTTCAGCCATTCGTGAGCGGCGAGCTGGTTTTTTTCGATCTTCTGCTGGGTTTGGCAGCTCGTTTGGCAGAGCACGAGGCCCGCCACGGCCATGAGGATTGTAGTCGCTTTCATCGTGGCGATTCCTAACACCAGGTCCGCACGGCTGGGAAGCCGTAAAATCCGGATGCCGGTTCTTTCCGGGGGGCGGATCCTCATGAATTTAAATCCGTGCCATCACCGGGCCGGACATCCTAGGATCCGCCCATGCCGTTCAGCAACTTCGGACTCGAAAAAGGGATCCTCCGCGCCATTGAGAAAGCAGGATACGTCCGCCCGACGCCGGTGCAGGCGGCGGCGATTCCCAAGGTGATGCAGGGGCACGACCTTATCGCCATCGCCCAGACCGGCACCGGCAAGACCGCCGCCTTCGTGCTGCCGATGCTCCACCGCATCTCCCAGGCGAATCAGAACCACCAGCCGCGCGGCACCAAGGCGCTCATCCTGGCACCCACGCGCGAGCTCGCCCTGCAGATCATGGAAAACATCCGGGCTTATGGGAACGGCCTGCCGATCCGCGTGGCCGCCATCTTCGGCGGCGTGGAGGAGGACGCCCAGATCAAGGCCGTGCGGAAGGGCGTCGACATGATCGTCGCCACGCCCGGTCGCCTGATCGATCTGCTCGGCCGGCAGAAGGTGGATTTCAGCATGCTCGAAACGCTCGTCCTCGACGAGGCCGACCGCATGCTGCACATGGGTTTCCTGCCGGACATCGAGAAAATCGTCGCCGATATCCCCAAGCGCCGGCAGACCCTGATGTTTTCCGCCACTCTTTCCAAAGACATCGAGTCGCTGGCGCGGCGGTTCCTCTATCAGCCGAAGATGGTGCAGATCGGCACCCGCTCGAATCCGGCCGACACGGTGGAGCAGTGCGTCTACGAGGTGCCCGCGCACTTGAAGAGCGAGATGCTGTTGGAACTTCTCAAGCAGCCGAAGTTCACCCGCGTCCTGGTCTTCGTGCGGATGAAGGATGGCGCCAACCGGCTGACCTCGTTCCTCCAGACCGCCGGATTGAAAGCCGCCCGGCTGCACTCCAGCCGTTCTCAGGAGCAGCGTCTCAAGGCCCTCCAGGATTTCAAGGACGGGAAATTCCAAGTCCTCGTCGCCACTGACATCGTCGCGCGCGGCATCGACATCGACGGCGTCTCACAGGTGGTGAACTTCGATTTCCCGGTCAATCCCGAGGACTACGTCCACCGCATCGGCCGCACCGGTCGGGCGGAGGCGCAGGGCGAGGCGATCAGCCTGGTGCCGAAGGGCGACCTCAACCTGCTGGGCATGACCGAGATGGCCATCGGCCAGCGCCTCGAACGCAAGCGCCTGCGCGGCTTCGACTATCACGCCACCAGCGCCGCCCCCAACCCGAACGAAGCGCCTGCCAAAAAAGACTGGCGGAAACGCACCCGGGAGATGGATGCGAAGAAGCTGGCGAAGCCCGCCGCACCTCCTCGCAAGATCACTTCGAAAAAGTCCGCGGGAAAATCCCAGCGGGGCGGAAACAGAAGTTAGGTGGACGAACCGCGATGGCGGGCGGGTGCGAAATCGCGGAATTAAAAGAGGCCGGGCTCGTGTCGCGCTCGAAAATTTCAGAGCGGCACGAAATGGATTGACGGGGACGGCTGGTTCTATCAGTAGGTTATTCCGGCTTTCGGTATTGCTGTTACAACCGATGGTCCGCCTGAAAAAATACACACAAAATAACACCGTCATGTCAGACTTCACCGACGCACAGGAAAAAGACTACACCCGCCAGATCACCGGTATTCTCAAGGAATATAAAACCGAAATGATCGCCAAGGACACCGACCCCACCCAAAGGATCACCAATCTGGAAAACGGTGCCAAAGCCACCGACGACGCGGAAGCGGCCGAGGTCAAAGCGGAAGCCGCCAAGATCGCCGCCATCGGCCTGACGACCACATTGAGGGAAGCCAATTACAAGCTCGCCCAAGCCAGCGTCGGTCTCATCGAAGGCGCGCTTGGCAAGGACCATCCCGCCGCCGGGCGTGCCCGGGGCATCCGCAGTTCCATGAGTCATCCGGGTGCCACCCCACCGCCTCCGGTGATACCGTAAACGGCTCCTCGGATCGCCACGTCCGGTGGATCACCCTCAACGGTTCACCGGACGTCTCCACCGGTCCTCAGCGGATAAGGGGCGTTCCCTCGACCACTCCGCCCGTTCCCGCTTCACCCGCCTGCGCTCCTTTTGACCGGAGGATCGCTCCATTTGATCACCCGCCCGGTCCTCCCGCTTGGCAGACCGATCCCGGCGGGGCGTCCGCCGCTCCTTTCAGCCGGTCCTGCGATCCTCTCGGGAAAACGACCGATCCCTTTGGGAAAACGACTGATCCTTCTGTTGAATCGGACTGAATTTCATGGACTTGTGGTTGCCGGTGCCACTCCGCCTCCCCCCCGGGGGGGGCTGGGCATCATCAGACAATGCCCGCCCGTCAGACCCTTCCCGCCAACCGATCCAGCGGGCTCCTCACCCCCATCGCTCCCACTCCCTTCGCCACATGCGTGTAGATCTCCGTGGTCTTCACATCCGCATGGCCCAGAAGTTCCTGGATGGTCCGCAGATCCGTTCCTCCTTCCAACAGATGGGTCGCGAACGAATGCCGGAACGCGTGGGTCGTCGCCCGTTTGTCGAGCATCGCCTCCTCCACCGCCCGGCGTACCGCCCGCGAGTAGGTCTCCGCATGCACATGATACCGGCGCTCCAATCCCGTTCGCGGGTCGGTCGATGGCTCATCCGCTGGAAAAAACCACTGCCACGGCCATTTCTCCCCCGCACGCCGGTCTTTCAGTTCAAACGCCCCCGGCAGCGCCACTCCCGCCAGACCGCCTGCCCTGTCACCTTCATACACTTTCCTCAATCCCATCTTGATTTCAGCCACCTCCGTCCGCAGCGCTTCCGGCAGCATCGTCGTGCGCTGCCTGTCACCCTTCGCCTCCCGCACCGTGATGATTCCGCGGCCCTCATCCACATCCTTCACGCGCAAGCGAACCAGCTCGGAAAGCCGCAGCCCGCTGCCATACTGGATTCTCGCCATCAGCGCGTGACGCCCGTCGATTTTTTCCAACACCGCCAGCACCTCTTTCACTTCCAACACCACCGGAATCCGTTTCGTCGTCTTGCGCAGTTTCACCTCCAGATCCACCTCCTCCATCCCGCACACATCCTTGAAGAAAAACGCCAGCGCGTTGAGAGCCTGGCATTGGGTGGAAAACGACACCTTGCGCTCCGATACCAGCATGCTCAGGAAATCCCGCGCCCGTGTGGTATTCCTCAACTCCCCGGCATCACCCACCCAGCGGGCGTAAGCCGCCACCCGCCGGCCGTAGGTCTCCCGGGTCCGCGGCGCCAGGCCCCGCCGCGCGCCCGCCTTCTCCACCGCCATCCTCACCCGTTCCTCCAGCGTCCGCACCTCCCCGCCCGCTTCATACCGGTTCTCCAACCAGCGCAGATACCAGCGCATCGCGATCACCCACTGCCCGGTCTGCCACTTTTCCCGAGGTTTCGCCAAGACCTGCTCCCTCCAGAACCGGGCGCAGGTCTCGCGCCCGGTCGCGAGGCCTGCCTGAGACCGAAATCGCTCCATCCATCCCAGCACCATGGCGAAGGAGGCTTGGTCTTTCTCCCCGACGTCCCGCGAGGCCTCCAAGTCGCGGGTCCACGCATACAGCCCGCCTTTTCCGGATGAACCGCCGCGCCGACAGGCCCGTGCGGGAGGAGCAACGCAGGAAGAGGGATCTGTTTGAGCGTTCATGCGAACATCCCTAAGGAGTGTTCCTCTGAACGTCAAACAGAAATCATCCGCCATCGGAAAAACTTCAAACCGCCAGCTCGCAGGTTCCCGGCCCACCCGCCAGGAACCGATAGATATTGAGAAACCCAAGAGCGGCGGGAATTCAAGATATCCGGAAGAAAATCTGCGAAGCGGGCACCTCAGGCATTCGCCCTATTTCTTTGACATCGAGTTACATTCGGGTTCTTCTCGCTAGAAGAAGCCGATGACGCATGTTGCAAAATCTTGATATGCCAGTCGGATAATAAAACTGTTCTGCAGAAATGAAGAAGCTGAATCCAGCCGCGATAATCACAATCAGCGAAGATCATGTCCTGTTGCACCTAAACAGGACTTCGTTGTCGGAGATCATTCGGAGACTTTCTGAGCTGCCGGGTTTATCCGTGACGCAGCGACGCCAAAGCATTCTTACTGATGATGCCTACGCTACATTTTCCTATTGCGGTTTTGATTTTGAGATTACGACGCCGCTATCCGATTATCTCATCGAGAGGCCAGCAGACTGCCCGATCAGTATTTTCAGTGAGATTCTAGACCAATTTAGACCGACTCAATCAATAAAGGAAGAAGCAGAACACGTCGTGGGTGGCAACGGCGGATAAGCTCCCTCGTTCGCTTCGCTCTATGAGTCCTGCGCCGCCGTGCCACCACATTTAACGTTCGGCAAGAAAATGACAATGCAGTTTGATACCATTGACATCAGTTTCCACCACCAAGAAGGGTGGCGTAGTCCAACGGGTAGTGAGTCGCCCGAGAGATTTACCGTCGATTTCGTGGTCAACGGCGAATCACTTTACTCACTGCTTGATGTTGCCAGGTATGGGCATGTGAGTCGTTTCGCCGCTGACTTCCGCGATCGCAATCAAGAAGCTGTCGATGTGTTTCTCATGAAGAAGCCGCCTGACATTGAGGGCCGAGCGATTCTTTATGAATGTTCGCTGTGCGCTGACAGCGGCTGCGGTGTATTCTTGGTCAAGATCACCCGCTCAGATCAAGGTTACGTTTGGTCTGAGTTTGGATTTGATCAGGGCTGGGGCGACGACCAGTTTCCTCAGCTTGATCTTGAGAGATACAAGGGTATTGGGCCGTTCTCTTTCGAGGCTGAACACTACGTACAGACTATCAAAAGAGCAGCCGAACAAGTCGTCGCGCACCAACGGGCCATAAGCTCCTCAATCACTTTTCAACCTCCTTCTCAGTCTCGCCCGTGGGCGGACATTTAACGTTCGCCACAGAATGAAGACCATGACTAACGCGACTCGAACTGGGGCATCACCTGTCCGTGAGGGTATGTTCAGTCTAGTTGTTTCTGGGATTTCAGCCGCCATTTCGATTACTGCCATCATGACCTGGATTTACATGGCTGGGAGCACGGCGACGATTGATTCGGGAGGGCCAGCGTTTGCCGCCAACATTGGACCCATGCTGAATTCGCTCCTTGGGATTGCATCAGGAGGAGTCGGACTTCTAGTTACGGCTTGCTCGATTTGGTTCAGCGACAAGCGATTCCCGAAGTCATTTACGTTTTACCATTTTTGCTCACTTATTTTTCTGATTCCTTCGACATTTCTTTTGGTTACCATGATCACGAGATGATCCAATGTGGCACCGAATCAATGAAGAACGGCGAACAAATCGAGACACGCAACCCCTATCAGCCGCCCTGTTTACATGCTTTTCCGCAGCTTCAACATCAACCCCGTGATCGACGCTCGCTCCCGCTGATAGAGTTGCGTGCTCTTTGACGTTCGCCAGAAAACAATGAGATACCCCAGTCCTGAGGAGATCCAGACGCTCAAGAGCCGGGGGTATGATCGCACTCTCTTGGACGAACGAGCGTCGCGGGAGAGGTGGGATGCCGTTTGTGAGCTACGAGAGCAGATTCGCGCGGCCTTTCGAGGTGTTTCGTTGGGCAGGGGGGTCGGACTCCGGCAGGGATGCGCATTGGACGATTGGCAGCCTCCCGAGGTTTGCCAGCAAAGACGAGAGGACGACGAGAAGGACGATTGGGGTAGGATATGTTCAGAGGACCTATTTCGCTATGAGTGCATGAGCTTCCTCGATGCGGAGGGCTTTCGGTTTCATCTTCCAGCCTACATGCTCGACGATCTTGATGGCGGAGGTGCAGCTTCGGTAGTGAGGCACCTGACGGATTTCAGCATTCTTGGAACGACCAGACTGGAGCTTCTGTCAGGCAGTCAACGGGATGCTGTTTGTGCATTCCTGAATTTTATGCGTGATGATCCTGACCATTTTCGGGATCGCGATGCAATCGATGCTGCGATGGATTCATATTGGAGAGTTCCCATCCCCGAAGAAAATCAAGAAGGCGAACAAGCCGTCGCTCCGAACCGCTCATTACCGCCCACTTTGAAATCAACGTCCTCCGTTCGCGGTTCGGAGGACTGAAAACGGTTCGTTTGAGAATTTAAGACATGACCTACCAAGATCGAATCTGTGAGTATATCGACCGGTGGGCAGAGTTGGACATGCTCGATGGCATTTCCAACCCTGACCAAGGGCAGCGCTTGCGCTTCGCTGAATTGTGCACGGAAGTTGCGGACATGATTGCCGTGGACAAGAAGCGGACGGATAGATCGAAAGCGTCCATGGTTGGCGGTGGGTCTGACCACGATCGCCTTGCTATGGAGGCGATTGATGAGATCACCCACAAGGTTAGGGGTATCAGGCATGTGAAGATTGGGCATGGTGCCGATCAGGTTGGTGAGCTTGCGATGTGTTTTTGGGGGTTATCGGGCGACCTTGCGGCGCGCTATGCTCGTAAGCGCGCTGAGAACAATCCTGGCTCTTGAGTTTGGAGGTATCATCACATCGCGCATTTCATGGTAAGCCTCTTCGATTATTTGATCCGCACTTCTTTCCCGAAGATGATCCTCATACTCTCGCCTTTTCTCTCTGGTGAGAGTTTCTCCCCAATGCCCCCCGGCCCCAAATGAAGAAAACGAACAAGTCGTCGCGCCTAACGGGCAGAAGCTTTCCTGTTTCGATTCAACCTCTTTTTCAGTCTCGCCCGTAGGCGGACTTTTAACGTTCGGCTGAAAACAATGAAACTGATCGACGCCCTTGATCTCATAAACACTGGGGACGAATTCGATCCCCTCATGACGGTTTATGCAAAGAAGCCGTGGAGCACCGCCTCCCCCACAATCATCACCCCACAGCCAGAAGACGGCCGCATCGCGCCGATTGACGACCACGACTACTTTTTGGAGGTATTTATCATCAAAGACTGGCTCGTGGATCTGGGTTCCGCTGAGGTCAGCCAAGAAACCTGCAATCGGATCATTCAGTATGCTATCAACGATGCTTAGAAAAGACGGGCTTGAGTTCAAGCCCGAAGTGCAACGTTAGAATATCTTGTGGAATACCTGATAT
>JAZKCQ010000077.1:0-17951 GCA_040388015.1 Verrucomicrobiota bacterium | reverse complement strand
CATCGTAGAGGAAGACCTGGGTTTTGAGAACCGCGGCGGCTTGGGTGGCGATGTAAGCATCTTCACCGAGCGCGAGGTTGAGGAGGGTATGGATGGATGCTCCGCCCTTCATGTGGGAAAGCAGCTCAAAGGCGAAAGGGGTGGAGATTTCTTCCACGGCTGACTTGCCAAGGATGATTTCCTCGAGGAAGCGGGCCTTTTCTCCAGCCGCGCTGGTGGTTCCGGGAAGGGTGTTGTAGATCAGGAAGTTGAGGGATTCCTTCCGGTGCTCGTTGGTGGGGTCTTTGATTTGAGCGATGATCTCGGCCGTCAGTTCGCCGCTATCGATGGGTTTTGGATGCAAACCTGTGGTTTTGCGTTCCTCAATTTCTGCCAAGTAGTCCAGATACAGGTTCATGTTTTTAAATCGATCGATAAGAATTGATGGAGAAATCAAGCGGCGCTGAGTGACTGGCGGCCGGTTCGTTGTGAAAAATGGACGGTGGTTTGCGGCCGCCGCTGGGAGTGGAGCGGAGGTTAGTGACGAGGTGGGATTTGTCAAAATCGATCACCTGCGGAATGCGGGATGATTTCGAAGGTTGAGCGGGGGAACCGGGCTGTGTAGCGTCACGGCATGCGAATCGTTTGGATCTGGATGATGGCGTTGCCATGCGCTTGCTTGCTGGTGGCGTGCGGCGGGATGGGATCCGCGCCGAATTTGGGCGATCTGGAAGCAGGTGACGAGCCAGCGGAAGGGGGAATTGCAGAAGTCCCGAATCCGAACCCGGCGATGGCGCAGAAGAGCGGTAAATCGCTCGAACAACTCCAGCGGGGCCATGAGACCTACATGCTGCGCTGCGGCGAGTGTCACCGCTACATGCTGCCACAGAGTCTCGATGTGGACGAGTGGCAGGAGGCGATGCCAAAGATGATCAAGCACGCCGGCTTGGGATCCTCGGATGAAAAAGCGGTGCTGGATTATGTGGTTGCAGTGAAAATGGAGCGGGATCAATGACCGGCGAACTCGATCTCCTCGCCTTTGCCGTGACCTTGTTTCTGGTGCTTGATCCGTTCGGGAACGCACCGGTTTTCCACGCGGTGCTCTCAAAGATTCCTGAAAGCCGGAGGCGGCCGATCCTCATCAGAGAACTGTTGATCGCGCTGGCCATCCTGCTCGCGTTTCTTTTCCTGGGGAAATATCTTTTGGGATTTCTCCGCCTGGGAGTCCATACCCTCAGCATTTCCGGTGGGATCGTCCTCTTTCTAATCGCCTTGGGAATGGTTTTCCCGACACGGTCGATGCTTGGAGAAAGTCATGATGAGGAACCCTTCATCGTTCCTTTGGCCGTTCCGCTGATGGTGGGGCCTTCCAGCATCGCGTTGTTGCTGCTGACCGCAACCAAGTACCCGCGGGAGCTGGGCTCCATTGCTTCGGGCGTGGGGCTCGCGTGGTTGGCCAGTTCGGTGCTGCTGTTGTTTTCTCCGGTGCTTCTCAGGATTCTGGGCACCCGGGGAGCGCGTGCGTTGGAGCGTCTCATGGGACTGTTGCTGATTTTGGTGGCGGTCCAGATGTTCCTCGACGGCGTCACGACTTACACCGCGTTTTCGAGGCAGTGAGAAACGGCGCTCCTGCCGGGAGACGCTTCCATCGCCGGATCTGAGTTTAAATATTGAGGCGGATTCGGGTCCGGGATGTATTCGGGCGGAATGAATGGGGAATTGCTGGCGTTTGCGGGAATCATGGCGCTGGGGCAGTTCAGCCCGGGGCCCGACATGATCCTGCTGACGCGGACGGCGTTGAAAAGCGGTGCCTGGGCCGGCGTGGAAATGGCATTGGGAATCGCCTGTGGGCTGGCCGTTCACGCGACGGTGGCGGTGGGCGGCCTGGCACTCGCTTTCGACCGCCTGCCGATGCTGCGGCGGGTGATGGGCTGGATGGCGGCAGGGTATTTGCTGTGGCTGGCTTATCGGATTTTCACAGAGGTCTTCGCAGGTAGGTATTCCGGAGGAAAAGGAGAAGCGGATATGAGCATCCCAACCCACAGGCCGTTCCTGCGCGGACTTCTCTGCAATCTTCTGAATCCGAAAGCCGCGATCATCCTGGCGGCGTTGAGCGCTCCATTCCTGCGGGGGGACCGACCGGACTGGTGGCCGCTCGCGGTCTGGGGGATCATCGTCGGGCAGGGGGGCGTGCTGTGGTCGATGTGGGCTGGTTTGCTGCAGTGGCCTCCCTTGCGGAAGGGCTACGGGCGCTCGTCCCGCTGGATCGACGGAGCGTTCGCCATCGTGCTGGCGGCGTTGGCGGTCCGGCTGATGGCCGGCTAACAAAAAGGCCCCGCCGGATGGCGGAGCCTTTGATCGAAGGGATTTTTTCCCGAAGGATCAGTCGTATTTCGGAGCCTTGTGCTGTTTGAAATAGCCGTCGCCGGTGTACATGGTGCCGGCGTAGTCGGGAAGCGGGCCGGAGTCCGGAGGCAGCGGGATGTTGCCGTAGGTGGCGTCCTCGGGCTGCGAGTAGGCGATGTTCACCGGGGTGCCGACCTTGACGAGGCGATAGAATTTCGGAGCCAGGTTCTCGTGCATCCGGATGCAGCCGTGGGTGCAGGGCTGGTGTTTCACCCAGCCGGTGTGGAAGCCGTAGTTCGCCTTGAACTCGCACCAGTAAGGCATCGGCGTGCCCTTGAAGGACCAGCCCGCCGGTTTGCTGCTGAGCATGGTTTTCTTGACCGCGTTGCCGCTGTAGGCATAGCCGTGGGTGTTTGCCCGCTTTTTCTCCACCTTGTTGAAAATGGTGAAGCTGCCCGCAGGGGTCACCGTACCGGGAGCACCGACGGAAACAGGCATCGAGAGCAGCATGGTCGAGCCTTCCATGACGTAGGTGCGTTGTTTGCTCAGGGAGACCTTGACCCGGACGTTGCCAGGATTTGTCGGAAGCTTCGTGGGGCGGTCGTAGGCATGATAGGCTCCCAGACCGGAGCCTCCGGAAGGCATGTTTCCGCAAGAGGAAAGGAAGGCGGCCGTGGATGCCACGGCGGCGATGGTGAGGATCGATTTGAAATTCATATGGCTTTGAATTGGCGTGAGAATCGCGGGTGGGGGAAAAATTGCAAGACAAGGTGTGGGTGAATTGGTTCAGCGCACCCGCTCCCAGGAATCGACACGGTTTTCCACAAACCAGACCGACGCGACCCGATAGGGAACATAGGTGATTTCCGGACCAAGGCCGAATCCAACAGCGGAGTAGGGGCCGTATCCATAGTTGCCGTAGCCGCCGAATCCGTATCCATAACCGCCGTAAAAATTGGAGGAATACACCGGGCGCGAGCCCGAGTAGTCCCAGCGTTCGGTTTGTTTGGAATTTTTCGATCCATCGAAGCGCTGGTCCGGAGATCCCCAGGCGAGCATCACCGCATCTCCGGACATGCCGGGGGCGATTTGTCCCTGTTGGACGAGGCTCTGCTGTTTTTTGCCAAGCGCTGCGAATTTCTCCGGATATTTTTCGATCCGCGCCTGCGGGGTGGAGGGGGCGCATGAGCACATCACGAAACCGGCGAGGAGGGCGGAGAGGAGTTTTTTCATGGCGGAAAACTAGGATGAATCCGTCACCGATGCAACGCGCGGCGCCATCATTTTCAAGAACCGCGGAAACGGGCTTGCCAATCGTGAATCCGGCGCAGCAATCTTTGCGCGAACGTTTCCCCGATTTAAAACATGTCCGAACTTCTTGAAGATGATGATCTCACCGCCGCATTGAAAAAATGCCCGGAGTGGGACTACGAAAAAAAATCCATCACCCGCACCGTCGAGTTCGAGGAATTCATGGACGCGATTGATTTCGTCAACGACCTCGCCGAGATCGCGGAAGAGGCTCAGCACCATCCGGACATCACCATCAAGCACACCAAGGTGACCCTCAAGCTCACCACCCACGACGCCGGCGGAGTGACCGAGCTCGATGTGGAGCTGGCGCAGCGCGTCGACAACCTGGTGGACTGATCGGATAGAACATCCTTTTCGCATGAAGCAGCTCGGTCGCCTGACCCTGCTGCTTTTTTGTTGGGCCGATCTCCACGGCCTTGTCCGGCGGGTGGATCCGGGCTTTTCTCAAGGTATGTCCGACACCCCCATTTCCCGTCCCCGTCAGATCTGCGTTCTCGGCAGCGCGGAACCCGGTTCACCCGCATTCGAACTCGCCGCCGCCGCCGGAGAGCTGCTCGCGAAACTCGGCATCACCGTGGTCAGCGGCTGCGGCAGTCCTGCGACCCGGGTGGCGGCGGAGCGGGCACTGGCCGCCGGCGGGACGGTGGTGAGCATCGTTCCCTCGGATGACATCGGGCTGGCAGACTGGCCATGTAGCGTGCTGATTCCTTGTGGCATGGGAGACGCGAGAAATCTGCTGATGGCGTTGGCGGGCGACGCCTGCCTGGTCATCGGCGGCCGTGCCGGAACGATCTCGGAAGTCTGCCTCGCGTGGCTGCATCACCGGCCCTTGCTGCCGCTGACCGGTTGCGGAGGGTGGTCGGACCAGCTTGAACAGAATCCGCCCGACGAGCGGAAAAACTCACCCATCCTGCCGTGGGGATCAATGGACGAACTGAAAGCCCGGCTGACCGAACTGGGTTTCATCGCCGGCCGAGCGATCAGCGCGGGAGCATGAGCTCGTCCTCCTTGAGGCCGGTTAGAGACTCGAGACCCTTGAGCAGTCGGCGGAGGGTGATGAACAGGAAGATCAGGATGGGGACGCCGATCACGGCGAAGCCCCAGCCGGTGACGCTGGCGATGATCGAGTTGTATTTCTCCAGCGCATCGACCGCGGTGGCGTCGAATCCCCGGAAGAACCACTGCGCCAGGCCGAGGTTCATCAGCGAGCTGAGGAAGAACGAGGCGGCGAAGAATCGTGTCGCGCCAAGGAGCAGCCTGTCGTAGGCCGGCCGGACGGAAATTTCCGCCACGCGGTTCTCGATCTTCGGGATGTCGAAGATCGAATCATTGTAAAGGAACACGCGGATCAAGGGATTCGCGGAACGGTGGGAGGTGAGGATGGCGATGCCTAACACAAGAGGGATGAGCGCTTCCTTGATGCCGAAAAGCAGGCCGGCGTTCGGCTTCACGGTGCCGTCCTTGTTCCACAGATAGACGGTCAGTCCGCCGGAGAGCAGCACGGAGATCAGGCCGAGCGCGGAAAAGAAATTGCCCTTGCGGGTCTTGATGAAGTGCCACGCGCCGTAGCCCAGCGGCAGCAGCAGCGCGAGGACCATCGCCTTGAGCGGGCCGATGTGCCACGGGCGGGCGACCTTGCCGAGTTTCTCCTGCAAGTCGGGATCCTTGCTCAGGTAGCTGAGAACCAGCACCGGGATGATCACGTTGATCAGGATGTTGGCGAGCGGGTGTTCCTGCGGAGCTTTTTTCTCGGACATGAAGGCGGTGGTTGGGGAATGGAGCCACGGGGGCAAAAAAAGAGCGGCCTCGGAAGGACTTCCAAGGCCGCTCTGACAGATGGATCAAACGGTGCCGAAGATGGTCTTGCCGGAGGACTTGAGGTCGTCACAGGCTTCCTTCATGCGCAGGCAGAGACCTTGCTCGCCGGCCTTGAGGTAGGAGCGCGGGTCGTAGTGTTTCTTGTTGCCGACTTCGCCGTCGATCTTGAGCACACCCTCGATGTTCGAGCAGATGTGGGTGACGATGGGGCGGGTGAAGGCGTATTGGGTATCGGTGTCGATGTTCATCTTCACGACGCCGTAGTCGAGGGTTTCCTGGAGGTCCTCGCTGGAGGTGCCGGAACCGCCGTGGAAGACGAGGTCCATCTCGGCGGTGGCGCCGTGCTTGTCGGTGACCGCCTTCTGGCCGTCGCGAAGGATGGTTGGCTTGAGTTTCACCGCGCCTGGCTTGTAGGCACCGTGGACGTTGCCGAAGGTGGCGGCGAAGAGGAAGCGGCCGATCGGTTGGAGCGCTTCGTACACTTCCACCATGTCTTCGGGAGTGGTGTAGAGTTTTTCGATCGGGAGACCGGACGTGTCATGGCCGTCTTCCTCACCACCGACGCAGCCGGCTTCGACTTCGAGGATGATGCCGAGCTCGGCGCACTCCTTGAGGAGGGCTTTGGAGATTTCGAGGTTTTCCTTCAATTCAACGACGGAGCCGTCGAACATGTGGGATTGGAAAAGCGGGCCTTTGCCTTCGGCGATGCGTTTGCGGGAGGCTTCGAGCAGAGGTTTGAGGAATCCATCGACCTTGGAGGGATGGCAGTGGTCGGTGTGGAGGGCGATGAGGACGTTGTGCTTCTCGGCGAGGAGGTGGCAGGCTTCGGCCAGCACGATGGCACCGAAGGCGGCGTCCTTGACTGCGGTGCCGGAAGCGAACTCGCCGCCGCCGGTGGAGACCTGGATGATCCCGTCGGATTTCGCTTCGGAAAATGCCTTGAGCGCACCGTTGATGGTGGGCAGCGAGGTGACGTTGATGGCTGGATAGGCGTAGCCACCCTTTTGGGCGGCGTCTAGCATGGCGGCGTATTGCGCTGGAGTTGCGATTGGCATGGCGGGAGTTCCGTAACCAACAGGCGCTTCAAGGACAAGCCAGAATACCGGGAAATCCGCAAGACTTCCCGGCTTGCGGCTTGCCAATCGGACATCGCCGCGATTGTTTCTCGTCCATCCCGATGAGTTCCGCTGAAACAATTGTCTGCAAGCCAACGCCCTGGTTCCTCCTTCGCGCGGTCGTGATGCTGCTGATGTTCGGGACGTTCGCGGTGCTCTTCTATCTCGACGGTTCCTCGGGGTATCGGAAGAAAAACGAGAGCTATTACCTTCACAAGACGTTCCAGATTGCGAACGAGGACTTTTCGAAAATGAACACCGGCGGCACGCTCGGCCCGGAGGAGTGGAAGAACCATGCCGCGAAACAGAGCGTCGCTTTTCCCGAGGATCGCTCCATCCTGCCGGCCGGAATCAAGCTGCCGATGCCGTGGCCCGCGATTCTCCACGACTTCGAGCGGATGAAACCGCTGCAGTGGAACACCCTGTGGCGCGAATACACCAAGGAGCGGGGTCTCAATTCCTCCCCGCCGGAAGAGCCTTACGATGCGCAAAAAATCAAGGAGCAGTGGGTGGTGTTCGTCGTGTGTGCGGCACTGGCGCTGGTCGCCGCCTTTTTCCTGCTCCGCACCGTGCGCCGCTCGATTTCCGCCGACCCGGAAGCCGTCGTCACCCAGCAGGGGAAACGGATCCCTTATGCCGATCTCAAGAAGCTCGACCTCCGGAAATGGGAGACCAAGGGACTTGCGTTCATCGACTATGACGGCCCTTCCGGAAAAGGAAAAATCCGGATCGACGGCCTGACCTATGGCGGCTTTAAAAAGGAGAACGACGAACCCGCCGAGCGCCTGATGCGCCAGATCCGCTCGCGTTTCTCCGGTGAAATCACCGAATACGCCGCCGTCGTGGAAAACGAGCCCAAGGATGGCGAATCCAAGCCCGTCTGATTGATTTCCGCCGCCCCCGTGCTTTTCCGCCGCCCGATTCGTTTTCGAGGTTGCCAAGTCGGGTCAGCAAGCGATAACCAAGCCCAACGCCAACCCTCAACAACAGCAACTCATGTCAGACAAAAGTATCGAAGCCCGTGTAAAGGACATCATCGTGGACCAACTTGGCGTCAACGCTGATCAAGTGACCACCGAAGCCAAATTCGTCGAGGATCTCGGCGCAGACTCGCTCGACACTGTCGAACTGGTCATGGCTTTCGAAGAAGAATTCGACATCGAAGTGCCGGATGAAGAAGCCGAAAAGCTCCAGGCCGTCGGCGACGTGGTGACCTACATCACCAGCCAACAAGCCTGATTTCGGTAGGCGAACGCTTTGTGAAAGGGCGGGCTCCTCAATGGTGTCCGCCCTTTTCTTTGCAATCCGCCGGATCGGGGTGACCATCAACCGCCCATGCACTCACCGGACGATATCCACTACGCGCTTGAAACGACCAAGGTGCTCCGCGAACCGGACCGCCGCATCGATACGTTTGGTGAGACGCGTTTCGAGTTCCAGCTCATCAGCGAGCTGATGGACCGCACCGGCGAGATCCGCATCCGCACCGGAGAAGTCGAGGCCATGCGCCCGCGGATCCTTCGTCCGTCGGCCTATAACGAAGTCCAGTTGGATGGCTTCGATCCCTCTGCCAGAGCCCGTTTTGACAAGCTCGTCGACAAGCTCCGCTCCGAGGGCAAGGACCTCGCGTTCCTTCAGTATGGCTTCCAGTTCAAGCGCGGTCAGGTCCACGAGGAAATCATCCACGACAGCATGGACGCCGTCCGCGAACGCGTGATGGAAGACATCCGCAGGACCGGGAATCCCGCCCGTGCCATCATCGAGGGGGTGGACGACGCCTGGGAGATTTCCATCCTCAAGTTCTCCTTCGAAATGATCCTCCGTTCCCATGAAATCAATGCCTTCGATTTCAAGCGCCGCGGCCTCATCTGAGACCCTTCGATTTCGCCCATGAGCCTTTGGACGGTTTTCAAGCTGCTCGCCGCCATCTGTGTCCTGGCGGTGATGGGATTCACCGGCATGCTCACCTATCATGTCGTCGTGAAACCGCTCGGCGGCATTTTCGAAAAGATCATTCCGAACCCTGCGGAAGTCGTCGGCAAGCAGCCGGACTCCGACTTCGCGAAAATGTTGGACGCGGCCGAACTCCCCGACATCGACCCCGGGGAAAAGGCGTTTCAGAAAGCCCATGAACTGCTTGCACTCGGCAAGCTCGACGAAGCCCGCGAGAAGCTGACTTCCATCATCAACGTTTTTCCCACCTCGTCCTCGGCTCCCGTCGCACGCCGGATTGTCGGAGAAATGAACCTCGATGAAATCCTCTCCACCACCCACATGGAGGGGAAGAAATCCCACATCGTCAAAAGGGGGAATTCCTTCCTCGGCATCGCCGCCGAGTATCACACCACTCTGGACATGATCATGCACCTCAACGGCATGATGGAGCTGAAAAACATCCAGCCCGGTGAGGAGCTCATTGTCATGCCGCTCGATTTCAGGTTGCTGATCGAGCCACAGCGCAAGGCGCTCTCCGTCTGGGAGGGCGGCAAGTTCATTCGGGAATACCCCATCCTGCATCTCGGAGTCACCGGCAAGCTCGCTCCCGGAAAGACCAAGATCGGTTCCAAGCTTGCTGAACTCGACGGCCGCCAGATCCCGGTCCAGTCGAAGGACTACCGTGCGGCGGCCAAATTGATTCAGATCACCAAGCCCGCGCTTCAGATCCGCGGCAGCGACGACACCGAGGATGGCACCGCGCACGGCATCGTCCTGCGTTCCGAGGACATGGAGGAAATCAGCCTCCTCACCCGGGTGGGCAACGAAGTGGAAATCCGCTGAGAGACGAGGCGCGGCCTCCGCAGCCCGCGAGAGGAAAATCAGGGAATCCCTTCCCAAGCCGCCTCCAGCCAATTCATTCCGGCGTTTTCTCCCCATCTACGGACTTGCATCTTCACGCCCGAATCCCGAACCTCGCGCCTCTCCACCATGCAGCTCCTCGAATTCGAAAAACCCGCCGCCGAGCTCGAACGCGAACTCGAGAAACTCCGCACCAAGTCGTCGTCCCAAAACATCGACATGTCCGCCGAGATTTCCATCATGGAGGCCAAGCTCGCCGAGACCCGGGCCGCGATTTATAAAAACCTAACCCCGTGGCAGCGCGTCCAGATCGCCCGTCATACGAACCGTCCGTTCATGCTCGACTATGTCTCCCTTGCTTTCACGGATTTCCGCGAACTCCACGGGGACCGCCACATCGGTGACGACGCTTCCATGCCCGGCGGATTCGCCCGCATCGGTGGCAAGCGCGTCGTTGTCATCGGCCATCAGAAGGGCCGCGACACCAAGGAAAACCTCAAGCGCAACTTCGGCAGCGCCCATCCGGAAGGTTACCGCAAGGCGATGCGGCTGATGAAGATCGCCGAGAAATTCGGACTTCCGGTCATCACCATGATCGACACCCCCGGAGCGTTCCCCGGCATCGGCGCGGAGGAGCGGAACATCGCCGAAGCCATCGCTTTCAACCTGCGTGAAATGATGCTGCTCAAGGTCCCTGTCATCGCCATCGTCCTCGGCGAAGGAGGCTCCGGCGGCGCACTCGGCATCGGAGTGGCCGACCGGGTGATCATGATGGAAAACGCCTATTATTCCGTCATCAGCCCCGAAGGCTGCGCTGCGATTCTCTGGAAGCACCGCAAGCATGCCCCGGAAGCGGCGGAAGCGATGAAACTCGTCGCACCCGACCTGAGAAAACTCGGGCTGATCGACGATGTGATCGAAGAACCCACCGGCGGCGCCCACCACGACCACCAGGCCACCGCCGACGCCTTCCGCAACAAGGTGCTTTCCCACATCGAGGAGCTTTCCAAACTTTCCACCGAGCGGCTTCTCAATGAACGCTATGCGAAATTCCGCGCGTTCGGCGAGTGGCAGGGGAAAGAATGATCCGGAGCGATCCTCAACCCGCGCGGCGTTGGACAATGCCGCGCATTTTTCATTTCAAAAACAAAAATCAACATCATGGCCATCAAAGTAGGAGTCATCGGAGCAGGCGGAATGCTGCAATACCACGCGGCGGGTTTCCGCCAGGCAGGAGCTGAAATCGTCGCCGTCGCGGATCCCGCACCCGGAGCCGCGGCCCGCGCCACTGAAAAATGGGGCATCGCGAATGCCTACGAATCCGTCGAGGCCATGCTCGCGGAGTGCGAGGAGCTCGATGCCATCAGCATCATCGTTCCTAACAAGTTTCATGCCCCGCTCGCGCTCCAGTGCCTCAAGGCCGGCAAGCACGTTTTCTGCGAGAAACCGCCCGCGCTCAAGGCCTGCGAAGTTGAGGAAATGATCGCCGCCGCCGATGCGGCAGGGAAGAAGCTGATGTTCAACTTCAACAACCGCGCCCGCCCCGAGTCGCAGGCGATGAAGTCCTACTGCGACGACGGCACCGTCGGCACGATCAACTCCGCCCAGGCGAAATGGATCCGCCGCACCGGCATCCCCGGCTTCGGCGGCTGGTTCACCACCAAGGAACTCTCCGGCGGCGGACCGGTCATCGACCTGCTCCACATGATCGACCTCGCCCTCTATTTCATGGGCTATCCGGAGCCCGCCCACGTGCTGGCCAATACCTTCGACACCTTCATCACCGACAAGGGATTCAAAGGTCCGTGGGGCATTCCCGACCGCGCGGATGGCACGAACAACGTCGAGGCCGCCGCCCACGGATTCGTCACGTTCAAGACCGGCCAGGTTCTCACGCTCCAGGTTTCCTGGGCGGAAATGGTCAAGCGCGAGGAAGTCTCCGTCGTCTTCCAAGGCACCAAGGCCGGTGGCAAGGTCGAGCGCCTTTTCGGTCGTGACGGTTTGGATGAAACCGCCATCGACACCTGCGAACTCTACGTCCAGGAAAACGGCAACAGCGTGAACCGCACCATCGTCACTCCGGCTTGTGAGGACATGGGACGCAGCAACTCATCGCGCAACTTCATCGAAGCCATCGAGGGCACCGCCGCTCCTCTCAACACCCCGAACCAGGCGCTGAACCTGATGAAGATCATCGACGCGCTCTACGCGTCCGCCGCCTCCGGCAAGCCTGTTTCCATCTGACATTTTACATGAATCGCAAACTCCGCATGGGCATGGTGGGTGGTGGACGCGGTGCCTTTATTGGTGCTGTCCACCGCATGGCGGCGAATCTCGATGGGAAAATCGAGCTCGTCGCCGGGTGCTTTTCCTCCAATCCGGAAAAGTCGAAACTCTCCGGCGAGGACTTCTTCCTCGATCCATCGCGGGTTTATTCGTCCTACGCCGAGATGGCGAAGGCGGAAGGCGCGTTGCCCTTGGGCGAGCGCATCGATTTCGTCAGCATCGTCACGCGCAACGACCTCCATTTCGCGGTGGCCAAGGCGTTCCTGGAAGCCGGCATCCACATCGTCTGCGAAAAACCGATGGCGTTCTCGCTCGAAGAGGCGAAGGAGCTGAAGAAGATCGTCGATGAATCCGGCCTCGTCTTTGCTCTGACCCACAACTACACCGGCTATCCGATGGTGAAGGAGGCCCGCGCGATGGTGAAGTCCGGCAAGCTGGGCCGCATCCTCAAGATCGTGGCGGAGTATCCGCAAGGCTATGCCCTGGCTTCGCTCAAGGAGCGGAAGGACGGAGCGATCTCCAACTGGCGCATGGATCCCAGCGTGGCGGGGATTTCCTGCTGCATCGGTGACATCGGCTCCCATGCCGAAAACCTCGCCCGCTACATCACCGGTCTCGAGCTGGAGGAAATCGCCGCGGATCTCAACAGCTTCATCCCCGGAGCGACTCTCGACGACGACGGCAGCATGCTCGTCCGTTATGAAGGTGGTGCCCGCGGCGTGC
Source organism: Verrucomicrobiota bacterium (assembly GCA_040388015.1). GTDB lineage: Bacteria > Verrucomicrobiota > Verrucomicrobiia > Verrucomicrobiales > Akkermansiaceae > Luteolibacter. The sequence continues at coordinate 5,574 of JAZKCQ010000077.1, read as the reverse complement.
TCTACGCCTCTCAGATTTCCGGTGGCGAGGAAAATAATCTCAATATCCGTGTCTACGGAACCGAGGCCTCGCTCGAATGGCATCAGGAGCATCCGAACGAACTCATCGTGAAATTTGCCGATGCCCCGCGCCAGATCTGGCGCCGTGGCAACAGCTACAACGGTCCGGAGGCATCGAAGTTCACGCGCCTTCCTTTCGGCCACCCGGAAGCGTTCATCGAAGCCTTTGCAAACGTCTATCTGGCGGCCGCGGAAGCCATCACGGATCATCTCGCCGGAACCTATCCGCGTGCCGGGGGATATGATTTCCCGAACGTCGATGATGGTGTGGAAGGCATGGCTTTTATCGAAGCTGCGGTAGCTTCATCCAAAGAGAACGCCGCATGGAAGCTGGTTCACGGTTCGTAAGGAAGGTTGACCACCCGCCGACCCGGATCGACTGAAAGTCGGCTCCCTCCTAACGAGGTCCCAACGCTTTCACGATGGCCGTCACATTGTGGCGGTACATCTCGACGTAGCTGATCGCTCCCGTGCCATCCGCGATCAACGGATCACCCAACCGGATGCCGGTATCGTTCGTCAGCGTTTGCAAGATCTTCGGATTCGATTCCTTCTCCGGGAAAATCGCGGCGACTTGATCTTTCTTGAGATCGGCCACCAGTGCGGCAAGTTCGCCGGGATCCGGCATCTGCTCCCGGTTCATTCCCTGAACGGGATGGGGAGTGAATCCGAAGTCTTTGCAGAAGTAATTGAACGCTGCATGAGCCGTGGCCAGGTGGCGCTTGTCGCGCGGGATTTTCGAAATCTCGCGCTTCGACCAGCGCTCCAGTTCGTCGAGTTGTTTTCGATAGATCTCCGCGTTGTTTCTGAATGCGCCGGCATGTTCGGGCAAGGCCGCGGCGAGGGCTTCGGTGACCACCCCGGTCGCCCGCCGGAAGAGTTGGATCGAGTGCCACCAATGGGGATCGGTTTCATGTTCATGCCCGTGGTCATGGCCTTCGTGCTCGCAAGCACCTTCCAGCGCCGGCAGGGTTTTGCCCACTTCGATCAAGGTCGCCTTGTCCGCGATGATCGCCGCCAGCTTGGGCAGATAGCCTTCCAGTCCCATTCCGGCCACCAGATAAATCGCAGCTCCTTCGGCTTTCCGGAGATCCTCCGGCTTCGGCTCGAAATGGTGCGGATCTCCGTTAGGGCCGATCAGGTCGATGACTTCCACCTGATCTCCGCCGACATGACGCGTCAGATCGCCCAAAAGAGGGTGGAGGACTGCGACTTTCAGTTCGACCGCACCGAGCGCCGGCAGGCTGAAAAGAAGAAAACCAAGAACCATGCGAAACATGGCGGCAACGTGCCGTGGTTTTTCAAATATGCAAGTAGATTGCGTTTAGGGTGGTTCACTTGAAGATCGCCATCACGGCGCGATGGTCGGAAGCCTTTTCCCACCCGATGTCGTCGATGATTTTGGCGGCACGGAAATCCACATCGCTTCGCAGTCCGCGCGTGACCATGATGAAGTCGAAACGCGAATAAACGTCATGCAGCGCCCAATGATGGGTCCATGCATCGTTGCGCGAGTCCTTGGCGGGGATGGCGGTCAGGTAGTCGGGAGCGTTGTATTTCCCGGCGATCGTTTTCATCACCGGAGCGGAGCGGGTGTCGTTGAAATCGCCGTACACGACGAGACGCGCGTTTTCATTCGATTTGAGAATGCTGTCGACATGGCGGCGCAAGAGACGGGCCTCATTCAGGCGGATGGCTTCCTGGTCGCCCTGTTCGCTGTCGCGTTTCGATTTCAAATGGAGCCCGAGAAAGCGATAGGGTTTGCCGCGCGCCTCGATGGTGGCATCGAGAATGCCACGGTTGATGGCGAAGGTATGGCCGGCGAGTTGGTATTCCGTTTCGGCCGGTTTGGCGGTCGACGTGATGGGAAAGCGTGACAGCAATCCGAGATGGCGGGTCGGATCCGAGCCTCCGGTGTAGTGCGAGTGCGGGAGGTCCAGGCCGGCGGCCTTCAGCTTTTCCTGGATTTCCGCGAGATCGGTGGCCTCGCCGATTTCACAAAGGCCGATCACATCGGGACTGTGCCGGGTGAGGATGCTGACGACAGCCTGCTTCTCGCTTTCCGGCTTGGGCGCGCCTTTGAGATTTTTACCGTCGACGTAGCGATCCATGGTCAGCCAGTTTTCGACATTGTAGGCGATGAAACGAAGCCCTTCCGAAGATGGTGATTCGGAGGCCGCGGCTTCGGTGATGGCCACCGTTTCAGGTTGCTCCGCTTCGACCTCCCGGATGGCTTCGGAGGTTTCCGGCACCGGAAGTGGCGTTGCGGGTTCAGGCGTGGCCTGCGCCGCATGGGCCGGAGTTTCATTTCCCGGAGTGTCCCAATCGGGCGTGCCGCTTTTTTTGCAGGCGGTCGTCAGCAGGACGGCGATACAAAAAAGAGCCCCAAGAAATCTTGGGGCTGATTTTTCAAATGATGTCTCCAAAGCGCTCGGCCTCATAAATCAGGATTCGCGAGGCTCCTTGCCGGGAACTTCTTTCACCCGTGCATCGGTCTCGGCGCGCGTGATTTCGTGTTCGAATTCGTCTTTTGCTTTCTTGAATTCTCCCATGCTCTTGCCGATTCCACGGGCGAGTTCAGGCAATTTCTTCGCTCCGAAGAGCAACAGGATCACGACAAAAATCATGATCATTTCAGGCATTCCAATAGGTCCCATGGTGGTAGTGGTGTTGTTGGGGAAAGTGTAGTGCCGGAAAACGCGCTTGCAACGCATTTACCATGAAACCCGCGGCGGACTTGCAATAGCCCTATGCATGACCGGCTCAGTGGCAGACGGGGCAGGAGTTCAGTGACGTGAAGAAATCGTGACCCTTGTTGTCGACGAGGATGAAAGCGGGGAAATTCTCCACGGTGATTTTCCAGACGGCTTCCATTCCGAGCTCGGGGAAATCGACGACCTCTTGGGATCGGATATGGTCTTGAGCAAGCAACGCCGCCGGGCCGCCGGCGGAGCCGAGGTAGAAGCCGCCGTGCTTTTGGCAGGCGTCCGTGACTTGTTTCGAGCGGTTGCCCTTGGCGAGCATGACCATCGATCCGCCTTTGGACTGGAAGAGATCGACGTAGCCATCCATCCGCCCGGCGGTGGTCGGGCCGAACGAACCCGAAGGCAGACCGGTCGGAGTCTTGGCTGGGCCGGCGTAGTAAACCGGGTATTTCCGGAAATATTCCGGCAGCTCGCCGGTGTCGTCGAGGATCTCCTTGAGCTTCGCATGGGCGATGTCGCGGGCGACGATGATGGTTCCGTTCAGCGCGAGCGCGGTGGTGACGGGGTATTTGGAAAGGGTTTTCAGCGTCTCCTCCATGCCGAGGTCGAGATCGATGGGCACTCCCTTGAATTTCCAGTCGCGGAATTTCTCCGGAATGAAACGGCCGGGGTTCTTCTCAAGCTTCTCCAAGAAGATGCCGTCTTTCGTGATCTTCGCCTTCGCCTGCCGATCCGCCGAACAGGAAACGCCGATGCCGACCGGACACGACGCACCGTGACGTGGCAGGCGGATGACGCGGACATCGAGCGCCAGGTATTTGCCGCCGAACTGCGCGCCGATGCCCACCTCGCGAGCCGCCGCTAACAATTCTTTCTCCAGTCCGACGTCGCGGAACGCCCGGCCGTGTTCGTTGCCGGAGGTCGGCAGCGCGTCGTAGTAGCGGGTGGACGCCATCTTCACCGTCTTGAGGCAGGTCTCCGCGGAGGTGCCGCCGATGACGAACGCGAGGTGGTAGGGCGGGCACGCGGCGGTGCCGAGCGATGCCATTTTTTCGATGCAGAATTCCTTGAGGCGCTTGGGATTGAGCAGCGCCTTGGTTTCCTGATAGAGAAATGTCTTGTTCGCCGAACCGCCGCCCTTGCTGACAAAGAGGAACTTGTAGGCATCGCCCTCCGTGGCGTAGAGGTCGATCTGCGCCGGCAGGTTGGTCTTGGTGTTGACCTCGTCGTACATCGTCAGCGGGGCGGTCTGCGAGTAGCGGAGGTTTTCCCGGGTGTAGGTTTGATAGATTCCCTTTGAAAGGTATTCCGCGTCGTCACAACCGGTCCAGACCTGCTGGCCCTTTTTTCCGATGATGGTGGCGGTGCCGGTATCTTGGCAGAACGGCAGGATGCCATGGGAGGCGATCTCCGCGTTCTTCAACAGCATGAGCGCGACCATCCGATCGTTTTCCGATGCTTCCGGATCTTCGAGGATCGCGGCGACCTGCGCGAGGTGCGAGGAGCGGAGGGTGAAGTTGATGCCCTTGATCGCTTCGGCAGCCAGCAGGGTGAGAGCGTCCGGGGCGATTTTCAAAACCGGTTTCCCCTCGAATTCAGAGACCGAGACATGTTCCGAGCTGATCTGCTCGTATTCGGTGGTATCGGGACCGAGAGGGAACGGATCTTGGTAGAAAAATGGTTTGTCGGACATGGCTTGCGCTCTTTTTCTATGCCTGCCGGGAGGAGCGTGCAAACCGATTTCAGCAAGCCGGCTTTTCAAGGCTTGCCGGGTCGGGCAGGGGCGAGTAAACGCCGTTCGTCATGGCCAAGAAACCTGTAGTGCTCATCATTCGCGACGGCTGGGGTGTGAATCCCGGAGGAGAAAAAACCGCTGTTAAGGACGGAAACGCGACCTTGCTGGCGAAAACCCCGTTCCACGAGGTGATGTTTGCGAAATATCCCAAGGGTTTCCTCAGTGCCTCGGGTCTCGACGTCGGTCTTCCGCCCGGACAGATGGGAAATTCCGAAGTCGGCCACCTCAATCTCGGTGCGGGCCGCATCGTTTATCAGGACCTCACCCGCATCAACAAGGCGATCGAAGAAGGCACGCTCGGCAAGAATCCTGTTTTCGTGGAGGCGCTTGAAAAGGCGAAATCCAGCCGCCTGCATCTGATTGGCTTGGTTTCCGACGGCGGTGTGCACAGCCATCAGGAGCAACTCATCGCCATGGTGAAACTGGCCAAAGAAGCCGGGGTCGATGACATTTTCATCCATGCCATCACCGACGGCCGTGATACTTCTCCGACCGGTGGCGAAGGCTACGTCGCGAAGGTCGAGGACGAGGCCGCGAAATGCGGTGCGCGGATCGCCACCGTGATCGGGCGCTACTTCGCCATGGACCGCGACAAGCGCTGGGACCGCGTGAAGCTGGCTTGGGACGCGATCGTGTTAGGAAAGGGCGAGACGCGCGAGGTCCTCGCCAGTGAGGCCATCGCCGATTACTACCGCATGGACAAAACCGACGAGTTCATGCCGCCGATGATTTTCACCGAGGCCGAAACCCAGCGCGTGCGGGACGGTGATGTCGTCCTGTTCTTCAACTTCCGCTCCGACCGCGCTCGCGAGCTTTCCGAAGCGTTTCTCCATCCGGGCTTCGACGGCTTCGACCGCGAGGTCACGCCGAAGATCCACTTCGTCACGCTCACCCAGTATGACGAGAAATACGGCTGCCCGGAAATCTTCTCCGCCCAGACGCTCGACAAGGTGCTCGGCCAGGTCGTGGCGGATGCCGGCAAGACCCAGATGCGCATCGCGGAAACCGAGAAATA
>JAZKCQ010000076.1:0-33584 GCA_040388015.1 Verrucomicrobiota bacterium | reverse complement strand
GCTTTTTCGAGTTCCAGCAACGGCGCGCTCATGATTGCTTGCGGCGTTTGAGGTTGAAGGAGAAGAGACCGGCGGGACGCAGCAGCATGAGCAGGATAATGAGCAGCGCGTAGAGGATCATCCGGTATTCCGAGAAATCGCGAAGCACCTCGGGCATGAGCGTGAGCAGCACGGCGGCGGCGATGACCCCCACGGTCCGGCCCATGCCGCCGAGGATGACCATGACGACGATGTCGATGGATTTCAGCCAATCGAACCCGGTGGGCGAGAGAAACTGCTTGTGGTGGGCATAAAGGCCGCCCGCGATTCCGGCGAAGAAGGCTCCGGTGACAAAGGCGGTGACCTTGGTGCGGGTGGTGTCGATGCCGTTCGATTCGGCGGCAATCTCGTCGTCATGCACGGCGATGAATCCGCGGCCGTAGGTGGAATTCACCAGAGCGGTAATGGCGTAGATGGTGATGGCGGCAAAGCCGAAGGTCCAACCGAGGTTCGTGAGTTTCGGAATACCTTTCAGCCCGCTGGCCGCACCGATGGCTTCGGTGTTCTGGGCGACGACACGGATGATCTCCCCGAAGCCAAGCGTGACGATGGCGAGATAGTCACCGCGCAGACGAAGCGACGGGACACCGACCAACAATCCCACCGCAGCCGCCAGCAAACCGCCTGCGACGAGAGCGATCGGAAAAAACCAGAAGGCTTCCGCAGTTGCTCCCGCCTGCAACGAAAGCCACGCCGAGAAGAATCCGCCCACCGCCATGAATCCGGCATGACCGAGGCTGAACTGGCCGGTGTGGCCGTTGATCAGGTTCAGACTGGTCGCGAGGATGATCGCGATGCCGACATCGATGACGACGCCAAGGTAGTAGCGGTTGAACTGAGGGGTGAAATAGGAGGCGAGGATCGCGAGCGCGATGCCTAGCAGCAGCCAGCGTTTTGCTCCGGGGAACGGCATCAGACTTTCTCGACGGATGAGCGGCCCAGCAGGCCGGCGGGTTTGAGCAGGAGGATGAGAATGAGGATGCCGAACGCGATGGCGTCCCGATAATTTGAAAGCCCGGGAATGCCGCCGGCGATGGTTTCCAACAGCCCGAGGATGACGCCGCCGAGCACGGCTCCGGGAAGATTGCCGATGCCACCGAGCACCGCGGCGACGAAGGCGCGGAGGCCGGGCTGCACGCCCATCAGCGGTTCGATGCCCGGAGCCTTGATCGCGTAGAGGATACCGGCCACTGCCGCGAGCGCGGAGCCGAGGCCGAAGGTGAACGAGATGATGCGGTTCACCGGCACGCCCATCAGCGAGGCGGCCTGCTGGTTGTAGGAGACCGCCCGCATCGCGGTGCCAATGCGGGTTTTCTGGACGATGAGCCACATGCCCAGCAACAACACGGCGGTGACGGAAATGGTCAGCAGGTCGTTGCTGGAGAGGATGAGTTCGCCGAAATGGATCGAGTGCTCGGGCAGCAGTTTCGGGAACGGCTGAGGCGAGGCACCGAAGACCTTCTCGTTCTGACAGGTGAATTCGATCAGCAGCGAAACGCCGATGGCCGTGATCAGCACCGTGAGCTTCGGTCGGTTTCTCAAGGGTCGGTAAGCCAGCCGCTCGATCAGCATCCCGAGGCAGGCGCAAATGGCGGCGGCGACGACGAAGACCATGATGCAGCCGATGACGGACTGAGATCCCATCATTTTCTCCACCTTCGGCGCGATGTAGAACGCCGAAAACGCCCCTAACATCAACACGTCGCTGTGCGCGAAATTGATGAAGCGCAGCACGCCGTAGACCATCGTGTAGCCCAGCGCGATCAGCGCGTAGATGGCTCCCAGTCCGAGTCCGTTAATGATCTGCTGGAGCCAATCCACTACGAGTTGAGAGTTTGGAGTTGAGTGTTGAGAGTTGGAGAAGATTTGGGAGCACTTGTTTGGGAGCCGGGAGTCAGATAGAAATCCTCCACATCACTCTCAACACTCAACCTTCAACCCTCAACCTCTTCAAGGATTCACCGTGGCGTTGTAGGTGAACTTGCCGCCCTTGATCTGGATGAAGACCAGGGCTTTCACCGCATCGCGATCCGCGTTGAGGGAGAACTTGCCGCTGGCTCCGGAGAAATCCTTGGTGGCGGCGATCGCATCGCGGAGCTTGGCGGATTCCGTGGTGCCGGCGCGCTTGATGGAATCGGCGAGCACCAGGGCGGAATCGTAGCCGAGCACGGCCATGGCATCCGGAGTCTTGCCACCGAATCGCTTTTTGTAGGCATCCACGAACGAGGTCATCTCAGGGGTCGGCTGCTCGATGGAGCAATGGGTGGAGAAATAGTGGCCTTCCATGGCATCCTGGCCGATGGTGAGCAGGCTTTCGCTTTCCCATCCGTCGCCGCCGAAGATGGGGATGTTCATGCCGAGTTGCTTGGCCTGGATGCAGATGAGCGCGACGTCGTTATAATATCCGGGAAGGAAGATCGCATCCGGCGCGTCGCTCTTGATCGAGGTGAGCTGGCCTTTGAAATCCTTGTCGCCGCCGTTGAAGTCGAGCTCGACACCGATTTTGCCGCCGCTGCTTGGATACTTTTCCTTGAAGCTCTTCGCGAGGCCCTTGCTGTAGTCGCTCTTCACGTCGGTGAGAATGGCGACTTTCTTCGCCTTCAGCGTGCCGCTGGCGAAGTTGGCGAGCGCACCACCTTGGAAGTTGTCGTTGAAGCAGACGCGGAAAATGTAGTCGCCTTCCTTGGTCACCGTCGGGTTGGTGGAGGCCGGCGAGATCATCGGGATCTTGTTCTGCTGACAGATCGGCGCGGCTTCGAGCGAGCGGCTGGAAGCCACCTCGCCGAGAATGGCGACGACACCGTCCTTGGAAATCAGCTTGTTCACCGCGTTGGCGGGTTCACCGGCTTTCGTCTGGTCGTCTTCGGTGAGAAGTTCGAGTTTTTTCCCGAGCACTCCGCCGGCCGCGTTGATCTGCTCGACAGCGAGCAACGTGCCTTCATGTGAAGAAGTTCCGAAGGTCGCCTCCTTGCCGGTCAATGAGGCGAACTCCCCGACCTTGATCGTGTCACCGCCTCCGGATTTACAGCCGATGACGGCGGTGGCGATGGCGGCGACGACAGGAAGAAGGAGAAATTTGGATTTCATACGACGGCTAGGAGGAAAGTGGCCCGCAAATTAGGAAACCCACCGGGTGAGCGCAACAGCATTTTGCATGCCTTAACGACCTTCCCGCGCGTGGAAAAATTCCAATGGATCCTCCCGCCTCAATGCCTGCCGAACACTGCGACCAGCCATTCATCCACCGCCTCGACGAGTTGCGGATAGCTCGTTTCATCAAACGAGTGCCCGGCCCCGGGAATATCGAGAAATTTCTTTTCACCCGTCGCGGCATCAAACGCGTCGCGGCCGTCCTGAATCGGCACGAGATCGTCCGCGTCGCCGTGAATGAGCAGCCAGGGTTGGGTGACGGCTTCCGCTGCCGAAAGCGTGCTTTCGATCAAGCGGAGGTCATCCACATAAGTGTGCGAGAGCGGGCAATCCTCATCTTCCCACATGAAGCCTTCGCCCGGCGTGACATCTCCGAACTCACGTTTCACGAAAGCCGCGGTGTGGGTCATGCCCGCGAGCGAGACAAGGGCACGGATCCGGAGATCCCGCGCGGCGGTCAGCACTCCCACCGCGCCACCCATGCTGTGGCCGACGTAGGCAATCCTCGCGGTGTCTGGAACCATGTCCATCACGGCCTGGAGATCGCCGATTTCCTTGGTGATGCAGGAATCTTCGAACCGCCCTTCCGAGCCGCCGTTTCCGGAATAGGAAATCCGCAGGCAGGGCCAGCCTTTTTCAGCCAATCCTTCCGCCAAGGCGACGAGGTGCGGGCGGTCCTTGTTGCCGGTGACGCCGTGGGCGAGGATGACCAACGCGTCGGCACGGCCTCCGGGGTGGAAACTGTGGTCGATCCGTTCTTCAAAACGGTTCCGGATTTCGCAATCGGTCATCATGGGATAAATCAGTTAGGCGCCGGCGCGGTCCGGGAAGGTGAGCTCCGCGATGCCCGATTTATCAAGTTCTCCCAAGCCGAGGTCGATCATTTTCCGGTATTGCGCTTCGGTCGCATGGGAAAGCGGCACGGCCACCCCTGCGGCGGCGGCGAGCGAGTTCGCGATGCCGCTGTCCTTCGCCGCGTGGGACGCGGAGAAATAACAATCGTGCTCGCGGGTGATCATGTCGTCGCCATCGGTTTCCAGCACGCGGGAGTTCGCGCCGGTTTGGGAGAAGACGTCCTTGAGCGTCTGCAGGTCGAGCCCCAGAGCGGCACCCAGCCCGAGGCCTTCGGCAAGGCCGGCGGTGTTGATGTTCATCACCATGTTGACGAGCGCCTTGATCTTCGCCGCATTTCCCACCGGTCCGACGTGGCGCAACGAGGAGGAAATGTCGCGCAGCAGCGGTTCCTGTTGTTCGAAAACCTGCGCATCACCGCCGATCATCAGATAGAGCGTGCCTTGGCGGGCCTGGGTGATGCTGGACGCCATGCTTGCCGCCAGCGTCGAGGCTCCCGCGGCGGCGGCCGCTTCCGCCGCGGCCTCGTGGACGGCGGGACTGACGGTGGCGCAGTTGATGAAGACCCTGCCCTCGGCCCCTTTGAGCAACGATTCGTCGCCGGCGAAAATCCCGCGCATCGCGGCATCGTCCGTAACAACGGTGAAGATCACATCCGCCGCCGCGGTCACCTCCGGCAGCGAGCGGGCGGCGACGCTTCCGAGCTCCACCGCCAGCGAGGTGGCGGACGCCTCGTGATGGTCGTAAATGGCGGCGATCGTGTAACCCAGGTCCGCGAGACGGCGGGCCATGTTCGCTCCCATCCTCCCGACACCGACAAATCCAATGGACGCTTTATTCATCGCGCAAAACGTGGAGGCATCCATTTGGCCGTGCAACCCCTAGTTTCACCCGATCAGGGAGCGGGATCCAAGGACGACACCGCTTCCATGCGGAGGTAATCGTAAAGCACTCCCTGATGCCACTGCGTCCCGCCAAGCCGTAAGCGAAGGACGTTTTCGCCGGTTTTCAAGCGTTCGGCGGGGATGAGGAAAGAGCGCTCGAACCACATGCCACGGTAGGAATCCCGGTGCATCGCCCCATTTTCCGGCAGAGGTCCCGTGTTGCCGATTTCCCGGTCGTTGAGCAGCAGCGAGAGACGGGAACCCTCGCGCGAACCGCAGAAGGCCACCCTCAGGCACGTGCCGCCATCCGGAACCTTCTCCAACGGAAATCGCACGGTCCAGGCAGAGTCCCCCAACACCTCGCAGTCGGCGGACAGATCCAGCGGCTGGCAGATGTTCCAATCCTTCTTCCAGTCGCTCCTGCCAACGACATAGTCCACTCCGTTAGGAAAATCGGTTTTGAACTTCAGATAGTTCCCCCAATACCAGTAGCGGTCGCCATTGCGGAATTCGGCGGCCCCGCGGTCCGGCACGCCGATCTCCCACAAGGTCGGCCCGGCCCGCTCCGGCGACCAGCGGAGATCCCCCGCCTGCTTGATCCGCCCCGCTCCGACCGTCATCCCGGGTTTCACGAACTCGCCGAGAATCCCGTCCGCGAAGGCATGCAGGACGTAGGTTCCCGGCCTGACTCCGGCGATTGAGAACGAACCGTCCGGCTGCGCCCTGACCCAGTACTGATAGTATTTGCCATCGCGCTGCCAGCCGATGGTCTCGCGGTTCCGGCCGCGTGAGGTGTAATCGGGTGAGGCGAGGCCGATCCACAGATCCCCCCGCGTCACCGATGCGGACGCAATCTCTTCGACACGGATCCTGCCGGCGAGACCTCCGCGCGCATCGGCCACCGGGTAATCCGCACTTTTGACCCAGGGATATGGCCAAGCAGCCCGTTCCAGAGTCGCCTGCCCCAGCGCGGCATTCCACAAGCCCCCAGGGTCGGCCGCTTTGTTGAAATGAATGGCAAACGGTCCGATCACCTTCGACCATTTCTCCCCCTGATCCAGACTCAGCGCCGCGCCGCCGTAGTGGCTGCCGTGCCACATGTTCAGCAAGGTCGGCAGCGCGTCGCCGCCGACGTCGAGATGGCCGGTCAGCTCCATTTTCGTCGGTCCGCCGGCGATGTATTCGATGCTGGGATTGATCATCCAAACTCCGAACCGCCGTTTCGTCCCCACCCAGCCGTAAGCCGGAACTTTTTCCAAAATCGCCGAATAGCTGTACTTGTGCTCGGCCCATCCCGCATGGATTCCGCTCGTCATGCGCCGGGCTTCCTTGAGATTGAGCGGCGAGCCTTCATCCCAATCGCGGCCGGTGGGCATCACCCAGTTCCGGTCCTTGTCCACGGTCAGTTGATCGAAAATCCCCGAATCCAGCTTGATCACGAAGCGCCCCTCGCCGATGCGGAACGGCGCGTCCCCCTCCCCGTGATTCAGGATCGCCGTGGCATACAGCGTGGTCGATTCTCGGCCGATCGAATAACGGATTTCCGACCGCCCGGGATATGCGCCATCCGTTCCTTTGCCACTGAAGCGGCACACCACTTCGGCGCGCTCGCCGCCGTTGGATTTCGGATCGATGGAAACAAACTGCTCTTTTGAGATGCCGAAACCACCGACCCGCGATCTGGCGGAGGAAGCCGCCATCGACCAATAACCGGTCCCTTTGCCCAACAAGCTCTGCCCATCCAGCACCACCGCAGTCACCCGGCCCGAGCTCTTGTCGATCGTGGCGGATAGATCACCGTTCGAAATCCTGAAGCTCCCGCTGTCCTGGCTCAGCTCAACCTCTGCCGCTCCCACGGGACATGCGGAGAGACAAAAACTGGCGAGAGCGGGAAGAAAGCGTCGCATCGGGTGGTTGAAAAAACGTATCCCATCACGGCCTTTTCCGCCGCATTACAATGCTACCCCGATGGGGTTACGGGTTCTTCGACATTGCGCAGGTGCTTGAAAATGAAGACAGAAAGCGAGTCCGCTGCCTCAAGGTTCTTCAATATTGTCCTCGATGACCTCGTCATCCCCGACCGGAATCGCCCGCATCGCACCCGGCTTCTCCGGGGGAGCCTCTTCAATCGGATCATCCATGACCTCTTCCTCGGGATTTTCTTCGCCATCCGCCAATGGCTCCACGGGGATGGCTTTCAGAGCACCTTCCACCGGCCTGGCCGCGGGCGGCGTGTCGTCTTCAGGATCGGTCGAAACCTTGTCGCCCTCTTCCTTCGGAGTGCTTTCATCCACCACGATCAGCGCCTTCTTTGGCGGCGCGATGGTGTCCTTGATGTCGTCCTTGATGCTTTCGAAGAATTTTTTGACCATCGGCGCGGCCATGCGGCCGCCCGATACGGTTTCGCCGGGACGCCCTTCGTAGAGGACGGCGAACGAGTAACGCGGGTTGTCCTCAGGGAGAAATCCCGCGAACCAGGCGAGACGCTGGTTTTTCGAAGGCGGCCCCCATTGCGCGGTTCCGGTTTTCCCACAGAGCGTCGTGTAGCTGAGGCCCGCGCTCTGGCCGGTGCCACCGCCGCCGTTGACCACATCGCTCATCCCCTTGTGCACGACTTCGACGGCTTTGGCATCGACGCCGAGCCAGGTCTTGCGTTCGGGAAACGCGGCCTGCACCACCCTGCCCCGGGTATCCTGAACCTGGCGGATCAGCTGGAGCTTCGGCAGGATGCCGCCGTTGGCGATTCCCGCCATGGCCTGCGCCACCTGCAGCGGCGAGGAGAGAAGGCTGCCCTGACCGATGGAAAGGTTCGCGGTGTCGCCATCGAGGATGCGGCGTTTTTCATTTTTCAGCATCCACTCGTCACTCGGCACAAGACCGGGATTCTCTCCGACCAGCGGAAGTCCGGAAACCTGGCCGAAACCGAGACGGCGGGAAAGGTTCAGGAACGCCGTGGGCCCGACATCGATGCCAACCTGATAGAACCAGGTGTTGCACGAACGGGCGAGCGCGCGCTTCACGTTGATCGACCCCTCGGGGGTCTTGCTCCAGTTGCGCATCACCGTCCGCCCGATGGTGATGGCGGCGGGGCAGTAGATTTCCGAGTTTTCGGTGACCGTCCCGTTGTTGAGCGCCGCCAGAGCGACGATCGGCTTGAAGGAGGAGGCCGGCGGATAGACGGACTGGAAGGCACGGCCGTACAAGGGCGTGGACGGATCGTCGTTCAGTTCCTTGAAATCCTTCTCACTGATGCCCGGGATGAAATTGTTGAGATCGAAGGACGGCCGCGACGCCATGACGAGGACCTCTCCGGTCACCACGTCGATGACCACGAACGCCCCCCGGCGGCAGCCGTTGCGCAGCGTGTTTTCCGCGATTTTCTGCCAGGACAGATCCAGCGTGGTGACCAGCGTGCCGCCGGGCCGCGGGCGCTTGACCTGCTCTTCCAACAGCTTGTTGCCGTTCTCGTCGAAGAGCAGGCGCTTCATCCCCGGTTCGCCGGTGAGCTGGGTGTTGAAGATCTTCTCCAACCCGGAGCGCCCCTCGCTCTCCTCCCACAGCGGTTCGTTGAAATTGATAGGGCCTGTCGGGAGCTTGCCCACGCTGCCGGAATAACCGATGATGTGCGCGGCCAGCTCGCCCTCCGGATAGGTCCGCTTGTAGATCGGCTGGAGAACCAGTCCGGACGTCAGCTTGGACTCGAGGTCATGCGCCTCCTTCTCACCGATCTGGCCGCTGACCAGCAAGGGCAGCCAGCGCCGGTGGCGATAGTGGTCGAAAATCTCATCATCCGACTTCGGCACCGGGTTTTTCACCAGCAGTTGCAGCGAATCCAGGCGGGTGCGGGCCCAATTGATCACGAAGTCGCGGTCGGCGTTCTCAAACTGCTTGAACTGGAGGGCGACTTGATAGGCCACGCGGTTCTGCGCCATCGGAGCGCCTTCCCGGTCGACGATCTGCCCGCGCGGTGCGGGAATCTTCAGGGTGATCGCCCGCGCGTCCTTGCGGGTGATGATCGCTCCGTCGGCGGCGTTCCGGGACGCGGGCGCCTCCACCTGGCCTTGCGCCAGCGTGTCGTTCGAGGCGATGGCCGGCGCGGGCAAATCCTGAGCATAGACCGGCAGCGTCACGAGACACGAAACCAGCGAAAGTCGGCGAAGGGACGATGTTCTCACCATGTGGGTTCGGGCAGGCTAGGCTTGGATTCCCCTCAAGGCAACGCTCAATCCCAACCGGATTCCTCCCACTCCGCGGGCGGCCTGCCGATGCTTCGGATGATTTCCGTCGGCACGAAGATAAACTCATCCTGCCGTTTCTGCGAGGGATCCATGCGGAAAAGGACCAGCTTCCGCTCGCTGCGGCCCTTGGTTTTCACCGACAGATCGACGAAAATTTCCAAAGCTCCGTCCTCGCGCGGCTTCACCACGAGGAGTCCGGGAATCGGGTAAACGGCGCGAAACGGGCCGGTTCCTCCCTTGGGCCGGGCGAAATCCGCGCGCTTGCCGAGGTGCCCGGCAGGATACCACTCGTCGCGTTTCGTTTTCGAGGTGCGGGTTCGGATGCGGTGGATGACCAAGGACTCCTGCCGGCCGATTGCCCCCGTCGCCTCGACACGCCACCGGAACGGCCCGTCGAAGGTCGCGACCGCAGCGGAGACGTCCATCGCGCTCACCGCGTAGGTTCCCCCATCGGTGCCCTCCGGCTTCACCTGCATCCGGATGTCCGCGCCGTTGACCCGGACGGCGGAGGAGGTCGCGGTGTAGGTGTGCTTCTTCGCGTTGAGGCTCACGCAGCTGTTGAGCGGAGCGAGGCATGATAGAAAAAGCGCCGCTCTTGTCGCGGGCCGGGAGCCGTGCATGATGGCCGCGATGAGCGATTGGAATTTCATGTCGGTGATTATCCTGGTGGGCATTTTCGTGCTTTGGAAGTTGGAACTCGCCGCGACGTTGTTGAATTTGAAGGCTTTCCCCTCCTCCGTCCCGAAAGTGTTGGAAGGTCTGATGGATCAGGAAAAACTCGACCAGGCCAGAAACTACCTGCGGGTGAACGCGCGCTTCGGCATTTTCCAGTCCACCGTTTCACTGGCCATCCTGCTGGTGTTCTGGTCGCTCGGCGGCTTCGGCTGGCTGGACGAATTGGCACGGTCCTTCACCGGTTCCACCTTGGTGGCCGGGTTGATTTTCCTTTCGCTGCTGCTTCTCGGGCAAAGTCTGATTTCACTGCCGTTTTCGATTTATGACACCTTCGTGATCGAGCAGAAATTCGGTTTCAACCGCTCGACGCCCGCCACTTTCATCAAGGATCGCCTCACAGGACTGGCGCTCGGAGCCGTCATCGGGCTGCCCCTCGCGGCGGCGGTGTTGTGGATTTTCGGAAATGTCTCACATGCCTGGCTATGGGCGTGGGCCTTGGTCACCGCGTTCCAGCTCATCCTCACCTATCTCGCCCCCACGCTGATCATGCCGCTGTTCAACAAATTCACGCCCATGCCCGATGGCGAGCTGAAACAGGACATCGAAGCGCTCGGCGTGAAATGCGGATTTCCATTGTCCGGCGTCTTCGTGATGGACGGATCGAAACGCTCGACCAAGGCGAACGCGTTCTTCACCGGCCTCGGCAGGCAGAAGAAAATCGCACTCTTCGACACCCTCGTCGACAAAAGCAGCAAGCCGGAACTGATCGGGGTGCTCGCCCACGAAATCGGCCACTTCCGCTGCGGCCACATCAAGCAACGCCTCGCCGTCGGCATCATCCAGACGGCGGTGATCTTCTTCCTGCTCGGGCTGGCCACTGATCCTGAAGGAAAATTCGCCCGGCTGTTGTTCGACGCGTTCGGAGTGAAAGCGATTTCCACGCACGTCGGACTGGTGCTGTTTAGCATCCTGCTGGAGCCGGTGAGCAAATTGCTCGGCGTGCTGGCAAACGCCTGGTCGCGCCGCCACGAGTTCGAGGCGGACGCCTACGCGGCGAAAGTCACCGGTGATCGTGTTTCACTCGGCGAGGCGTTGAAAAAAATGACGGCGGACCACCTTTCCCATCCGTCACCCGCCCCGCTGCGCGTCTGGCTGGATTACTCGCATCCGCCGCTCGTCCAGCGGCTGGAAGCATTGCAAGGCGAGGCTCTCAGGAGCTGAAAAGCAACACACGGAGGACTCCGGTCCGCCGAAGTCCATGAGATGACCATGGGAAGGGAAAATCCCGGTTTCACTTCAACGCAGGCTCGTGGATCGCCCCATCCTTGATGATGAGCGTGCGATCGCCGACTTTCGCGAGATTCTGATCGTGGGTGACGACCACCAGGGTCACTCCATGTTCGCTGGCCAGATCGAGCAGGATCCCCATGATTTCCGCGCTGTTTTTGGAATCCAGGTTTCCCGTCGGTTCATCGGCGAAGAGCACTTTCGGTTCGTTGGCGATGGCGCGGGCGATCGCGACCCGCTGTTGTTCGCCGCCCGACAGTTCGGCGGGAAGATGGTCCGTACGATCCGACAGCCCGACGCGCTCCAGCGCCTTGATCGCCAGCGCGGTGGTGTCTTTTCCTGAAATCGCGCCCGGCACCGCGACATTTTCCAGCGCGGTGAGCTCCGGCAGCAGGTGGTAGTTTTGGAAGACGTAACCGATCCGCTGGTTGCGGAATTCCGCCTGCTGGCGACGGCCGAGTTTGTAGAGGTCCGTGCCGTCGATGTGGACGCTGCCTTTTTCCGGATGCTCCAAACCGGCCAGCGTGTAGAGCAGCGTCGTCTTCCCGGCACCGCTCGGACCGCAGAGGAACACCTTCTCGCCCCGGCGAATTTTCAGATCGATCCCGTGAAGCACCTCGATGGATTTCCTCCCGATCCGATAGCTCCGGTGCAGGTCGGTTGTTTCAATCATCACGTCGCTCATTGCGGGAGCTTGGAGGATGTGGTTGGGACGCGCAAGCCCCGGGCTTCATCAGGAACATGGACGTCTCCCATGCTAGTTCTTCGCCAGCGCGACCACGTGTTCCTGTTTCGATTTCACCACTCCGCCGGGTTGTTCCAGGGTGATCACGAATGCCTGCGGATTCGTGAGCGCGAGCTTCGCGGCGATGGGAATGAGGACCGGTGAGCCATCGACGGGAATGTCGAAAACCCCGCCATCGACAGGAGCTTCGTCGCGCTTCGGATCGACGATCCAGAGCTGGTATTGTGATTTTTTCGGATCGTTCACCGGGATGCCGCTCAGCGTCATGAAGCCCTGCTGGAGCCGGTCACTCCAGATGACCCTGCCACCGGCATCCTTGAAAGCGCCGAGACCGGAGAAACTCCGCTCGATCAGGTCGCGGGCTTCCGCGCGGAGTTTGGCTTCAGCCTGGAAAGGGGAAATCCGCGGTGCTTTTTGAGACCCCAACACCGCGATCACGGCGATGGCCGCGGCGGCCGCCCAACCGGTGAGCGGACTGCGGAGGATTTTTTGCCAGGATCCGGCCCGGGGTTCGATGACGGACGCGGGTTTTTCCAGATCCGCAGCGCGGCGGTGCAGGCGTGCGGCCAGCCCGGCAGGCAACGGTTCAAGCGAGTCCCGCACGAAATCCACCTCGATGGATGCAGCTAGCAGCTCGAACGCGGGATCGGGATCGATGCCAAGTTGCTCGCCCAACACGATCAGCTCGCGCTCCTCCTCGTGGGTCAGATCCCCCATCGCGCGGCCGGCGCTCAATTCTTCAAACCGGATCATGGAATCGGATCGGTTCATGATGCCGGTTGGTTGTTGGAAGTGACGATCCGTTGCAATTGCTCGCGCAGGGTGATGAGACCGCGCCTGAGGCGGGTTTTGACAGTGCCGAGAGGCAGCCCGGTTCGTTCCGCGATTTCGGGATGGGTGAATCCATCTTCGAAAAAGAGGTGGAAGAGCTGGCGGGTATCGGCCGGGAGGTTGGCGAGGGAGGATTTTATGGTTTCCGGGTCGCAGGTGATGGAGGGGCTTTCGGCAACCGGCTGGGGGAAGAATTCAGCGGCGGCGAGCGGTTCGAACCCGGGCTGGCGCCCCTGGCGGCGGAGGAAATCGATCGCACGGCGGCGGGCCACCATGCCGACGAAGGTGGATTCCGCCGCGATGGCGGGATCGAAAGACGCCGCTTTCTTCCAGATTTCCGTGAACACCTCCTGCACGACATCCTCCGCCTCGGCGCTGTCCTTGATGTACCGCCGGACGATGGACCAGACGATGGCGCCGTAATGGGTGATGCAGAGATCCATCGCACGGGGCTCCCCGGACGCGATGCCGGGGAGGATGTTCGTGATAGATGTTAGTTCCGCAGGCTTCACCGGTTTGATCTCGGAAATGGAAGGCCTCTTGGTTTCTGCCATGATTCTGCTCCGCGCAAGGTATGAATTTATAAAAAACCGCGATTCAGCGCGGCGGTTGGGTTTCCGGTCTCCGCTTTCGCCCCCCATGGACAAGAATCCCCGCCTCCAGGCAACCGGTGCCTGGAAACGGGGATTCGTGACAATGCTCTTCATCGGAAGAGTGGAAACTCGGGCAAGCGGGTTATTTCTCGGTCGGCGGCATCAGCACGGCGTCGATGATGTGGATGGTGCCGTTGGTGCATTTCACATCGGCGGTGGTGACCTTCGACTTGTTCAGATAGAGAGCGCCGTCCTTCACCTCCAGCTTGAGGGTTTTCTTGTCCAGAGCGGTGGCTTCCTTCAGCTTCATCGCCGCTTCCGCAGGCACGTCACCGGCGACGACATGATAGGTGAGGATGTCGACCAGCTTCTCCTTGTTCTCCGGCTTCAGCAGCGTTTCGACCGTGCCTTCCGGCAGTTTCGCGAACGCGGCGTCCGTCGGCGCGAAAACGGTGAACGGACCGGGCCCCTTCAGCGTTTCCACCAGTCCCGCGGCCTTCAGCGCGGCGGCCAGTGTCTTGAACGATCCGGCCGCGACGGCGGTCTCGACGATGTCCTTCTTCTCGTCCGCGGCGGTTGCCGTGACGGTCATGCCGGCGATGGCGAGCAGGCAGACAAAGGGTTTGAACAATGATTTGACGGTTTTCATGATTTGTTTGGTTGATGTTTTGAAACGGTTTGTTCCCGGAAGGGAATCGGTTTCGGGAATGCTTTCGGCAGAATCCGGGAATTGGATTCAAAAAATGCTCATTGGAAAATTTTCCCGATTATCATTCATTTTTCTGAATCCAAATCAGACAGCTCAGCGAATACGCTTGGTGAATCGACACCCTCAACATCATGGCCTACGACTCCGACAGCAGCTTGAGACTCTATCTTCGGGAAATTTCCAAAACTCCCTTGCTCACGATCCAAGAGGAAAACGACCTCGCGGAACGCATCAAAATGGGTGACCGGGAAGCCCGGGATCAGATGGTCAAAGCCAACCTCCGCTTGGTGGTGAAGATCGCCCACGACTATTCCGGATACGGACTGTCACTGAGCGACCTGATTTCCGAAGGCAACATCGGCCTGATGAACGCGGTCGAACGCTTCGATCCGGAAAAAGGCGGAAAACTTTCCACCTACGGAGCCTGGTGGATCAAGCAGTCGATCAAGCGCGCCCTCGCCAACCAGTCGAAAACCATCCGCCTGCCCATCCACATGGTGGACAAGATCGCCCGCATGCGCCGGATTTCCTCCATTCTTGCCGAATCCCTCGGCCGCGAACCGACCGACGACGAGCTCGCCGCGGAACTCGGCCTGCCGCGCCAGAAGATCGCGATGCTCAAGCAGGCTGCCCAGCGTCCGACGTCGCTCGACGCCCCGGTCAACGAAGGCGAGGCCACCGAGTATGGTGACATCATCAGCGACGAATCGGCCTCCGACCCGCTCGAAATGCTCTCGGACAAGAATCTCCATGGTGAAATCGACGGCCTCCTCTCAATTCTCAACGAACGCGAGCGGCGCATCATCGACGAGCGTTTCGGCCTGAGCGGACTCAAGCCGATGCTTCTGGAAGACGTCGGCCGCGAGTTCGGAGTGTCCCGCGAGCGCATCCGCCAGTTGCAGAATTCGGCCCTCGCCAAAATGCGCAAGGCCCTCCTGAAAAAGGAAAAGCCGGCGACCAAGCCCTACAACCCCGGCATGGCCGGGGCCTGATCACGGCTTCTCCGCTTTCAGATACTCGTCCACCGCGCGGAAGGCCGTGCGGCCTTGGGCGTTGGTGAAAAAGAACAGATAGCTGCGCAGTTCGTTGTCGATCGGCCATCGGCTTGAGCTGATGAGCTTGTCACCGCCTTGCTCGCGGATGGCGAAGGCGATGTCGTAGTAGGTGTTGTCGATCGCTCCGCTGGGACGGGACTTGGCGGACTCACCGGGTTTGAGCACCAGCGGAGTGGTGCCGAGTTTCCCAAGGACGGTGTTTTGCGATCGATTGATGAAAAACACGTCGCCCGCCTTGAACGAGGGATCGTCGGTCCGGACGATGATCGGCTGATAGCCCGTCGGCTTTGCCGTGACCAGGACGACGGCGAACTCCCCGCCGGCTTCGGGCAGGGTGATCTTGCAGAGCGGGATCTCCTTGTTGAGGGTCTTGAGAACCATCACCCGGGATGCCACCCCCACCGGGTCGGAAAGGCGGTTGGTGGGCAGCACGAACGGCTCGGATTTCTCCTGGTCGCCGAGTTGCAGGAAAACGTTTCCGAGGTTTTCGGGAGCCATCTCGGCCAGGAACGCCACCTGGATCTTTCCTCCGGCTTTCGAGGAGGCCTTGTCCTGGGCTGCGGCGGGCGCCAACAGGGCGAAAAACAGATAGATGAATCGAATGGACATGGGTGATCTGGAAAAATGGGTTGTTCGGATGATGGATCAGACTTCCGAGGAATTCAGCCAGCGGAAGGAGATGAGTTCGAACCGGCGTCCGAAGGTTTTGTTGAGCGTGCTGATGGTCGAGTAAACCCGTTCCGGAGCATCTGCCGGGTCAATAAACGTGGCGGAGCGCTGGACCACCGCCTCGCACCAGGCACGGGCGACGACCCTTCCGGCGGCATCGGTTTTCTCGCCATACGCACGGACGAGGAAGGAATCCGAGCGGGCGGATAGAACCGGCGCGATCGGCGTGAGGATGTCCGCCTGCTTGATGATGCCCGGCGCTCCCTGCGAGATCGCGCCTTGCTCGGCCTCCGGGAAGGCGAAGCGGGAACCCGCCGTGGTGGCGCGTCCGCCGGATTGATAGGCGTCGTTGATCTTGGTATCCGCGGCGTCGAGCGCGTTCTGGATCGCCCCGGCGCGGGCGAGATCGGCATCCGTGCCGACGCGGCGGTTGATGAAGTCCGCCAGGCAGAGGAAAGGGCCGCGCTTGCGCACTTCCTTCACGATGTTGCGGGCCAGGCGGTCGATCTCGTCATCGCTGAGGGTCCGGCGGCCGACCCACTGGGCGGCGTCATTCAGCGCGACATTGCCACTGCCTTTAGCGATGGATTTATCCAGAGGGCCCAGCAGACACGAGACCGGCGTGGTGTCGCCGCTGGCGGGCTGGACGGACTCCTTGCCATTCGCGTCGCGGATCAGCACCGGGCGGTCCCTGCGCGCGCCGAGCAGGCTCTTCCACGCTTCGACCGAGGTGGAGTTGACGTTGAACATGCCGTCCACCCGGATCAGGCTGGCCATGTTGGCGGTGGCGGCGGCGCTTGGGACTGCCGAGCTGAAATAGGTGCTTCTCAGTTTTGCAGGATCCTGCCCGCGGACATCCGGCAGATAGCGGGCGACCGGCAGCTTCGTTTTGCCACTGAAAAAATCCACGGCGACAAGCGATTGCGCCCGCGACTTGCCGAAGGTGGCGACCTGCTGTGGAGCGATGCCGGACAGGAACCAGTCGTCCCACAACGTCTGGTTGGCCAGATACGAATGGTCGGCCAGCGGACGCCCACCGGCGAGGGTCGCTTCCGTGCTGCCCTTGGGAATCATGGGCGAGGCCGTCGAGTTGCCGATCGCATGGGAAATCTGCGGCAGCATCGGCTCCCGCGCATTGAGTGCGGAATAGCCATACTTGGGTTTCTGGATGTCGAAGCCGTTGGCGAAGGAATGCTGGAATGCGGCGAGGGAAACGATCGGCTCGCGCGGCACGGAATGCGTGGTCACGAAACTGGTGCCGTCCAGCGCGTTCATCCCGCCGCCGAAGTAGCCGCGGCCGCTGGGATCCTCTTCGAGACTGCTGTTCTGGCTTTTCCAACCGTTGAGCGTCTCGACCGAATACTCGTAGGGCAGCATGTCGCGCTCGCCAGGCTTGAGATCGTAGAAATCGACGTGGAGCGCCTTCGGGTTGAAGCGCGACAGGCTGCGGGTGCCGAGGACGGAGCCGGCCTCGGTCTTGGCATTGTAAGACAGCAGCATGAACGGCATTTTCGCCCCGGTCGTCGGGATCGAACGGCCATCCGTGAACGGCTTGAAGATGTCCTGCTTCTGGTCGGCATAATAGCGATCCCCGGATTTTTTGGTTCCGGGAGCCTTTTCCTCACGGATGGAGTCGCTGAATTTCAGACGCTTGTTGCCGAAGTCCCAGTCCAGATAGATCCCGCCGATGCCCAGGCTGTCCGCCCCGCGGTCCTTGCCGACGTAGTATTCATGGTGGGTGAGCGAGAAATGGCGGGTGTGGGTGTTGCCACCCGGCAGCGTGTTGCCATCGGTGCCGGTCGACCCCGCCGTAATATTGTTAGGTTTGGAGGTCGCGTAGGTGAGCTTGTCGGTGCCGGTGACCGGCACCGTGGCGCCGGCGCTGGTCATGACCGGGATCGCCACGCCGCTGCCGAACAGAAATCCCTTTTTCCCCGCCAGCGCGTGGATGTCCGGGATGTCCGTTTTCGCGAGCGTGTTTCCGGACTGGGACATCTTGATGACTTCGCCCGGCTTGAACACGAGCTGCTGCAGGCCGCCGACCTCGAGGCTGAGGAAATTGCTGTCCGCCTTCGAGGTGCTGGCGATCGGGCATTCCAGGGTCATCCCGTTTTTCGCAATGCCGAGGGTGTAGGGGATGCTCCAGTATTTGACCGTGAAAACCACCCCGGCGGGCACCACCACGGGCACGTCGAGAGGATTCCAGAACGTGATGATCGGGTCGGCGACGATGTGCAGAAGATTGGCACCGCTCACGGCGCGGGTCTGGAACGAGAGCGCCAGCTGATAGCTGATGATCACCGGCTGCTTGAGCGAGAACCAGTCGTCATTCCGGCAGTTCGCGGCCGAGCTTTCCAACTGGAGGTACGGAGTGCCCGACGACATCGTCCCGCCGGTGGTGAAGACCGCGCCGCCGGTCCTCCTCAGTCCCTTGTTCGCCGTGTTGGTGGTCGAGTAGAGATTGTAATAGGCCCACAGCTCCTGCAGGTTGATCCCGGTCTCCCCGCCGACCCGATAGAGCACGTTGTTGGGATTCGCGAGGTTCGGCTGGGTGCCGGCAGGGCGCTCCAGCTCCATCGACAGGTCCTTGCGGAAGCCGCCCTTGCGGACGTTCACCAGAAGGCCGCGGTTCTGGGCGGTGAAATCGTGATAAAAGCCGCGGAAGTTCTCCGGCTTGTCCGCGAGCAGAGCCCCGCTTTGCAGGGAGATGACGTTGCCCAGCAAGGGATTGTCGGCGGCGAGCTGCTCGAAGGGCTTGGATTTCCCCGCGGCGGCGGCCTTGAGATTGTAGGAAGGTGCGGCCTGCTGGTCGGCGCGGGTGTCCGCGATCGTCGTGGGGATGTCATGCGCGGGCGAGATCAGCCCTTTGGTCCCGAGGTCGCTGACCCACCAGGCGCAGCTGCTTTTCTCCCCGTTGCCGGCGGTCTGCGTCAGCATCGGGACCCGCACCGTATCGCCGTCCGGGCCGACGCTGTTGACCGTGACGATTTCGACGGAGTTCTTCGGGTCCGTGCTCACGGCCGATGCGGCGTAGCTGTTGTCCCTTACTTTCGCGGGATCCCCGGAAACAAACCACTGGAGGAACGTGGGCGCCGGCCGCGGATCGTTCGGCTGGGCCACAGGCCACGAATGGTAGCCCCCCGTCCACTGCCGCTGGGCCTGGGGAGTGCCGGATTCCGAGGGATCGGTTCCGGCGACCTGGTCGGCCGGCGCGGTGATGCGGGTGTCCGGGCCGAGCTGTTTCTGGAGATCGCCGATCGCCAGCATCAGCGCCATCCGGGCATTCGCCCGCGCCGCCTGCATGCCCTCGACCTGTGAGGCGCTCCGCATGCTGACGCTGGAAAGAGTCAGCAATCCGACCGCGATCACCGTGAGCAGAATCATCAGTGAAAGCGTCACGATCAGTGCGAATCCACGGGTCTTGGAAAAATGAGTTCTAAATAGGGTTTTATTCATCACTACCCTATAAGGAACTCACAATGCCCTGACTGAGTAAATACCTCAAATGTAGTGTCGGGAATCGGGATCGACCTGATCGGACCCGCACCGATTTTTGCGGCTTGCCTCCCCCACCACCCTGCGGCGCATTCTGTCCGCATGGCCGCCGGCAGTTTGCTCACCCTCCTCGATGACATCGCGACAATTCTCGATGACGTATCCATTCTCACGAAAAAAGCCGCGGCGAAGACCGCCGGTGTTCTGGGAGACGACCTCGCGCTCAACGCCCAACAGGTGAGCGGCGTGGTTTCCAAGCGCGAGATCCCCGTCGTCTGGGCCGTCGCGAAAGGGTCGTTCGTCAACAAACTCATCCTCGTCCCGCTCGCGCTGGTGATCAGCCGCTTCGCCCCTTGGGCCATCACACCGCTGCTCATGATCGGAGGACTCTATCTGTGCTTCGAGGGCGTCGAAAAACTGCACCATGCGTTCGCCAGCCGGGGGAAAAAATCCACCGCGGAGGCCGGCAAGGAACTTGCCGAACTCGCGGCACAAACTCCCGCCGAAAAGGTGGAGACGGAGGCGGAGAAAATCAAAGGCGCGGTCCGCACCGATTTCGTGCTCTCCGCCGAGATCATCGCCATCACGCTCGGCGTGGTGAAGGGACAGGATTTCACCCAGCAGCTGAGCGTCTTGTCCGCCATCTCCCTCCTCATGACTGTTGGAGTTTACGGATTGGTGGCGGGCATCGTGAAACTCGACGACGCCGGTCTCTATCTGACGCAGTGCCGCAGCGCCCTGCAAAAGGGCCTCGGCCGCGCCATCCTGTGGACCGCGCCGTTCCTGATGAAAACCCTCTCGATCCTCGGCACGGCGGCCATGTTCCTCGTCGGCGGTGAAATCCTCACCCACGGCATTTCATCGCTCCACCATGCCATCGATCATGCCGCCGCAAGCGGCGGTGTTTTCGCCCCGGTCATCTCACCGCTGCTGAACGGCCTCTGCGGACTCGTCGCCGGCACGGTCGTCCTGTTGCTTTTCACCGGCATCCGGAAACTCCGGGGAAAAACGGCAGTCGCCCATCATTGATCAAGGCATCTTCTCCGGTCCCGGGAAACACCGGAGAAAATCCGCATCCGCCGGGGCTTCGATCCGGAGCAAATCCCCGGTCTGCGGATGCGTGAGTTCCAGCACTTTCGCCTGCAGCAGCATGCGGGTGCCGGTCCCGAGGATGCCGCCAAGCTCGTGGCTGCGTTCCTCTCCGGCATAACGGAAATCCCCGACGATCGGAAATCCCGCTTCGAGCAGATGACGGCGGATCTGATGGAAACGCCCGGTCGCCGGGGTGGCCTGGAGCAGGGAGAGACCGAGGGAGGCATCCCCCGGAAAGGAGGATTCCGGCGCGATACGCAGACGATTGAAAACCGTCCGTGCGGCCAGCGGCTCGCCGGCGGGATCGGTCCGCAACGGAGTTTCACAAATCCAATCCCGCGGGGTGGTCCCGCAGACGATGGCGTGATAGATCTTCGTCACCTGCCTCAGCTCGAAGGCCTGTTGGGCCAGACCGGCGGTCCGCTTGTCGAGCGCGAACAACAACACCCCGGACGTCGGCCGATCCAGGCGGTGGATCGGAAAAACCCGGCGGCCGAGCTGGTCACGCAGGCGTTTCATCGCGATCCATTCCGGCCCCTCCGGTTCGCGGCCGGGATGGACGAGCATGCCCGCGGGCTTGTCGATGGCAATGAGCGAATCGTCCTGATAGAGAATGTGAAGCGGCGTCATGGACTACGGGTGGCGGCGGAAGGGAATCCCGGCGCTCCGCGCTCACCTGATCCCCACCACCATGGAATCCGGACCGACGAGATGCTCGACCCGGCATTCCCGGAAGCCTGCCTCCTTCATCCAGCCGATGCAATCCCCGCCCGTGTAATCGAAGCCGCCGGGGGTCTCGATGAGCATGTTCAGGCTCATCAGCAGCCCGAAGGCGTTTTCCTTCCGCGCGTCGTCGATGATCGCGTCATACACCACCACCGCCCCGCCCGGAGGGAGCGCGGCATGGGCTTTTTGCAGGAGCATGCGTTTCGTATCCAGGTCCCAGTCATGCAGGATGTGACCGAACAGCAGCACCTCGGCCTGCGGGAGATCATCGGTGAAGAAACTGCCGCCATGAAAGGAGAGCCGCTCCGCGAGCCCACGATCACCGGCATATTCCTCGAACACCGGCCCCACTTCCGGCAGATCGAAACCAATGCCTTTCAAATGCGGTTGGGCGAGCGCGATCTGGGCCGCGAGATCGCCCTGCGCCGTGCCGATGTCGGCGAAGGTCTGATAGTCCGACCACGGAAACCGCCGGGCGATGGCCATGTTCGCCCCGCGGCTGACGCCGGACATGGCGCGGAGGAATTCACGCAGCCGTGCCGGATCCGCGTAAAGCGCGATGAAGGGATCCTCACCGCCTTTCGATTCATTCTGCGCCTCACCGGTGCGGACGGCCGTGGTGAGATGGCCCCAGAATCCGTAGAGCCGGTGATTGCACATTTCCAGAATGCCACCGATGTAGGACGGTTTCCGCTTGTCGAGAAACAGATCGGTTTCCGGAGTGTTTTGATAGAGCCCCCCCTCGCGTTGGAGGAAGCCCAGGGCCACGAGCGCATCAAGGAAATCCGCCGCACCGCGGGGATGAAAACCCAGCCGGCCTTGGAGCGCGGCGAGGTCGGCGGGATGCTTCGCCAGCTCGGTGAAGACTTCCATTTCCACGGCACTGAGCAGGGTTTTCGAGGCCCAGAAGGCCATGCCGGTTTCAAGGATGCGGTCAGGGGTCGGATTCATGATGCCGGCCATGCAAGCAGATCCGCCGCAGTCGATCAATGGGACGAAGGTTCCATGATCCTCCATTTCCCCTCTATCCGCCGTGCCCGCCGTGAGCCTCGCCATCTTCAAAACCAAAGCCCCGCCGCACCGCCGCCATCGCCGCAGTGAGGCGGCCGGACTGATCGCGCACGATGAACGGCGCCTCTTCCTCCATTTCCCCATCGCCCTCTTCCGGAAACCGGCAGGCATACAGAGTGAACAGCGGTTCCAGCGTTTCACGCGGGATCACCTCGCACAGCCTGACGATTTTCAATCCCGACGCCAGGATGCCATCGATCGCCCGCCGCCTCTGCCGCGAGGGAAAACACAGCACGAACCATCCGCCCGGCGCGAGGTGGCGCACCGCCGCGCGGGCGTAGTCCGACACATCGCCCCGCAGCTCGAAGCGGGCATGCGCCTTTTGGGAATCCTGCGGAATCACGCCCGAGCCTTCCGGGAAATACGGCGGGCTGCCGGTGATGAGCGGAAATTTATTCTCCAGCGCCAGTTCCCGCAGATCACCTAACGAGCAATCCACCCGTTCGCGCAGACCGTTGAAATCGAGGTTGGACTGCAGCAGCCGATAGCTGATCTCCTGCGCCTCCACGCAGGTCAGCCGGGTTCCGAGTCCCATGCCCCACAAGGTCAGCAGACCGACCGTGCCGATGCCGGTGCCGAGATCCAGGTGATCGGCGACCTGCGGAGAATTCCGCAGCGCGTACCACGCCGTCAGCACGTCATCGATGGAATGCCGGTGCCCGCCCTTCCGCTGGGCGATCAGCCAGCCGGCCGCGCCACCCGCATCATCCTTCACCGGTTCCCGGTCCGGCAGACCGCAGGATCCGGTCAGCGCGTCCAGCGTGATCCGCTCGGCGAGTTCCCGCTCCAGACGGAGCCGCTCCTCCTGCCACTGCTGCATGCTCACGGAGCCACCTTTTTCACATACATCGCCTTCAGAGCGATGGAAATTCCGTCCATCTTGCAGTCGATCTCGTGATCGCCATCCACCAGGCGGATCGGCTTCGACTTCGTGCCCACCTTGAGCACCTGCGACGAGCCCTTCAGTTTCAGGTCCTTGATCATCGCCACCACATCGCCCGTCGCCAACACATTGCCGTAGGCGTCCTTCACCACGCGGTCTCCGGGGGCTTCCTCAGCGGCCGCTTCCCCGACCCACTCGTGGCCGCAGATCAGGCATTCGAGACGGCCCGGATGCTCGAGCACCTCGGTCATTTGGCAAAGCGGGCAGGCGGGATCACTCATGAGCGGCTGAGGTAAAACCGCCGCCCGGTGGAACTCAAGCGCTTAGTCCGCCGGTCCCCGTCCTGAAAGGAGAGCAAGCATCCCGCCCCGTTTTACTTGCGGATCCGGCCATTCTGGGCCACTGGCGGCGGTCGGAAGCGATTGCTCAACGTCGCGCCCCGTCCCCAACACGCTTCCGATCCCCCATTCCTCCATGAACAGCGAATTGTTGATCCTCATCTCCGAAGCGATCGCTGTCTATTTCCTCGTCCTCTTCGCCCACTCGCTGCGCAACCGTCTCGGACTGGCACATTTCTACGCGCTCATCGGCAGCCTGACCGCCGTCATGGTCTGGACGACGGATGCCGGGGTCAGGGTGGAGCTTCTGGGAATGTCGCTGATGGTCGGGTCCACGGTCTTCTACACCGCCTTATTGTTAGGCGTGTTCGTCGTTTATGTCTTCGACGGGCCGCGTGCGACCCGCATCGCGATTTCCACGATCATCGGCGTCTCCATCATGGTTCCCATCGTGACCATGGTGCTGCACTGGCAGATCCAGCTCGCCGGACCGGACCAGGCGGATTTCTTCCCACCGCAGAGCCTGCGGATCTACACCGCGTCGATCCTCGCGGCTTTCGCGGATCTCATCTTCCTGGCGATGGCTTGGGAGTTCCTCGGCAAGCCCCAGTTCAAGGTCCGTCTCTGGATGCGTGCGTTCCTCACCTTGTTAGGTGTGCTGTGGCTGGACGTCGTCCTGTTCGCGACGGGGGCGTTTTTCGGTACCGAGGCTTACTTCCACATCATGTCGGGCACCTTCGTCAGCCGTCTGGCCATCAGCCTTTTCGCGTTCCCGTTCCTCTATCTTTACATCACCTGGCAGAACAAGCGCTACGGCATGGAAATCGAGAACCGCCCCGTGCTCGCGATTCTCAAGGAGGTCACCGAAGTGCGCATGGAACTCAGCCTGGCGCAGCAGGAGATCGAGCGGCGGAAGCAGCTGGAAAAGGAGAAGGAAAGCCTCATCACCTCCCTGCAAACGGCGCTCCTGGAGGTGAAGACCCTGCGCGGCATCCTCCCCACCTGTTCCTATTGCAAGAACATTCGCGACAAGAATGGCGAGTGGCACCAGCTCGAAGCCTACATCCAGCGCCACAGCGAGGCGCAGTTCAGCCACGGCATCTGCGAGCCCTGCGCGAATAAGCATTTCCCGCAGTATGACCTCAAGAAGTGACCGAGACATGCCGGATTCTTTTCAGATCCACGAGCTGCGCGGCGTGGAGCTGGAGCCATGGCTCGACGCGCTCGGAAGGCTCCGCATCCGTGTGTTCAGCGAGTATCCCTATCTCTACGACGGCTCGCTGGAATACGAACGCCGGTATCTGAAGATCTATCAAAATGCCGCCGGCAGCCTCGTCGTGCTCGTCACGGACTCTCATGGAGCCCCCGTAGGCGCGACCACCTGCCTGCCGCTCGCGGAAGAGGGACCGGAGTTCCAGGCGCCGTTCCTAGCAGAGGGTCATGACGTCGGCGGAATCATGTATTTCGGCGAGAGCATCCTGCTCCCGGAGTGGCGCGGCCTCGGACTCGGCAAAGAGTTCTTCGACAGGCGCGAGGCTCATGCCCGCCGCTCGGGCATGCGGACCACCACCTTCTGCGCCGTGGACCGGCCGGAGGATCATCCGCAGCGCCCGGCCGGGTTCCGCCCGCTCGACGGCTTCTGGCGGTCCCGCGGTTATATCAAACAACCCTCGCTCCAAGCCACGTTTTCATGGAAGGAAATCGGCGAGGAAACCGGGTCCCCCAAAACCCTCACCTTCTGGATGAAATCATGGCCGCGCTGATTCTCGATCTCCACACCTTCGACGTGGGCGCACCGGCCACAAGCCCGGCGGAGTACGCGGAGCTCGTCATCCGCCGCACGCTTGAATCATGGCGCTCGGGTGCGGACATCGTGGTGTTTCCCGAATTCACCTGGATGGGGCTGGAGCGTTTCATCCCCGGGCCGGACAAGCTGGCCGGAGTCGCAAGCCTGTTCTGGCAGGAAATCTGGCCACACCTGGGGGAATCGCTCGCCCACCCGGATAAGGCAGTCGTTCTCGGCACCGTTCCTTTTTCTGATAGCGACTGTACATTGAGAAACCGCGCCCCGATCCTCAGCGAGGGCGGCATCCTCCATCAGGACAAGATCCACCTCACGCCATGGGAGTCCGTATTCACCGGCGGCGGCCCGCTGCGGATCTGGAACTTCCGAGGCCGCAAGCTCGCCGTCGTCATCTGCCTCGATGTCGAGATCCCGGAAATCTCCGCCGCCCTGCGCGGCAGCGGGCTGGACCTGATGCTCGTCCCCAGCGCCACGGAGAACCTGCTGGGCGTCGAGCGCGTCGCCCGTTGCGCGGACGCCCGCGCCGTCGAACTCGGCTGTTATGTCGGAATCTGCCATCTGGTGGGGAAAACCGCCTCCGAACTCATCGATGAAAACATCGGCCGGCTCTCCTGTTATTCCCCTTCCCAATCACCGTTCCAAGCCATCCGGCGTCAGGATGACAGCGTCGTCCATCAAGATGGATTCCATCAACGCACCTTCCGCCTCGACCTGGATGCCTTGGAAAAATCCCGCGTTCTCCGCTCCGAGACCGATCCCTCGAAAATCCGCCCCGCCTCCGCGGGCATTGAAATCATCCATTCATGAAATCGATCATCCAAGACTACTACGCCGCCTTCAATTCCGGCGACCGCGAGGCCCTGCTCGCCATGCTCACCGACGACGTCGTCCACGAGATCAACGAGAGCGGCACCGAGACCGGCAGGGACGCCTTCCGCGCGTTCCTCGGGCGCATGGACCGGTCCTATCAGGAAACCGTGGAGGACCTCGTCGTCTTCACCGCGGATGACGAATCCCGCGCCGCCGCCGAGTTCTTCATCCGTGGCAAGTACCTCGCCACCGACGACGGCCTGCCGGAGGCCACCGGCCAGACCTATCACCTCCGGGTCGGCGCGTTCTTCGAGTTCCGCGGCGGGAAGATCTCCCGCGTCACCAACCACTACAACCTGCAATCCTGGCTGCGCATGGTCGGTGCTTGAAATACTCCCTGGCATCGGCGCGTTGGAAATGAAACCCATGTCCACCAGGCTTTTACCCGCATTCCTCCTCTGCGCGTCCCTCCACGCCGCCCCGCCGGCGCGTGACGAGGTCCTCGCGGAAACCCTCAAGCCCTACACCGGTCCCAGCACCACCGGAGTGGACACCTCCACCCTGACGGGCAAGGTCATGTGCGGCTATCAGGGCTGGTTCGATGCCGAGGGCGACGGCGCGGACCGCGGCTGGGTGCATTGGACTAAGCGCCGCGGACCGCTCGCACCGGGCAATGCGAAATTCGACCTCTGGCCGGATCTATCCGAACTCGGCCCCGAAGAACGCTTCCCCACCGGCTTCAAACTCGCCGACGGAAAGACCGCGGAGGTTTTCAGTTCCTACAAACAAGCCACCGTCCTGCGACATTTCCAATGGATGCGCGACTACGGCATCGACGGTGCGTTCGTGCAGCGTTTCATCACCGACCTCCGCGATCCGCGCGCGCTGCGCCATAACAACACCGTGTTGGCCAGCTGCCGCGAAGGCGCGAACCGCCACGGCCGAGCCTACGCCGTGATGTACGATCTCAGCGGCTTGGGAGAAAACCAGATCCGGCAGGTCATCGAGGACTGGCAGTCCCTCCGCACCAGGACGCGCGTCACGGAAGACCCCGCCTACCTGAAACACCGCGGCCGCCCGCTCGTCGCCGTGTGGGGAATCGGCTTCAACGACAACCGCGCCTACACGCTCGAAGATTGCCGGAAGCTGGTCGCCCATCTGAAGGCAGACGGCTGCTCCGTCATGCTCGGCGTGCCCACCGGCTGGCGCGACATGGACCGAGACTCGGTTAGAGACAAGGCACTTCACGAAATCATCGCCATGGCGGACGTCGTCAGCCCGTGGAGTGTCGGCCGCTTCGGGACTCCGGAGGAAGCCACACGCCACGGTCAGAAGACCTGGCAGCCGGACATCGCCTGGTGTTCGGAAAAGAAGATCGATTTCCTTCCCGTCGTCTTCCCCGGCTTCAGTTGGTCGAACATGGTGGGGAAAAATTTCGATCAGATCCCGCGTTTGAAAGGCGGATTCCTCTGGTCGCAGTTCATCGCGGCAAAGCGTGCGGGGGCGACCATGATCTACGTCGCCATGTTCGACGAGGTGGACGAAGGCACCGCCATTTTCAAATGCACCCATGACGTTCCGGTCGGCGAGGGCGTGCGCTTCCTCACCGGCGAAGGTCTCCCCAGCGACCACTACCTGCGCCTCACCGGCAGCGGTGGCAGACTCCTGCGCGGAGAAATCCCCGCCACCGATGCCATGCCCTTCACTCCGTGATCCGCTTTTGTCAGCCCCCCGCGCGGCGGCACGATCGTTAGATCCGGAAACGCATCCTCAACCACCGCACCGCGAGAAAAACCAACGCCGTCCCGCAGACGGCGATCACCCCGGTCCGTAACGCCGAGGCGACCGGCAGCGAGAGCCCCACACCGCTGACCAGCGCGACATACGCCGCGAAGCACGCCGGGCACTTCGGTATCAGCACCAGCAGTATGCTAGGCGCGCCCCACCCGGCAGCGCGTGTCAGGCGGCCATGCCGGCAGCAGCGGTTTCCCGGCGGATTCATGATCGTGTCATTGGCAGCCGCAGCAGCTTGCCGCCGCTTCGGATTGATACTTGTCGTGATACCGCAGCCAGCCGTCCTCCATCCCCTCGCCATCGCAACGCCCCTTCGGTGTCAGGTCGAGGAAGCGCAGCGATCCCACCAGGATGTCCAGCCCGCGCGCGTAGGCCGAGTAGGTGTGGAAGACATTACCCGCCTCATCCTGATAGAAGACGCTCATCCCCGGCAGTTCCTCGTAGGCGGCCCGGGTCGTGCCGTAGTTGTAACCAACGTCGCCGGTGGCCACCTGCTCCGGGGTGAAGGATACCCCGTAGTCCGTGTTGAAATCCGTGCCATGCGAGGAAACCCAGCGGAAGCTCCAGCCCATGCGTTTCTTGAAAGCCTCCAGCTCAGGCAGCGTCCCCCGCGACACCGCGACGAAGGATACGTCCGCCTGTTCGAAGTGGCGGCGCGCGCCGTCGAAGTGGTCCGCCAGGTGCGAGCACCCCACACATCCCTCCTCCCAGCCAGGCGCCAGCATGAAATGATAGATGATCAGCTGCCGCTTGCCGCCGAAGAGCTCCGCCAGCGTCAGCGGCCCGCCCGGTCCCTGGAAGGTGAAATCCTTCGTCACCTTTTCCCACGGCAGCGCCCGGCGGGCCGCGTTCACCTCATCGCCCAGGTGCGTGAGTTCGCGTTCTTTTTCCAGCAGCTCCTTGCGGGCCGCGATCCATTCCGCATGCGGCAGCACCGGATGGTCGAGGATGGCGTCTTCAAGTCGGATCGGGTTCGGATGTTTCATGGCGGTATGAAGTGATGGTTTCATCCTTACGACGAACGCGGACTCCGCCCCAGGACATCCGCCGGGGATTTTCCAGAAAAAAGAGTTTCCGCCCCCGTGAGCATCCGGCGCTTCACACGCATTTCATAAATCCCGCATTGCCGCCGCCCGCCGCGCGGACTATTCAGATAGGTGATGCATGCGAAATCGCTGATTCCCATCCTGCTGGTCTGTTTGGCAGCCCGCTCTCCCGCCCTTTCTCCCGAAGGAAAAAAAACCGGCGAGGAACTCGTCACCAACCTCAAGGAGGAGATGAAAGCCCTCGCCGGGGATGATCAGAACCAGAACGAGATCGCCGCCATCCGCCAGTATCTTCGCCAGGTGCAGAACGCACTCGGCCAGGAAAGCGACCGCCAGATTCCCTCCCTGTTGGAAAACTACGGGAACTACGAGCCGACCGAGAAAGTCACCGGATGCGTGGAGGCCCTCACCCGATCCATCAAGGACGACGTCGAGCGGAAGACCCAGACCATCATCGACGAGCTCGAGGGCACGCTCGCCGCCGCCGCCCAGTCGGTCGCGCGCGCGGATGCTCCCGCGGACCTCGACAAGATGATCCTCTCGCTTTCCCGCAACCGCTTCAACAACGACAACGGAGACTCCTACAACTCCTCCGATCCCACCCTCCGCGCCCTCATGTCCGAGCTCGGCACGGCGCGCCAGTTCGTCACCACCTGGCAGGACTACCTCCAGGCCAGCAACTCCGGCAACAGGGCACAGGCCGTCCAAGCCCTCAGAAATCTCTCCAACCAGGAAAAGACCCTCGTCCCCCGCTCCCAGATCATCGCCCGCATCGAGTTCGAACAGGCGGACGAGGACGAGGTGGCCAAGCTGCTCGCACAGGTCGGCAAGCTCGATGACATGAAGGAAGCCATCCGCAAGCTCACCCGCCTCTCCGCCGGAAACCGCTCCTCCGGCACCGAGAACCCGGCCCCGCGCGAAGCCTTGCAGACCCTCATCCGGCTGGAGAAAGCCTATCGGGAGCACCTCGCCGGCCTGCCCGTGAATGTCGAGGTCATCCAGTCCTCCGCCGAGTCCGGCGAGCGCGGAGCCCTCGTGGACTTCACGACGCTCCGCGCCTCCCTCCTGCTGCTCGTCCTGCCGCGCGCGCTGGATCTGCCGGACGGATTTCTTCCGGCGGAGGGTGAGTCCGTCGCCGGGTTTCTCGCCCGGGCCATGGAAGACGCCCGGCACCGGGAGGACATCGCCGGCGGTCTCCGCATCGCCGCCATCCGCCAGACACTCGTCAGGTCCGCCAATTTCAGCGACAAGGAAATGGAAGCCCTGCGCGACTACGCCGCAGGAGCCAGCCAGCTCGCCGCAAGCCAGCATCTGATGGCCGTGGTATCCCTGCAAAAGGCGCTCAAGTCCGGCAGCGATCTCATCCCCGCCGCCAGGGCCGGAGAAATGTTGGAAACCATCCGCAAGGACCACCCGGCCGAGTATGAACAAGGCATGATGGAGTTCCTCACCCCGCGGCCCACCCCGGAGTTCGACTACTCCCGCATGCCCTTCCGCCCCCCCTACATGCCCGGCATGAGATTCCCGGACGGAGATCCCCGCAATCCCGGCGGCACCACCATCGTCCTCCCCGTTCCGGGAAAGGACGGATCAAAGGAAACCCCCAAACCCGCCGCCACGCCCACCGAGGGCGGAAAGCCGCCGGAACCCGGGAAACCCTCCCCTCAAGCCCCTCCGCCACCCTGAGGAACCACCACCATTTTCTCGTGGATGAAGGCGGGCCTGTGGTGGAAATCCCATGAATGCGAATTTTGCTAGATCGGAGTGGATTTCGTCGGGCGGGATGTGCTGGTCATGAGCACGGGGGGTGGCGCGGGCGGAAGAGGCGGTGGCCATGGCGCTGGCGACCTCGACTTTGTAGATCTCGAGGAGGTGTGGCTGGATCTCTCGCACGCCCGGTGCCCCCGCCAAAGAGCCTCCTGTCTTTCCCCGCACCGCGCCGGCCTCACAACTTTGTTAGCATCCCGATTCCATATTCCACCTCCCACCGCCATGAATGAACCCGAGGAAAAGAAACAGAGCCAGGTCGGCGCCATCGTTGCGCTCGTCCTCGGGCTAATCGTCTTTTACACCTTGAGTATCGGGCCGGCCATCGTGATTGACCGGTCACTTCGGGGGTCCAGCAGAGCCATAAGAGCATTCTATTTCCCTCTCATATGGGTCTACGACCACGTCCCCGCGTGCAGGCAACCGTTGCGGGCGTATGCCCGCCTGTGGGAATAACACAAATCCCGGTGAACCGTCATGAATGAACCTACCGAAGAAAAAACCAACCGTGCGGGAGTCATTATTGGAACCCTTTTCGGACTTATCGTCCTATATCCTTTGAGTATCGGGCCG
The DNA here is from genome assembly GCA_040388015.1 of Verrucomicrobiota bacterium. Classification (GTDB taxonomy): domain Bacteria; phylum Verrucomicrobiota; class Verrucomicrobiia; order Verrucomicrobiales; family Akkermansiaceae; genus Luteolibacter. The sequence goes on along the minus strand of JAZKCQ010000076.1, from coordinate 2,458 downwards.
GCCATCTTCCTCGTCCGGTCGGTTCCGGCGGCCACCCCTGCCGTCGAAGCGTTCTACATTCCTCTCTTATGGGTCTACCAGCACTTCCCCGCGTGCTGGCAACCACTGGATAATTATATCAATCTGTGGAAATGAGACCATCCCCGATGAACCGCCATGCATGAGCCCAGCGAAGAGAAACCCAACCGTGCCCGAGTCATCGCCTTGGCCCTCACCGCCGCCGTTATTTTTTATTTTCTCAGCTACGGACCCGCGCTTCTTCTCATTACCAAGCAGCCCACAGCCGCGCGAGCTGCTCTGGTCATTTACGCGCCGCTTTTCTGGTGCTGCCACCACGTTCCATGGATGAGCGACGCCATGATGCGTTACCAGGGCCTGTGGATAGACCTTGAGCCCTGACTCCCCCGGCATCACGAGTGGCGACATTCCTGTCGCCACTTGCCGGCAGCTTCGGCAGGGACAGGAATGTCCTCACACCGGCCGCGTCACCGCCACCACGTCGCTGCCTTTCTCATTATCGCTCTCCAGCACCACGTAGACCTTGTAGGTCGCCACGGCTCCGGGCACCGAGAGGCCGGCGGGTGTTAGGAAGATCAGCGGCCCGCCGGGCGGGATGGTGGCTACGATCTCCTCCTCCGAGTTCACATAGTCCGGGCCGGAGCAGAACCGCACCTGATAGTGCTTGAGGGTCGCCTCCGTGCTCACGGTCCAGCCCAGCTCCGCCTTCGCCTCCGGCGCGTTCCACACTCCGGAGAGGATCACCGCCGCAGGCGTGTGTCCCGGCAGCGGCGTGAGCCGCGGCATGCTCAGATAGATGGGAGAGTCCTTGGTAAAACGCAGCCCCACCACCTCCCGATACTTCTTCAGCACGGCATAGATCCTGTCCTCCATGGCCACCCGCGTCTGGATGGCCATTTTCAGCTTCTGACCCGCCGTGCTCCACGCCGCATACGCAGCGCGCAGCGCCACCATCTCCCCCTCAAACTCACCGATCGCATATCCGTCCCTCAGCACGACGTCATCCCCCGTCTCCAGCTCCTTTTCCTTCCACTGCGCCGCCACATCATCCAGCGGCTTGGTGAATCCACTCTTCGAATACATCGAGGCCTACTACAACACGCATCGCAAACACTCGTCACTCGGCTACCTAACCCCGGCCCAATTCGAGGCCCGAATCCACTCTCTTAACTAAACCACAACCGGTCCAAAAATCCGTTGCATCTCACTTGCCAATGCGGAATTCCTCGGGATCGACACCGAAAGCACGCAGCAAGGCATCCCGCGCCGGACCAGTGGTGCGGGAAAGCTGCGGCAAGGCCTCAAGATATTGCCCACGGCGGAGCAAGAGCAGGGTGGAGGCTTTTTCCGAGGTGTCGAGGAATGTCATAGGGCCGGAACCACAGGTGCTTTGGTCGTCGTAGGTGAAGCGGGAGAACTCGGAAGGCTCGGGCGGTGGCTCGGCGCGGATGCAGCGCTGGAGCAGGTCGGCGAATTTCTCATGCTCGGTGGCGGCATTGATGAGATCCGCTTCGGCCTTTGGCTTGACGGCCTGGCGGGAGGCGAGCTGGAGGGCGCGGATGGCGTCGTAGGTCTGCCACGCGCGGATGAACTCCTTACCCGCCGCCTGCACGATGGGGGGAGGCAGGTTTTCCCCGGGGGCGGTGGGTAATTTCAAGGAACCGGGAACCAATGCGGACGTTTGCTGCAAGATCGCCTCGTCCAAGGCGGTCCCGATGTCCTTCCCTGCTGCGGGGAAGCAGAGGAAAAGCGCGAGGAAGGCGGGGACAAGCGCGAGGATGCGGGACGATCCGAACTTCATGCCGGGACTCTCTCAGAAATTCATTCCGCATTGTAGGAAATTTCTGGAAGGCGGATGAAGGCGGGAGTGTAGTGGGAATCCTATGAATGCGAATTTTGCTAGATGGGGGTGGATTTCGTGGGGAACGGTGCTGGTGATGGGCTCGGGGGTGGCACGGGGGGATTCTCCGCAGCCGCCGGATAACATCCGGGAGCATGTGGTTTCGGTGAAGGAGGAGACGCCGGTGGTGAAGACGGTGCGGGAGCACCTGGCGGCGGCGCTGGCCGGGGTGAAGCCGGGGGAAGCGGCCGGGGCGCAGGTCACCGCGACGGCGGAGCAGGGCTATCTGGTGTGGGGGGATCTCTTCAAGACGGGGACCTGCTTCGCACTCTACGAGCCGAAGGAGAAGGAGGCGACGAAGCTGGACGAGGCATGGAAGCCCGGGGCGACGCTGGGGTTGGCGGAGTGGAAGGATGGAAAGTGGGAGCTGCGCGGGCTGTGGAAGATGCCGCTGGGCTGGGTGCCGCTGGATGAGCGATGGAGCGGACCGGGGTATCCTTATGTGGAGAAGGATACGCTGCGGATGCCGTGGGAGCTGGAGGACTTGAGCGGGGACGGCGTGCCGGAGGTGATCGTTTCCGGAGAGAAGATGAAGTATCA
>JAZKCQ010000075.1:0-16586 GCA_040388015.1 Verrucomicrobiota bacterium | reverse complement strand
CCTGCGGCAGGGTGATCTGGCCGAGGTCGAAGGTGCTGGCCGGGGCGCTGTCCGCGTCGGGCGTGTCGTATTCGAAACTGACATCCGGCACATGGCGCAGGCATTCGTAAATACGCTCGGCGCGGAACGGCTTGGCCACGAAATCATCGCAGCCCGCCTTCAGGCATTCCTCACGGTCCTGGGCCAGTGCCGAGGCCGAGGTGGCGATGATCTTCAGCCCCGCCGGCGAGAATTCCTCGACCAGTTTCCGCGTCGCCTCGATCCCGTCGAAGCCCGGAAGGCGGATGTCCATGAACACAATCTGCGGCCGGGAAACGCGGGTGACCTCTAGCGCCTGATGGCCATTCCCGGCAAGCACGACCTCGCAGCCGATCTGCGCCAGCATGGCGGATAGAACGCCGCGGTTCTCGGCGATGTCATCCACCACCAGCACCCGCAGGCGCTTGCCTTCCGCAAGGTGGCGGACTTTTCCCAGTGTCTGACGCGCGGGATCCGCCACCGATGTTGAGGCCGGAAGCGTCAGGGTCGCGGTGAATGCCGAGCCGCTGCCGGGTTCCGAACGGACGGAAAGCCTGCCACCCATCAGCTCCACCTGACGGCGGGCGATGGCGAGGCCGAGCCCGGTGCCGCCGGTGCGGGCGGAAGGAGAGCCCTGCTGGAACGGCTCGAAAATCTTGTCTAACATTTCTTCGCCGATCCCGACGCCGGTGTCCTCGACACTGAAGCTCCACTCGTCGCCGGTCTGTCTGACACGCAGGGCGACAAGCCCGCGCGGGGTGAATTTCACGGCATTTCCTAACAGGTTGATCAATACCTGCCGCAGCTTTCCCTCATCGCCACGGACCATGGGAGGGAAGTTTTCGGAAGCGGCGTCGATGCGGAGACCGAGATGTTTTTCCTCGCACGGATGTTGGAACATCGCGGCCATTTCCCGGACGACGGCGGCGGGGTCGAAATCGGAAACCGTGACGTCCATCCTCCGGGCGTCGATCTTGGAGAGATCCAGGATTTCATCGATCAGATGCAGCAGGTGATCGCCGCTGCTGATGATGGTGGCGACGGCGTCCCGATAGAACGGCGGCAGCGAATCGTCGCGGGAAAGGATCTGCGAGTAGCCGAGGATGGCGTTCATCGGCGTGCGGATCTCGTGGCTCATGTTGGCGAGGAACTCCGACTTCGCGAGGTTCGCGGATTCGGCGGCCTGCTCGGCGGATTTTCTAACGACCACCTCGCGGTGCATCGCCACCGTCTGGCGGGCGTTGCTCCACAGATAGGCGGCGAGCAGTCCGGTGATCACCAGCCCCGCACCGAGCGAGAGCCACGGCAGCAGATCCGAACCCGCGCCCCGGAACGAAGGGGTGGGCTCGAACAGCAGGGTCCAGTGACGTCCCGCGACATCCAGCGGCGTGCGCCAGACGGGCAGTCCGGTGCGGCGCGGGCCGTCCTGTCGATAGAGTTGCGATCCGTTTTCCTGATCATAGACGGTGAGCGCCACGGGGTTTTCCTTCCGCTTGCCGAGTGTCAGCTCGATGAGATCCCCGATGCGGAAAACCGCCGTCGCAAACCCTGTCAACGCGGCCTTCCGTTCCTCCGGAGTGTCCGCCGGCTGGCGGTAAACCGGCCGGAAGACGACGAACCCCTGCTGAGAGCCGGACTCCTGTGCCAGCCGGATGGGGGCGGTGGCGGTGGACTCCCCGCTGTCTCGCGCCCGCTCCAGAGCCGTGCGGCGGCGGGGTTCGGAGCCAACGTCGAAACCGAGTGCGGCGGCGTTTTTTTGCAAGCTCTCCAAGTAATAGACCGGGTAGTAAACCGGCCGCGTGGTGGCGGACTCGATGGTTCCGGCAGGAGTGGTCTCGGTGAAATCGAAACTCTCGAAACCTTCGGACCGCGCCCGGTGCACCCACGTTTCCCGCTCCGGGGCCGGGACCACGGGATCCCAGGCCAAGGCCTGAAGTTCCGGCTGCCGTGTCAGCGAGCCGCTGACAAAGATCCGGAACTCCTCACGTGTCACCGCCGGTCGGGCCTCGAAAAACGCGGCCATCCCGTGCAGCACTTCCATCGACCGCAGGATCTGCCCGCGGATCACGTCCGCGCGGTCGAGCGCCATCCGCTGGACCTCATCGTGCCGCGCCCGTTCGCGGGCTTGCCACAGAATTCCCGTCACCAGCAAGGAAAGCAGCACCCCGGCCACCAGTGCGATGCAGGCGGGTGCCTTCACCGGAAAGAACTCCTCGGGCGGGTTGTGCATTGCGAAGGCGGAGTCAAGCCCGCAACCAAGCACTCACCGTGCCAATGGGGAGTTCTCACCACGCTCCGCAGGGTGCGGCGACTTCCTATTTCGCCGGGACCGACACATGATCGATCAGCCGTACCTCGCCATAGAACACCGCGGTCGCCAGCACGGCGGGGCGGTCCAGGGTGGTGACGGATTGGAGCGATTCCGCATCGACGAGCGAGAGGTAGTCGATGCGGGCAAGCGGGGAGGATTCGATGTCCGCGCGGGCTTGCGACAGGATCCGCCCAGCGCTTGTTAGCGATGCGGCTGCGGCCAGTGCCTTGCGGATGCGCGGCGCGTCGGCGCGTTGCTCCGGGGTGAGTCGGGTGTTGCGCGAGGACATCGCGAGCCCGTCCGTTTCGCGCAGGGTCGGGCAGGCGACGATCTCGACCGGCACATCCAGATCGCGGACCATGCGGCGGATGACGGCGAGCTGTTGGAAATCCTTCTCGCCGAAGATGGCCGCGTCGCAACCGCTCAGCAGGAACAATTTCAGCACCACGGTGCAAACCCCGTCGAAGTGGCCCGGCCGGGTGGCTCCGCACAGGTCGCGCGACAGCAGGGTCTCGGTGACGGTGATCGAGCGGTCGGGAAAATACATGGAATCCGCCGCCGGAGTGAAGGCGATGTCGACTCCCGCCGCCTCGCAGGCTGCCAGGTCGCTTTCCATCGGCCTTGGGTAGGCGGCCAGGTCGGAGGCGCGGTCGAACTGGATCGGGTTGACGAAAATGGAGACGATCACGGTGCCATCCGGCCCGGCGATTTCCCGGGCCTTGTGCATCAAGGAGATGTGTCCCGGGTGAAACGCGCCCATCGTGGGCACCAGCACCCTCGGGCCGGGAGAATTCTTCAGGACTTCCCGCAAGGCGTTTCCGGTCTCGGCAACTTTCATGGCCGGAATTATTCCGGAACCTTCCACCCCGCAAGCCTTGGTCTGTTCATTTCAAATCCGAACCTGAGCGGCCCGGGGATGGGCGGTGCCAATCACGGGACATCCCAGAGACGGATGTGGTGGTTCAGCGGCCTTGCGAAAAACGGAAGGAGTTCGCAGGTTCGGTGGCTAGGGCGTGGCCACGATCCGATCGAAACGGCGGATCTAGCAAACGGTGGGAATGATGGCCACAGGAATGTCGCCGCTCCTCATGGCCCGGGGTTGCGGGGGCGGGGGTGGTGTGTAAGCTGGGGGGGTGGGGGATTTTTCGATGACATTTCTGGGGACGGGGACTTCGGTGGGGGTGCCGGTGATCGGGTGCGACTGCGCGGTGTGCGCGTCGGACGAGCCGTTGAACAAGCGTTTCCGATCATCGGTGGTGGTGAGGGCGGGGGACGTGACGCTGCTGGTGGACACTGGGCCGGACCTGCGCTCGCAGGCGCTGCGGGAAAATCTGCGGGAGATCGATGCGGTGATTTATACGCACGGGCATCTGGATCATGTGGCGGGCTTCGACGAGCTGCGGGCGTTCTGTTGGCGGAAGCGGGAACCGCTGCCGCTGCATGCGACGGCGGGTTGCATGGAGACGCTGCACAAGATGTTCGGCTGGGCGTTTTTTCCGGAAAGGGAGATCGAGGGGTATGTGAGGCCGGACGCGCGGGTGATCACGGGGGAGTTTTCCTATGGAGATCTCAAGGTGACGCCGCTGCCGGTGGAGCATGCGTCGGTGGAGACGGTGGGGTTTCTTTTCGAATACCCGGGGGCGAGGTCGCTGGCGTATCTGCCGGACGTGAAACGCATCCCTGAAACGACGATGGAGCTGCTGCGCGGGGTGGAGGTGCTGGTGGTGGACGCGCTGCGTTCGGCACCGCATCCCACGCATTTCTCGCTGTCGGAAGCACTGGAGGTGGTGGCGGAAACGGGCGCGCGGGAAACCTGGCTGACGCACCTGAGCCACGAGTACGACGTGCGCCTGCCGAGCCGTGAGATGCCGGAGGGGGTGAGGCTGGCTTGGGACGGACTGCGGATTTCGCTGTGAGGCGTGCCGGGTCTTGCAAGCGGCGGGCTTCCGGGCATGCTTCGCGGGATGAGAACCTTTGCCTTGATGTTGCTGCTGCTTGCGGGATTTCCGGCGGTGCTGCGGGCGGAGATTTTCCCGGATCAGGTGGCGATCCTTTACAACGCGATGGTGCCGGAATCGCGGCAACTGGCGGAAATCTACCGCAAGGCGCGGGACATCCCGGAGGAGAATGTGATCGCCCTGGACATGCCGGTGACGGCGGACATTTCCCGCGCGGACTATGAGCGGACGATCCTGAAGCCGATGCGTCGGCTGTTCGAGTCGCGGGCGTGGTGGAAACGGGAGTCCAGTGGCGGCGTGACCCTGTCGGTGAACAACAAGATCCGGGTGCTGGTGACGATGCGCGGGGTGCCGCTGCGGATCACGCCAACCCCGAAGCCGGCGCCGAAGCCGGGAGCCGCGGCGCCCGCGAGTCCGGTGGAGGGGCATGACGAGGCCTCGGTGGACTCGGAGCTGGCGATGTTCGGCGTGGAGGGCGTGCCCATGGATGCGGTGCTGCAGAACAAGTTCTACCAGAGCAAGGTCTCGATTTCGGCAGCCAACATGCCCTTCCTGGTGCTGACGTCCCGGATCGACGCGCCGACCTTCGCGACGTGCGAGCGGATGATCCGCGATGCGGTCGAGGCGGAGAAGACCGGGCTGTGGGGCCGGGCGTATGTCGACATCGCGAACAAATTCCCTCAGGGCGACCAGTGGCTGGAAGCGGTGGTGAAGGAGAACAATCAGGCAGGCATCCCGACGGTGGTGGACCGCTTCAACGACACGCTGCCGAAGAACTATCCGATGACGGACGCGTCGCTCTACTTCGGCTGGTATGACTGGCATGTGAGCGGGCCGTTTCTGAATCCGCAGTTCCGATTCCGAAAAGGGGCGGTGGCGATGCACCTGCATTCGTTCAGTGCGGAGCAGCTCAGGGATGCGTCGAAAAACTGGAGCGGCGCACTTTTGGAGAAAGGCGCGGCGGTGACGATCGGCAATGTTTACGAGCCCTATCTGCACCTCACGCATGATTTCGGAATGCTCCAACAGCGGCTGCTCGAGGGCTATACCTGGGTGGAGGCCTGCTGGATGGCGATGCCGGTGACGTCCTGGCAGGGAGTGGTGTTGGGCGATCCGCTTTACAAACCCTTCAGCCATCTCGACGGCAGCGGGACGAAACAGGACGCGGACATCGAATACCGCGCGCTTAGAGCGGCGGCGATGGAGTGGAAGGACAATCCGCTGGAGAGACAGAAGCAGCTGGAGAAAGCCTCCGAACGCATGAAAAGCGGGGTGCTGGCGGAAGCCGTGGGGCTTGAAATGCTGGAATACAAGGATGCGGCACGGGCCGCCCAGTGGTTCCGCATCGCGAAGGGACTCTACGTCAAGACCGAGGACAAGCTACGGCAGGATTTGGAACTCATCGCCCTCGACCGCACGGCGGGACGCAAGGAAATGGCGGTGCGCGGGCTGCGGGACGCGCAGTTGATCTACGGGCCGCTGCCGGAGGCCGAGTCCCTGAAGGGCTGGCTGGACATCCTCGATCCGCCACCGCCGCCACCTGCGGATCCGACGAAAGCACCGGCAGCGCCGAAACCCTGAAGTGATCCGTATTTCCGAAAAATGACTTACGGATTTCTGCTGGAATCAATTTGGCATCCGCCGCTGGCGTTTGAGGAGACGGCGGCTAACAAGCTGCCGTCGGAGCTGGAGTTGCAGGCGTTGTGGTTCGGCGGGGCGTTCGGCCGCGACTTCCGGACGACGACCGGCAAGAACGTGCGCATCGTGCAGTTCGGCGAGTGGAACCGCGGGGCGGGTCCTGATTTCATCCAGACCGCCGTGGAGATCGACGGTGAACTGCGGACCGGCCCGCTGGAACTCGACCCGGTGGCGGCGGACTGGGAGGCGCACGGCCATGCCGAGAACCCGGCATTCCGCGAGGTGGTGCTGCATGTGGTCTTCCAATCGGACGCGCGGCGGATCTACACGCGCACTTCGGATCACCGGGAGATCGCGCAGGTGGTGATCACGGAGATGCAGCTTTCCGACGCGCTGAGCCGGCCGCAGCGCGAGGTGGCGATCGCGCATCCGGGGCGCTGCGTGGCTCCCCTGAAGGGGTTGCCGGCGGGAGCGATCGAGAGGTTGTTAGGCGAGGCCGCGGTGTTCCGCGCGGAGTCGAAGGCCGCGCGCTGGCTGCGGACGGCGGATGCCCACGGACGCGATGCTGCGCTTTTTCAATCGACGGCTGAGACGCTGGGGTATCGCGGGAATTCGCTGGCGATGAAACTGCTGGCACAGCGTGCGTCACTTGCCCTTCTGAAGGCGGAGGGCGAGGCGGCGGAGTCGATTTTATTCGGGACAGCGGGATTTCTATCCGCAGACCAGCACGAACTCGCACCACCGGATACGAAGGACTACCTGCGCGTGCTTTGGGACATCTGGTGGAAGATCCGCGCGCGGTTTGAAACGGCGGGGGATCGCCGGATTCCGTGGAAAACGTCGGGCCAACGTCCGGCGAACCACCCCCACCGGCGGGTGGGGGCGCTGGGGGCGTTGATCAAAGTCTGGCCGCAATATCGAAAGCTGGCTCTGGCGCGGCCGTTCCAGGTGAAGCCGCTGATCGATTTCCTGCAGGAGCTGGATCACGAATTCTGGACGCACCGGCACACGCTGGAATCATCCGCATCGGCTCAGCGGATCGCGCTGTTCGGTAAATCGCAGGCGCTTGAGCTGATCGCCAACCACCTCGCGCCGCTGGCGATGCATGAGAACGGGATGAGCTACAAGTCCTACCACAAGCTGCGGAACTCGGCGGCGAACGAGAAGGTGAAGCGTTGCGCGCTCAGGCTCTTCGGCTCGCAGAAGGCGGCGGAGCCATGGGTGCGGCGGGTGTGCCATCACCAGGCGCTGCTCCAGGTCTATCAGGATTTCTGCCTTGAGGATTCGTCGGACTGTGCGAACTGTCCCTTCCCCGAACAACTCGCGCAGTGGCGCTGATTTTCCCAGATCATGAAGATTCAACTCAATGGCAATCCCCACGAAATCGCGGCCGCGATGACGTTGAACGACTTGCTCGAAAGCATCGGCTTCGGCGGCAAGCCGTGCGTGGTGGAACTCGACGAACAGGCGGTTTTTCCACGTGACTACGGCAGTGTGACCGTCGGCGAAGGCGCACGTGTGGAAGTCGTCACGCTGGCAGCGGGTGGTTAGGCTGCCTTTCGCTTCACCAACAACCTGCCGATCAGCAGGCCGATGACGAGGGCCACGGCTCCGGCGACGTAGATACCCTTCTTGGCGGCGGTGAGCAGCGGGTTGTCCAGCGTGTTCATGGAAATGTGGTAGGCGGCGAGCAGCCACTTGCCGTTTTCCTTCACGAGGGTGGCGGTCCAGCGGCTTTTGATTTCGTAGTTTTTGCCGAGCAGGTTGTATTCCGCGACGGTCTCACCGAAGGAAACGCCGGTGTCGCCACCATGGAAGATGGTGAGTTCGTCCGGGGTCGGCGGGACCTTGTAGCCTTTGAACGACTTTTTGCCCATGCGCTCGAAGAAGTCCTTGAGGCCCTTCTGGCCGCGGCAGACTTCGGAGTTCTGCCAGGTGACGACGACATCGGGGTGGACGTGCCGGAGCACGGTGTCGATGTCGCCCTTGGTGATGGCGGTAATGATCTCGGTCCGCAGGGTGCGGAGTTCCTCATGGGCGGGATCCTCGGCGGCAGCGAGCGGAACCACGGTTAGGAAGAGGGCAAGCCATGCTGCGAGTTTTTTCATGATGGGAGATTGGGGAAAACGGGCTTTTGTTCAATGCTGAATTCAGGACGGATTCCGCGGATGAATTGTCATCTTCATGCCGTGTTTGGAGCGCAGCGTGATGTCGGGCTGCGGCTCGACCGGATGTCCCGGAACGAGCCTGAGCTGGAATGCCTGAAGGACCATGGCGGTGATCAGCTGGGCCTCCAGCATCGCGAATTCATTGCCGATGCAGAAGCGCGGGCCTGCACCGAAAGGGATGTAGGCTTCCGGAACGCCATTTTCAAAACGTGAGGGATCGAATTTCCCGGGATCCTTCCAAAATTCGGGATGACGATGAAGGGCGTAAGGGGAAATCACGACAGCGGATCCCGCAGGCAGCGTGTAGCCGCCGACGGTGTCGTCCTTGATCACGCGGCGCTCGATGATCCAGATCGGCGGATAGAGCCGCATGGATTCCTGGATGACGGTCCTGGTGTAGGCGAGTTTCGGGACGTCTTCGAGTGCGGGCGTCCGGCCGCCGAGGACGGCGGTGATTTCCTCATGGAGCCGGTGTTCGACTTCGGGGTTTCGGGAAATCAGATAGAAAATCCAAGTGAGTGCGTTGGCCGTGGTTTCGTGACCGGCGAGGAGGAAGGTGATGGTTTCGTTCCGCAGTTGGGCATCATCGAGGCCGGTGCCGGTCTCGGCGTCGCGCGCGCGCATCAGCATGGCGAGCAGGTCGTTGTCCGGCTCGCCGTTCGCCTGCGCCTTGCGATGCTGCTCGATGATGCGGTAGACCACACGGTCCACCTCCGCGAGCGAGCGGCTGAAGCGGCGGTTGGCCGGGGAGGGGAACCAGCTTGGCGGGTTGATGATGTTTCCCAACCGCCCGAAAACATGCGGCAGGATGACGCGCATGGATTTCTCCACGGTTTCGGCGTCTTCGCCGGTGTTGAAGCTGAACAGCGTCTGGCCGACGATGGAGTAGGTCAGACGGGCCATTTCGGAGGAAATGTCCAAGGTCCGGGGGCCGCTCCGCCATTTCGCCAACATGGAGGTGGCGGCTGCCGTCATCTTGTCCGCGAACCCGGCGATCTGGCGGTGGTGGAACGCCGGCTGGTCCATGCGGCGCTGGCGTTTCCAGAACTCGCCGTTGCAGGTGAGGAGACTGTTACCAGTGACGGATCTGATCGAGGCGGAACTGCGGGTGTTCTTGTCGTAGTTCGCCGCGCGTTTCTGAAGGATCTGCCCGATGGGATCCGGGTGGTTGATCAGGTGCAAGACCTGTGGCCCCAGCCGGCAGCGCACGATATCGCCATATTTCGCCGCGGATTCCACGACGAGTCCGAGCACATCACGGCGGAATTCACGCAGGTTCCCGAGCAGGAAATGCCCCGGCGGTCCGGGAGCGACCCGTTGGCATGGGCCTCTCATGGTTGATAGTTCCATTCGGTGAAACTGCGTTTCCATTCGGTTGCGACCCGTTCGCGGATCGCGGGTTCCATTTCGTGAAACCTGTTTTTCTGATAGCTGTCGAGGGTTTCGACGTAGCGCGTCAGTTCGGACTTGAACGGGTCGAAGCCGGCCAGATCCAGTTTTGCGTAAAGCGATCGGACCGACTCCACGGGCGAACGTTCGAGTTCATCGAAACTCATTTCATGAAATCGTCCGGCGGGAATCAGTTCGCGTTGTGCGAAGAATGCGTCATGCAGATTGGTATAGCGGGCGATGATCCGGTCATCAATGGCATCGAGATCCGGGCGCTGCAGGTAGCTGAACCATGTCGCGGTGTCGAAGTAGTGACGGCACGACCGGAATACCTGATAGGGATGGCGGTGGATGTGGACGAAGCGTGCGTCGGGGAACATTTCCAGCAGCAGCCGGATGCGCGCGGTGTGGGGAGGTGACTTGAGGACGAGCGGGCGCCGGTATTTCAGAGTGAGCTTTTTCACGAACCAGATGAAGGCGGATTTCCACTCGTCGATCTCAGCCTGCGGGACGCCGTCGAAAGTCAGATAGCGGGCGTATTCGTCCTCCTTCCGGGGGAAGCTGATCCCCAGATACAGCGAGCGCAGGCTCATCAGGCAGGGTGCGAACTCATCTTCCTGGGGGGTTTGGAAACTCAGTTCCATCGCATCCATCGGCCGCGTTTTCGGCACCATCCAGGCGAATCTCCGGGTGTTGGCCTCCTCGGTGGTGAGGAACGTGTGGGGATTCACGACCTGGTAAGTGTTTGCAAAGGCAAATTGAGGATCTCGGGAGAGCAGGTTGTGGAGGTGGGTGGTGCCGGATCTCCAATGTCCCAGGATGAAAACCGGCGGCGGGATCTCCGTTTCCGAAATTCGTTCATGAAACTGCCGCTCCTCCTGCCTGCGGAAATACGAATTCATCGCGCTGGCCAGCGTGACGAAGGCCGCCCGGTGCCAATAAGCCGGATCCACGGCAAAACGGTTTTCACGAAGCAGTCTGAACCAATCGCCCGTGGTGATGCCGGCCAGGTAATTGTTCCCGACACTCCAACGATGTTTCAGCTTTCCGGGCATGCGGGTCGTTGGGAAATTGTCAGATCCCTCCGAAAGGCGCAATCCCGCGTCTCGAATCGTTGCGATTCCTTGAAAATCACCCGGATCGGCATTTTTCCCGAATCATGGCATTTTTCCCTTGCCACGGGAGGCCCCGGAATCCCATCTTCCGCCCGCGTCCGAAAGGAAGCAAATCCGGCGTAGCTCAGCGGCAGAGCGGGTGACTGTTAATCACTAGGTCCGTGGTTCGATCCCACGCGCCGGAGCCATTTTCCACTTCGTGCCAAACCGGGGCACCGTGTTTTCAGAGTTGGCCAAGTCCTTGATTTTTCTCAAGCTTCCCAGCTGTTTTTATGAGTTTCCGGCGTGGCGTCGTGTCGCCTGAGCCTTTCGGTTTACAGGTATCGTTGGAAGGCGGTCCGCAATCCATTCTCCATGAAGAAACTCCTGTCCGCCGCCATCCTGGCCATCCAGCCCTTCATGTTTTCCGCCTGTTGCCCGAATGCTCAACCCAGGTTCTGGAAGGTCCGCGACACGACCGGTGGAGGAACGGCATATACGGTTGATACGGTCGCGGTTCCCGCCGCCTCGCTGGTGCCTCGTGACATCAGGTATGTGGATGCGGAAGGCAGATACGTCGACGTCCGAAGTCCCAAGATGGTTCGCGAGATGCCGGAGTCGGAATGGAAGGTGGCAACATCCGGCGCTGGATACTCGCTCCGCTATTGCGGCCACCGGACCGGCTGCTGGGCAAGGACCAAAGATCGTTAGAGGGGCGTGCACCCGTCCCGATTCAAACCCGCAGCGAACCTCGGAATCCCCTGGCAGCGTAGTAAGACTGCGCACCGTTGTAACCCACGAAGATGCGGCCGTAGCGGCGGTCGCAATGGAGCGCGCCGCCGAGTTTTCTGATATCCGCCGGCGTCTTCACCCAGCACGACGTCTTCGTATCGAAATTCCCGAGTTTCTGCAGCTCGAAATATTGCTCCTCCGTCAAAAGCTCGATGCCCATGGCCGCCGCCATATCAATCGCGGTTGTTGCCGGTTTATGTTCTTTTCTGGAATCCAACCCTTCGCGGTCGTAACATACACTGGTCCGGCCTTTGGGCGTTTCCGGGGAACAATCGAAAAAGAGATATTCCCCGGTTGTCGGGTCGTGGCCCACCACATCCGGTTCACCGCCGGTTCTTTCCATTTCATGGAGTGACCACAGTTTTCCGGCATCGCCCAAGAGCCTTGCCTCCACTTCGGTCCATTCAAGGCCCGGGTGGCGGTTCGTGTTTTTCGCGAAGCGCGTTTTCAACATTCCGAGAAGGTAGTCACGGTCTTCCGCTGCCAGCTTTTTTTTGGGTCGGGTGTCTTTCATGGTGTTCGTTTCTTGATGCCGTTTCGTGTGACGTGCTGGCGGGAATCAGTTCGGTTTTTTCCAGAAGATCCGTCTCAGGACATGACCTTTCCACATGAGAAATCCTGTCAGAACGACCGCGGGAAAATAGAAATATTGGAAGAATGGGGCGTAGGGCCGGACTTGCTCGGGCGGACCATAAATATAACCGATCAGGGTGGCGCCGAAGATGATGTGAGCCCAGCGGAGGGTCGAACGTTTGGTGGAATCTTTCATGACTGGCTGATGGGTGACGATGATCGGTTGCCGGAGGTGCTGTTAGTTCGGGCTGGTTTCCAGGCCTCCGGCCACGGCGGGGAGCTGGGCGAGCATCCTTGCCCAGCCGAACTCAGCGCCTTTGAGCGCCTGATTGCCCCATGGATGGGAAAGGTCGAAGCCCGAGTGCTCGAAGAAGAGACGGGTGCCGCTGCCGTCCGGTTCGAGACGGAAACTCACCAGCGTGTCGACGACGGGGCCGTCGGCCGACCAGGAGAACACGAGCCGGACAGGTGGTTCGCACTCGAGAACCTCGCAGCGGACGGTAAGCCCGTCGAAATCCGCTTCCGGCTTTGGCGGCACGCGGAAGGTGAAATGGTGTCCGATGCGCGGTTCGAAGTCGTTCGGGAACATCCACCCGGCCAGGGCGGTGCTGTTGGCGATCGCCCGCCAGACCTGTTCCGGCGGCTGGGGAATGGAAATCTCTCGTTGAATCGTTTTGCTCATTCCTCGCTTGTTTTGGATAGTTGCTGTTGAAGACGGAGGAGGCGGTCGTCCCAGAATCGCTCGTAATGCGAAAGCCAATCCCGCACGGAGCCGAGTCGTTCCGGAGCGAAGTGATACCGGCGCTCCCGACCGTACCGCTGCTCGGTCAGAAGTCCGGCATCCAGCAGGACGCGGAGGTGCTGGGAGACGGCCGGACGGCTCATTTCGAAGTGGGCGGCGATGTCGCTCACCGAGCGCATGTCCTCGGCGAGAAGATCGAGCATCCGGCGTCGCGCGCGATGGCTGATCGCCATGAACACATCGGGCTTGCGATCGGAGGTTGAAACCATGACGGGAGTATGCGTAAGGAAATGCTTACCCGTCAAGTCCGAGGGTGTTCACTGTTTGAAAGTGAGGTATTTGCTAAGGAATTTGCTCAATATGGAAGTCATCGGACGGATCGATCGCGCCAAGCGACCCCCATATCGCGCCAAATTGAGAGCCTGTGTGCCTCTGTATGCGAAATGGTTGGCAATGGGCGTTTGATCATTATCGATTGGCGGTGCTCCGGACGATGGAGGTCATATCCAGCTTACCACCGACAGATCCTTAGCGGATTCTTGAAGTTCGGTGGAATGCATGGATGACCGTCTTCCCCGAAGACCTACCGTTTGACCCAGAACCCAGATCCCAACCCATGACCAACACACCTGCGCGATCCAGCAATCGTTTCGCCTTCTCCGCCGTCACCGCCCTGTTCTTCATGTGGGGCTTCATCACCTGCTTGAACGACCTTCTGATCCCGAAGTTCAAGGAAGATTTCTCGCTGACGCAGTTCCAGGCGAACCTGGTGCAGTTCGCGTTCTTTGGTGCCTATTTCATCATCTCGCTCATCTATTTCCTGATTTCCGCGTCCAAGGGTGACCCGATCAACAAGATCGGCTACAAGAACGGGCTGGTGCTCGGATTGGTCATCTCCGGCATCGGCTGTTTCCTTTTCTATCCGGCTGCGGAGTTCCATCTCTACTATCTCTTCCTCGGCGCGCTGTGCGTGCTGGCCGCCGGCATCACGGTCATCCAGATCGCCGCGAATCCGTATGTGACCATTCTTGGTCCTGAAGAAAGCGGCTCGTCGCGCCTGAACCTGGCGCAGGGTTTCTGCTCGCTGGGCTACGTCATCGCGCCGTTCATCGGTGGTATCCTGATCTTCGGATCGGACGTCTTCAAGGGCGCGAACAAGGTCGGCCTGGAGTCGCTTAAGATGCCCTACCTCAGTCTCGGTGTGCTGTTCATCATCATCGCGGTCATCTTCAAGATGATCTCGCTCCCGAGCTTCACGCAGGAGGGCAAGGTCCAGCCCGGTGTCACCGCCTTCAAGCACAAGCACTTCGTCTGGGGCTGGCTCGCCATCTTCTTTTATGTCGGCAGTGAGGTCACCATCGGCAGCATCCTCATCAACTACCTCAAGGACCCCGGCGTGATGGGCATGGAGGAAGCGCAATCCGCCAAGTATCTCTCATTCTGCTGGGGCGGTCTGATGATCGGCCGTCTCATGGGCGCGATCTCGCTCGGCGATGTCCGCGAGTCCCGCAAGCTGCCTTACATGATCCTGGCGGCCGCCATTTCCACCGCCATCATCTATGCTTGCGCGAGCGGCAAGGAATACCTCACCAGCGGCCAGCACCTCCATCCGGCGGACATCCTGCCGTTCATCGGCCTCATCGTGCTGAGCTTCGTGTTCTTCTACCTGGGCAAGTCCAGCGCCGGCAAGATGGTCGGTCTGTTCGCCCTCGTCGCCTCGGTCCTGACGATTTTCTCCATGAGCACACACGGCCAATGGGCGCTGTGGTCCATCCTCGGCATCGGCCTCTTCAACTCGATCATGTGGTCGAACATTTTCAGCCTTTCCATCCGTGGTCTGGGCAAGGACACCAGCCAGGGCAGCTCGCTGCTGGTCATGATGATCGTGGGCGGTGCCATCATGCCGCTCGCACAGGGCTGGCTGACGGACACCTACGGCATCCGTTCCTCGCTCGCCATCGTGCTGGTGGGCTATGTCTACCTGATTTTCTTCGGCTTCTTCGCACCGAAGGCGAAGGGCGGCGAGGGTGCGGCCGTCGCACCGGGTGGTGGCCATTGATCGGCCGGATTGATCCAACAACGCCAATTTTCCGGGAAACATGACGCAGCCTGGTGACGACTCCCGCATCGTGATGACGCTCGATGCGGGCGGAACGAATTTCAAGTTCTCCGCCATCCGCGGCAACAAGCCGGTGACCGAGCCTTTCTCGGTGCCGTCGAACGCGGACAATCTGGAACGCTGTCTTGCGACGCTCGTGGACGGATTCGAGCGCGTGAGAAACTCCTTGCCGGATGCTCCGGTCGCTATCAGTTTCTCGTTTCCCGGCCCGTGCGACTACCCGCGAGGGATCGTCGGCGACTTGGGAAACCTGCCGTGTTTCCGCGGCGGGATCGCGTTGGGACCGATGTTGGAGGCGAAATTCGGCATCCCCGTTTTCATCAACAACGACGGCGACCTCTTCGTCTATGGCGAGGCGATCGCCGGATTCCTGCCGCATGTGAACTCGCTGTTGGAAAAAGCCGGCAGCCCGAAGCGATATAAAAACCTCTTCGGCGTCACCCTCGGCACCGGCCTCGGCGGTGGCATCGTCCGCGATGGCGAACTCTTTGGCGGCGACAACATCTGCGGCGGGGAAATCTGGCTCATGCGCCACAAGCTCCACCCGGAAATGAACGCCGAGGAGGGCGCCTGCATCCGCGCCGTCAAGCGGGTGTATGCGGAGCTGACAAACACCACCTTCGAACAATCACCCGATCCGAAAACCATCTTCGACATCGGCACCGGCAGCGCGGCGGGAAACCGGCCCGCCGCCGTGGAAGCGTTCCGCCGCCTCGGTGAAACGGTCGGCGATGTCGTCTCACTCGCCACCACACTGCTCGACGGTCTGACGGTCGTCGGCGGTGGGGTGTCCGGCGCATGGCCGTTGTTTCTCCCGGCCATTGTTTCGGAAATGAACGGCACCTACACCAGTCCGAAGGGCGAGAAATTCCGTCGTCTCGCTCAGACGGCTTTCAACCTGGAAGACCCGGACCAACTCGCCCACTTCCTCCAGGGCGACAAGCGGGAAATCACCGTGCCGGGGACAGGTGAAAAGCTGATCTACGATCCGATGCCCCGGGTCGGTGTCGGCATTTCGAAGCTCGGCACCAGCGAGGCCGTCGCCATCGGTGCCTATGCCTACGCGCTCCATCAACTGAAGTGACCGGCTGGCGGCTTGATCGCAAGCGCCCCCGGCTGAAACCCGATTCCCAGCAATCCCAACCCCGTCAACTCATGAAGCCCACCCTGATTCTCACCGCCATGTCCGTTTTCGGCATGATCGCGGCACCGGCCGCGGAACCCGCGCTGGTCAACCTCGCCAACCCGCTGCAAGGCACCGATTCCGTCGGCAGCTTCTCGCACGGCAACACGTTTCCCGCCATTGCCCTGCCATTCCCGATGAACGTCTGGGCTCCCTACACGCAGCAGGCCAAGGATCCGTTTTACTATCAGTACCGCCAGGACAAGATCCGCGGCATCCGCCAGACGCACCAGCCGAGCCCGTGGATCGCCGACTACGCGAATTTTTCCCTGATGCCGGTTTCCGGCAAACTGGTGGTGAAGGAGGACGACCGCGCCTCGACCTTCAGTCACCAGTCGGAAGTCGCCAGCCCCGCGTATTATAGCGTCCGTCTCGACACCTGGAAAGCGACCGCCGAGGTCACCCCGACCGAGCGTGGCGCGAGCTTCCGTTTCTCCTTCGACGAAGCCGGCGACTCGTATGTCGTGCTCGACGCCTTTGCTAACAATTCGTCGGTCGAAATCATTCCCGCCGAGAACAAGATCGTCGGCATCTGCCGCAACAACAACGGCGGCGTGCCCGCGAATTTCGCGAACCACTTCGTGATCGTCTTCGACCGCCC
>JAZKCQ010000074.1:0-3397 GCA_040388015.1 Verrucomicrobiota bacterium | reverse complement strand
TGCGGTTTCTCACCCTGCTGAGGGAGGATCTGAAGCGTTCGAAATGACAAACCCCGGCGTTTTTCTTGCCTCACCGGGCTGGCTTGCCATGGTTCCCGCGTGCTCGCGAAACGAATCATTCCCTGCCTTGATGTGACCGACGGCCGCGTCGTCAAAGGCGTCAATTTTGTCGATCTCATCGACGCCGGCGATCCCGTCGAGTGCGCCATCGCTTACAACCTGCAACAAGCCGACGAGCTCGTTTTCCTCGACATCACTGCCTCATCCGACAACCGCAACACGATGGTCGATGTCGTCCGTCGCACGGCGGAAAAATGCTTCATCCCGCTCACCGTCGGCGGCGGAATTCGCAGCGTGGAGAACATGCGTGAAATGCTGTTAGCCGGTGCGGACAAGGTCGGCGTGAATACCTCGGCTGTCACCAATCCCGGACTCGTCGATGCCGGTGCGAAAGCATTCGGCAGCCAATGCATCGTCGTCGCCATCGACGCGAAACGGGACGGTGCCGGAAAATGGAAGGTTTACACCCACGGCGGTCGCAATCGCCTGGAGCTCGATGCCGTCGAGTGGGCGAAGGAGGTCTGGCGCCGCGGGGCAGGGGAAATTCTTCTAACCAGCATGGACTCGGACGGCACTCAGGCCGGCTACGACATCGAACTCACGGCAGCGGTTTCCTCCGCCATCGGCATCCCCGTCATCGCCAGCGGCGGTGCTGGAAATCTCGACCACATGGTGGATGTCTTGGATGCCGGAAAGGCGGATGCGGTGTTGGCGGCGAGCATCTTCCACTTCAAGAAACACACCATCGCCGAGGCCAAGGAACACTTCGCCAACCGCGGAGTGCCTGTCCGGCCGTATGTGGCCTAACCTTTTAGGGTGTCTTCATTGCCGCGCGGACGACTCCCTGAAGGATCAAACCACGTGCAAGGAATCCAACGCAACCTGGATCGGCACGCTCTGGCGCTGGCGGTCGATGAAGAAGCTGACTTCGGAATACCCGGCGCCTAGCAGGAGATTCAGCGCCTTGACGTAGCCATCGCCCACACGCTGTGGCACGTGGGCATCCGCTCCGATCACCACCGGGATGTTTCGTTCGCGCATCAGAAGAAGTTGGGAAGGGGAGGGATTCATTTCCGGCAGTGATTTCTGCACCCCGCTGGTGTTGAGCTCCATCGCCACGCCGGTCGCCGCGATGCGGTCGAGGGAGCGCTCGATGAAAGGTCGCATCCGCTCGAAATCCCAATCGGCGGGGGATTCGTTTTTGATCAAATCCGGATGGGCGAGGGTGTCGTAAAGGCCTGTCTCGGCGGAAAGGGCGAGGTGATCGTAGTAAAGCTGCTGATAGGCCGGAACATCGCCCTTGTAGTAGATCTTCCGGTAGTCCGAAACCTGATAGTGGACGGAACCCAGCACGTGGCTCAGCGGCACGCGGGCGTGGAGTTTTTCCAACCACGGCTCGACACCCGGATAGAAATCGCTCTCCAATCCGAGACGCACGTCGAGTTTTCCGGCGAAGGCCCCGCGGGTCGCGGCGATCATGGCGACATAGTCGTCGTATTGCTCGGGATCCATCCGCACGCTGGAGGAGAATCCGTCCGGCAGGGGGCAATGGCAGGTTAAGGTGATGCCCTTGAATCCGCGCTCCAGCGCGACGGCGGCGTATTCGTATGGCTCGCCGAACGCGTGCTTGCAGAGCGGCGTGTGGCAGTGCGATTCGTAAAGGACGGGAGCGGAAAGATTCACGCGGAGAATGTGGCCGATTCCGACCGGTTCATCCAATGGCAATATTTCATGCCCGTGATAACCTCGGGGAATCGCGAGGCCGCATCATACCGGTCAAGGCACTCCTCGTCACGAATCCAGCATCGCCCGGAAGCGAGGCAGGATCTTCTGATAGAGCGAGTTCTTGCCGCCACGCGAGAGCTGGACTCCGACGAGTTCGGCCGGAGAAACCGGATCGATCGGCGAAAGCGACGTCGCCTTGTAGGCGGCGGTTTCCACATGGCGTTCGACGTGGGAAGCGCCCGGTTTCTGGCTGACGCTGACGGTGGTGTTTGCCGCACGGATGACGACGGACGCGAGCGGAGGTCCTGCGGAATCCGCGGTCAGCTTGACGGAAATCGGCAGACCGGCGCTGGATTCCAGAGCGAACGGTTCGCCCGATTTCGCATCCTTCCAACCGGCTTGCACGGCGAGCCACGCGAGCACTTGCAACGCGGTGTTGCGATGGTCGGGGTGATAGGAAATCTCGACCGCGTGGATGCCTGGCAGCGCTTCCTGCGCGGCAGGGTCATCAAACAGGCTGGCGATGCCCACGCGGAACTGCCACGAGCGAGTCCAGGCGTGATCCTGGATGACGAGGTCCGGATTTGCTTGCGAGCATTCTTCGATCATCGCGAACGAAGCCGCCGGATTTGCCCAGGAAGAGCTGTCGACGATGAAGCGGTCCATCACGCTGACCAACCGTTCGGTGAGGATGGCGGAAAGCTCGCCCTGCCACCAGAAAACGAGCGGCAGGTCGGAGTTGAGGTGGGCGAAAACCGTGTTGCGGAAACGGCCGGTGACGCGGCCGGTGAGGTGGAAGGCGATCTGCTCGCAGCAGACGGACTTGCGGCCGTCCGCGAGGTGGCAATGCGCGGTGATCCACGCGCGCAGGCTCGGATCCACGGTGCTGTCGATTTCCACCAGAATCGCGCGGCAGGCATGCTCGCGGGTCAGGTCGCGGATGATGTGCGAGTTCTCGATCAGCGCGCCTTGTTTTTCCGAGAACACGACGAGGTTCATCAACGACGCGTTCGTCTGCGCATCATCCTGTTCCCACAACTTCCGCAGCTCGCGGTCGATGGCGGAAACGGGAACCTCGATACCGAGTTCGGGGCAGACTTCTGGAATGGAATCAACAGCCATGGGATTGCTAGATTAAGGCTGGATCAAAGGCGGCGCCACTGGTTTCCGTCCTGCTGGAGAAGCTGGTCGGCCTCGCGCGGACCCCATGAACCTGCGACAAACTCGGCCATCGGAGGCGGCGTGTCGGACTGGTGCCAGGCGTGCTCGATGTGGTCGATGAACTTCCATGCCTCCTCCACTTCGTCGCGGCGGGCGAAGAGGGTGGCGTCGCCGGCGATGGCGTCCAGCAGAAGGCGCTCGTAGGCTTCCGGGCTGCCCTTGCCGAAGCTGGTGGCGTAGTGGAAATCCATCTTCACCGGCTCTAACCGCAGGCTGGTGCCTGGGATTTTCGAAACCATGCGGAGGGAAATTCCTTCGTCCGGCTGGATGCGGATGACGAGCACGTTGCCGCCGGGAACGCCGCCGGGGAGCGCATTGAAAAGCACGCAGGGCGCGTCCTTGAAGTGCACGGAAATCTCGGTGGACTTCTTCGGCAGGCGCTTGCCCATGC
>JAZKCQ010000073.1:0-12335 GCA_040388015.1 Verrucomicrobiota bacterium | reverse complement strand
GAGCAGCAGCTCAACCACACCGCGCCGCTCGCGCTCAACACCTGGACCCACGTCGCCGTCACCCTCTCCGGAAACACCGGCAAGCTCTTCGTCAACGGCGTGCTCGTCAACACCAACACCGCCATGACCATCAACCCCGCGGATCTCGGCACCAACGCCAATTTCCTCGGGAAAAGCCAGTTCGCCGCTGACCCGCTTTTCGCCGGGCGTCTCGATGACGTCGCGTTCTATCCATACGCCCTCACCGATGCGAACGTCGCGGAAATGCCGGCGAACACGCCACCGCAGTTCACGAATCCCACGCTCAACGGCGGAAACGCCACCCAAGGTGCCGCCTACACGGGCAGCATCGCCGCCACGGCCACCGATGCCGATGCGGGCGACATTCTAACGTATGCCAAGGCGTCCGGACCCGCCTGGTTGACGGTGGCGGCGAATGGCGCGCTGTCCGGCACTCCCACGTTCGACGATGCCGGGCTGGACGAGTTCGTCATCCATGTCACCGACCGCGCCGGGGCGAATGACGTCGCCGTGCTCTCCATCACCTTGCCCGTCGTCACCGGCAACGGCACCTGGGCCACCGATGCCAGCGGCAACTGGAGCGACGCCGCCAAATGGACCGGCAATTTCCCGGCCAACGGGGAGACCTACAGCGCGAATTTCAGCACGCTCAACATCGCCGCCGACCGCACAGTCACCCTCGACACCTCTCGCAGCATCGGCGGTCTTGTTTTTGGCGATACCAACGGCATCCAAAATTGGACTCTCGCCGCCACTGACGGGAACGATCTGACTCTCGCCGCCACCGCTCCCGCCATCACGGTTTCGCAAAACACCGCGACGATTTCCGCTTCGCTCGCCGGGACCGCGGGCTTCACGAAAAACGGAACCGGCACGCTTGTGCTAAGTGGTGACAACCCGCTCGCGGGCACGCTCAACATCGACACCAGCAGCACCACGGTGAACGAAGGCATCGTCCGCCTCGCCAACCCGAACGCCGCCTCCAGCCTCACCGGCATCCAGATCCGCAACAACAACGCCGGAGCCTCCACCTTGGAAATCGACGGCACGCTGGGCGATGTCACCACGCTCGCCACCGCCGCGCTCAGCCTCAGCGGACGGGGAAACACCGTGCCCGCCATTCGCAATCTATCAGGAGACAACAGCCTCGGCGGCGCCACCACCCTCCAGTCCGGCGGCGGGAATTACACATTCCAATCCGACGCGGGCACGCTGAACCTCGCCGCCATCACTTCGAACGCCCCCGCCTCCGCCCGCTCGCTCACTTTCCAAGGCTCGGGAAATTTCTCCGTCAACGGCATCATTTCCAACGGCACGACCACCGGCGGCATCGCCTTGGTGAAAACCGGCGGCGGTTCGCTCCATCTCGGGGCCACCAACACCTTCACCGGAGATATCACAATCCAAGGCGGCACCGTCACCGCAGGAACGGGGCAGGGGGGCGCACCCGCTGCCAGCAACCTCGGCGTTTTGCAGCACACCACCAACCGCAACATCACCGTCGGCACCGGTGCCACGCTGTCTCTGACCGGCGGAAATGTGCTCGGTACGGGAGCCAGCACGAACACTCTGTCAAACACCACGCTCGTCCTGAACGCGGGCGCGCTTTTCCTCAACGGCCTCGATGGTGCGGAAGCCGGCTGGTGGAACAAGCTCGGTGCCGTCTCCCTCTATGGAGGAACCATCCGCATCGGCAGCGGGGCGAACGCCACCAATTTCCAAGGCCTTTCCCTGATCGGCGCCGTCACCGTCGGCGGCGGCGCTCCATCGTTGATGGAAAATCACGCGGCATCGAATCCCGCGTCCAACGGCATTCATCTTGGTCAAAACGCCACCGCAGGCCAAGTCATCACCTTCAATGTCGCCGACGTTACCGCCAGCTCCGCCGCCGACCTGACGATCTCCGCCAAGCTGCTCAACACCTCCGCCAATCTGACCTCCAGCGGCCTGCTCAAAACAGGGGCGGGAACTCTCTTTCTTTCCGGAAATAACAGCTATACCGGAGCGACTGCCGTAAATGGCGGAACTTTGTTAGCGAACGGCACCAACTCCTCCAGCCCGATCACCGTCGCTACCGGCGCAACTCTGGGTGGCAACGGAACGGTCGGCGGAACCGTGCTGCAATCAGGAGGCAATCTCGCCCCGGGATCGAACGGCATCGGCAAACTCACCACCAGCGCGGCAGTGACGTTGCAAGCAGGCTCCATCACCCGGATGGAAATCAACAAAGCCGCCGCCACCCGCGACATGCTGGCGGTGAATGGCACGCTGACCTATGGAGGCACGTTGCTCGTCGCCAACCTCGGCGGCACGCTCGCGGCGGGCGACAGTTTTACCTTGTTTGAGGGGACGGCGATCACCGGCGCATTTTCCACCATCACCCTTCCGGCGCTGGTCAGCGGGCTCCAGTGGAACACCAGCACGCTCTCCGGCGGAGTGATCAGCGTGTTTGCGACCGCTTCGACCTATTCCGGTTGGGCCGCCGGTCATTCTTTCGCCCTGGGAACGGGAGCATCCACCGACGATGCCGACGGCGACGGCATGGTGAATTCCATCGAATGGCTGTTCGGCTCGAATCCGCTCGCGTCCGACCCGTCCTTCCTGCCGCAGCCCACCGTCCGCAGCCTCAGCGCGGTGCAATACCCGTCCGCCATTCCGGGAAAAACCTACCTCACCATGACCGCCCGTGTGCGAAAAACCCATACCGGCCTGACTCTGGTTCCTCAGGCAAACAGCTCGCTTGATCTGCTCGACAGCCCTGCATCCGCCGGATCTGTCGCTTCGTTTTTGGTCCAGGATCTCGGCGATTTCGAGGAACGCACCTGGGTTTTCACCCAAGCCATCGAAGACACACCCGGCGGTCGCGGATTCATGCGTCTCAAGCTGGTTGGCGAATGAATCCCACGGCTTTGCGCTTGGCGCGGACAGGCGCGGTGTCACACTCGCGCCAGTGAATTCAGCGCCACTTGGAATTTTCGACTCAGGAGTCGGCGGGTTGACCGTCGTGCGGGCCGTGCAGGAACTTTTACCTGCGGAAGACATTCTTTATCTGGGAGATACGGCGCGCCTGCCGTATGGCTCGAAAAGTCCGGAGACCATTCGCCATTTCGCCGATGAAGACGTGCGTTTCCTCATTTCAAAGGGCGTGAAAGCCATCGTCGTCGCCTGCAATACCGCCACCGCGCACGCCCTGCCTCAGCTTCGTGAGCAATACCGGATCCCGATACTCGGCGTCATCGAGCCAGGCGTGGATGCCGCGCTTTCCTGTCCGAATACCGAGCGTGTCGGCATCATCGCCACCCGCGGCACTATCCGATCCCACGCTTACCAACACGCTCTCGCCCTGCGGAAAACCGGTCTCATCATCCACGGACAGGCCACGCCGTTGCTCGTGCCCTTGATCGAGGAAAACTGGATCGACCACCCGGCCACGCGTGAGGTGCTGAAGACCTATCTCGATCCGTTGGTCGAAAAGGGGATCGATACGCTGATGCTCGCCTGCACCCATTATCCGTTGCTGATTCCGATTTTAAAACAGCTTCTCCCGGCGGACATCCGTCTGGTCGATTCCGCCACAACCTGCGCGGAGCATTTGAAACAGGAAATGACCCGGCTGGATCTTCTTCAGACCGAAAACCGGGAAGGTTCGCTCGAACTGCACCTCACCGACCTTTCCGAGGAGTTCGAATCGCTCGCCCGCCAATTCTTGAAAAAATCCCCCGGCCGCATCCGCCGGGCGGTGCTGGGAGTCTGATTAAGACTTGTCTAAGTTCATTGGATTTTGAACATCTTGCCTCTCCCGAACTGTGAAACAGACTCCCAAACTCTTTGGAACCGACGGCATCCGCGGCCGTGTGAACGAATTCCCGATCACCGCCGAAGTCGCGCTGCGCATGGGCAAGGCCGTAGCCAATGTGCTGCGTTCGTCCGGCCGGAGCCGAAACCGGGTGCTCATCGGCAAGGATACCCGGATTTCCGGATACATGCTGGAAACGGCGATCACCAGCGGCCTCGTCTCGATGGGAATGGATGTTTACCTCGTCGGCCCGCTGCCGACACCAGCGGTCGCCCATTTGACGAAATCCATGGGAGCCGCCGCCGGGATCATGATCACCGCGTCCCACAATCCCTATGAGGACAACGGGATGAAAATTTTCGGGCCTGATGGCTACAAGCTTTCCGACGACTTGGAAGCACTCATCGAGCGCCACATCATGGGCGACGAACCGGAGTCCGCACCGCTGCCGCCCGCGCAGATTGGCAAGGCACACCGGATCGACGACGCCCGCGGGCGCTACATCGAGTTTGCCAAGCAGGCGGCCGACAACATCTCGCTTCACGGACTCAAGATCGTCGTCGATTGCGGAAATGGTGCCGCCTACTTCATCGGTCCGCTCATTTTCAAGGAACTCGGTGCCGAAGTCATCACGGTCTGCAACGAGCCCGACGGCCTCAACATCAACGACGGCTGCGGCGCCCTCCATCCGGAAGCCGCCGGCGATCTCGTTAGAAAGCACAACGCCGATCTCGGCATCTCCTTCGACGGCGATGCCGATCGCGTCATCTTCACTGATGCGAACGGCCAGGTCGTCAGCGGCGACCGCATCCTCGGCCTCTGCGCGCTGGGTCTGAAAGAGCAGGGAAAACTGAGACACGATACGCTCGTCGCCACCGTCATGAGCAATCTCGGCTTGATAGAAGCCATGAAAAAGCACGGCATCAAGGTGGAGACCACCGCTGTCGGCGACCGCAGCGTCATCGAGTGCATGCGCAAAAACGGCTACTCCTTCGGCGGGGAAAATTCCGGCCACCTGATTTTCGGCGACCATGTCACCACCGGCGACGGCATCCTCAGCGCGCTGCAAGTGCTGCGCATGATGATCGAGCGCAAGGCCACGCTGGCCCAGCTCGCCGCCATCATGCATGAATATCCCACGCAGCTCGCGAACATGCCGGTGCCTTCCAAGCCTCCGTTGGAAACCCTTCCGAAGCTCCAGAAACTGATGAAGGAGGCCACCGCCGAATTCGGCGAGAGCGGCCGCCACCTGATCCGCTACTCCGGCACCGAGAACAAGATCCGCGTGCTCGTCGAGCACCGCGAGGCGGAGGAAGTCCGGTCATGGGTGGAGAAATTCTCGACCGCCATCCACGAAGAAATCGGATAGAAATCACCCCAATGTCATTCGCAACCTCCGACTGCTGGCCTCTCTCGCTCACCCGGAAAATCGAGGATTTCCCGATCGCCAACGCGCCTCTGCCCATCCACCAGCGGCGGGTGATCGGTGATGCGGTTGTCTTTCCGGATCCGCGTGCCTGGCTGGACTCCACGGACATGGCTGAATTCCTCACTTCCGGGAGAACGACATTGGTCGATACCGCGAACATTCCGCTGGCGTGGACGGGGGCCGGGCCGGATCGGGATGACAGCTTTATCGCATCGTCTTCCTTCATCATCCGCTATCCCTGGGATTTGCTGCGGGCTAACGAACTCGCCGTTTCCGAGCTCAAGCAGGAGACCATTTACGGAGACATCCATCCGGCGGCTGTGGTCGAGGGCGTGGTGTTCCTGGGCCCCGGATCCAGAATCCTGCCCGGAGTTTTCATCGAGGGTAATGTGGTCATCGGCGCACACTGCAAGGTCGGTCCCAACTGCTACATCCGTGGGAACACGAGCATCGGTAACAACTGCCACATCGGCCAATCCGTGGAAATCAAGAACTCGCTGATTCTTTCCAACACCAACATCGGCCATCTTTCCTACGTCGGAGATTCCGTGCTCGGGGAAGGCGTCAACTTCGGAGCCGGCACCACCGTTTCCAACCTCCGCCACGACGGCAAAAACCACCTTTCCATGGTCAGTGGCAGCCTTGTCGACACCGGCCGCCGCAAGTTCGGCGCCATCGTCGGCGATCACGTCCACACCGGCATCAACACCTCCATCTATCCGGGCCGGAAGTTCTGGCCCCGGACCAGCACGCGCCCCGGCGAAATCGTGCAAAAGGATCTTCAAACACAAGTCTCCCATCTCTAACCAACCATGTGCGGAATCGTCGGATACATCGGAAAAGCGGACGCGGCCACCGTGCTCATCAACGGCCTGCGCCGTCTCGAATACCGCGGTTATGACTCGGCGGGTGTCGCCATTCTGGATGACGACCGCGTGCTCGTTTCCAAGTCGCCGGGAAAAGTCTCGAAGCTCAGCGACAAGGCGCACGCCGACTGGGACGCCGCGCTCTTCCACCGCGCCGGCACCGGCATCGCCCACACCCGCTGGGCCACCCACGGTCCGCCGACCGAGGTCAACGCCCACCCGCATCTCGACCAATCGGAAGACATCGCGCTGGTCCACAACGGCATCATCGAGAACTACCGCTCCATCCGCGCCCGGTTGGAAGGAAAGGGACATCATTTTTATTCCGAGACCGACACCGAGGTCCTCGCCCATCTCATCGGAGACTGTGACAAGGGCGATCTTTTCCAAGCGGTTTGCGACGCGCTCCATCAGGTGAACGGCACTTTCGGCATCGCCGTCCTGTCCGCCCAGGAGCCGGGCAAGATCATCACGGCCCGGCGCGGAAGCCCCATCGTCATCGGCGTGGGAGACGGGGAAACGATCATCGCATCCGACGCCTCCGCCATCGTCGCGCACACCCAACGGGTGATCTATCTGGACGACAACGACATCGCCATCGTCACGGCCGATTCCGTGGACATCCGCGATCTGAACAACGTCCCGGTCACCCGTGAAATCGCCGAACTCGGCCTCGATTCCGCCGCGGCGGAGAAGGGCGGCTTCGAGCATTTCATGCTGAAGGAAATCCACGAACAGCCGGATTCGTTAGGGAATGCCATCCGAGGCAGGCTCGACTTCGATATCGGCTCTTCAGTTCTGGCTGGCATGGGCACTTCGCCGCGCGAACTCGCCGAACTGGGCCGTGTGGTCCTCATCGGCTGCGGCACCTCGTTGCATGCCGGACTTGTCGGAGAATACGCGTTCGAGGACCTCGCTGACATCCACGCGGAAGTCCAGCAGGCCGCTGAATTCCGATATCGGAATCCGATCTTGGGAAGCCGCGACCTCGTCGTCGCCATTTCCCAGTCCGGCGAAACGGCAGATACGCTGGCTGCGGTGAGAGAGGCGAATCAGAAGGGCGCGTTCGTGATGAGCCTTTGCAACGTCGTCGGTTCGACCATCGCCCGCGAGACGGGGAGGGGAGTCTACCTGCACGCCGGACCTGAAATTTCCGTGGCCTCCACCAAGGCCTTCACCTGCCAGGTCGCGGTGCTGCTGATGATGGCGCTCAAGCTCGGCCGTGGCCGGCGGTTCTCCCGTGAAGACGGTTACAAACTCGCCCGCGAGATCGAATCGATTCCCGAACTCGTCGCCAAGGTCATCCTGCAAAGCGACAAGATCGCGAAAATCGCCGAAGACTACGCGAAGAACGAACACGCCTTCTTCATCGGCCGTGGCCCCATGTATCCCGTGGCGCTGGAAGGTGCGCTCAAACTGAAGGAGATTTCCTACATCCACGCCGAAGGTTATCACGCCGCCGAACTCAAGCATGGCCCCATCGCCCTGCTGGAAAAAGGCACCCCGGTCATCGCCCTCGCCGTCGACATCCCCGGCAAGGACAAAACCCTCGGCAACGTCGAAGAGTGCCGGGCCAGAGGCGCTCATATTCTCGGGGTCGTCACCGAAGGCGATCATGAGACCGCCGAGTGCATGGATGACTTCATCACCATTCCCCGCTGCCACCCGCTGGTGGCGACCATTCCGGCGGTCGTCGCGCTCCAGCTGTTCGCCTATCATGTCGCCCGCATCCGCGGTTGTGAAATCGACCAGCCGCGGAATCTCGCCAAGAGCGTGACGGTGGAATGAATGAGCCGGGTATTCCCGCCGCGGCCTGATCACCTCCGGAAATGGAATTGCTGGCCCACCTCATCCATCTGATCGCCGCCATCTGGCGGGGTGACTCGCAGCTTCGTGAGCACAGCTTGGTCGGAGAGTCCGGGCTTGACCGCAGTTCACGACGGTTCGTCGCCTGGTTCTGCGGTGGATTGATCCTGATCCTGGTGGTGGCCGCTATCGGGTGGGGTTTGCTCGCGCCTCCCTGATCTCTGCTTTCAGGGATCGGAGTTCGCGTAGGACTGCCGGACGGATTCCCTCGACAGGACCATGATGGTAAAAATCCCGAGCACGGTTCCGAAGGGAATCTGGATGCAGTCGATGCCGGCCACGACGAGCGAAAAGGTCCGATGCCTTTTGCGACGTAAAAAGATGCCTGAAAGAATATTGGCGATTCCTCCCAACAGAAAAGCCGTACCCATGATCACGTAAAACCAAACGAAGGCTTGGAAAAACTGCCGGGGTGGCGGATGCGCTCCCGGTGCTTTCCACGTTTCAGGGTTCATCATGACGTGGTTCAGGATGAGATAATGGAGGACCAGAAAGCCGATCCCCAGAATGGCGAGTCCTCCGAAGACAAAGTGGAAGACGGCCAGCAGCTTGAGGTGCTCGTCATCCTTCCGTCGAAGGTGTTCGAGAAAGGGGAAAACCGGAGGTTCCATGCACGGAATTCAATATCCGGCCCGGGAGATGAAGCAAAGGCAAATGCTTGATAGAGATCCCGGGACAACCTCCGCTGGATTTCAGCCCGGAGGCGTGTTCCAAACCCGCGGAAGGGTTTCGGGGTCATCACTGTTGATGCCGGGCCGAGATTTGGTCAGGGATTTCCGGGCGAGGAAATCGGCCCATTCCTCATCATAGCTGTTGAACCAGGTTTTACGCCGTGCGGGGGGATCAACGGACGACACCTTGGGAGGAATCGCGGAGTTTTTGGCGGGCCTGTCGATCGGACGGGAGCCCGCATGTTGATCGGAATTGATGTTCATGGTAGTTCATGAATCCCTTTAGTGGAAATCCATGCATCGGGTTCCCTACGCGAAAGACCATCGGATTTCCAGCGATTTCCTGTGATTTTTTCCCCTTGATCCCGAGGCGCTTCTGGAAACCGATTCCCGCGTGGAGAAACTCACAACTACCTTTTTCGAGAAAAGCCCGGTCGTTTGTGCCCGTGAGCTGATCGGCTGCCTGTTCCAATGGAAGGGATGTGTGGGGCGGATCGTGGAGACCGAAGCCTATCTGTCTGCGGGTGATCCCGCCTGCCACACGTGGTTTCGCCCGAGCGCGAGGTCGTTTGTCGAAACCCACCGGGCCGGGGAGGCCTATGTGTATCTGAATTACGGAGTTCATTGGATGTTCAACGTGCTGGTGAAGAGCGAGGAAGGATCGGGATTCGTGTTGTTCAGGGCGCTGGAACCGGTGTCGGGTCTCGAAAGCATGCGGGCGAGGCGGGAAGGGGTGGCGGATCGGTCGCTGGCTTCCGGCCCGGGGAAGCTGACATGCGCTCTGGGAATCGATGGAGCGCATCACGGGATCGATTTCCTGAAATCCTTGGAATGCGGGATTTTGAAAGGGGAGCCGGTGGTATCGATCGCCGGTCCACGGATCGGAATCACGAAAGCCGTGGAATTGCCCTGGCGGTTCGGCGATCCGAAGTCGCCGTCGCTGAGCAGGAAATTCTAGCGGATTTCCCGCCGCTTCCGGCCGATTTGCGTTTCGCCGGAGTGGCATTAGGTTCGGCGCATGATTCCATTTTCAGTGCTGGATCTCGCTCCGATCATCGCGGGCGGGGATGCCAGCCTCGCCTTTCGCAATACCCTGGACCTCGCGCGGCACGCGGAGGATTTCGGCTATCACCGGTTCTGGCTGGCGGAGCATCACAACATTCCCGGCGTGGCGAGCGCGGCGACTTCGGTGGTCATCGGTCATGTGGCCGGCGGAACATCCCGCATCCGGGTCGGCTCCGGCGGAGTGATGCTGCCGAATCACGCGCCGCTGGTGATCGCGGAGCAGTTCGGGACGCTGGAGGCGCTTTATCCGGGACGGATCGACCTCGGACTCGGCCGGGCGCCGGGCGGCGACCAGATCACGGCGCGCGCGTTGCGGAAGAATCTCGGACGCAGCGGAGACACGTTTCCTTATGACGTGAGGGAGCTTCAGGGATACTTCCTGCCCGCGGCGAAAGGGCAGGAACTGAGGGCGGTTCCCGGGGCCGGACTGGAAGTGCCGCTCTATCTGTTGGGTTCGAGTGATTTCAGCGCCCGGCTGGCGGCGGAGCTGGGGCTGCCGTTCGCCTTCGCCTCGCACTTCGCGCCGGACTACCTGAACACGGCCCTCCAGCTTTACCGGCAGGACTATCAGCCGTCCAAGACGAATCCGAGGCCGCACGCGATCGTCGGGGTGAATGTCTTTGCGGCGGAAACCGATGAAGAAGCCAGGCTCCTGTTCACCTCCCTGCAGCGGCAGTTCCTCAATCTGATCCGTGGAAATCCTGGCGAACTCCAGCCTCCCGACACCGCGCTCGGACTGCAATGGTCGCTGGTGGAGGACGCCCACCTCCAGCGCATGACGCGCTACTCGCTGGTCGGCTCGGCGGAGACCGTCCGCCGCGGGGTGGCGGAACTCATCCGGCAGACGGCCGCGGACGAGATCATGGCCACGGCGCAGATCTTCGATCATGCTGCCAGGCTGCGCTCGTTCGAGATTTTTTCCGAGGTGATGAAGTCGCTGGCTTAGACCTTGAACAGTCCGCCGCGCTTCCCGCCCAATACGGCGGCTCCCATGATGGCGACTGATAGAAAAACCATCGCCCACACCCCGAGCGCCGCGGCGAGTTCCGTGCCGTTTCCCAGAGTGGATAACAAGGTGTAGATCGCCTTGGTGATCGGATAGTGCTGCGCTTGTTGGGCGAGGATCAGGCTGTCGCTGACCTCCAGCATGGCGAACGCGAACGCGAGAATGGATCCTGCGGCGAGATTCGCGCCGATGAGCGGGATGGCGACGCGGCGCAGCGTCCGGAATGGTGTCGCTCCCAGTGACTTCGCCGCTTCCTCCAGCGTGGGATTGCTCTGTTGCAGACCCGCGACGGCGGAGCGGACGATGTAGGGAAGCCTGCGGAACGCATAGGCCACGACGATCAGCAGGAACGGGCTGCCGTCCGCTCCGACGAGGAAATGGAACGCCTTCCCTTCCTGCGACAGCGCGAGGTAACCGAACGCCATCACCAAGCCCGGAACCGCCAGCGGAAGCATCACGACCGCGTCGAGCACGTTGCGGAATTTCAAGTCCGACCGGACGACCACCCAGGCGACCGACAGGCCGATGAGTAGCGCGATCAGAGTCGCCGTTCCCGCATACATCAGGCTGTTCTGGATGGACGGAACGACGAGTCCGTTGCCCAGCGCCTCGATATAATGCCGTGCGGTCAGTTCGTCGGGGATGACCGTGCCATACCAGCGTCCGGCGACCGACAGCAGCAGAACCCCGAGGTGGGGAATGGCCGCGATGACGAAGACTCCGAGAAAGAAGAGCGTGCATGCCGCCGATTTCCAGCCGCTGAGACGGAGCGAACTGGCGCGTCCCTTCGGGCGCGGAGCGGTGCCGAGCGGTGAACGCCCCATCACGAGTTTGGAGATGGCGAAAACTCCGGCGGCCACCATCAGCAGGACGGCGGTCAGGGCATAGGGGATGGGGTTTTTATCAAGTCCCTTCAGCCCGTCGAAAATCTGCACCGGAGCGACACGGGCGTAGTCGAACACAAGCGGCACGCCGAGTTCGGTGAACGCCCAGATGAAGACGATGGAAGCGCCTGCGAAGACACCCGGCATGGCCAGCGGCAGCGTGATGCGGAAGAACCGCTTCCATGGCGGGCAGCCGAGATTCTCAGCCGCCTGCTCCATCGCCGGATCGAGGTTGGCCAGGGCTGCGGCGATGTTCATGTAGAGAATCGGATAGAGATGCAGCGCGTTCATAAGCACGATGCCGAGGAAGCGGCCGTTCGCCAGCCAGTCGTGAGGCTGGTTGGCGTCCATCATTCCCAGATCGATGAGAAACGCGTTGAACGCGCCATTCACTCCTAACATCTGCTTCACTCCGACAGCGCCGACGAAGGGAGGCAGGATCATCGGGGCCAGCACCAGCACTCCAAGCGCGTTCTTCCCGAAGAAGTCATACCGATGCCCGATGAGCGCCAGGGGGAACGCGATGGCCAGCGTCGCCAGCGTGCTGGCGATTCCCAGCGCGAAGGCATTCCAGAGACCTTCCCGATAGATCGGATTGCGGAAAATGGATGCGAAGAAATCGAGGGTGAAAAAGTGCGAGCCGTCCGCACGTGTTCCCTCGAATGCCTGCTTCACCACCATCCCGGCGGGATAGATGAAAAACACGGCGAACAGGACGCTGACGACAATCG
>JAZKCQ010000072.1:0-77338 GCA_040388015.1 Verrucomicrobiota bacterium | reverse complement strand
CTACACGCCGGTCTGGGTTCCCGAAACCGAGCCGACCGAACTCAATTTCGCGGAGAACAACATCACCAGCATCGTCTGGTGCATCGGCTTCCACCCGAATTTCAAATTCATCAAGCTGCCCGTCTTCAACATGCGCGGTTTTCCCGAGACCGACCGCGGTGTCACCGAGATTCCGGGCCTCTATTTCCTCGGTCTTCCCTGGCAGCACACCTGGGGTTCCGCGCGCTTTTCCGGCATCGCCGAAGACGCGGACCACATCGCCGCAAAAATCAAAGCCAGCATCCCTGAACCCGTCACTTGCGAGCCATGAATGTTGGCAATCGAAACGCGGAGGCGCTGAGGCCGCAAAGAGGAACGCGGAGGATTATGTCTTCTCCGCAGCTCTCTCCGAGATCTCAGCGCCTCCGCGTTTCGCTTCAATCCCAAATCCCATGATCCTCGAACGCTTCCCGTCCTACAGCCCGCATGATTTCGTGTTCAAGATCGCGAAATCGCCCGAAGACCTCGCTGGTTTTTTCCGGGTACGCCGCGACATCTTCTGCGAGGAGCAGGGGATCTTCGCGCAGGACGACCGGGATCTGTTTGATGAGAAGATGATCCCCATCGTTTGCAAAACTCTGATCGCGGGAATGGAAGACAGCGTCGCCGGAGTCGTGCGGATCGACGAACGCAAGCCGGGTCTGTGGCATGGCTCTCGTCTCGGCGTGGCGATGGATTTCCGCCGCATCCGCCATTTCAGCCCGGGCGTCGCGGTGCGGAATCTGCAGCCGTGCTATCACGGACTCGGCGCGCTGGGTGCGGGGTTGATTTACAAAGCCGTCTCCACCGCGAACGCGCTCGGCTGCGACGAATTCCTCGCCACCGTGCAGCACCAGAACGCGCGGTTTTTCCAACGCCTGCACTGGGAACCGCTCGAAGAAGTAATGCTCCACGGCATCCTCCACGTCAGGATGCGCGCGGACCTGGCCTACTATCAGGCCGCGGCGCGGGTCGCTTGAACGCCGGTCCGCACGATCTCTCAGTCGGCCTTCCGCCCTTCCTCGCGACGCTGCATGCCCGGGGGCAGCCCTTTCCCCGTCCAGCCTGAGCTTTGCGTGACGGCGGGAGCGGGCTTGGGTTCCTGCGGGTTGCCGGGGGGGTTCCGTTCCTGATCTTCCCGGATCCTGATCATCGTCTCCTTGCTCAAGGCTCCGAACCGCATTGCGAAATCCAATTCATCGGAAGCAAGATGCGCGGCCTTGTGCACATCCGCCGTCAGGGCCGCCACGCCGGATTCACCGAATTCATCGCGTGAATCAGCGAGCTGTTTGATCATGCCGTTCTTCACCGACTCGACCCGGTCCTTTTTCGTCCGCAGGCTGTTCTGACTCGCGTCACGGACGGTGACGCCGTCCTTCAATTCTCCCCGGCCCGCCGCGCGCTGCAGCATTTCCTTGTCCTCCTTGAACTCCGCGGTCCATTTGCCGGGCGCGTAAACCCGGATGTGGTGCTTGCCGCCCACCGCGACCTTCATCTCACCCTGCAGCGGACGCCACCCCGAGTAGGCGATGAGCTTCCCGCTGGCCACGTCATACACTTCGAGGACCAACTCGTTCATTTTCACGATCTTGCCGTATTGCTCATAGAGTTGGTTGCTCTTGTCCGCCTTCCAGCTGATGGTGTACGGGGTCCTCGCGAAATAGGCATTCGAGGGAACTCCGAACGCATTCCCACTGGCGATGTGGTGGTGCTCGTTCACCTGCGCCTGGGCGGAAGCCGCCGCGCCGGAAAGAAACACGATCCCTCCTGCCAATGCGGCAAGCTTGATTAAGGATGGCTGACATTCCATATCGCTTTCTTTCATAAACTGTTATGAAGATCAATGGGAAATCCCGCGAGCCGGCGAGAGCGGGAATCCTTGGAATGAACGGTTCTCATGATCCCCGGGCAGGGTGCCGATCGGGTGAGATTCCTCTGAAATTGATGATTTTCTGCGAAATTTGGCATGCGTCGATCTATCAATCTGGCAGATGACCGACCTCGCCACGCTCGCGAATTTCCTCGTCACCCATCCGGCGGTGGCGGAGAAGGCGCGCATTCACCATGCCTACGGGCATGCGCTGGAGGTTTCGGGGAATGTCCGGTTAGGGGACGACTGCGCGGCAATCCCGAATCCATCGGGCTCGGGACATCTGCTTTTCGCCGCGGAGGGCATGCTGGAATCGTTTGTCGAAAGCGACCCGTGGTTCGCAGGCTACTCGGCCATCATGGTGAATCTCTCCGACATCGCCGCGATGGGCGGGCGGGCGGTCGCCATCACCGACATCCTCTGGTCGCCGTCGGATGAGATTTCCTCGAAAATCTGGCAGGGCATGCAGGAGGCGGCGCACGCGTATGGCGTGCCGATCGTCGGCGGCCACACCACGCGGACCCGCTCGGGGAACGCAACGCTCGGTGCCGCCGTCATCGGCCATGCGGGTGACAGGCTCATCACGAGCTTCGACGCGAAACCGGGAGACAGCCTGGTGATCGTCATCGACATGCACGGCAGCTTCTGCGGCGACAACCCGTTCTGGAACTCCAGCACCATCACCGCGCCCGACCGGCTGCGCGCGCAGCTGGAGATGCTTCCCGCGCTCGTCGAAAAAGGACTCTGCCACGCCGGCAAGGACATCAGCAACGGCGGGATCATCGGCACGCTGGCCATGCTCTGCCACTGCTCGGGAGTCGGTGCGACCGTGGATCTCGAGGATCTGCCCTGCCCGATGGATGTCGAGATCGAGCGCTGGCTCACCGCATTCCCCAGCTACGGTTATTTGTTAGCGATCGCGCCCGAGGACGTCGAAAGCACGATGAGCCATTTCACCGCGACACGGATCACGTGCCGCGAGATCGGCCGCTTCAAGGCCGCTTCCGGAATCACCATCACGGCCGACGGCGAGGCCGTCGCGTTGGAGTTCCCGAAGGACGAACCCCTTCATGAAACGTTGACATCAACCGGCCTGTCGCGCCGTGCCGGTTGAAACCAGCGCTTCATCGAATTTTCTCAGTTCTCCGCCAGCCAGGCGTCCATGCCGCCGGTCACGTTTTTCACCTGGGTGAAGCCGTGATCCAGCATGAGCTGGACGGCCTTGGCAGAACGCCCGCCGGCCTTGCAATGGACGAGGATCTCACGGTCTTTCGGCAGGCTGTCCAACTCATCCGGCAGCGTCTTCAACGGGATGAGCCGGGAGCCTTCGATGTTCGCAACGGCGTATTCATCCGGCTCGCGGACGTCGATGAGAAGGCCTTCGAAATTTCCGTTCAGGACGGTGCGGAGCTCGGCAGTGGTGATGGATTCCATGTGTTCTGGGGTAAAGTCGCAGGAGGCGGAGGCGGTGGTTTCCGCATTGGAGACGGAGTGGATTTCAGGAGTGTCGCCGCACAGCCGGCATTGCGGATCGCGGTTCAGCCTGAGGCTGCGGAAGGCGCTGTTGAGCGCGTCGTAGCAGGTGAGTCTGCCCAACGGCACGGTGCCGATGCCGAGGATCAGCTTGATCGTCTCCATTGCCTGAAGCGAGCCGATGATGCCGGGCAGCACGCCTAACACTCCTGCCTCCTGGCAGGAAGGGACGCTTCCGGCCGGTGGCATGTTCGGCAGCAGGCAACGGTAACAAGGCCCGCCGAGATGCGGGGCGAAGACTCCGGCCTGACCCTCGAAGCGGTGGATCGCACCATAGACGAGCGGCTTTTTCTGGAAAAACGCGGTGTCGTTGGTGAGGAAGCGGGTGGGGAAATTATCAGAACCATCGACGATGACGTCGTAGGAGCCGGCGATTTCCAGCGCGTTTTCCGGTGTGAAGCGCACGGGA
Source organism: Verrucomicrobiota bacterium (assembly GCA_040388015.1). GTDB lineage: Bacteria > Verrucomicrobiota > Verrucomicrobiia > Verrucomicrobiales > Akkermansiaceae > Luteolibacter. The sequence goes on along the minus strand of JAZKCQ010000072.1, from coordinate 73,508 downwards.
TGGAGTTCCACCTTCACCAGCGGGTTCACCTCGCGCAGCCGGGCGGCGGCGCTTTCGAGTTTCGGTTTTCCGATCCACGACTCGCCGTGCAGGATCTGGCGCTGGAGGTTGGAGGCGTCCACCACATCCGCATCCACGAGTCCCAGCCTGCCGACCCCGGCCGCGGCCAGATAGAGAGCGGAGGGAGAGCCGAGTGCCCCCGTGCCGATGAGCAGGACCGACGCGTTTTTCAGCTTCAGTTGCCCGGCCTTCCCGACCGCGGGAATGAGGAGGTGGCGGGAATAACGGAGCAGTTCCGCCGATGAAAGACCGTCTGGCATGGCGGCGGAATGTGGCAAGGGAATCGCCACCGGTCAAAGGCGGAAAACCATTTTGCGAGGCAGGGAATTGTGATACAGTGCTCCTATGTCTGAAACCCTCTCATCTTTCCAACTGACCCCTGGAGACGCCGCCCCTGATTTCTTGTTGCCTGATGCCGACGGTCAAATCGTCGCCCGGGCCGAGGTGGCGGGCGGGCAGGGACTGCTCGTGGTTTTCGCCTGCAACCACTGCCCGTTTGTGGTGCATCTCGCCGATTCTCTGGGTGGATTCGCCCGTGAGATCGCCGCGCAGGGAGTGAACACGGTCGCGATCAATTCCAACGATTTGGAAAAATACCCGCAGGACGGGCCTGAGCCAATGAAGGTATTCTCCGCCGGGCGCGGATGGGATTTCCCCTACCTGATCGACGAATCCCAACAAGTCGCCAAGGCCCACGGCGCGGTCTGCACGCCGGATTTCTTCCTCTTCAACAACAGCGGAAAACTGTTCTACGCCGGCCAGTACGACGACTCCCGCCCGCGCGGCGGATTGGAACCGCACGGCGGCGACCTGCGAGAAGCCGTCCGCCGCATGCTCGGCGGCGAAGAACCGCTGGCCCGCCCGTATCCGAGCAGCGGCTGCAACATCAAGTGGAAGCCGGGGAATGAGCCGCAGGATTAGAAAGGTCTCGGGCTCTTGATCTATCACGTTGGCGCGGCCAAGGCCGACATCACCGCGTTCCGGAAGGGCGTCGGGATGATGGGTTACGGGATGTTCCATCAGTTCGTGGAGGAAATCGAAACGCCGCTTTTCGCCCGGGCCATCGTGATCCGCACCGGAGGACGCAAGGTCGCTTGGGTGAATGCGGAGATCTGCTTCATCACGCTGGCGATCAAGTCGGCGGTGATAGAGGGCATCGCGGCTCTTGGTTTCACCGAGGACGAGGTGATGTTGACCGCGCAGCACACCCACAGCGGGCCGGGCGGTTATTCGCACCACGCGCTTTATAACATGTCGATCCCGGGATTCGTTCCGGAGGTTTTCCGAACGATCGTCGATGGCATCGTGGAGGCGATCAGAATCGCGGATCAGCAACCTCAACCGGCGGTGATTCGATCCGCGAGCGGGGAGTTTCCTCTCGATCAGGATGTCGCCTTCAACCGCTCGCTGGCTGCTTATCACAGCAATCCGGAAGTCGAGGAGCACGCTGCGAATGCGGCGATCGACAGGAGCATGCTGCTTTTCCGTTTCGATGCACCCGATGGCACGCCGCTCGCGACGTGGAATTTTTTCGGCGTGCATGCCACCAGCATCAGCAATGACAGCCATCGCATCAGCTCCGACAACAAGGGCCACGCGGCGGCGCTGATGGAGGCGGATGGCGTGATTTCCGTTTTCGCCCAGCGCAAGGCGGGCGATGTGACGCCGAACCATGTTTTCGATCGGAAGAAGAAATGGACCCGAGGGAAGTTCGAAGATGACTTCGAGAGCGCGCGCGACAATGGCAGGCTGCAATTCGAACAGGCGAAGAAGCTGGCCGAACAAGCGGCTAACAATGAAGCGGCGCCGCTGCGGATCGACTCAATGCTCGCTTGGATGGATTTCGCGAAGGCAACCGTCGATCCCGGGTTTTCGCATGGTGACCCGGAGGCCGCAACCGGCCCGGCCTGTCATGGGGTGGCGTTTGCGGGAGGCACGCGGGAAGGACCCGGGATGCCTCCGGTGTTGGCCGGGATCGCCACGGTGTTGAGCCGGGGATTGAGAGCGTGGGAGTTGTTTTCCAGCCGCTGGATGTCGGCGGATGAGGCGGAGAAAATCCGGCTGAAATATCAGGTTCAAGGAGCGAAGGACATCCTGTTCGAAGCGGGAGAACGGAGGATTCTCGGTTTCAGAAACATCGCGAAACTGCCGCTGCCCGGCCGGGCGGACGGAGCGTTGGCGGCATTCAAACGGTTTTACAAAAACGGCAGCTTGGGGGAAAAGCCGTGGATCCCGCAGGTGCTGCCCTTGCAATTGATCATCGTGGGGAACCATGCGTTCGCGGGCGTTCCGGGAGAGGTGACCACCATCGCCGGTCAGCGGATCGAAAAATCGCTGTTGGAGATTCTATCGAAACAAGGGGTGGAGGAGGTGGTGGTTGCGAGTTACTGCAATGGCTACTGCGGTTACCTTTCCACGTTCGAGGAACACGAAGTTCAGGCTTACGAAGGCGGGCACACGGTGTTCGGAAAGCACACGCTCGGCGCGGTGCAAACCCGCTTCAAGCAGATGGCGCTGGAGATGCTGAAGCCGGAAAATGAGCGGAAGAATCTGAGCGACGGAGTGGTTCTGCGGTTCAGTGAGGAAGAGCTGGCCTTGCGGTCGTTTGACGCAGCGGTGCGCCAATAAGGATGCCAATGGGAGACGAAAGGATGGGATTTCATGCTTCTCTTTCTCGGTTCATTGGCTCTGTGGACGGGACGTCCACGCTCGTTATTTTTCCCGAAGCTGCCAGATCTTCCCGTTCTCCCAACCCACGTGATAGCCCGGGAAATCGGGGAGTTCTTCGGGGGCGTCGGTGCTGATCCATTGCGCGCCGCTGGCCACGGCTTTTTGGAAACGGCTGAAATCCTTGGCGCGGACTTCCTTCAGATCCGCATCGGCGCGGGTGCGGACCATGAAGCCGGCGGCGGTGAGCGTTTTGATTTCCTCGAAGCTGCGGACCGGATCGTTCCGCTTCATCCACGCGGCGGCGGGGTGATCGGGAGAGAGGCTGACAAACAGCAGGCGGCCGTGAAGATTCTTGTTAGGGCTGAGGGCGAGATAGCGGTCGCGGACGGCTCCTTCGTTATCGAGGCAGAAGACGAATTTACCGGCTGCTGCGGAAAGCTTGGGCCATCCGTGGCGGGTGACGGCGTCCCGCAGGGTCGGGGCATCGCCCCGGACCCGGTCGGGAGTGAGGATCTTCTCATCCGGCATCTCGTCGCGGATTTCGGCTTCGAGGGCTTTGAGTTGGGTTTCGTCGAACGCGAGGGGACGGATCCGCGGAGAGAATGAATCCTCCTTCAGTTCCAGGATCACCATGACCGGCTCATGGGATGGATGGGCCTTGGACCAGGCGAGCAATTCCTGCAGCGCTTTTCTCAACGTCGGCACGGTGGTGCGGAAATCGAAATCCGGGCTGTGGAGGATTTTCATCCCCGGGGTTTCCCATGCCGGATCGGGGTGTGGATCCCCTTCTCCGGTGAGCCGGGCGGCGAGGGGATTCGAGTAGAGGCCGCCTTTGGGATCAGCGTAGAGATCGAGTTCGAACTGGCGGATCTTGAGGATTTCGAGCTGCTCCGTGAGCGGGCGGTGAGTGTGGTTGATCGCGTCTCCCTCACCTTTGGCGACGGATTCGATCATCTGCCGGACCTTCGCCGATGGCGCGATGTGATAGGAATTGTGCGTGCCGATGAACTGCACGCGGTTCATCGGCGGATCCTCCCCGGCGAATGCGGCGCAGGACGTGGCGGTCAGCGCGGAGATGAGGAGCCAGTGCTTTTTCATGAAACCGCACGCAGGATCGCCGCTCATCCGGGCATTGCAAGACGGCGCGGTTGCCTTGCGGAAATTTCAGCGGCACGATCCCTTTCCGAACGACATGAGAAACGTGGACCGACTGCTGGGTGAGTATGGAGAGAGCCATCAGAATGCCCTCAATGAAACGATCCATTGGGTGTGTGTTCCCGCGATTTTTTTCAGCATCGTCGGCCTGATTTCCTGCATCCCGCCAGGGCCGATGCTGACGTTGGAGCCATGGCTGGGAAATTGCGCGAACTGGGCGCTGCCGGCGCTCGTGGTGCTTGCGATTTATTATGTGATCCTGTCTCCGTCGCTGGCTGTCGGAATGGTTTTGTTTTCGGCCGGATGTCTGGCGCTGGCGGGTTTCATTTCCGCTCACTCGCCGGTGCCGTTGTGGGCGGTTTGCACCGGGGTTTTCGGCATCTCATGGGTGTTTCAATTCCTCGGTCACCAGGTGGAGGGCAAGAAACCCTCGTTTCTCAAGGATCTGCAGTTCCTTCTGATAGGGCCCGCCTGGCTGATGCATTTCATCTATCAGAAGGTGGGGGTTTCCTACTGAAATCACCGCGAAAGAAAAAGCCGCCGCAGTGCCATAAGTGCACCGTGACGGCTTTTGAGTTATTCTTATCGACCGGATCTCACTTGGTCGCGTTGAGGCGGCCGAAGAGTTTGCCGCCCACTTCGCTGGTCCGTGGGATGGTGACGGTCACCGTGTCGGCTGACGCGCCGTTCTCGACGATGGTGACTTGTCCGGCGCTGTTGGCACCGATCGCGACATTCGTCCATCCCGCCAGAGTCGATCCGTATTGGAAGATCTGGGTGGTTTCCGTTTCGGATTCGTCAGCACGGTTGAAGGTGAAGATGAAATCGTTGGTGGTCAGGGATTGGGTCGGCAGGATCGAGGTGCCGCTTGCCAGCGGATTTCCGCCGAGGATGAACTCGAGGAGGTTGGAGATTCCATCGAAGTCCGGATCCTGGGTGGCTCCGTTGTTCGCACCGGTCAGTCCTTTGGAGGTCGCCCAGGAAGCATATCCGGAGGAGGAGGCGGTGCCGGTGGTGACGTTCAACACCCCGGTGCCGGTGATCCGCGGCGAGGTGTGGGCCGCTCCGGATCCGACAGCGCCCCAGGTGCCGCTGGCCTGCTGGACGCCGTCGATGTAAAGTTCATCGATGGTGTCGGGCGTTCCTGCCGCGAAGGTGAGGTCGAGGACCGCGCCGTTGCTCAGGCGGACATCGGCGGCATCGGCGAGGTAGCTGATGCCGATGCCGAGGGTGCCTCCCGTGACGGTGGTGTCGCCCTTGTAGGTGTTGACCGAAGTGAGCGTGAGCTTGCCGGTGCCGGTCTTGGTGAGTCCGCCGCCGTTGCTGGTGACGAGGGTGGCGGTTCCGCCGATGACACCCGTGTTGCCGATGCCGCCACCGACGAGGGCGAAGGCGGGCGGGGTGGAGTAGCCGGTGCCGGGGTTGGTGACGGTGATGCCGGTGAGGTTGCCGGCACCATCGATGGTCGCCACGGCGGTCGCGCCGGTGCCGTCACCGGTGATCATGACGATCGGCGTGTCGATGAAGCCACCGCCGCTGACGGTCAGACCGGAGGCACTCACTCCGCTGCCGGTGGGGGCGAGGAGCTGCTGGCCGATGGTGATGTCGAAGGTGTCGGTATCGATGATCGCGCCGCCGGAACGGACGTAGGCGCTGGTCAGGCCCTGCATGAAGGTTTCGTTCGCCGAGTTCGCTTTGAGGGTTCCGCCGTTGAAGTTGAAGTTGCCGGTGCCGGTTCCCTTGCTGATGGATTTCGTCAGGATGGTGCCGCCGCGGAGGTTGACGGTGCCCGAGGAAAGCGTGGTGTTCGCCCTGCCCAGGATCACTCCGTCATTGGGAATGGAGAGCAGGGAAGATCCGGAAACGTTGAGCACGGCGGTGCCGATTTCACCGACCCAGAAGCCGCTGCCGGCCGCTCCGTTCGTATTGAAGACGGCGTTGCCGCCGAGGTTCATCACGGCGGAGGCCGCGGTCACGCCGTAACCGAGGGTTACGGCCGCGGTGGTGTTGGTGATGGTGCCGCCGGTGTGGTTGACCACGCCGCCGCTGGCGGTCGCGCCGACGGCGAGGAAGCCGCCGATGGTGGTCGAGCCGCCGGACTGGCTGAACGAGCCGTTGCCAGCGGGGCCCACCGACAGCTGGCGGTTGACGGTGATGACGCTCGTCGGGTCGCTCATTTGAACGGTCCCGGCGGCGGTGGCGGAGCTGCCGATCGTCATGCTGGCGGTGGAGGTGTTCGCGCCGTTGAAGTTCGAGCCGAAGGTGGCTCCGGGTGAAATGGCCAGCACCGCGTTCATGCCGGCGGTGTCGCCGATGATGTTGGCGCTGCGGATGTTGTTGGTGATGCCGGAGAAGATCAGTTTCCCGGAGTTGACGGTGGTTTGGTCGTTGTAGGTGTTCGCGCCGGTGAGTGTCAGGGTTCCGGTGCCGCCTTTCCTGAAGCCCATGGCCGCGCCGCCGGTTCCGTCCTGGAGGACTCCGGCGAAGGTTTTGTCGGTGGTGTTGTTGATGACCAGCCAGCGGACGGTGCCGCTGCCGTTCTCGACCGTGCCGGTGCCGGTGAGGCCGGCGGCGGTGAAGTCGTTGAGGCCGATCTGGATTTTCCCTTCGTTCACCGCGAGGTCGCCGCTGACCGTGCTGGCGCCGCCCGGTCCGAAGCCGAGCGTGCCGGCACCTTGCTTGATCAGGCTGCCCGAGCCGGTGACCCTGCCGGTGGACAGGGTGTTGGCCGAGACGGTGACGGTGCGGTCCGCGCCGAACGACGCGGTCCCGGTGCCGAAGCTGAGGTTGTTGGAGCCGGTGAATGTGAAGTCGGAATCCCACGACTGGGTGTTGTTGGTCGTGAGGGCGACCGCCGCGCCGCTGGTGTTGTCGAGCGAGGATCCGGCGAGGAAAAAGGCGCCGGTGCCGATGGCGGACGCGTTGTTGAGGTTCAGGTTGCCGGAGGTGAAGTTGGTGATGCCGGAGTAGGTGTTCGCTCCGCCCAGGGTGAGCGAGCCGGTGCCGTCCTTGATGATGCTGTGGCTGGTGCCTGCGCCGAGAGTGCCGCCGAGGGTGAGGTTGCCCGTGCCATTGGTGGTGATCGTCGTGTCGGTGGCGATGGCCACGGCACCGGTTCCGAGGTCCAGCGAATTGGTGCCGCCGAACTCGAGGTTGGTGTTCCAGGTCTGGCTGTTGTTCGTCGTGAGGGCCACGGGGCTGCCGCTGGTGTTGTCGATCGAGCCGCCGTTCATGAGGAACGTGCCGGTGCCGATGGCGGACGCGTTGTTGATGTTCAGCGTTCCCAGGTTCAGGGTGGTGCCGCCGGCATAGGTGTTGGCGGTGTTGAGGCTGACCACACCGTCGCCGGTTTTCAGGATCGAACCGGAAGCGATGCCGAATCCGCCGCCGCTGGAAATCGAATAGGTTTTCGCGGTGGAGTTGCTGAAGGTGATGCTGCTGGTGTTGACGTTCGCGGTGGAGATGTTGACGGCGGTGGTCCCGGAAGCCGCGTCGCTGAAGAGCACCGCATCATTGTTCTGGAAGTCGGTGGTGGTGTTCGCGGTCTGAAGTCTCCAGTTTTTCGGAGCTCCGAGAACGCCGGTGGTCCAGGAGCTGTTGAGCGCGCCGCTCCAGACCGGTGTGTCACCGGTGATGTTGAGGCGGATGACGGAGCCGGTGTTGACGAGCGTTGCTGCCTGGCGGGCGCCGAGTCCGGTGATGGTTCCCTTGGCAAATCTGGCGAAACCGCCGCCGAGGATGGAGCCGCCGCTGTAGCTGATCAGATTGTAGTTCGATCCGGTGGTCCACGAGGCGTTGGTGGCGTTGATCGTCACCACTCCGGCCGCGTTGGTGGTCAGCGTGGTCGTCGGGATGATTGTGGCGGTGGAATTGACATTGAGGTTGAGCGTCGCAGCGCCGGTGAAGGTCAGGTTTTCGATGGCAAGCGGCTCGAATCCGCCGTTGCCGTGGGTGATCACGCCGCCGGTGCCGTTTCCGACGGTGACGCTGGCGAGGGTGGTGGTGCCGTCGAGCGTGCCGTTGGTGAGGATGACCGGTGCCAGCACCTGGATGCCGCTGGTCTGGAGGAATTTGGCCCCGCTGCCGTTGAGGGTGATGCCGCTGCTGTTATCGATGCCGCCGGTGCCGCTGACGGTGAGCGTGCCGCCGGTGATGGTGGTGGCTCCGGTGTAGGTGTTGGTGCCCGCGAGGTTGGCGGTGCCGGCGGTGATGGCGAGGGAGGAGCTGCCGGTGATGCTGCCGACCGATGCCTGGATGAGGTTGGTCGCGCTGGAAATGGCGGTGCCGCCCGCGGAGCCGAGGACTCCGGTCAGGTTGAGGGTGCCGGTGGTCACGCTGGTCGGGCCGGTGTAGGTATTCACGCCGCCGAGGGTGAGGGTGCCGGCACCTGATTTGACGAGGCCGCCGCTGGTGTTGGCGGTGGGTGCCGTGCCGGTGACGGTGGCGGCGGTGGTCGCACCGCCGCCGGAGAGGGTGAAGGTGGGAACGGCGGTGTAGCCGGTGCCCGGGTTGGTGATGGTGATGCCGGTGACCACGCCGCCGGAGACATTCGCCACGGCGGTCGCTCCGATGCCGGTGGTGTCGCCGGATCCCGGAGTGATGACCACGACCGGGGTGTCGATGTAGCCCGCGCCGGGGGTGAACGAGGCGATGCTGTTCACGCCGCTGCCGGCCGGTGCGAGGAGCGGCTGGCTGATGGTGGCGTCAAAGCCGTTGGTGTTGATCAACGCACCGCCGCCGTAAACGTAGGCGGACGTGTTCGCGAGGTTGGCGAAGAAGCTGGCGTTGGTCGCGGTGGGGGAGAGGGTGCCGCCGTTGAAATTCATCAGATAGACCCCGCTGCCGGTGCCCTTGGTGATGGAGCCGGCGCTGAGCGTGCCGCCCAGCAGGTTGACGGTGCCCGCCAGCGAACTGGCCGCTCCGCCGAACTGCAGGTTGCCCATGGACGCTGCGGAACTGCCGGAAATGTTGACGGTGCCGGTGCCGTTTTCTCCGACGAAAATGCCGATGTTGTCGGTGAAGGTTCCACCCGAGAGGTTGACCACGCCCACCGATCCCGCGCCACCCGCGCCGACGGTCATGCGGTTGGTGGAAACGGTGATGGAGCCGCCGGATTGGTTGAGCACCGCCTTGTCGTTGTTGAGACCGACCACCAGCCAGTTGGCGGAAGTCACGCTGCCGCCGCTCATGGACATGGCGGCATACGCTCCGGTGCCGCGTCCGAGATGAAGCTCGTTGCCGGTAGTGAGGGTGCCGGTGGTCATCTTGATGAAACCATTGCTACCGGCGACGGTGCCTGCCGCGAGACTGGGACTGGTGGTTTTGGCCGCGTTGAGCGTGCCACCGTCGATCTGCAGGATGCCGTTGGTGCCGGCGAGGATGCCGGCGGAAACCGGGACGGTGGTGGTGCCGGCGACGGGGTGGGTGCCGGTGAGGCGGACGATGCCGCCCGCCACGGTGATCGGACCGGTGGTCACGCTGGTGCCGGTGAGATTCAGGGTTCCATTGCCGGTTTTCGCCAGAGTGATCAGGCCGCCGTTGGTGGAGGTGAGGGAGGTGTTGATGTCCCAATTTCCCGAACCTCCGATGGTCAGGACGTGGTCGGCTGCCCCGCCGTTGGCGAATTTGACATCCGTGGCGACGGTCGCGGAAGTCGAGGCGTTGTTGATCCATGACAGCGCGTTGGTCACGCCGCCGAGGGTGATGTTGAAGGTATCCAGCGCGTTGCCGAGCGAGAAGGTGCCGGATCCGGCGGCGAGCGTGATGTTGTTCATCCGCAGGGCGGAGACGTTCGCTCCGGAATCGATGTTGAGGGACGGAGTCTGGGCGGCGGTCGCGAGAACGCTCAGGCCGAGGCCGACATTTCCCGGAGAACCGGCGTAGGCGGCGGTGCTGTAAACGAGGGCAAGCGGTCCGCTCGGCGCGCCGTTCCATTCGGCGGTGTCCGGGGTCGCGACGTTGGGGAGCACATCGCCGTTCCAGTTGGTGGCTGTGCCCAGGTCGGTGCCGGTTCCCCCGGTGCCGCCGTCCCAGCTGATGATGGCTGCTTCAAGCGAGGAAGTGGCGGTGAAGGAAAGGATCGTCGCGCAGAAAACCGCGGCATGACGGAGATGCGGGTAGAAGCATTTCTTCAGCGAGGTGGCGGACAAGGGAGTGCGGAAACGTGGTTTCATAGGGTTCGGTCGATGGGTAATGTCAATGGCGGCGAGAGGGCGTCTCCCCGCGGTGTTCGGCGTGTAAATCCTGCTGGGTGGAATCGACGTCATATGGCAATCCAAGCCCGCATTGATCCGCATTCTCGGGGCTTCGCAACCGGGCTCCCGGGTGGGAGCTGCATGAGTTGGCTGGGAAAACCGAATGCGGAATCAGAGTTGGGTTCGGAGCATTTGGGTGATGCCTCCAGAGATAGGAGACGCTAGCCCCGATTTGATAGGTCACTTGTAAAAATGCGCCCCGATTGTGTATGAACACGTCACGGACTTGTTGTTTTTATCCATAACTCATTTGAAATGAGTGGAACTATTGTGTATGCGGTGCATGAGATTGCCATATGACATCTCGGTTTTACCCCCCATAATGGGGATCTGTCCTGCTAGGGAAGCGGGCGGCTCCGTGGATCCGTCTGTGGCGATGTCTGCCGCGTCCCGGTATTGAAATTGACCCCCGTTGGCGCGGCGGTGATGCTCGCGCCGTGCGTTCGATATTGATCACGGGAGGAAACGGCGGGCTCGGTCTGGGGATCGCCCGTTACTTCCTTGGGCACGATTCCGAGGCCCGGGTGTGGCTCGGCGTCCGGTCGAACCGCGCGCTGGCGGAAAATCTCGCGGCGGAATTTCCCGACCGCTGCCGCCTGATCGATCTCGAAGTGACGAGCGGCGACGCGTGGCAGACCGCCATCGCGACGATCCTCGAAGCCGACGGCCGGCTCGACGTGCTGGTGAACAACGCCGGCATGCACCGCGATTGCCTGCTCGCCGCGATGCCGGACGAGACGTGGCACTCGGTGATCGCCGCCAACCTCGACGCGGTCTTCCACGGCTGCCGCGCGGTGGTCACGCCGATGATGCGGCAGCGCTTCGGACGCATCATCAACATCGCCTCGCTCAGCGCCGTGCTCCCCCCGTTAGGACAGACCAACTACGCGGCGGCGAAGGCCGGAGTGGTCGCGCTCGGCCAGACCTTGGCCAAGGAAACGGCGCGCTCCGGCATCACCGTGAATTCCATCTTACCCGGCTTCATCGAAACCGAAGCCCTCGGCGGCATGGACGAAGAGGCGAAAAAGAACGCCCAACGCGGCATCCCCATGCGCCGCTTCGGCAAGCCCGAGGAAGTCGCCGCCGCCGTTTATTTCCTGGCCAGCAAGGACGCGGCCTACATCACCGGAGCCGCCCTGAAGATCGACGGCGGAATTTTCTAACTACAATATCATGCGAGACGCGGAACTACGGCAGAAGATCAAGGAAGTGATGGTGGAGGAGCTCATGCTCGAACAGGACCCGTCGGAAATCACCGACACCATCCCGATTTTCGGCGCGGGCGGACTCGGCCTCGATTCGGTGGACGCGCTCCAGCTCGTCGTCGGGCTGGAAAAGCACTTCGGCCTCAAGATCGGCAACTCCGACGCCGCGAAAGGCATCCTGGAAAACGTCGAAACCATCGCCCGGGAGATCGAGAAATCCGCCTGACCGATTGGTTTTCCCGGCTTGCATGAAAGCATTCCTGACCTTCCTGCTCAAGCTGGCGCTCACCGGTCTCTGCCTGTGGTGGGCGTTCTCCCAGGTGAAATTCGACCGCTCGATTTTCGATAGACCCGGTGGCATCGACTACCGCTGGCTCGCGGGCGGCGCGGCTCTGGCAGGTGTCTCCATCACGCTGCATGCGACCCGCTGGTGGTTCTTCCTGCGCGGGCAGTCGCTCAAGGTCGGCCTGGGCCGGGCCGTCGAGCTGACGATGATCGACAGCCTGTTCAGCCTCGCATCCGTCAGCGGCATCGGTGGCGACGCCGCGCGCATCATCCTGCTGATGCGTGACCATCCCGGGAAAAAACTCGTCATCGCCATGGCCGTGATGGCGGACCACCTCGCCGGGCTCGTCTCGCTGGCCCTCGTCTTCTTCATCATCTCCGTCGCCAAGTTCGAGACCCTCGCCGACCAGAGCATCCTCGGCCGCGGCGTCATCCATTTCGCCTGGTTCTATCTGGGAGGAGGCCTGGCGATGGTGCTCATGATCTTCGTCTGCGCCTCGCCGCCGGTGCACCGCCGGATCCATGGCAACGGCCGCTTCGCCCGCTGGCCGGTCATGAAGAAGATCCCCGAGCTCTACGACGTCTATCGGAAAAACTGGAAATACGCCCTTGCCGGCCTCGGCGTTTCCTTTTTCATGTTAGGTGCGTATTTCTCCTCCTACTACTGCGGCATGCGCGCCGTCGGCGGAAAGGCGGAATACGGCGCGGTCATCTCCGCCATGCCCGTCATCGACTCCATCAGCGGCATGCCCATCTCCATCGCCGGCGTCGGCGTGCGCGAGCGCCTGTTCCAGGTGCTGATGAAGGACCTCGCCGGAGTGCCACCGGAGACCGCCGTCGCCGCCTCGCTCGCCGGCTTCGCCTGCAATGTCCTCTGGGCCGGACTCGGCGCGTTGTTCTTCCTGAAAAAGCGCGACCGCATATCCGTCGCCGAGCTGGAGGCGAACAAGGACTAACGGCAGGCCGCCTCGGTTTGGATTTTTTGACCGCGAATCTTACGAATCCAGCGAATCTTTAAGAAAAAGGAGCGGAGTCAGAGTGCTTTCCGGTTCTCCATGAACACTCCCAGCTCAGAACCTCACGCTTTCCCAACAGCGTTCCCAGCCTGTCGGTGAAACTTCTTCAAGATTCGCGCGATTCGCCAGATTCGCGGTTCCTTCCTTCTTCAATCCGAGATCACCCCGCCGCTGCGGAATCCATTGCTTTCACCCCGGAAGCCCTGTAGTGCATTCCGCTAACAAACCCGCGTGAAAAAATCCTCCACCCTCCTGCTTGCCGGGGTCTGCTCCGCCGGCCTGCTCACCGGCCTTTCTGCCAGACGGCTCGTCGTGGGAAATCCAGCCCCCGTCCCCGTCCTTTCCGGGTCCTCCCCGCCGGTTTCGGGGAGGTCACCCGCCACCACCGCGCCCGCCCGGCCCGCCCTGCAGGACATCCCGCCGCAGCGGTCCGCCGATTCCTTGGAATCCCTCACCGCCATCGAGGGCGGCGCTCCCTACCAGCGCCTCGCCCTCTGGCTCATGGACGCCAGCCCCCGCGACATCGCCGCCTACTGGGAAATCTATCGAAAAGGACAGCGCACCGATGACCTCACCGACCTCATCTTTCTTCACTGGACCCGCCTCGATCCACTTTCCGCCATCGCCGCCGTGGCGGGCGGCGACGACGAGAAATACCCCTGGTGGGCCTGGTCCTGTCACGACCCCCGGGCCGCGCTTGCGGCCGCCACCGCCGCCGGTTCCGAGTGCGTCGGCCACGTCGCCTGGGGCATCGGCGAGTTCCACCCCCAGTGGCTGCGCCTGCATGCCCGGGAGCTCCCCGATTTCGCCCGCATCATCGCCATGGACGGCATGGTCAAGTGGCACGACGGGGAAAACCCCGCGGATTCCCTCCGCTTCCTCCAGGAAAACTCCCGCTCCCCCCAGCCCGGCACCCTCAAGGCCCTCGCCCGCCAGGATCCCTGGGCCGCCTTCGAGTGGGCCAAGCAAAACACCGTCATCAACGACCCGTTTTCCGACGTCCCCCAGTCCATGCAGCTCGTCCTCCAGACCCTTTCCGAGGAGCGCCCGGAGGATTTGCAGCGCCTCGCCGCCCAGACACCCTCCGGCGAGCTCAAGTTGCAGATGGAGTCCGCCCTTTTCGCCCACCTCCTCAAGACCGACCCCGCCGCCGCGCTCGAGCAGGCCCGCTCCACCATCGTCCCCCGCATCGCCGCCGAGCGATACGCCGCCATCGGCCTCGACACCGTCCGCACCGATCCCGCTCTGGCGCTCGATCTCGCGAAAAACCTCCTCACCGCCTGCCCCGACGCCCTCGATCACCTCTCCACCATCGTCTTCCCCGGCGGTATTTCCTCCCACGAGGTCACCATCCCCGGCGTCTCCGAGTTCCTCACCACCCTCCTCGAGCGACAGCCCGCCGAGCTTCTGGAAGCCGCCCACCGCCTCCCCACCACCTCGCAGGAGACCGGCGCTTTCTCCCTCCTCTCCACCCGCTGGGCCTCTTCCGACCTGCCAGGCTACACCGCGTGGGTGGACAAGCAGACCGACCCCACCGTCCGCGAGACCGGCGGCGCCCTCATCTCCCATAGCCTCTCCGCATCAGGAAATTTCCCCGAAGCCGCCGACTGGGCCATCATCACCCCCGCCCTCCAAGACAAGCTCCTCCCCGACATCCTCTCAAAATGGCAGGCCTCCGATCCGGAAGCGCCTCGCCGCTGGCTGGATTCCTCCCGCCTCCCCCCGCACCGCAAGGCCCTCGTGCAATACTACCTCGACCTCCCGCGATGAATCCTCTCCGTACGTAGTCCATCCCACCGCCCGATGACCCCATCCCCACTCCCGCTCCTCACCCTCGCCTTCCTGGCGGCGGCCGTCATCGGCTGGAAACTCGAAGGGGATTCCACCCCGCCGCCCACCGCCCCCGCGCCGCCGCATTCCCACCGGCCAGGGCCCGCGCGGCAGGCAGGAAACGTCACCGGCCCCCGCGCCGAGGCCGCGCGGCGCATGCATTTCCTCCGCCAGATCCGCCATCCCGGAGAAAGGATGCGCGCCACCATGGATCTCGCCACCTCCATTTCCCCCGCAGACTTCGCCGCGTGGATCGACGGCGGCTGGTTCTCCCTGCGCGAGGGCATGGACCTCACCCTCTTCACCAAGATCCTCATGCAGCGCTGGAGAAATGAGGATCCGGAGAGCTTCCTCCTCTGGTCCTACAGCAACAATTCCCCGGAAGCCGACTCCCTCCGCCAATCATGGGCCGAGGCCGAGCCCCAGCGCCTCCTCGACTTCTACCGGCAGCACCCCAACACGTTCTGGGAAGTCCTCGACCTCGCCGTGATCGCCGAAAACCATCCCGCCCTCGCCCTCCAGCGCCTGCAGGAAATGATCTCCGCCGGACTCTCCCGGGACGAGTTCGACTGCACCCCCCGTCTCCTCAAGGTACTCGCCAAGCAGAACCCCGCCGCCCTTGAGGCCGCGCTGGACTTCCTCCCCGAGTTGGAAAGAAGACTGGCGGAAGCAATCATCATCACCGGAAAGTTGGAATCCTCCTTCTCCACCGCCGTGCGCGAGCTCTGGGACCGCCCCGACGGCTTGGGACTTTTTCGCTACTCCCTCTCCAACTCCGGTGACCCGGCCTTGCTCACGCAACTCTTCGCCGGATTCGCCGATTTCCCCGACTCATGGCGTCAAAGCATCTGCTCGAATGCCAAATCCTTCCTCCATCCGGGAAACGCCTCCGTCTGGCTCTCCACAGATCTGGTGAGCTTGGGGTTTTCCGAGGAGATGGAGAAACTGATCCGCCCCGACGCCATCACCGATCTGTCCTATCACCAGCCAGCGGACGCGCTCGCCTTCCTCATGACCACCGGCTTGGATCCGGTAAAACGGGAGACCGTGCTTTTTAAGATCTTCGAGAACGCCGCACGGAATCCCCAGCAGGCGCAAGCCCTGCTCGCCACCCTCACCTCCGAGGAAGACCGCGAAATCGCCCGCAAGGCCATGCAGCCGGGGGCGTCCGAGCCGGAAACGTCCCGGATCGACAACCCTTCCGACTGGATGCAGGCGGTCACCGCCGCAAACTCCGAGGATGGGAAATTCAGTGACTACCTTTCCATGATCCACGATTGGGATTCCGGCAAGATCACCGCCTTGAAGACCCAGTTCCAAGCCCTGCCGGAGGACAAGCAGCGTAAACTCACCCTGTTCCTTCTCGGTTCTTCCTCCGCACCGGCGCTTCTGGAGGAAGAGGCGCTCGCCACCCTCATCCGCCAGCCGTGGGACGCGCAGCAGTTCATCCCTGCGGATCCCTTCGCCGAGCCATTCCAAGCCACCAACGAGGAAATAAAGGCCCGGCTCGCGTCCGAATACGTCGGCAAGGTGGCAGCGAAAGACCCCACCGCCGCCGGGGAGTGGATCTCCACGCTGCCGGACGGCCAGCCGAAGCTATGGGCGCAGAAGAACCTGCTTTCCCTCTGGTCCCAGTATGATCCGGAGGCTGCCGGGCGGTGGATGAAGACCCTGCCCGCCGGCACGGAGGCCAAGCTCAAGGATTTGCGGCCCAAGCCCCGGGAGTGACCCAGCTGCGGGTGAAAAGGTGAGCACAGCCACCCGACTTTCTCCCGTTTACCCAAGCTATTCCCGGACTTTCACCCGGTAACGGCAGGCATCCACTCCGTAATGCCTCGCATCCAGCGGGTAATGTCGGGCTTCCAGCTAATAATGTTGCATGTCCAGCGGGTAATGCCGGGCTTCCAGCCAGTAATATTGCATGTCCAGCCGGTAATGCGGGACTTCCCCGCGCTTTTATTGGGCGTCCTCACACCTTTATCC
Source organism: Verrucomicrobiota bacterium (assembly GCA_040388015.1). Lineage (GTDB taxonomy): Bacteria > Verrucomicrobiota > Verrucomicrobiia > Verrucomicrobiales > Akkermansiaceae > Luteolibacter. The sequence goes on along the minus strand of JAZKCQ010000072.1, from coordinate 57,050 downwards.
GGCTTCCACGCGGTTTTTCCGGGCTTCCACTCGCTTTTATTGCGCATCCAGCCGCTGGACGCCGGGCATTACCGAGTGGACGCGTAAAAAAAGCGAGTGGCGGTGAAATAAAAGTGAGTGGAAGTCGGATAAAACCGCGTGGAAGCGCGATAAAAGTCAGAGGAAGCGCAATAAAACCCACTGGAAGCCCGATAAAACCCGGAGGACACGCAATAAAAGCGGGAGGAAGCCGGATAAAAGCCGGAGGACGCGGAATAAAAGTCACTGCAAGCGCCATAAAACCGCGTGAGATCCGGAGATTTCCGGGGAGGAGCTTCTGCTTTCCGGCTGGGTGCCCGTCCGCGATGGGTTGCGGGAGGCGGAAACTACTTGGCGGCGGAGGGAGGCGGCGGGGGATCTAGCGGATTCCATTGCCATCCAACGAAAATCCATGTAGTGGAGAGTTTCAGGCGCACCCGAACCCACTGTGAAGTACCCCCATGCCTTCCTTCTCGCCGGACTGAGCGCCGCAGGCCTGCTCACCGGCTACCTTTCCCAGCGCATCTCCTCCGGCGGCGCGCGGGCGTGGGTCCCGGCCGCGGCCGAGGACAAGCCCGGAGCAGGCAAGAGCGGCGGGATTTCCCCGGCCCCGGCAGCAGATGTCTTGCCGGAGATCCCCCACCACAAATCGGCCGATACGGTGGAAACCCTGCTGGCACTGGATGCGGGGAAAAACTACGGCAGACTCGCGGCGTGGCTGGTGGATGCGAGCGAGGAGGAGATCGCCGCGTATTGGGCGGGGTATGGGAAGGGGGAAAGCAGTGAAGATGTGATGAAACTGATTTTCATCCACTGGACCCGGGTGAATCCGCAGGCGGCGCTGGCTGCGGTGGCAGGGACAAAAGATGAGTCCCATGCCTGGTGGGCATGGGGTACGCAGGACCCGGCGGCGGCTCTCGCGGCGGCGGTTGCTGAGGACACGGCGTATACCGAATCGGTGGTGCAGGGCATCGGGGTGAGCGACCCAGAGTGGGCGCGGAAACATCTTTCGGAGATTCCTGAGAAGTTCCGGGACGCGGCCATGAAGGGGATGGACCTCTACCCGGCCCAAGAAGACCCCGAGGCGAGTTTGGCTTTTATGGAGAAGAACCAAAGGGGGTTCGACATAATGACATTCAAGAGCTTGGCGAGAAAGGACCCGTGGGCGGCGTGGGACTGGTTGAAAACGCGCAAGGGGCTGGAGGAATACCGGATGGAGGGGGAGGGCACGCCGATGGATGTGCTTGTTTCCACCATGAGCCGGGAGCATCCGGAAGACTTGGACCGACTGATGGCCAAGACGCCGCCCGGAGCGGAGCGGCGGAAGATGGAGGACGCAATTTTCACCCGCCTTGCGGAGGAGGACCCGGCGGCGGCACTGGAGAAGGCGCGGAAGGAGGAGGCCCCGATGGTGGCGGTGCAGCGGCTGGGGGAGGTGGGACTGGGAATGGTGCGGAGCGATCCGGAGCAGGCCTACGCCATCGCGAGGGAGCTTCTGGTAAGGGGCGGGGGGCAGTTGGGATTCAAGACGGTGGTGGAGTATGCCGGGGGGACGGATTCTTCAGGAGAGTCTCATAGCAAGGCTCGGGAACTGATGGATGAGCTTTTCTCAAAGGACCCGGCGCGGACAGCGGAGCTGACGGTGGTGGGGGACAAGCTACTGCCGAATTTCAGCGAGTATGCGGCTCTATGGGCAAACTGGGATCTGGAAGCCTTCGCGGAGTGGACGAACCGGCAGACTCAGCCGGAGGTGAGGAAGCAGTCGGTCGGCTTTATTTGCAATGAGTTGTACCAGCTGGACGAGTATGCGGAGGCGATGGAGTGGGCGCGGAGCGGTGGCCACGAATACTCGGCCAGCCGGTTTTCCCGATGGTGGAAAAACCAACCGGAAGCCGCAGAGGCTTGGCTGCAAAACGTGAATGCGCCGGAGGAGGAAAAGGCGAGCTACCGCCAAGTGATCGAAAGAAAAAAGTGACCGATGAAAACTTCCCCGTCATCCGTTTTGATCAATTCCGCAGGCCTGCTGGCCTTCTTGGCGGCGGTCCTCATCGGCTGGAAGCTCGCGGCTTCTTCGGCGAAGATCCCGGAAAAAGAGTCCGTGCGCGAAGCTGCTCACAAAAAGAGAGATCGCCCGGCGCGGGAGTCCCGCTCCGCCGCCGCCTCGGCCGCCGGGAAGAGGATGGCGTCCATCCGCGCGGCGGGGACGAAGCAGGAGAGGATCCGCGCGGCCACCGATCTGGCTAATTCGCTTTCCCCCGCCGAGTTCGCGGCATGGATGGATGGCGGGTGGTTCGACCTGCGCGGCGGGGCGGAGTTGATGGTTTTCACGAAGATCGTGATGGAGCGCTGGGAGCAGGAGGATCCGGAAGGATTACTGCTTCGGGAGCTGAAATCGAATCGTGTATACAGCAATCAGACGCTGGAAAACTTGGCGGAGAGCGAGCCGCAGCGGTTGCTGGAGTTCTTCAAGAAGCACCCGGACCCTGGCTGGGAGCTACAGGTGCTGAAAAATATCGCGAGGTCGCAGCCTGAACTGGCGCTCCAGCGGATTGAGGAAATGATGGTGGAGGGAATTCCCGGGAGTGTCAGGGAAGACGTGCGCGGGGTGATCGATATACTGGCTTGGAAGTCTCCGGCCGCGCTGGCTGCCGCGCTTGATGGCTTTTGGTCCGTATTCCGGAGGGACGCGGAGGTGGGACTGAGCAGAGGAAGAATGGTGGAATCATTTCCCGAAGAGTTCCGGCGCCTGCGGGAGCGGCCGGATGGATTGCAGATCTTTTTGGGGAACAGTGAAACCGTCATAAACTTGGATATCAACTTACTGCCCGAGTTGGCGAACCTGCCGCCTGCATGGCGCTTTAGTGTGGCCCTGAACAGTCGCCGGTTCATTGGGAACAGCAATGCTGCGGCATGGTGTGATGCGGATCTGGAGGGCCTGGGTTTTTCCGTTAAAGACAGCTCGCGCATCCGCTTTCAAGCGCTAATGACCCTTGGCCTGGAGCATCCGGAGGAAGCGGTCCGGCGGATGGACGGAGTGGAATTGGAGAAGGAGGAAAGGCTGATGATCCTGCGGGATATCGTGAGAAATATCATCGATCCGGAAAAGGCGGCGGCCTTCGTCGCCGGGCTGGGCACGGAAGAGGAGCGCGCGAAGGCTGCGGAGATGATCCGCCCGCGGAAGCCCCTGTGGGAGGAAGAGTTTGCGAAAACCTCGGCGGATTGGTTGAGCAAGGTGGGGGAACTTGACCCGCTGAAGGGGGATGCGCATGCGTATTTTTCCCAACTTCGGAGCTCGGGTGAGGAGAAGGTGGCGGAGGTGACCGCCGGATTCAACGCACTCCCGGCGGACAAGAAGCAGCAGGTGGCCCAAGTCATCGCGAAGCAGGTGGGCAACGACTCGAATGTCCCCCATGCTCTGGCAGGCGACGCGCTGCGCTACCTGATCGCCAACCCTCCCGCCGCCCAGGAGGACGATGCCCGGATTTCCGTGGGCACCAGGACCTCCACCTACGTCACAAACCTGGCGGAGGAGGACCCCGCCGCGGCGGGTGACTGGGTGCTGACCCTGCCGGCCAGCGAGGCGAAGACCTGGGCGCAGAAAAACCTGATCAGCCACTGGAAACAATACGACCCGAAGGCGGCGGACCGCTGGGAGAAGTCCCTCCCCGCCGCCGATCGGGCGGCGCTGGAGAAGATCAGGGCCACGCCTCCTCGTTAGGTCGAAGAACAAGGCGGATCGGAGTCCGCCTCTCCTTGAAGTGCTCAGCACCTCGCTTCCCGCAGCGGGAAAATCCTCACATCGACCGGGGCGGCGGTGAGGACGGAGGAGGGTGTTTCCAGCGGGACGGGAAATCCATTCAACCGGATCGGCTCGGTGGACATCTTCTCACAGACGCCGGGTGCGATCTGATAGGGTGCGTGGTGGACACGGCCGGTGAAGATCTTCCCAGCCGGGTTGCTGGAGAAAAGCAGGTAGCGCTCGACGAGAAACCATTCGAGCGAGCCCGGCTCGGCGGGGCGGGTGGCGGGGGGAGTTTCATAAACGAACTCGGCATCAAGGGCTCCGATGGATTTCCTGCGGCTGTGGTAATGGATGCGGTCGCCCCCGGTCTGCGAGCGCATGACGGCGTGTTCGTAAGGCAGGTGGAACGAGCGGCGGGCGATTTCCACGGCGAGGGGCTGGTTGCAATCGAGTGAGAAAAACCAGACGCCGGCGTTTCCGTGATCGTCATGGACATAGGTGCGGACGTTCAGCTCCATGAACCACGAAAGCCACGGCACGGGCGGCAGTCCGCTGGGGCGCACGCGATCCATGAAAAACGGCACGACGCCGAGCCAGGCCTTTCCCTCGAAGGTGTCGACATGCAGACCCTGCGGCAGCCGCTCCGCGATCAGCGCGGGATCGACCGGCCAATGGAGGAACAGCAGCCCGGCCCACCGCTGCCGCATGACGGGAAAGCCGGGCGGGCGCTCCCGGAGGGCGAGCCGTTGTTCGGTCGATGGGGACATGGCGCAGTGTCACGCGGATTTCCCGCCACGCCAGCCTACTTCGTGAGTTCCTTTTCCAGCACCTTCCAGACGTTTTCGGCGACTTTCTGCTGGCCGTCTGCCGTGGGGTGGATGCGGTCGGGTTGATTGAGTTTTTCATCCCCGCCGACGCCTTCCAACAGATAGGGGATGAGCGCGGTCTTTTTGCCTTCTGCCACTTTCGGGAAGACGGCTTTGAACCTGGTGGTGAAATCCGCGCCCAGGTTGTCGGGCATTTGCATCCCGGCGATGATGACCTTGACCGCCGGGCTTTTGGCGCGCGCCTTGTCGATGATCCCCGCGAGGTTTCCTTCCGTTTGTTCCGGAGAGATGCCGCGCAGGCCGTCGTTGCCGCCGAGGGCGATGACGAGCAGGTCCGCGCCTTTCTGGCCGAGCGCCCAGTTGATGCGGCGCAATCCACCGGCCGTGGTGTCGCCGCTCACGCCGGCATTCGTCACGGTGTAGGGGAGATTCGCGGCGTCGATTTTTTTCTGAAGCAGCGCCGGGTACGCTTCCTGCGGATCCAGCCCGTAGCCGGCGGTGATGCTGTCGCCGAGAATGACGATCCGTTTGTTTCCCGGGTTTGCATCCGGCGTTTCTTCGGCGATTACTAAGCCACACGCCGCCAGCAGCCCTAACGAAACGATTCCTGCCAATGTCTTCCGCATTTCCCGCCAGCCTAGAGGCATCACCGGATGCTGTCAAACGACCCATCCTCGAAGTCGTCCGCCTGACCAAAGTCCACCGTACCGCGAGCCACGAGCTGACCGTGCTGCGCGAGGTGAGTTTCTCGCTCCAGGCGGGCGACACCTGCGCCATCATCGGCCCCTCCGGCAGCGGGAAGACCACGCTGCTAGGCCTTTGCGCCGGTCTCGACGACGCGACGGGGGGATCGGTGAAACTCGATGGCGAGGCGCTGGAAAATCTCAGTCAGGACCAGCGGGCCGCTTTGAGAAACCGGTTGGTGGGGTTCGTTTTCCAGAGCTTCCAACTCATCCCGACGCTGACGGCCATCGAGAACGTGCTCGTTCCGCTGGAACTGCGCGGCGAGAGCGGCCGGGAAAAGGACGCGGCGGAGCTGCTCAAGCAGGTCGGCCTCGGTGAACGGCTCGACCACTATCCGCTCCAACTCTCCGGCGGCGAACAGCAACGCGTCGCCCTGGCACGCGCCTTCATCCACCGCCCGAAAATCCTCTTCGCGGACGAGCCGACCGGCAACCTCGACGCCGAAACCAGCGGTCCGATCGTGGAAATGCTCTTCCGCCTGAACCGCGAGGCGGGCACCGCGCTGGTGCTGGTGACGCACGACCCGGCGCTCGCCGCGAAGGCGCGGCGGGTGGTGAGAATGAGCGGCGGGTCCATCATCTCGGAGGAGGAAAATGCCATCTAACGAACGACCGCTGCCGCGAAACCTGTTCACGGCGTTGTTCCACCCGTGGACGTGGCGGATGGCCTGGCGCGACAGCCGCACGCAGCGCCTGCGGCTGGTGATTTTTTCGTTGTCCATCGTTTCCGGCATCGCCGCGCTGGTGGCCATCCATTCGCTCAAGGCGAGCGTGCAGACCGGCATCGAGACGCAGGCGAAGGCATTGTTGGGATCGGACTTGCAGATTTCCTCGCGCCAACCGGTGAGTGATGAGGACTTGGCACGGCTTTCCTCGATGGCGACGCGCGTCAGCCGCGAGACGGCGTTTCCCTCGATGATGAAATTTCCCAACGGCGGCGCGCGGCTGGTGCAGATCAGGGGGATCGAGGGCGGCTATCCTTTTTATGGAACGGTGGAAACGCAACCGGCCGATGCGTGGAAACGTCTGCCGGATGAAGCGGGTGTTCTGCTGGAACCCGCCTTGCTCGACCAATTCCAGACAACTGTCGGCGAGGAGGTGGAGCTCGGCGGCATTCGTCTGAAAATCCTCGGCGTGGTGAATAAGGCCGCGCCGCGTGCCAGCCGTTTCAGCGGATTCGCGCCGGAGGCCTACGTGCGGTTGTCGGACGTCGGGCGCAGCGGCCTGGTCGGCACGAACAGCATGGCCTCGCATCAGGTGCATCTGGAAATGCCGCCCACGCCGAAGTTGAAGGACCGGATTCGCGAACGGTTTCCTGATAACACCTGGCGCTTGGAAACTCCCGATGACCGCCGCGAAAATCTCGGCACCGCGCTCGACAATTTCCAACAGTTCCTGGGCATCCTCGCGCTCGCGTCGCTCGCTCTCGGCGCCATCGGCGTGGCGGGCGCGGTCCACGCGCACATCAGCCGCCGCGTGCCGACGGTGGCCATCCTCCGCTGCCTCGGCTGCCCGGGGCATCTGGCGTCCGCGATCTATTTCGCTCAAGCCGGAGCGCTTGGTTTGTTAGGGGCGGGTCTCGGAGCGGGTCTCGGGGTCGGCTTGCAGGTCGGGGTGCTGACCTTTTTCCGCGACAGCATGCCGATCACCGTGGCTCCGACGCCGGAGTGGCGTGCGGTTGCGATCACTACCGCCGCAGGGTTCGGCGTGTGCTGCGGATTCGCGGTCCTGCCGCTGTTGAAAATCCGCCGCATTTCTCCCGCCGCCACCCTGCGCGGCGGGGCGGAACTGGAAGGCGGCCTGCGGCGGGCGTTGCCGGTCTATCTGGTGCTGGTGGGGTTGTTGGTCCTGCTGGCGTTGCTCAACGATCCCAACTGGAAGCGTGCGCTGGGCCTCGTCGCCGGCCTGGGTGTGGCGTTCGGCGTGCTGGCCGGTGTGGCGAAGGGGCTGATGGCGTTCACGCGGAAAATCGTCAGTCCGCGTTGGCCCTATCTGCTGCGGCAGGGTGTTTCCAACCTCCACCGCCCGCGCAACCAGACGCTGCTTTTCCTGCTGTCGCTCGGACTCGGCACCTTTCTGCTGGTGACGATCCTGCTCGCGGGAAACCTGCTCAACCAGCGGCTCAGCATCACGCGGTCCCCGGACAGTCCGAATCTCTATCTGATCGACGTCCAGCCCGATCAATTGGCGGGAGTGGAGGACCTCATGAAATCACAAGGGCTTCCGGTAATGGAAAGCGCGCCGATGGTGACCATGCGCATCGAAACCGTGCGCGGCGTGCCGGTGCGCGAGGCGAAAGACGTGCCGCGCTGGGTGGCGCGGCGTGAGTTCCGGTCCACCTACCGTGATTTCATGAATTCCACCGAGACACTCATCGCCGGCGAGTGGCACAAGACCATCCCCGATCCCGCCGGGCCGGTGCCCGTTTCGCTGGAGGAGGATATCGCCAGGGATCTGGGCGTCACCATCGGCGACGGGTTGACGCTCGATGTGCAGGGGGTGTCGGTTAGTGCGAAGGTGACGAGTGTCCGCAAGGTGGACTGGAGCCGTTTCAATCTGAACTTCTTCATGGTCTTCCCGCCTGGAGTGCTGGAAGACGCGCCGGGTTTCCACGTCGTGACCACGAAGACGCCGGGTCCCGCGGAGTCCGGCGCATTGCAGCGGGCTTTGATCAAGGACTACGCGAACGTCTCCGCCATCGACCTCACCCAGATCCTTGAAATGGTGCGCGACATCCTCGGGAAAATTTCCCTCGTCGTCTCCGTGCTCGCGGGATTCACGGTGCTGGCCGGGCTGCCGATTCTGATAGGAACGCTCCTGAACGGCCGCGACGTGCGGTTGCGTGAAAGCGTGTTGCTGCGGACTCTGGGTGCTTCCGCCGGGCAGGTGCGCGCCATCCTCGTCATCGAATACGCTTCGCTCGGCCTGCTCGCGGCGCTCACCGGAGTGCTGCTGGCGGTCGGCGCGAACGCCGCGCTCGCGGTTTTCGTTTTCAAGGCCTCGCCCGTGCCGGATTTCGTTCTGATCGCCTCGGCCTTCGCGACCGTCACCGGGATCTCCGTGATTGGCGGCCTCGCCCTCAGCCGGGGAGTGAGCAATCATCCGCCGTTGGAAATTCTGCGAGGGATCTGAGGAGGCGCCACACTCCTGTGGCGCTGGCGGATGCGGAGTCTCGCGAAGCTCTTCCCATAGACCCCTCATCCGCTTCCACGATGGCCCCTTATTTGGACAGGTAGTCGCTGACGCCGGCGTGGTCGGGAGTCATGGCGTCGTCGCCTTTTTCCCAGTCCATCGGGCAGACTTCGCCGTGGGCTTCGAAATGTTGAAGCGCATCGACGACACGCAGGCACTCGCGGATGGAGCGGCCTAACGGCATGTCGTTGACGACCTGGTGGCGAACGATGCCGTTGAGGTCGATGAGGAACAGGCCGCGGTAGGCGACGAGTTCGCCCTCGACTTCGACATTGCCATCTTCATCGGCGACGTATTCACCGGCGAGGACGTCGTAGTCCTCGGAGATGGTCTTGTTGATGTCGGCGACGAGCGGATAGGTCACGCCCTGGATGCCGCCGCTCTTGCGCGGGGTTTGCAGCCAGGCCCAGTGGGAGAATTCCGAGTCGGTCGAGCAGCCGACGACGGCGACGTTGCGCTTTTCGAATTCACCGAGCTCCTCCTGGAAGCGGATGAGTTCGGTCGGGCAGACGAAGGTGAAGTCCTTCGGATAGAAAAAGAACACGACGTATTTCTTGCCGATGAATTGATCGAGCGAGAAGTTTTCGATGATGGTTTCGCCTTTGACGGCTTTGGCGCGGAAGGATGGGGCGGGTTTGCCAACGAGTACGGACATGATGAGGTGGGATGAATGATGAATGAAAGACAGGCGGGAATACCCGTGTCACGGCGCTGCGGTAACTTCACTCTTTTGATCGCGCAAGACGTAATCGGGCGAAGAACGGACTGACGTCCTCGACTGCTTTTCTTCAGGAAAGCCGGGCTGCGAGAAGTTCGCGCTGGAAGATGAGTTCCTTGGGCAGGTGATCGTAGAGATCGATGAAGAGTTCTCCCTGGCTGATGAGTTCGTTCCTCCACTCGTGGCGGTTGAAGGCCATGACCTTGTCGTAGTTTTCCTTGGTGAAATTTTCGAGACCCTCGATGTTGAAATCCTCGAATGCCGGGGTCCAGCCGATCTGTGTCTCGTAGCCGGCGGCCGCGCCGTTGCAGCGTTTCACGATCCATTCGAGGACGCGCATGTTTTCGCCGAAGCCGGGCCACAGGAATTTTCCGTCGTCGTCCTTGCGGAACCAGTTCACGTGGAAGAAGCGCGGCAGGTTGGTGATGTAGCGGCGCATCTCCAGCCAATGGCCGAAATACGCGCCCATGTTGTAACCGCAGAACGGCAGCATCGCCATCGGGTCGCGGCGGACCTTGCCGATGGTGCCGGCGGCGGCCGCGGTCATTTCCGAACCCATGGTCGCGCCGACATAGACACCGTGGCTCCAGTTGAACGCCTGATAGACCAGCGGCATGGTGGTCGGGCGGCGGCCGCCGAAGACGATGCCGTCGATGGGCACGCCATCGGGATTCTGCCACTCGGGATCAATGGTCGGGCACTGCACGGCGGGCGCGGTGAAGCGGGCGTTCGCATGCGCCGCGGTGCGGCCGCAATCCGGCGTCCAGTCCTGGCCGGTCCAGTCGATGAGGTGCGCGGGTTTTTCCGGCGTCATGCCTTCCCACCAGATGTCGCCATCGTCGGTTAGGGCGACGTTGGTGAAGATGGTGTTTTCCTTCATCGACTCCATCGCGATGGGGTTCGTCTCGTAAGCGGTGCCGGGAGCGACGCCGAAGAAGCCGGTTTCCGGATTGATCGCGTGGAGCTTGCCGTCCTCATGCGGCCAGAGCCAGGCGATGTCGTCGCCGACGATCGATGTCTTCCAACCGGCGTCCTGATAGGATTTCGGCGGGATGAGCATCGCGAGATTCGTCTTTCCGCAGGCGGACGGAAAGGCGGCGGTGAGGTAGGTCTTGGTGCCGTCCGGGGCGTGGATGCCGACGATGAGCATGTGCTCCGCCATCCACTGGTGCTCGCGGGCGATGTTCGAGGCGATGCGCAGGGCCAGGCATTTTTTGCCTAGCAGCGCATTGCCGCCGTAGCCGGAACCATAGGACATGATCTCGCGGGTCTCGGGGAAATGGACGATGTATTTGTCATCGTTGCAGGGCCAGAAGCTGTCGGCCTGGCCGGGCTCCAGCGGCGCGCCGACCGAGTGCAGGCAGGGAATGAAGAAGCTGTGGCCGTGGCGTTTCTTGGGAAGCGTGCCGCTTCTTTCCTCTTCGAGGCGCTTGAGAACGGTGGCTCCCATGTGACACATGATGCGCATGTTTACCACGACGTAGGGGCTGTCGGTGACCTCCACGCCGATCTTGGCGAGCGGCGAATCGAGCGGTCCCATGCAGAACGGGATGACATACATCGTGCGCCCTTTCATGGAGCCGCGGAATTTCTCCATCAGCAGCTCGCGCATTTCGGCGGGTTCGGCCCAGCGGTTGGTGGGTCCGGCCTCGTCGGGGCGTTTGGAGCAGATGAAGGTGCGTTCCTCGACCCGGGCGACGTCGGACGGGGTGGAGCGGGCGAGGAACGAATTCGGGCGTTTCTCCGGGTTGAGGCGGATGAAGGTGCCTTTTTCCACCATCAGGGACGTCAGGCGGTCCCACTCGGCCTGGGACCCGTCGCACCACTCGACGGCGTCGGGCGTGCAGAGGGAAATCATTTGATCCACCCAGGTCTGAAGGGCGGGATGGGAGGTTTGCGGAGAGTGGCTCATGAGCGGAGGCGGATTAAAGCGGTTGCCGTGCCGTTTGGCAATTCGATGCGGGAAATTGGGTGCATTATGCCTGAATCTGCGGAGGAAACCGGATTTTTTCACAAAACCAGGTGCTGCCGGCAGCGGGTCGAAAGCAGGATGCATTCTATCCGGGCGCCGGGATGGGCCCGCCGCATCACTTCCCGATAGGCCTCCATTTGGGCGGAGTATTTATCGGCAAGTTCGGAAATTTCATCCACCGCGTCGGTTTTGAAATCAATGATTTCCACCCGCGTGATGGTTCCCGAGGCATCACGATGAAGGTGGACGCGGTCCATCACGCCGCTGAGCCATTTCCCGTCGAGAACGGCATCGACCGGCTGCTCGCGGAAAAGCTCCAGCGGTTTCCCGTTTCGTTCGACGAGAGCCCTCAGGTCGGGGATTTTCAGCAGCTCGGCCACCAGTTTTCCGGCGTCGGTGGCAGGCAGAACCGGGCGCGCGTCATCCACCCAGCCCACCAGTTCGAACGCGGCATGCACCTCGCTGCCGAACTGCAATCCGAACGCGGAATGCGCCACAGCGCTTCCGGACTGTTTCTTCGCGCCGCTCGGAGTCGTCCGTTCGCGTCGGGCGACGCCGGCGGCCAGTGATGGCATTTCGGCGGATTCCTTGGTTTTGTTGGAAAGCGGAAAACCTTCCACCCAGTCCGGTGATCCGGATTGATAGATCGTGCCGGGTTGTCCTTCGGAGAAAACCGAACGGGCCAGCCAGTTGGCGAGCGATGGCTTGTCCGCGTCCTGCGATGCCGACGGCGGCTCCAGCAAAACATACAGCCCGCGCTTCGACCGGGTCAGCGCGACATACAGCATGCAGAACGCTTCGTAACGCTGGCTCGCCGACCAATCCGCTTCGGCTTCCCGCATTTCCGGAATCAGCTCCCGCGCCCACTTCGGCGGCGTTTGGGTGATCCAGCCATCGCCCTCGGCCACGTCGAAATGTTGGGAAGAGGGAATGCTGTCATTCGGCACCTCCGGTAAAATCACAACATCGAAGCCGAGCCCTTTCGCCTTGTGGATCGTCATCACCTGCACCGCCGCCACGCCGGGGCTTTGGGAAACTTCCAAGCGCTCGATCCATTCCGCCGCCTCTTGTGGAGTTGCGCGGCCTTGCGCGTCGAGGCTGGCGAGGGCCGTCATCAGATCACCCGCACGGCGTCTGCCGAAATCCGACCAATCCGCCCAGCAATCCTCCACCACCTGCTCGACCATCGCGGCGAAACCGGACTCCGAAGCCACCCCTAACAATCCTTCCCAAACCTGCTGCCAGTGTTCCCCGAACCTCGCCTGCAACGCGGCGGCCAGCGGCGACATTTCCACGACTTCCCGTGAAAACGCATCCGCCGGATTCGCCAGCCATTTGAGCAAATGCCCCAGCGCGATGCCCACCGGATTGTCCTTCGCCGGTTCGCGGCGGCCTTCCTCGATCACGTCGAATCCCTTCGCCCGCAGGTCATCGGCCACCTCCCGCACCTTGGCATTGCTGCGCACCAGCACACCGCAGGTCATCGCCCGTTCGCCGACACCGAGTTCCGCTAACAATCCGCCGAGCCGTTCCAACCGTTCCTCCCATTTTCCCTCGACCACTTCCACCCGCGCTTCCCCGCGTTTGGCGGGAGCGGTCAGGGGATCGGCGGAAAAATGTTCCTGCCACTGCCACTTGGATGCGGCGTCGCCGAAAAGTTCGCGCATCGTCGCCGCGTCGCCGCAGACCTGGTTCACGAGTGCGAGGACTTCCGGGCAGGAACGCCAGGACTCGGCCATCGGCTCGATTTCCAAGCCGCTGCCGTAACGGTTCATCACCTCGTCGAACAATCCCACCTCGCCGCCGCGCCAGGCATAGATCGCCTGCTTGCGGTCGCCGACGATGAACATCGAGCCGTCGCCATCGCCCGCCGCTTCGTCGATGAGCGGAAGCAGTCCCAGCCAATCCGCGCGGCTGGTATCCTGGAACTCGTCCAGCAGCCAATGCTCGTGGCGCGAATCGAGCCGGAAATCCACCGCCTCGCGCCGCAGCCGGGCGTCCTCGCCGCGCACCCACTCGCCCATCAGGATTTTCACATCATCGAATCCTAACAATCCACGCCGCCGCAGCTGGCTTTCGCAACGAGCGTCGTAAACAGAAACCACTTCCCGCACCGCGCGGGTTCTGAGCAGGGCCGCCGCCATCTCGCAGCGGGCGGCGAGATGAATCATCTCGCGGAGAGCGTCGCCCGACGGCCCGCCGATGAGGAACTCCTTGTAATACTTCACCGCCAGCGGTCCATTCACGGAATCCGCAGCTTTCATCACGTTCTCCAACAGCCCTGAAGCGCTGCCCAGGCTTCCGCTGCCGATGGTGTGGTTGACCAATGCTTCGATCGCTTTTTCCAACGCCTCCCGCTGGCCTTTCCGGGTGTATTCGATGCCATCGAGTCCGCGTGAAACCCTGGCGGCGAGGTCGTATTTCTGTTTTTCCCACTCATCCAGACCCACGCCCGCCAGCGCCGCCGGTCCCCATTCCAGATTCTTCGCGGTGCGGTAGCGGCCCTGCCAGCTTTTCACGAACCCGCGCAGGCCTTCCATCACGCCCTGCTCTTCCTTGCCGATCGTCGCCCGGCGGAACGCGTGCAGGAAATCGTCGCCGCCCGCGTCCTCCAGCGTTTCTCCCAGAATCGCAGCGAGGATCTCATCCGCCATCGCCACGGCGCGCGGGCCTTCCAGCAGATCGAATTTTCCACCGGTTAGCCCGAGCTCGTATTGGAAGCCGCGGACGACCTTGGCGAAAAAGCTGTCCATCGTCCCCAGCGTGAACCGCGGCAGCGCGCGGACCACACGCTCCAGCGACTCGCCGAAATCCGCGTCCGGCATCGCCAGATCGCGCCGCAGCCCGGCGGCGGTTTTCTCCTCGCTCGCGGCCGAGGCGAGTTTCGTCAGCACCGAGTCCGCGAATTCGCCGGCAGCCTTGCGGGTGAAAGTCAGGGCGACGATCTTTTCCGGAGCCACGCCCTTCGCGACCAGCCCGATCACCCGGTTGCCTAACTGGAAGGTTTTTCCCGAGCCGGCGGATGCGAGAATGAGCAGGTTCTTCGCGAGGATGTTCATCGTTGGCCCGAGCATGGCCGGAACTTCCGGTTTCCGAAACCCCGAAGTTCCAATTCCTGAGAGGCGGATACTTGACCTCGGCGGGGTGGCATGTCAGAAAAAGTGACGGAGCGGAATTGATGTCCGGCGTTCGTTTTCAAACCTTACCACCGATCTCATGAAACCAATCACACGACTTGGCCTGTTTGCCGTTGCGGGAGCCGCTCTCGCGCTTTCCTCCTGCGCCACCGGAGGAAAATCTCCCTCGGGATTCCTTTCCAACTACAAGCAGCTGGACGCCGGCTACGGCACCGCCGACGCGGTTTCCGCCTACGTGAAGCCGGGTGCGGATCTGAAAAAATACGACAGCGTCATCATCGATCCGGTGACCACCGTGATCGCCACGCCGGGAATCAGCCCCGCCGTGAAGGACCAGCTCGCCGCCTATCTCGGCGAATCGCTGCGCACGCAGGTCGTGGGCGATTTGAAAGTGGTGGGCGTTCCGGGGCCGACGACGCTCCGCATCCGCACCGCGCTGACCGATGTGATCGAAGGTCAGAAGGCTGGCAAGCCGGTGACGACGGTTCAATCCGGAGCCCGCGCCACCTTGTCCGGCAACCTGGGTTCGCCTGAAGTCGCGTCCTTCATTTCCCACGTTTCGTTCGAAGGTGAAATCATCGATTCCGTCACCGGCGAGCGTCTTCTGGCGAATGTCGATCACCGCATCGGCTCGAAGCGCGAGGCCACCGCATCGACCTCATGGGCCGCCGTTCGCAGCGGGGTGCATCAGGGCGTCGCAAGGCTCCACGAGCGTTTCGTGAAGCTTCGCGGGAACTGAGAAATTTCCCTTTCCGATCTGATGAAAAGCCCTGCCGGATCCGTTCCGGCAGGGCTTTACAATTCGCTTGGTATTCAAGGTCTCCCAAGCTAACCTGCGGACCGATGACGGACTGCGACGAGATCGCTTTTTTTGATTTCCAAGCCACGGAGAAAAGCGGTTCTCCCCGGACTCTGGCGAACTACCGCGACGCGCTTGTCGCCTATCAGAAATGGCGAGGGGACGGCTTCACCGGTTGGCGCGGGGAGGAGGCCGATGATTTCCGGGACTATCTGTTTGCGTTGATGAAGCAGGACTTCAAACGCGCGACGATCCGCCTGCGGTTCGCGGCGCTGCGGTCGTTTTACAAATTTCTCGTCCTCCGCCGGGGACTGGCGCGCAGCCCGGTGGCGGAAGTGCAGTTGCCGAAACCCGAGCGCGGACTGCCGGTGGTTCTGACCATCTCACAGATCGACGAGCTGCTGGGAATGCCGCTGCGGTGCGAGCCGGACAAAAAATCCCCGCCGTGGCTGATGTTGCGGGATGCGGCGATCCTTGAGCTGTTCTACTCCTGCGGGCTGCGGATTTCCGAGCTGCTCGCGCTCGATGTGAAGCACGTCGATTTCATCGGTGAATCCGTCAAAGTGACGGGAAAGGGCTCGAAGGAACGCATCGTCCCGGTCGGCGGTCCGGCGCTCAATGCCATCCAGCGTTATCGCCAACAGGCGGCGGTCACTTCCGGGCCGTTGTTCCTGAGCACCCGCCACCGTCGCATCACCCAGCAGGCGGTGGATCAGTTGCTCAAGAAATACCTGAAGCGCAGCAGCATCCCTTTCGCCATCAGCCCGCACAAGCTGCGACATAGTTTCGCAACCCATCTGTTGGATGCCGGTGCCGATCTGCGCAGCGTGCAGGCGTTGCTGGGGCATGCCTCGCTTTCCACGACGCAGATCTACACCCACGTCACCAAGGAACGTCTCAAACAAGCCTACGACACCGCCCATCCCCGAGCGTGAAATCCTACTTCATCCCTCTCATGAAACTCAGCGGCATCCTCGGTTTTTTCGGGCTCACCGCATGTTCCCATCAAGCGGCGCTTCCTCCCGGTCCGTTCGGCAACAACCCGCGCAAGGAGTTGGCCGGGCGCGTGCATGCCAAGCCGGAACTCGCGGTGCTTTTCGTGGGAAACAGTTATAGCTTCGGGGTTCCCAGGGCCTTTTCAAAACTGGCGGCGGAGCACGGGAAAGCGGTGCGCGTCGGGCACTCGACCAACAGCGGTTGGTCGCTGAAAAATCATGCGGCGAATCCCGGCACCCTGAGAAAAATCCGTGACGGGAAGTGGGACATCGTCGTCATTCAGGAACACAGCCTGATTCCGGCGATGTCGGCGCGGAAGCGCTCCGAAGTGATGTTCCCCCCGCTGCGGGAACTGGTCACCGAGATGCGGGCCCATGGCGCGGTGCCGGTGCTCTATCAGACCTGGGGCCGCCGTGACGGAGACGAAGCCCGCAGGAACGATGATTTCGATGCGATGACCGCAAGGCTGCGGGCCGGATACCAGGCCGCTTCGAAAAATGCGGGAAATCTGGTGGTGGTGCCGGTGGGCGACGCCTGGGAGCGGGAGATTTCCGCAGGCCGCGGCAGCGGGCTTTTCATGCCGGATGGAAGCCACCCGACCCAGGCCGGCAACGATCTGACGGCGTCGGTATTTTATGAGACCTTCTTCGGAAAATGACAAAGGAGAGCGCGAGGCTCTCCTTTGAAGTTCGGAATGGCTCCGGGATTATTGCAGGACATAGACCACGAAGTGGACCTTCGTGGAGAATCCGGATCCGGTGATCTTGTGGAACGCAAGCTGGGTGTAAACCGCCTTCTTGGTGGTGAGGCTTGTTTTGACCGCGGCGTTGTCGGGGAGTTTCGTGCCGACTTGTTTGTCCGCGTAGGCGCTGGTGGTGGGGTCTGCGGATAGGAACTTGGTGGAGAAACCCGGGCCTTTCAGCTCGCCCTTCTTGCCGATGGTGAATTTGACGGTCTGGCCTTTTTTGAATTTGGGAATCCCGGCAGGCACGGCGACCTGTTTGGCCTGACCGTCCAATCCGGTCACGGTGGAGACCACGTCGGTCACCTTCAGGCTGTATTTGGTGCCCGGAGCAAGGTTGTAGTAGTTCTTGCCGGGAACGCCGGCCGCCTGGACCTGGGTGAATGGAAGAAGCGCCGCGCAGCAGGCGATGGATTGGAGGATGAATTTTTTCATGTGTTCGGTATCGGGGAGAGGTGATTCATGCGGCTGGAGCCCGCTAGAGTCAAGCCTGCGGTCTATCAACGACAAAGGGGAGCGTTTGGCTCCCCTTTGTTTTTGCAGGAATCCGGAGTGAATCAGTCGAGGGTGTAATAGACCGAGTAAACCGTGGTCTTGAAGCCGGTTCCGGTTGACTTGAAGAAGCTGAGCGCGACACCCACGGGCTGGTTGGCCGAGTCCTTGTAAACCGTGGCGGTGTCCGCCTGGAGGGTGGTGGCCTTTTTGGGTTTGTTGACGTAGACATTGGCGGTGCCGCCGTCCGTCTCGAACTTGATGGCGAAGCCCGGGCCTTTCAGCTCGCCCTTGCTGCCGATGGCGAATTTGACCTTCTGGCCTTTTTTGAATTTCGGGATTCCCTTCGGCACGGGAGTCTTCTTGTTCACCCCGCCCAAGGTGGCCTTGGCGGAAACGACCTCACCCACGATGAAGGTGAATTTCTTGCCGGGTGCGAAGCCGCCGAAGCTTTTCGCGGCGAATTGCGTGGTTTTTCCGACAGGTGCGGCTTGGACTTGGGCGGCCGGAAGGAGTGCTCCGGCGGCGATGACGAGTGCGGTTAGTAGTGTTTTCATTTGGGAGGGTGAAATCAGATTTCAAATACCCATTAGCAGTCTGAAAATTCCAAGACAAGGGCAAAAGTGCCGTGCAAAAGGCACCATCACCCGGACATGGAAGGATCATGGAACGCGGAAGATCTTCTGGTTGGAAGGGTCTCTCGCGAGCTGGCCGGTTTTGAAGCCGGCGACGTCGATGACGTTGTAAGGTTCGTAGGGACTGAGCACCTGGTCGGGATTCGCGGTGCGGGTCGCCGTCGGATAGCCGCCGGTGGCGGTCGGCGGCGGCGGCTCGGGCCGGGTGGGCACCGTTTCAACCGGTGGCGGCGGGGAGATGTCGTTTTCCGTCCCGTAGGGAGAAACCGGTGCCGGGGCGTAGGGTGGATTCGGCCGGAACCGCGGTGGCGGAGGCTCCGGCGGGATGCAGGAAACCAGGCTGAGGAGAGCCGCGGAGGCGATGATGGGTGATGATTTCGACATGGGCGTGGGACTTGATTTGATGGAATCTATTCGAATCAAAAGGATCGTGCAATCAGATGCTTGGAAAGAATCGCCAGCTTGCGCGCCTTGGAAATACGGTAGCGTTTTTCGAAAATCCGGAAACCGTCGGCGCGCATTTTCTCCAGCAGGAGATGGTAGATTTCGCCCATGATCCTAGCCGGGACCAAAGCGCGGCCGTCCGTAGCGGGCAGCACGGCGGCAGCTTCCCGGAAAAAGCCTTCCGCGCGCGCGGCCTCGAAATCCATCAATGCCAGAAACCGACCGTCGCGGACTCTCGCGGCGAGGTCCTGCTCGGTGTAGCCGAAGCGTGCGAGATCCTCCAGCGGCAGATAAATCCGCCGGCCGTTGGCGAAATCCTCGCCGATGTCCCGCAGGATGTTGGTGAGCTGCAGGGCGTGGCCGAGCGCCACGGCATAGCGCTCGGAAGCGGGGGCCTTGCAGCCGAAGATCCGGATCGAAACCAGTCCAACCGCACAGGCGACTTTCCAGATGTAGCCTGACAAAGCGTCCCAGGTGCCAAACCGCTGGGGCTGCAAATCCATCCGGCAGCCGTCGATGATGGCAGCCAGCAACCCGTTCGGTATCGATTGCCGGTCGCGCAGCGAAATGACCTCGCGCTGGAACTCGTCCGGCGCTTCGAAACCATCGATGATGCCTTTTTCCCAAGCATCCAACGATCGGCCACGTTCCTCCGCCGGGACACCCGGCTCGTCCGCCAGATCGTCCATCGTCCGGCAGAACGCGTAGAAAACCACCATGTCCTGCCGCCGTTCGCGGGGCAGGATTTTCAGGGCGAAGGCCAGATTCGACTTCGCCTTGCGGGTGATTTGCGAGGCGGCCGACACGACATCAGCGGATGAAACCCCAATGCCCGGTGGTGAACGGCCACAGCGAGAAGAGCGCCGGGCCGACCAGGTTGAACTCCTTCACCGAGCCCCAGTAACGCGAGTCCAGCGAGTTGCCGGTGTTGTCGCCAAGCGCCGCGTATTCGCGCATGCCGGGCCGTGTCTTGAGGGCGAGCGGCAGGGTCGCACCTTCCCTCGCGAGGAACTGCGGGAGTTTTTTCCCGTTGTGATTCGGTTCGTTGTTAGCCAGACCGTAGCCGTTGGGGTTGATTTGATAGGCCCCCTTGCCTTCGATGACGCGCTGGATGCCCGGTTCCTGGGCGATTTTCCCATCGATCAGCAGATTCGGCGACCGGATGGAAAGCGTGTCGCCGGGAACTCCGCAGAGACGCTTGATATAGTGTGAGCCCGCCCCTTGCTCGCCGCTGCGCTTCTGGATGCCTCCGATGTCGATGGTGTTGAAAACAAAAACCTCTCCGCGCTCGGGTTTGCGGAAGTGATAGGAAAACTTGTCCACGAGCACGAGATCCCCGCTATCGATCATTCCCTCGCAGATCACCGTATTGGCCGGGATGCGCCCGCCGTTCTGCATGGCCGTCACCATGGCTTTTTCAAAGCCGAGATCCTTCAGCGGCCCCATCGGGGCGGGGAGGCGCAACGGGGACGAGCCGAACAACTGGCTGAAGAGGGTGGGTTTGGAGTCGGCAAAGACGATCTGGGAGCGGCTGAAAAAATGCAGGAACTGGGTGTCTCCAACAAGTGGCACGCCCCGTTGATCCGCGGCGATCTGGTGTTCGCGATCGGTGACGACCTTGACGTAGGTCCTGCCTCGCAGCGCTTTCTCGATCATGCGCTGGGGGAAACCCGGCCAGTTCTCGCTCTTGACGGGCGTGCCGATGATGCCGTTCAACGTCGGCTGCATCGATCCCGTCGGAATACGGAACGGCTGGAGGTAGTAAGCGCGCAGGCCGAGCGCGATGACGATGGCGACGAACATCACCTCGACGTTTTCCTCCAGCCAGCCGAGCGGTGGTTCCTGCGGCAGCGAATTCTCACACACCGCGCGGATCTGTTTGGAAGCCTCGTTCACTTTCGCGAGGTCCTTGGACTTGATCGCCGCCAGCAGATCCACCCGGCGGGATTCGATTTCCGCCACACGTTCTGGCTTCAGCAGGTCGCGTTTGTAATCGACAAACTTTTTGGCACCCTTGACGAGGTGCTGCGCATCCTTTTTCCACTTCGGCGTGAACATGGCCGGAGTCTCATGGGGGAAACCGCCGACTGCAAGCGCGGAGAGACGTCCGGATCAGTCCCGGGGACGGAGCTTTTCCCAATCGTCGCCGGAGATGCAGCAGGGATCGGCGGCGACCCGGTGGCCGGGGGAAATTTCCCTGAGCGACAGGTCCGCACCGATGGTTTCCGGATAGCGCGGGTGGTTGATGCGGTGGCCGAAGGCGCTGCCCGGCGGCGGATCGATGGGCGAGGGGACATCGCCCTCCAACAGGATTTTTTTCCGAACCACCTTCGGATCATGGGAGGGAATGGCGGAGAGAAGCGCCTTGGTGTAGGCGTGGCGCGGGTTTTGATAGATCTCGGCGGAGGAGGCGAGCTCGACGACTTTTCCCAGATACATCACGGCCACCCGGTCGCTCACGTGCTTCACCACGGAGAGATCGTGGGCGATGAAGAGATAGGACAGGCCGAAGTCGCGCTGGAGTTCTACCAGCAGGTTGAGAATCTGCGACTGGACCGAGACGTCGAGCGCGGAGACGGGTTCGTCGCAGACGATGAGCTTCGGTTTCAAGGCCAGGGCGCGTGCGATGCCGATGCGCTGGCGCTGGCCGCCGGAAAACTCGAAGGAATAGCGCTCGGCGGAGGACGGCGACAGTCCCACACGGTCGAGCAGTTCGTTCACCCACTTGATGCGCTCGCCGCGTGTGCCCAGTCCGTGGATGATGAAAGGCTCCTCAATGATGGAGCGCACGCTCATCCGCGGATCGAGCGATTCGGCGGGATCCTGGAAGATCATCTGGAAATCCCGGCGGAGCGGGCGCAAGGCGCGCTGGCTCGCGTGGCTGATGTCGGATTTCTCAAAATGGATGCTGCCGGACGTCGGTTTGAGCAGGCGGACGATCGCTTTTCCCAAGGTGGACTTCCCGCAGCCGGATTCTCCGACAAGGCCTAACGTTTCACCCGGAGCGATGTCCAGCGAGACGCCGTCCACGGCGCGCACGGCTCCGGTCTGGCGCAGCAGGACGCCGCCGCGCACGGGGAAGTGGACGCGGAGATCGGAGACTGATAGAAGAGGGTCGGTCATTTAGATCCTGTAAGACTTAATTCGGTTGGTAACACTCGGGACACGTTTCCACCCAGTGGCCCGGCGACACCTCCTCGAACTTCGGGCGCTCGCGGGTGCCGCGGTCGATGCGGCCCATGCGCTGGCAGAAACGGCAGCCGTGGGCATGGTCGCCGAGGCCGGCGACCATGCCGGGGATGGTGTTGAGGATGGACTTGGAAGGAGTTTCGAGCGTGGGAATCGAGTGAAGCAGGCCCTTGGTGTAGGCGTGCAGCGGGTTGGCGAAAAGTTCTTCGACGGGGGCTTGCTCGCACACCCGGCCCGCATACATGACGACGACCTCATCGCACGTTTCGGCGATCACGCCGAGGTCGTGGGTGATGAGGATGGTGGACATGTTGCGCTCGGCCTGGAAGCGCCCCAGCAGATCGAGGATCTGGGCCTGCACGGTGACATCGAGCGCCGTCGTCGGTTCGTCGGCGATGAGCAGCGCGGGTTCGCAGGCGAGCGCCATGGCGATGACGATGCGCTGGCGCATGCCGCCGGACAACTGGTGCGGGTAATCCATCATCCGCTTTTCCGGGGCGGGGATGCGGACGTGGCGGAGCATCTCGACGGACGCGTCCCATGCCTCTTTTTTCGAGAGCTTGGTGTGAAGGCGGAAGACTTCGCCGACCTGCCGGCCGATGCGGTGGACCGGGTTGAGGGCGGTCATCGGTTCCTGGAAAATCACGCCGATCTCGCCGCCGCGGATCTTGCGCATCTCACGTTCCCGGGCGTGGATCAGGTCGTGGCCGTTGAAATGGATGCCGCCGCCGAGGATCTTGCCGGCGGGCTGCGGCAGCAGGCCGACGATGGACATGGCGGTGACGCTTTTCCCGCAGCCGGATTCGCCGACGATGCCGACCGTCCTGCCTTCCGGGACCTTGAACGACACCTGATCGACGGCACGCAGGAGTCCGCGCTCGGTTTCGAAGGAGACGATGAGTTTGTCGACTTCCAGAATGTTGGGGATGGCGGTGCTCATTCTTCGGTGGGCGCGACCGGCGGGGTTTCTCGATAGATGTCGATGATGCGGTTGACTTCCGGAAAGGTTTTACCCACGCGGCGTGCTTCGAGGGTTTCCTCGCGCACGTCCTCGTCGATCCAAAATGCATAACCTTCGTGCGGTTCGTAAACCATGGCGGGGCTGAAGCGGGTTTCCTCGGAGTCCGGCCATTTCACCCAGCGCCAGTAGCCGACGCGCTGGAACTCGGAGACGTATCCGGGGACGAAGATCGCCTCGTCATGCACGAGGTGCTGGAGTTTCCACGAGGCGTCCCGGAGTTCCTCCTCGGTCCGAGCGCCGCGGGCCTTGTCGGTGAGGATGTCGGTATCGGGGCGGCTCCAGAGGAAGAAATTGTTCGTCTGGGGCTTGGGGTAGCCCTTGTCGTCGAAGGCCGCGGAGGAATGGAGGAATTGATAGAAATCAGGAATCGGAGGGTTGGTGTTCCATGCGGAGAACTGCATGTCGTGCTGCTTCTGCATGATTTTCTTATAGTAAACGGTGGTTTCGAGGCCGTCGAGGCGGAGCTCGAAACCGCAGGCTTTCGCTTCCTCGCGCAGAATGGCGAAGATGCGGTCGGTCATCGGGATGGAGGCGTAGGAAACCGAAATGGAAAGACGCGTGCCGTCGGGCCGAATGAGGATGCCGTCCGCGCCCTCGCTGGTGAAGCCGGCCTCGCGGAAGGCGCTCCTGGCCTGCTCGATGGAGTAGGGGCGTGCGCGGATCGAAGGATCGCTGAACATTCCATAGCCTTCGTTGAAGGCATTGAGGCGGGAGAAATCGCCGCGGAACAGGACGTCGATGACCTTCTGCCAGTTCGAGGCATGCTGGATGCCGATGCGGACGTTGCGGTCGTTGAGCAGCGGGCGGGTGACGTTCAGATAGAGGCCGCGGGGGATTTTCGGATAGCGGTTGTAGAAGGTGGCGCGGTCGATGTAGCCGTCGTAAACCGGCGGGATTTCCGATTTCTCATACCAGAACTCCGGGCGGGTGAGCAGGAATGAATCGAGCTCGCCGGAGCGGAAAAGCTCGAAGGCCTTCGATTCGTCGCGGACGAGGACGGTGACCATCTTGTCCACGTTGAAGCGGTTTTTGAAATACTTGCGATCCCTGGCCCACCAGTTTTTGACGCGGCTCTGGGTGATGGAGACGCCCTTCACAAGACCTTCGGGGCGCACCTCGTAGGCGCCGGTGGTGGGCGGGAACAGCCATTGATAGCGGTCGGCGTAGTCGGGGCCGTATTCGGCATAAAATCCGGGATGCGCCGGAATGATCGTCCCGGCGGCGGCGGCCGGATAGATCTGGGCTTCGGGCAGGGTGATGGCGATGACCCGCTCGCCGTAGGTCGCCATCCGGGCGTAGGTCTCGCGGTAGAATTGCTTGGTGTAGGGATTCACCACGTTGTCGGAAACGCGGATGTAGAGGCCGACGAGGAAATCGCGGGCTTTCACCGGAACACCGTCCGAGTAGGTCGCCTCGGGATCGATTTTCATGAAAACGGTGCGGCCGTCGGCGGTGACGGCCCATTCGCTCGCGACGCCGGGGATTTCCTTCATCGTGGCGGGGTGCAGGACCACGAGAGGGAGCTCGATGTTGTCGTAGAGATCGGAGCGGAAGCTGTTGTTCGAGTTGGGGCCGAAGGGGCGGATGGTCGGCGGGAAGTCGAGGCCGGGGAAATGCCGACGCAGGACTCCGCCTTTTTTCGCGGCGGGATCGCCGATTTCGGGCTGGTCCATACCATTCTGCCAGACAAGGTCGGCGGGCATTTCCTCGGCGGGGTGGAACTGAATGTAGTCGCCGAGGGTGAGGCGGAATTCCCATTTCGCCAATTCGCGTTGAAGGGACGCGCTTTGGATTTCCAAGGTCGCCCTGGCGTCGCCCTCGGCGGTGGCGAGGGCCGCGGCGTTGTTAGCGACCGCCTCGCGGGCGGCTTTTTCCTGGGCGACGAGCCAGCTCTGGATGTGGCGGTTGTAGACCGGGACGAATGCGTCCATGTCCAGCGTGCGCCTGACCTCCGTCGTCTCGCGTTTGCAGCCTGCGAACAGGCCGAGGCAGGCGGTGAGAATCGCGAGCTGGGAGAGGAGGCGCATCAACGGTAATAGGTGAATTTTTTCGGATCCAGCGCCTCGCGGACGGCTTCGCCGACGAAGGTGATGAGGACCAGAAGACCGACAAGGCAGATGAAGGTGGAGGTCACGAGCCACGGTGCGGATAGATTGGCAAGGCCGTCGTTGAGCAGACGGCCCCAGGACGCATATTCCGGCGGCAGTCCGAAGCCGAGGTAGTCGAGCGCGGTGAGCGAGAAAATCAGCCCGGACATCGAGAACGGGACCAGCGTCACGATGATCGCGAGGGTGTTGGGCAGAAGGTGGTTGAAAATGATTCTCGGAGTGCCCGCGCCCAGCACCCGGGAGGCGGCGATGTAGTCACGCGCCTTGTCGCGGTAGGCGGCGGTCCGCATCAGCGAGGCGATGCCCATCCAGCCGAAGACGATCAGGATGACGAGGATGATGCCGAGTCCCTTGTATTTTTCCGGCACCATGCTGGAGAGGATGATGATGACGAACAGGAACGGGATGTTTGAAAAAATCTCGATGAGCCTGTCGGCGACCAGATCGAACCATCCGCCGAAATAGCCCATGAGCATGCCGATGGTGATGCCGATCAGATAGACGAGGGGCAGGAAGATCAGCGCGGCCTTGAGATTCACCTGGAGGCCGCCGTAGAGGTAGGCGACGAGGTCGTAGCCTTGGGAAGTGGTGCCGAGCCAGTTGCCGGTTTCGGGAAGCGGCGGGGCGGGGTGGTATTTCACCGCGCGGATGCCGCTGGTTTTCAAGGCGAGGAAATCGGCCTTGTCACCGGAGTCGTTGTATTTGTCCGAGACGAGTTGTCCGTCGCGGTATTCGGCGCTGTAAACGGGCATGCCGGTTTCATCCCAGCCATCGACCGGACCATTGAGCAGCCCGCGCCGGAGGGTGTAGCGGAGGTGCATGCGCGCTTCGTCGACATCGTAGTACTTCGCGGCGAGGCCGAAGTAGCGCTCCTTGGCATGGCCTTCATGATAGATCCCGTTCCGCTGCTCCATGGAGCGCGAGCGCGGGGCGAGCGTGTCGCCGGTGGGATCGTAGGGGACGAGGGGCAGGATGACGCGACCTTTGCCAGCGGCGTTGAAATCGCGCTTCAGGTCGCGGTAGTTGGCGGGGGCTTCGGCGCGCGCGCCTTCGATGCCGAAATCCTTGTTTTTCAACTCGCCGGGGATGAATGCCGGAAAGCACCATCTGCCGTCCTGCTCGACGGCGAGCGCTCGCTTTCCAACGATGATCTGGTCGAGCGCGGCGAGGCCGAAGAGCCCCAGCAGAATGAGCAGCGAGTAATAGCCGCGCTTGATTTCACGGAAGCGCCTGACCCGCCTCACCGTCACCGGATTCGGCGGGCCGCCGGTGAACGAGCGGACGATCATCGTCAGACCTGCAAGAATCATCAGCGCCGATGCCACCCAGCCGAACCACGGGAAGTCGCCGGATTTCAACCACGGGACCTGCCGGCTCGTTTCAAAAAACCAGCGCGCGGTGGGAAACGCGATGCCCTTGATCTCGCCGGCGATGGCGACGGCTCCCAGAAGGGTTAGAAGAACTCCGGTGATCCGCCTCATGCTACTCGAATTTGATGCGCGGATCGACCAGCGCGACGGTGAGGTCTGAAATGACATTGCCCACCAGCGTCAGCAGCGCCGCGATGGTGAGGGTTCCCATGATCACGGGCACGTCGCGTTCGACGACGGACTGGAACTGCAGCAGGCCGAAGCCCTGGATGTCGAAGACCCGCTCGATGAGCATCGATCCGCTGACGAAAATGGTGATCAGGCCACCGAGGCTGGTGGCGACGGGGATCATGGAATTCCGAAACGCATGGCCGAAGACCGCACCGCGGAAACTGGTGCCCTTGGCGACGGCGGTGCGGACGTAGTCCGACGCGAGATTGTCCATCAGATTGTTCTTCACCAGCATGGTCAGCATGGCGAATCCGCCGACGATGTAGCAGGTGAGCGGCAGGACCGTGTGATGGGCCAGATCCTTTAGCTGGTCCCAACGATTCATCTCGCCGAAGTCCGCGCTCGTCAGGCCGAAGAGCGGGAACAGATTTGCCCGCGCCCCGAAATGGACGAGCAGGATCGCACCGAGCGCGAAGCCCGGGATCGAGTAGCCCAGGAAGATCAGCACCGAGCTCGCGGAATCGATGAACGTGCGGTGTTTCAGCGCCTTCAGCACTCCGAGCGGCAGGCACACGGCATAGGTGATGAGCGCGGTGAGAAGACCGAAGTAAACGGCGACGGGCATGCGGCTGGCGATCATTTCGGCCACGGGATCGCCATACACCATCGACCGCCCGAGGTTGCCTTGGAGGAGTCCGGAAAAGCGCGATTTGAAAACGACCGCGCGATCGCGATAGCCCGGCTTCTCGGTGGTGCCGGAGTTCCTGCGGAGATAGCGCTCCTGGCGGTCCGCCTCGGTTTCATAACGGATTTTCCAATTCTCGCCGGCGACGGGATTTCCCGTGTCGGAAAACGTGGCGGAAACAACTTTCCCGCCCTCGCGCCTGACGTGGACGAGCCGCCCGTCGCCTTTCAAGACAAGCAGGGCGGTGGTTTTTCCGTCGATCGAGCCGCCGATCGTTTCATCCGACTGGATGTCGAACTCGCCTTTTGAAATCTGAACCTCGCGTGGAAAAACACCCAGCCACTGGCCATAGGCGGTGAGCGTGTTCTTATCGAGACCGTAGTCCTCTTCCAGCTCCTCCAGCTGTTCGTCGCTGAGCCCCCCCTTGGAGCCGGAGGATGAGCCGCTCTTGCCCTTGTTGCCTTCGGCCGCCTGTTGGAGCATCCGGTCGATGGGGCCGCCGGGGACGAAGCGGGTGATCGTGAACACCAGCAGCGTGATCCCGATCAAAGTCGGTGGAATCAGCAGGAGGCGGCGGAGAAAGTAACTTTTCACAACGTTGTCGCCAGTGGTTTTAATCGCAGGAAGGGATGTTGCAAGCCCCGACCCGTTGCCCGGCAAGCATTCCGCCGCTTCATGAGCCAGACCTCGAGAATTTCCCAAAATGGGAAATCCTTCTTGATGAAGATCCGATTTTCCAAGAATTGGCCTGCAATGCGCATCAAGTCCGTCATCCTCCGCTCCGTGATGCTCCGCCGCTTGTTGTTGATCTCATTCCCCGTTTGTTTGCTACTCGCTTCCTGTCAGAAGGAAACCCAGGTCGAACGCGCCAACCGCGAGGGCATCCTGCTGGTGGGAAATTCCGCGGAACCGAAAGCGCTGGACCATCAGCTGGTGACGGGGGTGGTCGAGAGCAAGATCGTCAACGCATTGTTCGAGGGCCTGGTCGGGGCGGATCCCTCGCAGGATGACGCGACCCTGCCCGGTGCGGCGGTTTCCTGGGAACACAACGCGGACATGACCGGGTGGATCTTCCGCCTCCAGCCCGAAGGAAAATGGTCGGACGGCGCGCCGGTGACCGCGCAGGATTTCGTTTTCGCCTACAACCGCCTGCTGCACCCCGATTTCGCCGGGCCGTATGCGGAGATGCTCTATTTCCTCGAGAATGCCGAAGCCTTCAACAAGGGGCAGATCACCGACTTCTCGCAGGTCGGAGTCAGGGCGGTGGATGACTTCACGCTCGAGCTCAAGCTGCGCGAGCCGGTGCCCTACCTGCCGTCGTTGACGCGGCACTACACCTGGTTCCCGGTGCCGCGGCATGTCGTGCTCCAGCATGGAAAAATGACCGACCGCTTCACGAAATGGAGCGTGCTGCCCTATCTGGTGGGCAACGGGGCTTTCAAGATCACCGAGTGGCGGTTCCACGATTTCATCGAGGTGAAACGCAACCCCCACTACTGGAACGCCGCAAGCGTGGGGCTCAACGGCATCCGTTTCTATCCGATTGAGAATCCCTACACCGAGACCCGGGCGTTCCTCTCCGGCCAGCTCCATACGACTTATCAGCTTCCGTCCGATCTGATCCGGACCGTGAAAAAGAACGAACCCGAATTCCTCCGGCAGGAGCCATACGTCGGCAGCACGTTCGTCCGCATCAATACGACGCGTCCGGCGCTTTCCGATCCGCGCGTCCGGCAGGCGCTGTCGCTCACGCTTGATCGTGACCAGATCTGCGAATACATCATGGAGGGATTTTTTCCCGCCCAATCGCTGACCCCGAAGATGGGGAACTACGAACCCGAAGCCAAGCTGTCCTTCAATCCGGAAAAAGCCCGCCAGCTGCTGGCGGAGGCCGGTTTCCCGAACGGCCAGGGTTTCCCCGTCTTCTCGATGCTCATCGCCCGTCCCTCCGCCCGGGCGGGTGCCGAAGCGCTCCAGGCGATGTGGAACAAGCATCTCAACATCCGGGTCAACATCCAGAACATGGACTGGGGCTCCTACATCAGCGCGCAGCAATCGCTGAACTTCGACATGGCCTCCGCCGGCTGGATCGGCGACTACCTCGACCCGACCACCTTCCTCAACATGTGGACCGAGGGAAATGGCAACAACAACACCGGTTGGAGCGATGCGCGGTATGAGAAACTCCTGCGTGAGGCCGCTTTGAAAGCGGACCCGGTCGAGCGCTTCGCCCTCTTCCGTCAGGCGGAGGCGCTGCTGATGGACGCGCAGCCGATCCTGCCGATTTCCTATCAGTCCCGCAACTACCTGCTCAGTCCCGCGGTCAAGGGCTGGCATCCGCTGCTGCTCGACAACCATCCGTGGGAGGCGATCCGTCTCGAACGCTGAGCCTAACCGATATTTTTCATGTTCGCGAACCTTCTCCGCCGCTTCCTCCAGGGCATCCTCGTCCTGTTCGTGCTTTTCACCACCACCTTCTTCCTGATCAAGGCGCTTCCGGGAGGTCCCTTCAAATCGGCGGAAAAAGCCATTCCCGAACACATCCGTTTGAAAATCGAAGCCTACTACGGACTCGATCAACCGGTCCACATCCAGTATTACCGGGCGCTCAGGAACCTTCTCCAAGGCGACCCGGGCGTCAGCTTGCGGCTTGAAGGGCGCGAGGTGACGGAAATCATATCACAGGCGTTTCCCGTTTCGTTCCGGCTTGGCATCGCCGCCATGTGCATCGCCATGATCATCGGCATTCCTCTTGGCGTGATCGCCGCGTGGAAGAAAAACACGCCCATGGATTACTCGGCCATGGCGCTGGCGATGATCGGAATTTGCATTCCCGCGTTTGTTGTCGGACCGCTGTTGGCGGATCAGTTCGGCCGCCGCATGAACCTGCTGCCCGCGATGGGGTGGGATCCGACCGACCCGACCTCGTGGGTGCTGCCCGCCGTGACGCTCGGCCTCGCGACCGCCGCCTATCTTTCGCGCCTGACCCGCGCGGGGATGTTGGAAATCCTCAGCCAGGACTACATCCGCACCGCCAAGGCGAAAGGTCTCGGCAGCTTCCGCACCCTCATCCGCCATTGCCTGCGCGGCGGCATCATCCCGGCGGTCGCCTTCATCGGTCCCGCCTTCGCGGGAATCATTTCCGGCTCGGTGGTGATCGAGAGCGTGTTCGCCATGCCGGGTCTCGGCATGCATTTCGTCAAAGCCATCGAGGTCGGCGACGCGCCCGTCATCCTCGGCAGCGTCATGCTCTACGGCACCCTGATCATCATCGCGAATTTCCTCACCGACCTCCTCGGCCTCTGGCTCAATCCGCGGCTCAGGAAGAGCTGATGGCAGGGAGTCGAGGGCTGATGGAAAGAACGCAACGCCATCGACCCCCTCTTCTCTTCCCGTCGGCAATCAACCATCCATCCCCAACCTTTCCATGTCCGAAGTCTCACACGAACCTAGCAGCTCACTCTGGAGAGATGCGGGCCACCGGCTCATCCGCAACCGCGCCGCCACGGTCAGCGTGGTCGCGCTCTTCCTCATCATCGCCGCCTGCATCATCCTGCCGGCCGTTCCCGGCCTCATCCAGAATCCCGACCTCCAGAGCCTGCCTGATAAAAACCTTCCTCCGTCCGCCGGCCATTGGTTCGGCACCGATCACCTCGGCCGCGACATTCTCTCCCGCGTGCTTTCCGGCGGGCGCATTTCCATCGCCGTTGGTCTCATCACCACTTTCGTGTCCGTCACCATCGGCGTCTTCTGGGGCGCGTTTTCCGGATACGCCGGTGGCAAGACCGACGCGCTGATGATGCGCATCGTCGATATCCTCTACGCCCTGCCGTTCCTGATCATCGTCATTTTGTTGGGAAAAACACTGGATCCGCTCACCTCGAAGCTGACCACCATGGTCGTCGGCTGGTTCAGTCCTCCCGGCAGCGACAGCGCGGTGATCAACAAGACCATCGCCTGGGTCGAGCCCATCACCACGCTCGTTCCGCTGTTCATCGCCATCGGCGCGCTCTCGTGGCTGACCGTTTCCCGGATCGTGCGCGCGCAGGTCCAGAGCATCGCGAAGCAGGAATTCGTCGAAGCCGCCCGTTCGCTGGGCCTCGGCCACTTGCGCATCCTCTTCCGCCACATCCTTCCTAACACCCTCGGGCCGATCATCGTTTACACGACCCTCACCATCCCCGGCGTGATGCTGTTGGAAGCCACGCTCTCCTTCCTGGGCCTCGGAGTGAAGCCCCCCTACAGCTCCTGGGGCATCCTCATCGACGAAGGAGCCAACCGCATGCTCTCCAATCCCTGGCTGCTGTTCTTCCCCACGCTCTTCTTCGCCACGACCCTGTTCGCCCTCAATTTCCTCGGCGACGGACTGCGCGACGCGTTGGATCCGAAGTCCGCGAAGGATTAGCAGTCGCTCATCGTCCCGCCGCCGCTTTTTTGGCGAGAGCGGCCTTGATCCCCTCGATGAGTTCCCGGTCCGCCTGGCTCAGTTTTTCAAGGGCGATTTCGACGGGCTTCTTGTTCGCTAACAATCGGACCTTGCCGTCTCGCGTGACGGTGGGGTTCGCCGGCGGGGCCGGCATCACGGGCTGGGCGGAGCCCTGGGGAGCCTCCACGACGAGATCCTCGAAGGCGATGAGCTTGGCTTCGAGAGGCCTTCCATCGGCACTCGTCCACAGGCGGCTGTCATGGAGCACGATGTGGGTGACATGGCGCAGGTTGGCACCGGCCGTTTTGGTGGAATCGACGGAAACTCCGGGATCCACTCCGCCACCCACGGAGCGGGTGGTGAATTTCTTGGGAGTGACCGTCGGGTTGGCGGGGATTTCGATCTGCGCGAGAACCGGCATGGTCAGGAGAAATCCAAGAAGCGCCGCGATGCGTGAAGAGTGCATGGCGCGACGATGGCCCGTTTTCAGGGGTTTCACAATCTCCAATCGGCCGGCCGCGCGGGGCTCGGCTGATAGGGATTCATGCCTTGAACGGGTGGCGGGTTTCAGGCACTTTCCCTGCAGATGAAGACAAGCGGCACCCGGATTTCCATCACCTGTCGGATGCTTGTTCTTCCGCTCTTCTGTTCGCGGCTGGCGGCGGCGACGGTTTCTTTTTCCGCGGTGTCGGACACCTCGATGTTCGAGGCAAAGCCGGATTCCGATCTGGGCGGGACGACGCTGGTGGCGGGGACGAATCAGCAGTACTCGCGCTCCCGGGCTCTGTTCCGCTTCGATCTCAGTACCCTCCCGGCAGATGCGGTGGTGACCGGAGTGGAGGTTTCCCTGTATGTCACCCGGAAGCCGGATCCCGATCAGCACAGCGGACCGGCGAATTCGGATTTCAACCTGCACCGGCTTTTCGTGAGTTGGGGGGAAGGGAACGGCAGCAATGTCACCGGCTCGACCGCCCTGCCGGGCGATGCGACATGGAACGAGCGGCACTACGGCACCTCGTCGTGGGGCACTCCGGGGGGCTTGATCGGTGTGGATTATCAGGAAACGGCGAGCGCCACGACAGCCATCGGTGATGTGGGTGGCTATCTCTGGTCATCGACGCCCGAGCTGCTCGCCGATGTCACTGCCTGGCAGAATGATCCGTCATCGAACTTCGGATTCATCCTGGTCAGCCAGGGCGAGGCGGCGCTCGGCAGCGCCCGGCGCTTCGGGGCCAGGGAGCAACCCGGTGGCCAGACGCCGGCGGCGCAACTCATCGTGACCTACACCGTGGTGCCCGAGCCGGCGGCGGCGGGGCTCTGGCTGATAGGGATGGCGGGGTTCGTCTTCCTGAGAAAACGGCGGGCCTAATCTCCGATGAGATCGTCCTCGTTCCACATCCGCTGATCCGGGCCGGCGGAGCGGATCTCCATCAGGTCCTTGGTGAGAGCATGGAAGAAGTAGGGCGTGCCCCAGCGGTCGGTCAGCTCGCCTTTCTCATTCAATCCCCGGCCGTCCGGCGGGCCAAGTTGGGCTCCCTTGGGGTTTCCGCCGTTGAGCGCTTTCATGATCTCGGCATTGTTGCCGATTGGGTTCTCACCGGTGAGGGCACGGTAGGCGCGGAACATGAGCGAAACCTGGTCGAAGTCGGCGGTGATCTCCGGATCGGAATCCGCGGCTTTACGGTGCGCCGGGGTGCTGGGCGGATAGGACGAAACAAGGGGGCTTTCCAGCTCACGCCGGCTGGCGGCCCGGGATTCCTCGGTCCTTGGTTTCGGCGTGTCCGGGTTGGAGAGCCTTGCGGCCGGTGCGGAATCGGGACCTGGGGCCATCTCGGCAACGGATGGCTCTGCCTGCCTGGTTTCCGGAGCAGCGGATGGCGGGGGAGGGGTGGGTTCAGGCCGGAAGATGATCCAGTTTCCGATGACGACCAGCGCGAGGATGGCGATGACGATGGCTTTCCATGATCTCATGTCAGAGGAAGCCGAGATTCGGAGTGGAGAAGCGGCCGAGGTTGGGGAAGACCGTCTCGATGCCGTCCGAATCGACGCCGAACCAACTGGCGATGGTGGCGGCGTATTGATCGACCGCGGTGGTGGGGATCCAGCGGCCGGTGCTGGTGTCGTCCGGACCGTTCACGGCCAGGGTCGGGAATTTTCCGTAGGTCGCCCCGCCTTTGACGGCGCCGCCCATGACGAACTGGTGACCGCCCCAGCCGTGGTCGCTGCCGTAGCCGTTGGCCGGGAAGGTGCGTGAGAAATCGCTGGCGGTGAAGGCGGTGACGCTGTCCTTCAGCAGCGCGGTGCCGGCGGGCGAGCCGACCGGACGGCCGATGTCGGAAAGGGCCTGATAGAGCGCGTTCATCGTCTTGCTCAGATCGGCGAGGCGGTTCGCATGGTCGCCGAGGATGACCTTCGCGTTGTCGGTGGTGGTGGAGCCCTGGTTGTTGGTCTGGTTGGTGTGGGTGTCGTAGCCGCCGACCTGGATGAAGAAGATCTGGCGCTTCATGCCGAGGCCGCCGCTGGCGACGGGGCGGCTGCCGAGATCGATGAGACGGGCGACCATTTTCATCTGGCTCATCAGTCCGGAGCTGAAGGTGGGGCCGCCGTTGGGCGTGGTGATGGTGGTGGTGAACCGGGTGAGCCAGGGTGCGCTGGCATTGGTGGCGAGAGCGGTGGTCAGGGATTCGGCCTGGTCGATGGAATGGTCGAAAATCTCCGCATAGGCCTTGGTCTGCATGTTCGAGGAGCCTTTGTTCGTGGTGAGAATCGAGTCCAGCGCGGTCCTTCGCGGGGCGTTGGGTTTTCCGTTGTTGGCGTTTCCGCTGAAGCCGCTGAGCTGCACCGCGCCGCCGGTGGTGATGGCGTAGGGCGGGGCGAGGTTGCTGTTGCTGACTTCGAAAATGTTGGAACCTGCGAGGGTGACGGCCATCGAGATCCCGCCGCCGATGTTGTAGTTAGCGGCGGTGAAAAGATCCGCGATGCGGCCGCCCCAGCCGCTGGTGTAGGGCTGGTCGGGCAGCGAGGTCTGCCACTGGGTCTGCTGGTCGCTGTGGGAAAAAAGCTGGGGCGGACGCGGCACGCTGTTCGTGCTGTATTGGACCTTTGTCAGTGGGAAGCTGAGGGTGCCGACGTTGAACACCGGGGCGACGACTCCGGCGTTGAAAAGCGCCTGCATTTCCGGCATCGCGGGGTGGAATCCGTAGTCATGATAGTCTGCCGCCGGGTAGCCCGCCGTGCCGTTTCGCGAGAGCAGCGGCAGGGCGGTCGCGGGATCGCCGGCGATGATGTTGGGGATGGCGAGCACCGGGGAGCGGATCGCGGCATAGTTTTCCCACTCCGCCGGGATGGTCGGGATGATCATGTTGTTGGCGTCATTCCCCCCGTTGAGGAAGACACAGATGAGCGCCTTGTAATCGCTCGGCGGCGCTCCCTGGGCCATGGCGGAGTTGAGGAATTTCAGTTCGCCGATGGTCCGCGCCAGCACGGTGGTGCCCAAGGCCCCCGCTCCGAAACGCTGGAGGAAATTGCGACGGGAAATGTAGGGGATGTGGAATTCGCTTTTCATGGTCGGACTATTTCTGGATGGCGTATTCGGCGGACGTGACGATCAGATGGACGATGGCGCGCACGCGGTCCCGCATCTGGGTGGCGGTGGGAGCGGGCGTGGTGTAGGGGTAGCTGACCGTGTTGGCGACGTAGCTGGAGATGGCGGTTTTCACGGGACCGCTGAGAT
Source organism: Verrucomicrobiota bacterium (assembly GCA_040388015.1). Classification (GTDB taxonomy): domain Bacteria; phylum Verrucomicrobiota; class Verrucomicrobiia; order Verrucomicrobiales; family Akkermansiaceae; genus Luteolibacter. The sequence continues at coordinate 21,890 of JAZKCQ010000072.1, read as the reverse complement.
TGTCGCCGATGAGCAGGACGGAGAGGCTGTCGATCAGCGCCGGAATGTTCGCGTCGCTCGTCTGGCCGGCGGTCATGTAGGGAGCGAGGTCGAGGGTGATGGAGTTGGATCCGAAGAAGGTGATGTAGCCGGCGGTGTTGCCGTTGTTGTTCGTCAAGGTTCCCTGGGTGATGAGGTTGGTGAGGTTCATCGTGTTGGAATCATTGGTGAGCTGGAACTCGGGCGTGGTCATTCCGGCCTGTGCCATGGGGCCGGGATACTGGTAGTCCGGATAGAAGAAGTTGAAGACGGTGGTCGAGTTCAGCGGCGTCTGGTTGAGGTTCGTCGGAGTGGTGCCGATCCCCCAGGTGCTGAGCTGGACATGGACCGTGCCGTTGCGCGTCCACTGGGATCCCTTGAGCGGGTAAACCGTCACGCTGCTGCTTCCCTGCGAGCCGTTGGTGATGGCGACGGGCGGGGTGACCTTGAAGGAGTTGGGGCCGGAAACACTGGTGACGGCGTAAACTCCGTTAGCGGCGGGGAGCGGCGTGTTGGTGACGAGAAATTTAAGCTGCACGGAATCGCCTGCGGTCAGGTTGTGGCTTCCCGAGGTCTGGATCGTGATGGTCTGCACCCCTGTCGTGGTGGTCACGTTGTAGCCGCTGGCCAGTTTCGGAACCAGGCAGGAGCCGCCGGTGGTGCTGGCGGGAGCCGAAGCGAGGGTCACCGTGAACTTCGCTCCGGATGGCGCGCCGATGGTGTAGATCCCGTCATAAGTTCCGCCGGCCAAGCCACCGGTCGTGAACTTCAGATAGGCCCGGTCGTTTTCCGCCAATCCCGTGGCATCGATGACCGCGGTGTTTCCCGAAACGGTGTAGGGAAGAGTGCTGGTGGCGTTGTTGTTCACCGTGAACGAATTCGGCGTCACGTTCCCGATCTGGTAAGTCTGTGTCGTCGGAAGCTGGCTGGAGGAGCCGCCGGAATCCACGAAGTTGGAGAGCCGGACGCTGTCGCCGGAGATCAGGCGGTGGTTGGAGGGGGTGGTGATGAGGATGCTGCCCGACCCGCTCTGGGCGTAGGTGCTGTTGGGGAAATTGGCCGCGGGAAACGCCCGTGCCGGACCGGTGACGCGGAGCAGGGGTTCGCGTTGTTTTCCAAACTTCGGATCCGCGGCGGCCGTGGTGCTGCGCGCCTCGTGGTCTAGCAGGATGGCGCGGAAGACCTCCTTCATGTCGCCGCGGACGCCCGTGGCCGTGCCGTCGACGTTCCGTTCCCCGTTGAAGGCGAGGACCACCCGGTGGATGTATTCCGGTTTCGGATGGCTGGTCACCAGGCGCTGGATCAGCTGACGGCAGATGTACGGGCCGACGGCGGAATTCGCCATGATGTTGTCCAGCGTGGCTTCGAGATCTTTCAGGCCGTTCAGGTCGTACTGGTTGCTGATGGGAGTGGTCACCAGATTGCCGGGGCCCGCCACCGGATCGGTGGTCTGGATGGAGATGGGATTGGAATCGGTCAGCGTGGTGGCGGAATCGGTGTTCGTGGCGGGAGGCAGGATGACATTGTCCAGCAGGATCTTGCTGCCGGACTCATGCCTCGCGGGCACGAGCACCATCGGATCGAGGTAGTTGGTCCCCGGGCTGAAGCTGGTGGGCAGGCGGCCGCTGCCTTGAAGCGCCTGGCCCCAGTTCCAACCGGTGAAGACGCGGGCCATGCCGGTGATGACGCTCTGATCGTAGGTCGGCACGGCGTTGCCCTTGGAATCGAGAATCAGGGTGCTGTCGGGCCATGTCCGGTAGAGGCCGGCGGAAAACAGCTGGAGGATCTCGCGGGCGTAATTTTCGTTAGGGTGCAGCCCGGTGATGATGCTGCCCGCGGCATTGGCGCGCATGTCGAGATAGACGCCCATCGCCGGACTCAGGGTGACCTGCTTGAGGATGTCCCGGAAATTTCCGAAGCTGTAATCCAACAGGGTGTCGTAGTAGTCGGCGAGGACGCGGCCGTTGTTGTTCAGCGGGCCGGTGTCGGAGACGACAAGGATCTCACTCAAGGCGAACGCGGCGCGCTGGCGCAACTGGTCCGGCGCGGTCACGGAATTCTTCCACCAGGAATTGAACATCAGCGTGCTGCCGTAGGGGTTCTGCGGATCGGCGCTGAGATTTTCCAGGATGTAGGGAACGTTCTTCGTGATGGGCGCGGTGAACTGGCTTTCGATCCACGGGCGGTAACCGTTGGCTTTGACCTCGGCCATGTCGGCGGGACTCGGCCCGAAAGTCGCTTGGGAAAGGAACCGTGAATTCGCCGCGTCGCTGGACGCATGTTGATCCGGCCAGGCGGGGGATGCCGGAACGGCGGGCGCGGTCTGCGAGCCGGCGGTTTTGCCGAAAGTGCCGGAAAGCTCGCCGCCGGGGTGATTGATGGTGGCGATTTCAATGCGGACCCCGCCGTTGTTGAGCGCGGCCAGGTCGGACGCTTGCATGTTCCAGGTGTGGCCGCCGTCGGAAGTTTTCAGGGCGGGGTAGTTCTTTTCCTGAGCGCCGATGTCGAAGATGACCTGATCCGCACTGTCATAGATTTTTTTCGAAATCATGCCGGACGTCAGACCTGAGTAGTTCAGCTGGAGAACGGCGGTGCTGCCGTTCACCCGCAGGAAGGATCCGCCGGTGCCGGTGATGTTGTTGAGTCCGGCCGCGCCCTGGAGATTCGTGACGTAGAGCGTGCCGGGCACGGTGGTGGTCGGCGGGTTGTCCCAGGGCGAGATCGAGTGGCCTGGCAGTATGCCGCCGATGACCGCTGCGGCGGGAGGGCTGTTGTTCGCGATCGGACCGGGGGTGTTGCCCGTCGGATCGAGAAACCACGCGACGGACAGATGATTGCCGGAGCCGCTGGCGCCGGTGTTGTGGAGCGCCTCGAGGTAATATTTCTTTCCGGCGGTCAGGGAAAGCCACTGCGATTTTTGGTTCGGCTGGGCATCCCAGGTCCGGGCGGCGGTCCCGGCCGGTCCGGTGACATAAGCGCGGCGGACCTTGTTCACGGCTTCCGAATCGTTGGAAATCCACAGCTCGGCCACGTTGCTGGCGGCGATCCAGAAATAGTAATTCCCGGTGGCGGGTGCGGTGAAATAGCCCCGGAGGCGTTCGCCGGTGTTGGCGGCGTAGGTGGTCTCCGTGTCTTCGGCGGTGGTGATCGTGTCGCTGGACGAAGGGGTGTTGGTCCATGGGACGTTGGCGAGGGCGGGGCCGGTCACTCCGGTGGTCCAAAGTTCGCGGGTGAGCGTTCCTTCGGCGGCCAGGACTTCCAGCGTGAGCACCACGCTGCCCGAACCGGCGGAATTGGTGGTGGTCAGGGTGAATTGATAGATCCCGGCGGCCGGCGGGGTCCCGCTGAGCACCCCGTTCACGAGTGTCAGCCACGGTGGAAGTCCGCTGGCGGTGAATGTTCCGCCGTTGCTGCCGGTGAGCGGCAGGCTGAACGAAGGGCTCGAGCCGAGGACGAAGACCGGATTGGTCGGGCTGGTGATGGCGGGCAGGCCTGCCGGAGGATTTCCTGCGAGCGGAGTGGTTCCGGTGCTGGTGGGGAAGAGCCGGTTGGTGGGGACGATCTGTTTCGCCTGATCCTGGCTGTACCAGGAAAGGTGGGCTTCGGAAGTGCCGGAAACTTCATAGGATTCCATCCTGAGATCATAAAGCACCCCTGCCTGGAGAGCGATGGAACCGGTCTGATCCGATCCGCTGGATCCGCTCCATTTATCGATGATGAGCTGGTTGTTGATCCACACCTTCGAGCCTTCGTTGGCCTTGGCGACGAAGAAATAGGTCTGTGAATACTGGGGAAGCACCTGGCCGAACCAGCGGGTGGAGAAGTTGTTATGGAAGATCAGCGGATCGGGCGAGCCGGTCAACCAATCGGCACCGCCGCCGGTGATGGAAGCGGCGTCAGGTTGGGACTTGGCGACAGGTAGGGTGAAAGTGGAGTTGTTATAGTAAGTGCCGTTCCAGTTGGTGGTGGTGCCGGTGTTGTCGGTGAAAACAACGGTCTGGGGAATGTCCGTGAACGATCCGGAGTTGATCTGCCATTGGAGTTTGCACTTGGAGGAGCCGGTGGTTTCAGCGAACTCGACACGGATCGGATAGCGGTTGGCCGGAGCGGCGGGAATGGTCAATGCGATGGCCTGGCTGAGCTTGTAGCCGCCGGTCGCCGCGGTGTCCCAGCCGTTTTCGAGGATCTGTTGGAAACCCGCGCCGGTATCGATCAGCACGCGGGCCCTATCATCCGCATCAAGGCGGAAAGTGTAATTTCCGGTGGTCGCAGGTGATAGGAATCCCTGCCAGACCACCGAGTAGTTGTCGGCGTTTATCGAGGCGTTGCCATTGGGATTTCCATTTCCCCAGGTGAAGTCGATGTTGGGCGCGGAACGTGTCACCGGGCCGTTGAAAGAGCCGATGACCACGGACGGGGTGCCCGAGCTGTTGTTGGGAACCGCTGTTCCGGTGATGGCGACGGCGAAAGAGGTGGCCGTGACGGGAGCGATGACCGTGTAGGTCGTCGGCGTGTTATACGGCGCGACATTCAGCGTGTTGGAGGTGAACTGCAGCCGGACCAAGGTGCCCACCGCGATCGGCGAGACGGGGGTTCCGGAGTAGGTGATGATCGCGGTGCCGGAGGTGCCGCTCGCCTTGGTGTAAACATAGTTCGCTGCCAGGCCGCCGAAATTCATCAGATGGGTGTGGGCAGCGTTGGAACCGTTGTAATAGTTTCCGGTGAGGCCGGTGCCCGCGGGATTGTTCGCGGGGTACAGCGTGACACCGGCGGAGGAGGGGGTGCCGAGCGTGTAGTTTCCGTCGGCCGCGGAGTTTTCAGGCGCGCTTGCGGCGAGAAAAACGGTGGCGCTGCTGGTGCGGCCGGCGTTGAAGAGCGGCGTGATCCTGATGTCTAGGGAGTTGACGCCCGCCGGGAATGTGACGGAAGCGGGGAGCGGGGCGTAATCGACACCTTCCACCGCGGTGCCGGTTTTTGTCAGCGGGACGGTGATGTCGCCCACCAGAATGTGGCCCGAGCGGGTCACCCGGATCAGACCGTAGTCGCCCGCCGGTGTTGTATTGTCCGACGGTTGAGTTCCGGCGGTATCGATGGCGGCGAGAGTGAGGAGGTTCTGCTGTTGGAGGTTCGCGGCCAGCGAGGTGTGGGTGAAGCCGGTTTGCGCATGGATCGGCGATCCCATCGAGTAACCCAGCACATGCTTCGCCCAATCGCTGACCTGGTCACCCTGTGTCGCCTGATCGGTCACCGTGATGTGGAAGAACTTTCCCGCGCTTTTCGGAACGACGAGGGTCTTGTCCGTCCCATCTCCGGTGACGCTGGGGAGCGTGCCTTTGGACCAGGCATCCACCAGGGATTCGCTGCTTTCCGCTCCGTAGAGTTTGCCGGGGACGGTCGGAAAGGTGAGGGAAAGGGTTGAAGGGTTCGCCGCCACTTCCGGCGGACGGAAATTCGCGTCCGTGGGCAGCTTTTTGAAGGGATTGGTGCCTGCGAGAAACTCGCTGCGGTTTTCCACCCCATCGCCGTCGGCATCCTGATCCAGCCAGCCAGCATAGGGCGGGAGCTGGTCCATCTGTGCGTCGAGCACGCCGTATTTCTGCTTCCAGACCTCCTTGTTGATCTCAGGGTCGACCTGCGCTTGGGAGCGCGGAGGCAGTCCGATGAAGCCTGCGATTAGGAAAAGGGCGATGCGCAAGGGACGAACGCAGACCGGATGGATGGGAGCGGACATAAACAAGGGACGGTGGAGCGACAATTCTCTGGAGGCACAAGAGGATGGAGCAGGCAGTGGAAACTTGATCATGTCCGCGTCGCTGTCCTACTAGCGAGGCATGGTCCGGATTCTCCATTATGGCATTTCAAGAACGGACGAATTTTAAAAAGATCGGGCCTTTTTCTGATTCGATAATCCTTAAAGTCCGGATTGAATGACTTTCCCGGCGTTGAAAGTCAAACCCAAAACCCCCGGATAGACCGTGGCCGCCAAGCCATGGAAGATGGGGATTCGGAAAATATAAATAAAATGAATTGTTGCTAATGCGTTTCCACCCAGCCTACACACACGTCGATTGAACGGCGAAAGTTTGTTAAATCGCTCTTTATTTGATCTGTGACGCCATGATCCGACGAAGTGTTGAATCATCATGGCGTCAATAGAACTGAATCAAATGGACATTTACGTGGGCAACCTGCCTTACACCGCTACTGAAGGAGACGTCTCCGGCCTCTTCGCCGCTTTTGGACCTGTTGAACGGGTCAAAATCATCACCGACCGTGAGACCGGCCAATCCAAAGGCTTCGCCTTCGTGACCCTCGGTGATCAATCCCAGTTGAACGCAGCCATTGAGGCTCTCAACGAATACGACTACAACGGTCGTGCTCTCCGCGTGAATGCTTCCGAGCCCAAGGAATCCCGTCCAAGCGGCGGTGGTGGCGGCTACGGTGGCGGCGGCGGCGGCGGCGGATATGGCGGCGGCGGTGGCGGCGGCTATAAAGGCGGCGGCGGTGGCGGTGGCTACAAAGGCGGCGGTGGCGGCGGCGGTGATCGCCGTGGCGGCGGCGGCGGTGGCGGCGGTCGCTGGTAATCCGGCGTTTTCCTCATAACGTTTTTCAAAAGCGCCCGATCCTCTTCACAGGGGATCGGGCGTTTCTTTTGGCGGGCGGAGTTGGTTGAAAGCAGCCTTGGCCGCTCACTCGCCGATCTTGTCGAGATTGCCGTAGTAGTCGCCGAAGAATCCGATGATCCGCCAGGCGACGAACATGAGGATGAAGAAATACAGCACCTTGGGAACCATCACGGAGGCCGTTTTCGCACTGGATTCGGCATCGTCCTGGAAAAGGCTCGACCAGTTCGCGAGGTCCTTGTCCAAGGTGCCGGCTTCTTCACCTGTCGAGTAGGAGCGGGAAAAGGCCTTCGGAAACGCATCGTCCGCCATGAACCGCGGGCCGAGCGCCTCTCCCGCTTTCGCGGCCTTCGCCAAATTGATTCCGGCCTCGCTGATCACTCCGCTGCGTGAAGCGTCGGAAGCCAGTTGCACCGTTTCTCCCATCGAAATGCCGGCAAGGATGCAGGAGTGATAGACCTTGCAGAACCGCGCCATCGCCATGTTGCGGCGCGCTTTTCCGATCCAGGGAATGCGGTTGAGCAGGCGGTCGGTCCCGGGGCTTTCCGGTGCCATCCTCAGCACGGCGCGGATCGCCAGGAAAATGACGAAGGCCGCGACATAGACCATCAACAGCGTCACCAACAGGCCGCCGAGGATTTCTCCGACACTCTGCTCACCCTTCATCAGGGCGGCGGGAACGATGGCGAGGATGATGCCGAAATGAAGCACCGTGATCGGATAGATCATGCCCTTCACCGCCGCATCGCGGGCGGAGGCCAGCATCCCGAAATAGTCCGCCAGATGCTGGAATGCGGGTGCCAGTTTTCCACCGCGTTCGCCCGCACCAATGATGTTGCGCTCCAGTCCGGTGATTTCCCGGGTGTCCCTGCCGAACGCCGCGGTGATCGATTGGCCCGCTTCCAGGCCGTGATTCAGATCCTTCAGCAGCGCCGCCTGGGCCGGCGGCAGTTTCGTATCCATCAGCACGGCCGCTGCCTTGCGGATGTCGAATCCCGCCTCCAGCAGCTTTGCCATTTCCAAATAGAAAAGATGCTTGTGCGTGGCGTTCGAAGTCATGGGTTGACCTAGAAATAACCGTCGTCCCGGCCCGCACCAAGTTTCATTTCGGGAAAACCGGATCAGACCTTTTTCGCGAGCATCTTCAACTTGCCGCGACGATAATCCCAGACGTGCAGCCATGGATGATTGCCATGTTCGTCGGACGCATAATAAGCGGAGCAGGCGATCATCGCGAACCACACCGCTGGCACCACGATCAGGGCCAGACCCAGCGTGGCGATGCCAAGCCAGAGTGCGACGAAAACCATGATCGCGTTTCCCGCGGTCAGGATGCCGGCGCCGGCCATGTAGTGATGTTTATACAAATGACCCAGTCCGGGAACCACGCTGAGCAGGGCCGCGACCTTGTTGCGATCCACTTCCTTCCATGCATCGAAGAGTTCTTTCATAGCGGGAATATGAGGGTTTGATTCAACTACACATTCCCAGCTTCGGTTGTAAGGTGCAAGTCAAGATTTGGCTGGCACCATCGGGTGATCAACGTTTTCCGGAGATATCACCTCCTTGTCTCCGGCGCTCTTCTTCGATGCGGTCGATGAGGCGCTGCCGCTGGATTCCATAAGCGTCCTGACGGCTTTTATAGGTTCCCGCCTTGGCCGTTCCGCTGACCATGTTGAAAATAGCGAAGCCGATGAAAAGGAGTCCGAACAGGGGGAAAAAACCGGGCACATGCATGGATGCGGTGGCGCCCATCCAGAAGATGCCGAAAACGATCGCGACGATTCCTCCCATGATCGAACCCGCCGAGGTGGGCTCCGAGACAAGGCCGTTCTTGCTGCGGACGAGAAGGCTTTCGCGCTGGCTGTCCCATTCCCGGTCGAGCCGTTCCAGATCGTTTTGAAGTTCGATGACCTTCAGGTTGTTCGCCATCCGGTCGGTGGTGCGTTCGATCTTATCGAGCAGCCGGGTATGCGTGACAGTCTGGTCGTGGACGACTTCGAGGCGGGTATGGCAATAGTTGCAGGTGACGAAACGGATGGTCCCGTCGATGTCCAGATCGGCCCCGCAGCCCAGGCAGCAGACTTTGGTGATCTTCATTTACCTCTTCGCGTAGACCAATCCGCTGCGCGACGGCGTGTAGACCTGCATCACGCCATCCTCGGAAACGGGATAGTCGAACGAATGATCGATCCGGCCGTGACCGCCGGTGTCGGATTGGTCGGTATCGAGAATCAGTTCGCGGGTTTCCAATCCGGGGACGTGGACGGGATAGCCGAAGACGGAGTTGCCGACCGAGAAGTTGAACACAAAGATCAGGTTCGCGCGTTCCGCGACGATGATTTTCTGGCCGTGGTCGATGTAGAGGTTCTGCGCGGGTGGCGTGGAGAGGAGATTCGTTTTCCGGGCGAAATCCATGAGCTGCTTGTCGAACTCCGCGAGCCAGCCGTATTTCAGATCGGGATTGTCCACCAGCGACCACTGGCGGCGGCAGTAGTGATAGGACCAACCGTTGCCCTCGCGCGGGAAATCCAGCCATTCGGGATGGCCGAATTCGTTGCCCATGAACGTGAGCCATCCCTCGCCGCCTAACACGAGCGTGACCAGCCGGATCAGCTTGTGCAGGGCGATGCCGCGCTCGATGACCGGGTTCGGATCGGCCTTGCCCATGTGCCAGTACATTTCCTTGTCCATCAGCCAGAAGGCCAGGGTCTTGTCGCCGACCAGCGCCTGGTCGTGGCTTTCGGCGTAGGCGATGGTGGCCTCGCCGTGGCGTCTGTTGGCGAGAATGCCCCAAAGTTCGCCCATGTCCCAGTCCTCGTCACGGCTGTGCTTGAGGAGCTTGATCCAGTAATCGGGAATCCCCATCGCTAGGCGGAAGGAAAAGCCGATTCCGCCATCCACGATCGGGCGGCAGAGGCCGGGCATGCCGGACATGTCTTCTCCGACGGAGATCGCGCCGGGCTTGATGTCCTGGATCAACCGGTTCGCCAGCTTCAGATAGAGAATCGCCATGTCGTCGGCATCACCGCCGAAGTAGTCGTCGTAACTGCCGAAGGATTTCATCCCGCGGGAGTAGTAGAGCATCGACGTCACGCCATCGAAGCGGAAGCCGTCGAAACGGAACTCCTCGATCCAGTATCGGATGTTCGATAACAGGAACTGCCGCACCTCGGGGCGGCCGTAGTCGAAGCATTTCGAGTCCCAGCCCGGGTGATCGCCGAGCGGGCCGTCGTGGAAATACTGGTGGCCTGAGCCGTCGAAGTTGTTCAGGCCTTCCGCCATGTTTTTCACGGCGTGCGAGTGGACAACATCCAGCAGCACCGCGATGCCGAGGCCGTGCGCGGTGTCGATCAGGTATTTCAAATCTTCCGGTGTCCCGAAGCGCGAGCACGGCGCGAAGAACGACGAGACATGATAGCCGAAGGACCCGTAGTAAGGATGCTCCTGCACCGCCATCAGCTGGACGGTGTTATAACCGAGCCTGGCGACGCGCGGCAGAACGGAATCCGCGAACTCACGGTAGGTGTGGACCCGCGGTTCCTCGCCGGCCATGCCGACGTGGGATTCGTAAATCAGCGGTGAGGTGATCGTCGCCGGATCAAACTCATGTTTCCAAACATAAGGCTTCGGCGTGTTCCAGATCTGCCCGCAGAAATCGTGGGTCGTCGGATCCTGCACGGCGCGGCGGATGCACGCCGGGACACGGTCTCGACGCGAGCCATCGGCTCCGACGATGTGGAGTTTTACTTTCTGGCCATGGACTAGCGCGTCGCCCGGAAGTTCCAATTTCCAAACTCCGCTGTCGGAGGGCGCGAGCGGATTCGCCTCGCGGTTCCAGTTGTTGAAATCGCCGATGAGCGACACCGCCTGCGCCGCCGGAGCCCACTCGCGGACGGTCCAGGTGTTGGTGGTCGGGTGGAAATGAATGCCGACATACTTGTGGCCGGTGGCGTAGGTGGCCAGCGACTTGGAGCTCTTTTCGATTTCGGCCAGCGTCTCGGAAAATTGCTTCATCCGCCGCTCGATGGTGCCCTGATGGGGTTCGAGCCAAGGGTCGTCGAGGACAAGTTTCGGTTTGTCTGTCATTGCGCTCCAAGTTGGCGCATCCGCCATCCATCGGAAAGCCAAATTCTCAATACGGGTATGGCAATCCCGGTCTGGTATAATCGTGGATCCCGGCTATTCTGGCGAAACTTCCTTTTGCAATGAAACTCCTTCTCATCCCTCTCGTCGCCTGGCTCGGAGCCTCGCCCGCCCGCGCCGATTTTGATGGGCTGGTGAAATCCGGCGATGTCCATGACGCGAAATTCCAGTCTGACGAGGCACTGAAATACTATCTGCCCGCTGAAAAGCTGGAGCCGGAAAACGCCGGCCTGCTGGTGAAGATCTCCCGGCAATACGCGCTCCGCATGAACGATCTGCCGAAGGACGCCGACAAGGTCGCATCCTGCCGCAAGGCCCTCGCCTATGCCGAACGCGCGGTGGCCGCAGCGCCCGGCGAGTGCGATCCCCATCTCTGCGTCGCCATCTGCCTGGGCAAGCTCACGCCCTTTCTCGGCAACAAGGAAAGCGTCGAAGCCTCGCGGCAGATCAAGATCTCCGCCGACAGGGCGGTGAAGCTCGACCCGAAAAACGACTACGCCTGGCACGTCCTCGGCCGCTGGCACCAGTCGCTCGCCAACATCGGCGGAGCGACCCGGATGCTGGCCGGAGCCATCTACGGCGGCCTGCCCGCCGCTTCGAACGATACGGCGGCGGAGTGTTTCAAAAAAGCCATGACGCTCAACCCGAACCGCCTCGTCCACGTCGTGGAACTCGGCCGCACCTACGCCATGATGGGGCGCAGGGCGGAGGCGAAGAAGTATTTGGAAACGGGTCTGGCAATGCCTAACAAGGAAAAGGACGATCCCGAGACCAAGCAACGCGGCAAGGCCTCGCTCAAGGAAATTTCCTGAACCCGGGAGATGTCCGTTTCCACGGAAAAACTCGCGGGGGATGAACTGGCGCACGAGCATCCGGACCGCTGCCGGGTCTGTGCCCTGCCGCTGCCGGCGAAGGGCGCGGAACATGGAATCTGCTCCCGGCGCTGCGCGGGAAGACGTCGGGAAAGCGCGGCGGTCGCACGGGATGAGGGCGTGTTGAAGCAGAAGCTGCTCGCGGAGATCGCCGATCTGAAGCCGGGAACCACGGTTTGCCCGGGAGAACTGAGTCACCGGATCCTGCCGGGAACGGATCAACCGCTGACACTGCTGCGACCATTGATTTTCGAGCTTTCGATGTCACGCCGGTTGCGGCTGAGCCAGAAAGGCACGATCACGCTCTGGCAGAAAATCCGCGGTCCGTTCCGGGTCGGCAGATGAACGGACCGCGTTCGATTGGAACACGATCCCTGTCAGCGGAATTCGCCGAAATGCACGTCTTCCGCCACCGTCGGCGTGTCGAGAAGCTGGATCGTGGTCGACGGGCCGAGATTGTTAGCTCCGCCCCACGACCGCAGCGTCCAGACGACCTTTTTCTCCGGAGTGATTTCCAAGGCCTGCGCCGGAGCGCTGGCGAAATCGATCGGTCCGTCCCAGGGATTCACCCAGTTGTTGAGCAGGGTGTTGCCATTGGCCAGGCGGGTGGCGATCTGGAATCCGTGGATCTTGTGATCGGGAAGATCGGCCGGACCGCATTCCCAGACAGTCTCGCCTTTCGGATTCACTTCCCGGATGAGCTTGGTGCTGGAAATCAGGGTGTTCCCACCCGGCAGGCGCGAGGCCGCCCACGGACCGGGGAACTTCGTGGTCCAGATCTCCTTTCCGCGGTCGTCGTATTCGGAAACCTTGCCGCCGTCCATGTGGGCGACCAGCAGCGTTCCGGCGGCGGTGAGCCGGGCGTGGCGGAAATGTCCGTGGACGCTTTTCGGATTGCCGACCTGAAGCGGAAATTCGCGCTCGGTCTTGCCGGTGACGATGTTGAGGACGACGCATTTGGCCTCGGGCGAATTCAAAACGTAAACGATGCGCTCCCTGCCGATCGGTTGGGCGGTGTGGATCTCCGTGCCTTCCGGCGCGTCGAGTTTCCAAATGACCTTCTTGTCCGCCCCGAGGAGCGTGATGCCGAACTGATGGGAGAACAGCACGCTGCCGTTGGAAAGCAGGACGGCGTCGCTGATCTCGCCGCGGCTCTCGTGGTTGTGATAGCTCCAGACGATCTCGCCTTTTTTCACCAGAAACATGTCATGCACCTTGTTTTCCCCGGCGTAGAAGAAATCGTGACCGGCAAGCGCGGGCGAGGGCGCGGCGGATGCCTGGAAAATGGATAGGACGGCGAGAGCGAGCGTGGATTGGATTTTCATGGTGGAAAGGCGGGGAAGGGTGGGGAAGGGTGGGATCCGCCCATGGCGACATGGGAGCCGATCAGGAGATCCCCAGCAGTCCCGCAGTCAGCAAGGGGGGAGTCGGGTTGTCAATCCCGGCTCCGGGCCAAGCGAATTCATGATTTCCCTAATCCGTTGATTTCAGCTACATCCGTGAGAATGAAACGTTTCATCCTCCGATTTCTACCCATCTGGGGGCTGATGGCCGCCGCGCAGGCCGATCCGCCGCCCGTGGTGGCGATCCAGCCGTTAGGACCGGTGAGGCCGGCGGATATCCGCAAGGTGAAGGAGGGGATCGCCGGCCTGTACGCGGTGACCGTCGAGGTGCTGCCGGAAAAACCGCTGCCGAAGATCGCCTATTACAAGCCCCGGAACCGCTACAAGGCGGACGATATCGTGGAGGTCACCGGGATCCAGGAGCCGGCCCGCGCCCACAAGATCATCGCACTGACCACCCGCGATATTTCCACCACCACGGACGAGTCGGAGGACTGGGGAATCATGGGGCTCGGGCAGATCGGCGGGCGTGCCTGCGTCGTTTCGACCTTTCGCCTGCGGGCCGGAAAGGCGGGCGACGCGTTGTTCTCCGCCCGGCTGGTCAAGGTGGTCAATCATGAGCTGGGCCACACCTTCGGCCTCGGCCATTGCCCCACGGCAGGGTGCCTCATGCAGGATGCGAAGGGAAAAATCGCCACCATGGACGGAGAAAACGGCAAACCTTGCGCGGATTGTTCCGCCCGTTTGCCTTTGTTGAAATGAGCGTGTAGTTTTCTAACGATCAAGTGCTTGATTCCCGGCCCGGTCGGGTGGATCATGGATCATTCCCCGCCTGAATCCTGATAGAAGAAACCGATGACCGACCCCAAAACACCACCGTCCAAGCTGGACATCGCCGCCCTGGAACCTTTCGCCGGGCTGGGTCCGGAGCGGATCTTCGTGGTAACGGACGGGCGCACCGCCGCCCTCGCCGCGGAGGAACTCCTGCGGGAGGGCGAGGTCGGGTTCGACACGGAATCGAAGCCGACCTTTTTCAAAGGCCAGAAATCCGAAGGGCCTCACGTCCTGCAGTTCTCGACCACCACCAAGGCCTTCATCTTCCAATCCCACGTCGAGGAGAGCCACCCTGCGATCATCGAGCTCCTGAAATCGGAAAAACTCGTCAAGATCGGCTTCGGCCTGGGCGGTGATCTCCATCAGATTTTCCAGCGTTTCGGCGTCCGTCCGGGGTCCATCGTGGACTTGGACCGCTCGTTCAGGAAACTCGGCTACCGGAATCCCATCGGCGCGAAGTCGGCGATCGCCATCTATTTCAACCGCAAGCTTCAGAAATCGAAATCCGTCACCACCTCGAACTGGGCGGCGAAGGAGCTGTCGGAGAGCCAGCTCATCTACGCCGCCAACGACGCCTACGCGGCGATAAAGGTCTTCCACGCGCTGCGGGAAAGCGGGGAATGAGGCGGGTGGACGTTCATTTCACCCTTCTCAGCGAATTTCCTTCCCGGCCTCATTCAAATACCCATCCAACGGCGCGGTGGGAACGGCGCGGAGTCCGGCGACGACCTGCCTGGCATTGAAAAGCGAGCCCTCCGCATTGGTGTGGGTGCCCTTGTCGGCGAACCAACCTTCGATGGTGGCCTGATCCAGCTTGTCGTAGGCGCGGGCGATGAGTTCTGCCAGATCGAGGTAGGCGGCACGCTCCGTTCTCGCACAGGTTTCGACCCAGCCGCGGTAATCGGCCCAGTCGTGGACGAACTTGCCGTCGCGATCAAATTTCTTGTGGGGAACCGGCGAGCAGAGGATGACTTTCGCCTTTTTCTCACGGGCGCTGCGGGCCATTTCCCGCAGATACCAGCCGTAGGAACGGACTTCCTCGATGCTGCCGTCCGGCTTGGTCACCTTTTCGACTTCCTCGCCGATGCCTTTCACCGAGCCGCGGAATTTCCCGCGCGCGTCGAGCGGGCCGACGTCGTTGTGGCCGAACTGGATGAGGACGAAATCTCCGGGCTTGATCGCGTCCAGGATTTCCTTCCACCGGCCTTCGGTGAAAAAGGTGCGCGACGACCGCCCGCCGATGGCGCGGTTGGCGACGTTGATTTTTTCCGGATCGAAAAACGTGCCGAGGTCCTGGCCCCAGCCGCGCATCGGGGCGTTGGATTTCACGGTCGAGTCGCCGGCGATCCAGAGCGTGGGCAGGTTGTTGGCGGCGGCCTTTTCCTTCGGGCCGTCGCGTTCGATCGGGCGCTCGTCCTCCGCGCCGAGCGGCAGGATGAGGAAGGCTCCTAGCATGGCAAGCAGGGCGCGGCGTGAACAGGCGGAGGGCGTTCGCATCCGCAAACTAAACGGGCTGCACACCCCGAAGTCCATCACATGAACGGGTGATGCCCGGATCACTTTCCTGCTGACGCGGTGGTGGAATCTTGATAGGTGGGATGACGAAGATGAAAAAGCGTTCCATGGCGAATGTCGTTTCCTACCTGCTGGCAGCCGCTCTCGGCATGGCGGGCGGCTGGCTGGTGAAGCGTCGCGACACCGGAGAAGGCGCGCGCCACGCCGGAGATCGGGTGGAAAGCAACCGTCCGAAAAACGGCACGGATCTCCTTGCGGCGTTCGTGGCGGCTTCGGATCCGGTCACCACCACCGACGAGCGGTTCGCCGCGTTGCGGAAATCGATGGCGTTTTCCGCGGATCCGGCCGCCGCTTTTCACAAGCGTTTCGCGGAGATGGAGGCAGGCATCGGGCGCTGGGATGATGAGCGGCGGCAGATGGAGCTGGCGGTGTTGTTCGGGCGGTGGGTGGATTCCGATCCGAAGGCGGCGCTCGCGTTTCTAGCGGAATCATCGGCAGCCGGCGGACTGGCCAGCAGGTTGGCCGACGCCTGCCTGTGGCGCGTGGCGAAAAACGCGATGGAGGAGAATGGTGTCCGGGCGTTCGTCAGTGTGTTGCCGGACAATCCGGACCTGGTCATGCTCACGTCGCGGTCGGTCTTCGAGGATGTGGCGAAACGCGGTTCTCTGGCAGACCTCGCATGGCTCAAGGCCAACGCGCCCGGTTATTTTGCCGACAGGAGCGCGGGAAAGAACCTCGCCCGTGAGTGGCCGGTCGAACGCCGGGACGAGCTGCTGGCTGCGCTCGATCCCCATGATGCCGCGGCGGCGGTCGCCGGCATCATGGGGCGCATGGAGGGAGCCGGTGGCGAGTGGGTGCTGGAGAAGCTGAGGAGCGGCGGGTTTCCGCAGGAGGTGGTCAGGGAGATGGCGGCGGGGGATCTGGGCGAATACTTCCGCAGCATCAACGGCGTCTCCATCGAGCAGCGGCTGGAAATCATGGGTTTGTTAGGAACGCTGGGGAATATCGGCGAGGACCGGGCGAAGAACGAGATGATCTTCAACTCCATCCGCAACCGGTTTTTCGGCAGGGAAACGGACGACTCGCTCTACGGCCTGCGCCACGGCACGCTGACCGCTGGCGAGGTGCTTGCTCGTGCGGTAGAGACCATGCCGGATCCCGGGAAGCACACCGGAGAATATAACAGCCAGATGTTCCGCACGATGGCGGAGGAAAATCTGCCGGCGGCGATGGAACTGCTTTCCGGCATGCCTCCGCAGCAGCAGGAAAAGGAGAAGGCCCTGGCGGCTCGCTGGTGGTTCCGCGACGCGGATCCGCAGGATTTTTTCAATCTGGTCCAAGACCTGAACGCCACCGGCGACGGCGCCACGAAGGCGATGATGCAGGATGCCTGGAACGACAAGTCCCGCGCCTACCTCGACCGCTACGGCGCTTCCTATCTGGAATGGGTCAGGGCGCTGCCCGATGGCGTTGACAGGACCCAGGCCTTGAGAAGCGTGGCGGCTTCCGGTTCAAATCCCCGGCTGGCCGCCCAGGCGAGAAACCTGTTGGAGAAAAAACCATGAAGCGGCCCGCGAAAATCGCCCTGCATCTGGCCGTAGGGATCGCCGCGTTCCTGATGGTGCCGGCTGTCGTCCGTCACGGGTCGGCGGCCCGTCCGCCGAACGGGGCGGCGAGGGGAGGTCTGCCGGAGGAGAAGTCCTCCGTGTCGCGTGCCGCGGCGGTCACACCCGGCATGAAGGCCGCGGACTATCAGGCGGCGTGGGACGCCGTTCCCGCCATGGGCTGGGACAAGGAGAAACGCATCGAGTGGCAGATCCGGCTGCTCAAGGAATGGGCGGCGGTGGATCTGGAAGGCGCTCTCTCCGCGGCATTCGCGGAGACGCGGACGCGCAACGGATACCGGGTCATCGGCGAGACCTTTGTGTTCCACCGGGCGTTCAGCGAGGTGTTCGTGGACCGCTCGGAAGATGTCATGAAGCTGATCGGCGGGCGCAAGCTGGGGATTCTCGAAAGCTCGCTCCTGTTGGAAGCATGGACCACCACGCTGCTTGCCAGGGACAAGAATCTCTATCTGACTTACCTGAACAGCCTGGATGGCGACGATTTCCAAAAGGCAGTGTCCAGCGCCGCCTCAGAGGCGGACAAGGACACGCTGGCGAAACTGTTGGACGCCATTTCCGCCAAGAGTGCCGCGGGGCTGGCGTTGGACGGAATGGACCGCCAGCTGGAGGGAGTGGCGAAGGCATTTTCGGAAAACGAACTGATAGAGCGCCTCCGTGCGTCGGAAGGAGCGATGGCGGGACTTTACACCACGTTGCTGGCGTCGAACTACGCGGGTGGCGCCAGGTCCGCCACGTCGGCCGAGGTGGATGCGCGGATCGATTCCCTGTCCGAGGATCAGCGCGGTCCCTTCGCCCGGGCCCTGCTGAATGCGAATTCCGGAAATGCGGAGCTGCTGCAAACCGCTCTCGAACATCTTGTCGATCACGAGCAGTGGCAGCTTCTCGACCGTGGCGAAACGTCGCGGGCGGTGGTGGCCATGCGCGAGAAGGCGGATCCGGTCGTGCTCGCCGAGTGGGCCGTCAGCCTGCCCCCGCGGCAGGAAACCAGCGAGATGTTCCACCGCGGGGTGGAGCCCTACATCCGCAAGTCGCCGGAGGAGGCGTGGGGCTGGATCCAGAACATGGAGGAAGGCTACTGGCGCGACCGCGCGCTGGCGGAATACTCGCAGGTCAATCTCCACGTTTTCAACGATCCGGAAAAATCGGCCGCGGCTCTCCGGCAGATCCGTGATCCGGAGTTCCTCAAGGTCGCGCAAGGCTGGCGGAAGGGGTGGGAGGTCCGGCAGGGGAAATGACGCGGGTTTCCCGCCAACTTGGGGCTTGGATCACGGAGGCCGGACCCTAGGATGCGGGGCATGTCGGTTGCTCTTGGGTTTGATTTGCTCATCATCGGAATTTACTTCGCCATCATCATCGGCATCGGCTGGCATTTCAGCCGCCGGAACAAGGATGTTTCGGAATTTTCGCTCGGCGGACGCTCCATCCCATGGTGGGCGGTGCTGGCGTCCATCCTCGCATCGGAAATCAGCGCTGGCACGTTTTTCGGCTCGCCGGGCGAGGGCTTCGAGCAGCGGAACTTCCTCTACGCCCAGCTGATGATCGGCTATCTGCTGGCGCGTGTCGTGGTCAGCGCGGTGTTCGTCCCGGCGTTTTACCGGCACAATGTGGTGAGCATTTACGAGTTTCTGGAAATCCGCTTCGGCCCGCGGACGCGCAGTTTCGCCAGCGTGGTTTTCCTGATCACACGGTCGCTGGCCAGCGGCGCGCGGCTGTGGGTGCCCACGCTGCTGCTCATCGTCATCTGGAACCACCTGAATCCCGGGCAACCGTTGGACAACTGGCAGCAGTTCTGGATGACGGGTGGCGCGCTGCTGCTCATCACGCTGCTCACCGCCGCCTACACGGCCATCGGCGGCATCAAGGCGGTGATCTGGACCGACGTGCTGCAAATCGCGGTGCTGTTCGGCGCGCTCGGCTTTTCCGTCTGGTATCTGCTGGGGCACATCCCCGGCGGCTGGGAAGGCGCGAAAGCCCACCTCGACCGGCCGAACGACCTGCTGCTCTGGAAATGGCGCGGCGACGTGCCGCCCACCGGGGCCTTCATCGCGAAGTACGGCAGCTTCTGGGGCGAGGTGAAGAGTGTGTTGGAAAGTTCCTACAACCTGTGGGCGGCGTTCCTCGGTTCGCTCTTCGTCACGCTCGCCACGCACGGCACGGATCAGGACATGGTCCAGCGCATGCTCACCGCCAAGAACACCCGCCAGAGCGCGGTGGCGACGATCCTCTCCGGCATCGCCGACATCCCCGTGACCTATGCGGTGCTGATGATCGGCATCCTTCTATCCGTTTACTACGGGCATGTCGTGATCGATCCGAACCTGCCGATGATCAACGGCAAGCCGGACGCCACCACCATCTTCCCCTATTTCGTCGTGGATGTCATGCCGGGCGGCCTGCGCGGCCTCGTCATCGCCGGCGTGCTCGCCACCACCATGGGCTCGCTAGGGACTGCGATGAACTCGCTGGCGACGAGCTATTCACGGGATTTCCATTTCCGCTGGTTCCGGACCCCGCAGGACGAGCATGCGCGGGTGCGCATCATCCGGCTCAGCACCGTGGCTTTCGCGCTCATCCTGATCCTCGTCGGCCTCGCCACCGCTTTCGTGAAGGCCCACAATCCGGGTCTCACCATCATTCCCATCATCCTCGGCAGCTTCGGCTACACCTATGGTTCGCTGTTGGGGATTTTCATCGTCGCCCTCTTCACCAAGACGCGCGGCAGCGAGTCCGGGAATCTCATCGCCATGATCGCGGGCATCCTCGTTGTGGCCGTCCTCAGCAACCTGCCCAACGACGTCTGGAAAATGCTCACCGGCTCCGAACTCTACCCGAATTTCGAATGGATGCCGGTGATCAAGTTCACCTGGCGCATCCTCTTCGGTACGATGGCCACCGTAGCGGTGGCGCTGTGTTTCAAGAGCGACCGCACACGCTCCGGCGTGGCTTCCTGAGAAAGATCGGACGCATGTCCTTGATTCTGGCGGGCCAGCGGCTTTCCCGATCGCCCGCCACCAAGCGCTGAGCGAATATAACGAAATTGTCACATGCTAACCTGTTTGTTTTCAATGAAAGGCGTTGGAAGGGATCGAATAGGGCAGTCGATAGTTTGGGAATCCTTAATAAAACTTCGGTCAAGTTTTTAAAAAAATGAACCGTGGAACCCTTGTGGAATACGGACCGCCGCGATCAAATGTTAGAATCGCGTAAAAAGATTTCCCCCCCGCGATTTTATCAGTCCATGGTTTCCACCTCGCCGCACCACGCCACTCGGGGGAGTGCGTCATCCGCGGCGGCATGAAAATTTCAAAAAAAGACTGATCGATAATGGAACCGGAGGAAGTGCTAGCGCAAGAAATGGTGGGTGGTTTCGAGGAAATTCCGTCGGAGAGCGGCGGGTGGGACACTGTCTGTGACGCGTTGCGCGACATGGTCAGCCACGATGCCTTCCAGCGCTGGTTCCGCGCCGCACGTTGGTTAGGAGTGGAGGATGACGTCGGCTCGATCGCCGTTCCGGGTGAGATCCATCAGGTGTGGATCGAGACCAACTACCTGCCCGAGCTGACGATGGCGGTGACGGGGGTTTTCGAAGACGTGCGCGAGGTCCGCGTGGTGGTCGGCGAAGAGGCCGGTGGTTCCGGAAGCTCCGGAGAGGGCGGGACAAAGCCGTCCGCCTCGACCGCGCGTCCGACCAAAGCGGCGTCGCTCGAAGGCGAGGCGCTCGACCGGCGGATCAAGGCGGCCGGCCTCAATCCGGCGCATACCTTCGCCAGCTTCGTCGTGGGTGCTAACAGCCAGTTCGCCCACGCCGCCTGCGAGGCGGTCGCGAAAAAGTCCGGCATCGGTTATAATCCGCTCTTCATCTACGGCGGTCCCGGGCTCGGCAAGACCCACCTCATGCAGGCGATCGGTCACGAACTCCTGCGCCGCCAGCCGGGTTCGCGGGTGATCTATCTGACCTGTGAGAAATTCACCAACGAGTTCATCGACGCCATCCGCCGCGGGGACATCGAGAAATTCCGCCGCCGCTACCGCAGTTCGGATGTGCTGCTCATCGACGACGTCCAGTTCCTCGCCGGCAAGGACCGCTCGCAGGAGGAATTCTTCCACACCTTCAACACCCTGCTCGACGGCCGCAACCAGGTCGTCCTCACCTGCGACCGTCCGGCCTGCGAGATCAAGAGTCTCGAGCCCCGCCTGATCTCCCGTTTCGAATGCGGTCTCACCGTTGAGATGCAGCCGCCGCAGATGGAGACGCGGATGGCGATCCTCAAGAAGAAATCCCTCGATTGGAAAGTCCGCGTGGACGAGTCCGTTCTCAATTTCCTCGCCGACAAGATCCGCACCAATGTCCGCCGTCTCGAAGGCGCTCTGATGCGGGTCGCCACCTACGCCTCGCTCGCCGGCGAAAGCGTGACGGTGGAGAAGGTGGAGCATCTGCTCCGCGACCTCATCCGTGAGGAGGCGAGCCGCCAGGTGAGCATCGATTCCATCCAGAAGGCCGTGGCCGAACATTTCGACGTCCGTCTGGCCGACATGACCAGCCGCCGCCGGCCCGCGAGCATCGCGTTTCCCCGCCAGATCGCGATGTATCTGAGCCGCTCGCTGACCAAGGGATCGCTGATGGAAATCGGCGAGGCGTTCGGCGGTCGCGACCATGGAACCGTCATCCACGCCTGCAAGAAGGTGGGCGAGCGAATCGATGACGAACCCGGTCTCAAGGAGAGCATCGCACGCATCGAGTCGCAGCTCCGGCGCTGATTGGGAGACACTTTCGGGATTATTCACAGAAGGCTTGCCAAGGGGCATCGAAAGCGGAAACTACCGCCCAACCATACCCCGGTTTCCAATTTATGAAGTTCCGCATCTCCAAGGAAGCATTCCTCGACGGCCTGCAAAAAGTCCAACACGTCGTCA
>JAZKCQ010000071.1:0-3172 GCA_040388015.1 Verrucomicrobiota bacterium | reverse complement strand
ATCGGCTGAAACAACTCATCGCCCGCGTGAACCTCATCCACGCCAACGTGCCCGAGCTGGAGTTTGCCGCCTTCGATGCCGACGCCATCTGCGCCTGCCTCGCCCGGGCCTTCAAAGGCCTGTCGTTGGTCAAAGATGCCCAAGCCGCGCCGCTCACCCACGCCTTCCATCAGCATCTTGAAAAAGGCCAGCTCCCTTGGCTTGATGAATTGCTGCCCCTCTCCATCCCCTGGCTCGACAGCGGTAACCTCAAGCTCTCCTACATCAACGAGACCCCGGAAGCGCAGGTGAAACTGCAAGACTGCTACGCCCTCAAGGAACATCCCGGCGTCTGCGAGGGCCGCCTCCCGGTGCTGCTCAACCTCTGCACCCCCGACGGCAAACGCATCGCCAGCACCACCGACTGGCCGCACTTCCTCGCCCGCGAATGGCCGAAGCTCCGTCCCACCGTGGCGAAGAAATTTCCGGGGCACGTGTGGAGGTAGCGCAATGGCAAATTCCTCGCAATCAGGGCGGATGGATGGCAGTTTCCGCGCATGAAGTTGAAACTGTTGAGTCTTACCGCCTTGCTCGCCCTGGCCACGCCCGCGATTTCGGAGGAGGAATCCTTGAAAATCGAGGGTGCTCCGGATCCTGTGGAAGTGGCTGCGGATGTCACCGGACCCGATGGCGAGATCCCGAACGACCTGCTCGACGATGCCCACCTTCAGGAAGAACTTGCGGTGAACCGATTCACCGCTCCTTCGATCTCCAAAATGTTTGATACCTTGCAGGCCCTGATGCCCTTGCCCATCGCCGAGGTGGAGCGGAAAATGCCGGCGCGGATGTCCCAGGACCGGGCGGATCTCGCGATCGAATTGGGGTTTCTCATCGCCGATGGTTTCCTCATGGTCCAGGCCGAGCAGTTGGGGGATGTGGAAAAAATGGCGAAGGATCTGACCCGTTACGGCAAGGCTCTTGGCGCCGGGGACCGGGTCAACCGCCACGCGGCCAGTTTGTTGGACAGCGCGAAGAGCGGCGATGTGTCGCAGCTGAAGATCGAGTTGGCTTCCACCCAGCGGGATGTGGAGGACGAACTGGTCACGCTCAAGGATGCGGATCTGGCCCACTTGATTTCATTGGGCGGCTGGATCCGGGCGCTGGAAGTTTCCTCCGTGGCCGTGGACAAGCAGTTTTCCCCCGAACGTGCCGGGAAGGTGATGAGAAAAGACATCGCGGAATACTACTCGGACTGCATCACCGGGTTGGAACCAAGGATCTCAGGCCGACCGAATTATTCCGCCATGCGTGATCTGCTGGAGGAGTTGAGCAAGAAGATGACCCATGAGAACGGCCAGCAGCCGACTCCTGAATCCATGAAGGAGATCCGCAAGAGTTCCACACAGCTCGTGGAACTCGCGTTGAAGCGCCAGCAGTGAGGTGACGGTGAATTTTTAAGTAAACGCGAGCACCACCGACTGGCCGCACTTCCTCGCCCGCGAATGGCCGAAGCACCGTTCCACCGCGGCGAAGAAGTTTCCCGGGCACGTGTGGAGGTAGGTGGCTCTTGCCTCTTTCCTCAAGGAGTGGCGGACTCCGATCCGCTATGCCCATGAGATGCCAATGAGGTGAGCAACGCGCTTTTCATTGTCTTCCCATGGACAGGCGATTCGGAGATCGCCACTCCTTGTTAAGATAGCAGCCGCACCACCCACGGAGCTTCATAAACCACGAACGAACCAACCGGAAGCTTCGCCTTGATCGGATTGCGCCGGATGTAGCGAGCGACATTCATGAAATGATCCCAATCACGGATCAAACGATCAAAGTAATCCTTCTGCCAGACCGGGCCGGAGCCATGATCCCCCCGGTTGATTTTCGTGGCAGTGAAGCGTTTCCAACTGGCGACGGTTTCTCCCAGGTCGATAGATTCGCCCAGCGATAGCAGAAGATGAACATGATTCGGCATGATAACCCACGCATGGAGCAGGTAGCGGGTTTGGTTGAAATGTTGGAACGCGCTCGCCACGGTGACGGCATTCGCGGAATTGCCGAGCAGGCAGGAGCCAAGACCTTGGTCGAGGAAATGGTCGATCCTGGCGGAGAAGAGCTTGTGGTAATCGGCTTCTGTTTCAGGCGACCACGGCTTTGGATGATCCATCAGCCAGTGATTTCTTTCCTCCCGCCACTCATGAAGAAGGATCGCCGGAACCGAGTCCGCGAGACGGAATGTGAGAAAATACGTGGCCTTGTCCTGTTGCCAGTGGGGAAGACTGTTTACGGTCTTCTGAATCTCCGCGAACTCGTTGAGGAACTTCAAGGTCGGATAGGCGGATGAGTCGGGTTCCATAACATCAAGGAGAGGCAATCTTCGAGTCGTCCGAGACAATGAAGCGCCACCGCGCCGACACAAGCCACAAGGAGTGGCGCACTCCGATCCGCCAAGCCCATGAGATGCCAATGAGGTGAGCAACGCGCTTTTCATTGTCTTCCCATGGACAGGCGATTCGGAGATCGCCATTCCTTGTTTCCCTCCCGATGCTTCCCAACCTCGACCCACCCGACGGCGGGTCACCCGCCCTCCAGAAATTGCCACCACCCTCGCGCTTTCTCATGGTCGCCCGCGGCACATTCATGCTCTCCGGCCTCATCTAATGCCGGACGGCACCGGTGTCCGCTATCGCTCCCACTGAGGTTCTCTTCCTCTTTTGCCTTCGGCCATGCCAATCACGCTTCGCATTTGATCTAGCTCGCTACCGCTCATTCCGCATTCTGATCACTGCTGACTCGGCACTTCCCTCCCTCTTCCTGAAAACTGAACACTGAAAACTAGCAAACGCCCACGGCCCGCGGTATACCGCCGCCCGTCCATGCAGCACTTCCCTGAAATCCAGCTCACCTTTCAAGAAGCCCGTGTTCTCGGTTGCTTGTTGGAAAAGGAAATCCTCACTCCCGGCAGCTACCCGCTCACCCACAACTCCCTTCTCATCGCCTGCAACCAGACCTCCAGCCGGGACCCCATCACCCACTTCACCGGTGAGGAAGTTTCGGAAGCCCTTCGCGGACTCTCGGAAAAATACCTCGTCGAAAAGACCCTCGGCGGCCGCGCCCCGAAATTCGAACACTGCCTCCAGGACGTGCTGAGCATGCAGCCGGGCGAGCGCGCCGTCCTGACCGTCCTGCTGCTGCGCGG
>JAZKCQ010000070.1:0-23991 GCA_040388015.1 Verrucomicrobiota bacterium | reverse complement strand
CGAAGCTGGTTAAGGATGCGACGAAGCTGGTTAAAGATGCGACGAAGCTGGTTAAGAATGCGACGAAGCTGGTTAAAGATGCGACGAAGCTGGTTAAGGATGCGACGAAGCTGGTTAAAGATGCGACGAAGCTGGTTAAAGATGTGACGAAGCTGGTTAAAGATGTGACGAAGCTGGTTAAAGATGTGACGAAACGAGTTAAGGATGTGGCGAACCGGGTTAAGGATGCGCGGATTTGCTGGAGGGGGATTTCGGAAAAAAGGGAGTGGAACGGGGTGTTCCTGTCCGGTTCCGGCGGTGGAGATCGCGAAAAGGGGGCGGCGGGAGGGGTATCCACGCCTCACCGGCAGGGATCAAAACCGGACAGGTGGTCCCAAATCCGGCCATACGCGAAAATAATTATTTCTGATATTTTTTAAAAAACCGCTCCGACGGCGGTCCGGGAGAGGCCTTTTGCTAACACCGGATCCATATGAAATATGGGAATTTCCGCGAATGGCCGTTGCAAGATTATTTTTCGCCGGCTAGGCCATGATGGAAAGTGACGATAAATAAGATGTTTACAGAAACGGATAGTTAATGGTAATCGGTTTTTCGATTCCGGAAGGCTCCTGAGAGAGTCTGTTGGAATGAATGACGAAAACACCCTGAAATTAGAAAAATAAAAAATTAACAACACTCCGTAACCATGATTACAAAAAAATTGAAAGTATCGCTGGCATTCGCCAACGCGGCCCAAGCCTCGGTCCTGATCACCACCGGCCGTGTGATCGACAACCTGTTCGACAAGCCCGGTTTCAACGAACCTCCGGTGACGAAGGTGGCGCTGCAGGCGATGAAGACCTCCGTGGAGGCCGCCATCGTCGGCCAGAAGACCGGCGGTCCCGCCGCCACGGCGCATAAGAACAATCTGCTGGCCGAGATGAAGGAGATGCTCAAGCTGCTCGCCTACTACGTGCAGATGAAATGCGAGAACGACCTCTCCCTGCTGCTTTCCACCGGGTTCCTGGCGGCCAGCACCAACACCGCGCAGAGCCAGCTGCCACGGCCGGAGACGGTCACGCTGCTCAACGCGATGTCCGGACAGATGCGCCTGAAGACGCCGGTGATCGCGAACGCGCGTGCCTATCAGCTTGAACTGGCGCTCATCGGCGCGGATGGCGAGATGGGTCCGTGGCAGGACGGCGGTCTGCACACGAAGAGCCAGGAGATCCTGGCCTCCGGCCTCACTCCCGGCGCGGTCTATGCCTTCCGCGTGCGTGCGGTGGGCGGTCTGACCGGCTACTCGGACTATAGCAACGCGGTCTCCGGACGCGTGCTCTGATCCACCGGCGCCATGTCCCACCACGCGGCGGAGATGATGATTCTCCGCCGCGTGGTTCGTGTTTTACCGATAGGCGGGACGGGAATCTGATGGAAACCGGGGGAAGAAGGATAGATAGTCCGGAGATGGTGGAGGGAGGCTGTGGAGAAAGAGGCGTGCCGAGGAATTTCCTGAGCGGGTCGTCGCAAGCGGTGCTACAGCACACCCAGATCGCGGAGCAGCTTTTTTGGAATCATCTGCGGTTTTGTGTTCAGCCAATCGGACGGCGTGAGCGGAGGTTCATGAATCGTAAAGCCAGCCGAATCGGTTCGGGGCAGTTGATCCCAATTCAGTGGCATCGACACCGTGGCCCCGGGCCGGGCCCTCAGGCCCCATGGTGCGATGCAGGTGGCACCGCGACCGTTGCGCATCCAGTCGATGTAGATCTTGCCCGCCCGCTTGGATTTCGAGGAGGTGATGGTGAATCGCTTCAGATTGAAGGACGCCACTTCGCCTGCCACGGCCTTTGTGAACGCTTTCGCCACTTCCCACTCGTGAGTTCTCTTCAGATGAAGCATGATGTGAAGCCCTTTTCCGCCGGAGGTCTTCACCATGGTTGAAAGTCCCCGTTCTCCGAGATAGTCGCGGAGCAACAGGGCCGCGCCGAGAACCTCGTTCCAAGGCACGGACGCGTCCGGGTCGAGATCCCATGTGAGGAAATCCGGCTTCTCCCCGGTAGGCAGCGGCGCACCCCAGGGATGGATCTCGATCGCTCCGAACTGCGCCAGCGACACCAGGCCCTTCACGTCCTTGATGGAGAAAACCGTGGATCCATCCGGCAGCTCCTTTTGATAGACATGCTCCGGCAGATGGGTGGGGAAGGATTTTTGGAAAAACAACTCACCGCTGATCCCGCTGGGGGCGCGGAGGATCGACAGCGGCCGGTTCGCCACAAACGGCAGCATCAGGTGCCCCACCCGCTCGAAGTAACGGGCCACTTCCATCTTCGAGATTTCATCACCCGGAAAAACCATCCGGTCCGGATGGCTGATCGTGATGCCCGCCACCTTCGTTCCGGTTCCTTCGGCGGTGGCGACCTGAACGCCATCCAGATGGACTTCGGAAGCGTCCTTGTCCTCTCTCAGCGAGAGAAAGCTTCCCTGTCGTATCGATCCGTCGCGGGTGATTTCCGCGAATTCGATTTCAGCGACCAAGCTGGGTTTGATCCATGTCACGTTCTTATCCTTCGTTTCAAAATGAGGAGTTCTGACGGAGAGCCTCTGAAATGTCTTCCGCAGTCGCTCACGTTGGTTATCCGTGAAACCCGTTCCGACCTTTCCTCGTGAGATGAGTTTGCCATTTTCGTAACTTCCCATCAGGAGCGCTCCAAATTCGGGAAGCGAGCCTTTCGGCGGCGTGTAGCCGCAGATCACGAACTCCTGGCGCGGACGCGACTTGGATTTCGCCCAATCCTTGCGCGAGCCCTCGACGTACCGACCCTTCGCATTCTTGCTGATGATGCCTTCCAAGCCGGCGGAAGCCGCTTGCTTGAACAACTCTTTGCCCATCGCCGAGGGCCACACTTTCGAACGCCTGACCGGACCCGGCTCCTCACTTACCAACTCGGCCAATCGCCTGATCCGCTCGGATAGCGGCAGCTCGCGGAGATTGAGCCCGTCGAAATGCAGCAGATCGAACGCCATGAACGTGATCTCCGCTTTGCCACCCGGCTGGAGGGCGTTCTGAAGGTCGCCGAATCTCGACCGCCCCTTGTCGTCGAACACCACCGCCTCACCGTCCATGACAAAGTCCTTTACTGTTATTTTTGACAGATGCCGCGCGGTCTCCGCAAACCGCGCGGTCCAGTCGAGGCCGCTGCGGGTGTGAATCGTCATCTCACCGTCCCGCTGCACCGCGATCAGGCGATAGCCGTCGAACTTGATTTCGTGGACCCATTCACTCCCGGCCGGCACTGTCGGCACCACCCGCGCGAGCTGGGGCGAGATGAATCTCGCCTGCTCGCGATCCGGCTTCGAGATGGGAAGCGGGTGGGTCGCCGGATTGAGCTGCTTCAGCATCCAGTTCGGTTCCTCCTTCATCCGTGCCAGCAGATAAGGTCCGTCGAGTCGGTCGCCCTTGAGATGAAATTTCAGCGTGCCTTTCTCGAAGTCCTTGCGCCAGTTCTTGTCCATCGGCTCCCACTCGCCCTTGTCCCAGATGGACACGGTCCCGGCACCGTAGTTTCCCTTCGGAATCGTTCCCTCGAACTTGCCATACTCCAAGGGATGGTCTTCCACATGTACTGCCAACCGCTTGGCGGCGATATCTTCCGGGATCCCCTTCGGCACCGCCCAACTGACGAGCACTCCATCCATCTCCAACCGGAAATCGAAATGATGCGACCGGGCGTGATGCTCCTGGATGACAAACGAATGACCCGCGGGGCGGCCGGGCTTGTCACTTGGCTCCGGCGTCTTCGCGAAGTCGCGCTTCTCGCGGTATCGATCAAGCGGAGCGGCGGCCTTTTTTGGCGGGAGCTTTTTTGCTGACATGCTTCTTGGCGGCCTTCTTGGCCGCGGTTTTTGTTGGAGCCTTGGACGTGGCGGGCTTCTTGAAGCTCCGTTCCAGATAGTCCGCCAGATCAAGCACCTTTCCTTTCGCATCCTCGTCGCCGTCGTCATCGGGTTGCTTGACGTCATCCACGGTCTCACCACCGGCGATCTTCTTCTCGATGAAATCCATCAAGGCGTCGCGATATTCGTCATGATGGTCCTCCGGCTTCCACTTGCCGGTCATCTCGTCGATCAGCTTGGTCGCCAAGGTCATTTCCTTCACCGCGGGCTTCCACTCGCTATCGGAAGAGGAAGGCAGCTCCAGCTTGGCCGAGCCGCGGATTTCCTGCGGGAAACGCAGGAGCATGAGCACGAGCACATCGTCCCGCACGAACATCGCGGATAGGTATTCCCGCGTGCGGATCACCACCTTCGAAATTCCTGCCTTGCCGCTTTTCCGGAGAGCCTCCCGCAGCAGCGCATACGCCTTGCGGCCGCGCTTTTCGGGTTCCAAATAGTAAGGTTTGTCAAAGAGCAGAGGATCGATGTCTTCGAGCGAGACGAATTCGTTGATTTCGATTGTTTTGGTGAGTTCCGGCTGCACGGCCTCAAGGTCATCGTCGGACAACAAGATAAACTGTCCGTCCTCATGCTCGTAGCCTTTCACCAACCGGTCCCAAGGAACCTCCTCGCCGGTTTCCGCGTTGATCTTCTCATACCGGATGCGGGCGTGATTCTTGCTGTCCACCATGTGGAACTGGATATCGGGTCTGGCTTCCGCACTGGTGAGGGAAACGGGGATGTTGACGAGACCGAAGGCGATCG
The DNA here is from genome assembly GCA_040388015.1 of Verrucomicrobiota bacterium. Classification (GTDB taxonomy): domain Bacteria; phylum Verrucomicrobiota; class Verrucomicrobiia; order Verrucomicrobiales; family Akkermansiaceae; genus Luteolibacter. The sequence goes on along the minus strand of JAZKCQ010000070.1, from coordinate 19,311 downwards.
CACCTTTCCAAATTGACCGGGCCATAGGAGTGTTGGTTCGTTTTAAGATCGAAAATCAATCAGAGAGCTGAGTTTAAATTACCTTCTAGTTCCGTTTCCAATAGTCAGACCTCGTGTCCCCGAGCATTTCCTCTCGAAGCGCCGTGCCAAAATGCACGGAGTTCGGATGCATAATGCATTCATTGCCGGACACACGGCTAACATTTTGTTCCGGCTTATTCTTCCTCTCCCTGCTCTTCATCCTCGTCGAGCGAGCTTAAATCCTCATGGATGGCAGCAATTTCGGGTGTGGAAGATGCGTCCTCCGACATCGAGAAATCGATATCGTCGAGCTCCTCTTCCGGCTCATCGCTCTCGAGAGCGCTTGTCTCATAGCTGTCAGCCATTGCTTCACGGGTTTCATTGTCAGCTTCGGCAAGACCTTCCTCCACCAAGGCGAGGTTGGGATCTTCGTCAACATAAGGTGGGGCCATCGGCGATCTAGGATCGGCTGAGGCTGGTATCACGGGATCGATCGGTGTCATGATTTGAATGGGTTGTTTCATCACCATTCTTGCATAACCCGCACCATGATTGGAATCATCGGATTCACGGGGTTTATCGCCGCTTTCACGCTCTGCCGACCATGCACCGTGCATTTCCCAGTCTGCGGGATGCAATGCAGAGTGGTGTGGAATTCAGCCCAAAGCCGTATTCGCGTTTGGCGTGGCATGCGAAGACAGGATGATCTTCTCCGTTTCATTTCGAACACAACGTTTTAGAACACCGGACCGGCCACAACGGAAGCTCGAATTCAAAGTAGGGCGTTAACTCCGGTTCGGTGCCTCGGCTTGTCGGGTCTCCATTGGTTCATGCGACAGATAGAACAATGTAAAGACGGCTACCTATCCAGGTGAAGCGCCACAGACGGGATTCCTTTCGGAAGTATCGGGCCTCCGCGGAGTCAATTGTCGCAGTGTCCCACCATGAGGGGGTGGTCGACGGTCCAAGATACGCACCATCCCTGAAGTATGATGCAGAAATAGGCTCAGTCCCGGCAACCACTTCAATCGCCTGACGTAGATCTGTGGAATCCGCAGCGGCCACGAAAAGGTAAGTGTGATCCGAAAAGCCATTCACCCAGGCTCTCTGCAGCCAGACAGCTTCGAAACCTGAATAGCCGAGATCTTCCGCCAGCCTCGTCTGCAAATAAGAGGAGTGCGTCGTGGGATCTACTTCGTATCCCCGACGCACCCTCTGAAAACTGAGCCAATTCCAAACGAAGAAGCCTCCCACGATCAGGGCCAGAGCGAGCACCAGCAATCGAAATGGTCTCATGAAATTGAGATGCTTGTGGCTGGTTCCCGGCCGCGAATGGTTCGCTGTTGGGTTCATCTGGCGCGCTTCACGATCAGCTCGGTTTGAGGCTCGTTCCAGAAGCGATACTCCCGCTTTGCAAAGTCCCACTCGCAAACAAGCATGAGATTCGCACCACCCTTGGTCCATTCCAGATCGCGCGACATCCAAACCATCGGAATGCCAATCTTCCCGTAGTTCCTTCCGTCCTTGTCCTCAATTCTGATGAATCCGGCCTTGTCTCCAGATTGACCGGGGTAAGTGGTCCGGAATGATTCGAGCCTCCGGTAGGTGACGACCGCTTGGTATTGCCTGTCCGGAGAGCCGATCCGCAGGTATTCGACTTCTTGGAAGAGCCAAGTCGCGACCGCTCCCATGATCAGCACGACCAGGAGGCCCGCAATCAGAATGGGTCGCTTTGATCGTCGTGTCTTCATTTCTTCAGCGAACGTCAAAGAGCACGCACCGTCACTAGCGAGGGCGAGCGTCGGACGCGGGGTTAAAGTTGGAATTACGCTGGATCATGTAAACAGGGCGGCTATTGACGGTTGCTGTGTCTCGTCTTGTTAGTCGATTGGTTTTTGGGTGTCACCGGTGCGACTCCTGATCTTCTCCTTCATGTCCGAGTAAAACTCCAATTCCTGCCAATGGCTGCAATATATGAGCCAGATCACAGTGATCGGCAAAGCAAGCAAAAGGAGGCTGGAGACGCCAAATAGTTTCCAGCCAATCGCCACAATTGGTAAAAATATGACAGCGATTGCAAGTGCGGGCATGTCAGGAGGTCGTTCCTTCATTCGATTGGCGATTGTGGTGAGGGATGACTTTGGAGTGGATCGAAGGTAGGTCACCCGATCAACCCATTGTTTGAGACTCGTCAACTCATCATCCTTCAAGGAAAAGCAAATCGTGTATTCCTCTTCAAGAGTCCGCGTAAACCGTGAGAGCCTCCGCCTCCCCTTGAACGTATTGTGGAGTTCTATTTTGCGCTCGGGATTGTCGATCAGGTATTTAACCAAGTATTCCGCATCGTAAGAGGCTCCGGGAACCTCGCGGACGGATTCAAATATCGCCAGTATCCCGTCGCAAACGTCTGGAACCTCTTTGTTCATTTTGGATAACGTCAGATGTGCGCCCACCGGCGGGGTTGAAGGGATGTTAAAATGAAATTGAGAAGTTTATGGCCGGTTTGTGAGCCACGGCTGGTTCGATGTCTTACTTTTGGAGATCGGCTCCGACATGCGGAATGATTCTACTCCAGAACCCATTCAGGGAATCCCACCATACCCGAGATTCAGGCAGCAAAGAATCCTCGAAGCCCTGAGGAATAGCACCTCTAGTCAGCCATGAGTTCTGGATGCCTTCAAGGAGACCGATGGTGGCAGCCTCCCGGACAAACGAATCACCATCCGTGTGAAGAAATTCGATGAGCTCGACAGCCTTTCTCAGTTCGGTCTCGTCTCCCGCCTCATAAATATCGATCACGAATGATGCAAACTCCCCAAGGATGACATACGGCAGATCGACCGACTCGGAGTCGGGGGCAAACGCTGGAAATACATCAACCAAGGTCGGCAGTATATGTTCTGTGGAAATCATTTCTTCATCGAACGTTTAAGCCCCAGCGGTTGACCGGCCGCGCTTTGTTCGCCATTGGTGGTTCGGTTGTTGTGCTCATGGCGATGTCGGAAGCTCTGCTAAAAACTTACGCTGAGTTGAATCCCAGCGGCATACCTGCTCATAGCGCCGCGAGGGCAATACCTTACCCTCCATGTCGGTGATCTGGATCGATCCCCTCAGGTGTATGCTGTCGAACTCCTGGCCCGACGGCCGCTGATATTCCACTGCAAGATGTCCGCCAGCGAAGCTAGCCTCCCCCTCCTGTGGCACTCCAAACACGGCGGGTGGGTCCGAAAACCGCCCTCTGACAGTCGCCTCAAGCAATAGTCGCAAGGTCCGACCATCAAGCTCCCAGATGCGAAGAGAACCGTTCCCCATGTGTGTGCTCTCGATAACCTCAAGAATAGGTTTCTCGGTCTGCTTCAGCTGAATCCAACGAAACCTCACGACGTAATGGCCACGAAACTCCTCATACGAGTCTGGATATGAATACCGCCACTCGATGACATCCCCCCTGCGTTGATAGACCGACAGTTGTCCCCACCACCGGGCTTCCCGCTCGGAATAGACCGCTACAATGTCGGAATGCTCAAGACAGCGAACGAATGTGGCGGACGGAGTCGAATCAACAATCGCAGAAAAGGTCTTGGGAAGATCGACCTTGCCCGGTGATTCCTCAGCAACCGCCAGCGACGAGAACGAGAACACTAGAATCGTTAGGAAAGAGCGCATTTTTTTAGGACGAACGTTTGATGTGCGCCCACCGGCGCGGCTGAAGGGATGCTGAAATGAAATTGAAAAGCTTATGGCCGGTTGGCGCGCCATGCCTTGTTCTGCAAATTGATTCCGGTGGGAGGTGATGCTGCTACGCCTGCCGTTTCGATGGTGCCTCTGCGAACAATTCGATGCGCCTGCACTTCTGACAAACCAAGGCGCATGCGGAACTATTCAGCCAATCCATCCCCATGAAAGTCATGCCACTCGTGTTCATGAGCATCTCTTTTCTATCGAACTCGTCATGCCCGCAGACTGGGCAGATCAGAGAAATGTCTCCCACACGATATCGAGTCGTCGGTGTCACGAGTGACTTGGCTGCGGCTTTGAGACCGGCTCCGATACTTCCAAATGTGTTTTTCACGGATGTTTCTTTTTACAGCAGAACGTTAAATGTGATGACAACCCCGATAAGGAGATGCCTTTGAAATGAGATTGAGGAGCTTATGAGGGGGGGCATCCACGAATTGTTCTGCTTCTTCATTAGGTATCCCACGTCATGTAATACAGCACCCCGTCTTGAAAAGTTGTAATCTCGACGGTGCTTCCCTGCTCTCTGAACTTGGTTGTCCGATTCGAGCTCGGCGGCTTCCACCAATTGGGGACGTCTGTGAATCCGGTAAAGTCCACTCCGGGTTTCGACTCCAAGGGAATATTCCAGGTCGATACTGAATTCAACTTCTGAACATAGGCTTCATACTCGTCTTCAGTAATTCGGGCTATCATGCAATCAAGGAAGTCACTCGGGAACGAATCGGTCCGGTGTTCTCTGATATCCGTGGCAGTGTCGGGAAGTAGTGCTTTAGAATAGTGCTCCCACGTGAGGGCTTTGTAAGAAACAAATGCAATCACGGTTACCGCCAACGATACGATGGTGATTATGATCTTTCTCTTCATATTTTTGCCGAACAGTGCTTATTCGCCGGAAGAGCATATCAGATTCGACGGCTTGCTTCCGGCCGGTTTCTGAGAGATGGAAGCGATCGGGGCGTTGATTGTCAAAGTAATCCATCAGAAGCCTGCGGACCCTGATGGGGGGGTTTTCCATGAGGAAAGCCCGGCAAGGGAGCCTTCCCGTTTCCGGGCGACTCAGTCCTTGATCCCGGCGTTGAGGAGGAGGATGCGGCGGAGCTCGCGGATGGCCTGCGGGTCCTTGTAGGCTCCGTGGTTGGCGGGGACGATGAGCTCGGATTGGGCGCTCTTGAGGTGTGAGCTCCAGTAGGGGACGACGCCGTCGCTGCTGTTTGGCGTGTCGCCTTTCCCACGGTCGCCGATGATGGAGTGGTGGGGGACCTGGATGGGGACTTCATCGAGGGCCTTGTAGAGCGGATTGGTGGGGGAGAGCCCGGCGACGCTGGTGAGCTTGCCGCGGTCGACGATATTGGAGGGAAGGTCGATGAAGGCGCTGGTGATGGTGGAGGGGAGCTTGAGGAGCTTGATGAACCAGCCGGTGATGGATAGATCGGCGAGGCCGCTGCCGCGGTGGGGGGTGCAGATGTAGACTTCCCGGCCGATGTCGGGATCCGCGGAGAAGAGGAGGGAGCGCTTCACGAGGTGGTGGGCGGGGAGCTGGGCGTGGAGCTTGTCCGCATTGGCACCGAGCTGGGCGTCCCAGATTTTCCGGCCGGGGTTGATGACCTGCATGCGGGAAAGGAGGCCGCCCATGCTGTGGCCGACCAGGACCATCTTCTTGGGAGTGCCGACGAGTTCTTCCAGCGCGGCGAGCTCCTGGCGCAGGCGCATGGAGGAGTAGGCGATGGGCCAGCCGGTGGGGTAGTAGAAGAGCATGAACTGATAGCGGCCGCGGAGCTTGGGATCGGCGCGGAGGTCGTTGATGATGTCCTTCCACATCCGGGGGTGGGAGTTGAGGCCGTGGACGAGGAGGATGGGGATGCGGTCGGCGTCGTAGGGCTCGAGCAGGATCAGCTTGGAATCCAGGACGCCGGGGTGGAGGAGGCCGCTGAGGGCGATGGTGATCTCGTTGATGTCGTAGGTCTGCTCGACGATGGGGGCGGTGAAATCCGCGGCCAAGGGGTATTCGGTCTCGCCGAGTTTGACGCGGGAGAGGTAGGTGGGATCGTAGCCGGTGATGGAGACGTCGCGGCCGCCGCCGTTTTTCGCGGGCGCGCCGAAGGTGAGGACGGCGGTGATGGGCTCCAGGTAGCCGCGGGTGGTGACGAAGCGCTGCATCTTCGCATCGGTGGGGCGCTTCCACTTGGGGGCTACGGGGAGGCCGGCGCCTTCCTCGGTGTGCCAGTTCGTGCAGAGGCGGTGCTTCACCTCGTGGGCGGGCTTGGCGGACTCGATGCTGGCGAGGGGATAGATGCCTTGTTTCTGATCGAGCCCGGCGTTGACGCGGTAGCTGAAGCCGGCGTAGGAGAAGCGTTTCTCGGGCTTGTACTTCGCGCCGATGAAATTCACGGCGACGCCCTCGGTGGCGGAGGAGATGATGTGGAGCGCCTTTTGCTGGGCCTCGCCGAGGGATTTCACGTCGGTGACGGAGCCGCCGTCTGTGTCGAGCTCGGCCCAGGCGAGCTCGGCGGCGCGGAGCTGGTAGACGCAGGAGGCGTCCTCGTCCGTGGTGAAGCGCTTGCCGCGCTTCAACAGGTGCTCGGCGGTGGCGAGCCCGCTGCCGTGGAGCTCGGACTGTGCCTTCTCCGGCTGTGGGGGGAGCGCGGTGCCGCAGGAAACGAGCAGCCCGGCGGCGAGGGTGAGGGCGATGCGGTCCGGAGAAACTGGAATCTTCATCTCAGGGATGGTGGCGGGATTTCACTCAGAACAGGCTGAACCAACTGCGGCGGACCTTGGGGAAGAGCTCGATATTCGAGGACTTCATGAGCTGGTCGGACCATTCGTCGCAGATTTTCTCGTTAGGCCGGGTGAAGCTGTTCTTGTCGGAGTCGATGACGGTGAGCTCCGGGCCGCGGCGGTCGGCGGCGGTGGAGACGAGCCTGCCGGTGGCGGCGTCCCTCACGCGGGCTTCGAAGGCGCAGACGGGGACTCCGGTGACCACGCTGGTGATGCTTCCGGCGGGAACGGGCGGCTGGCCTGCGGCGGTGGGCAGGGCGCGGTCGAAGCGGACCTCGGTGAGGGCGATTTCAAGGATGAGGGTGTTCGCCTGGCCGCTGTCGGTGGTTTTGTAGTACATGCAGATGGGCGAGGAGAAGGACTTGTTCAGCGACTTGTTCCAGTAGCGGGCGAGGGCGGCGCAGCGTTTCACATAGGCGCGCTTGGTGGGGATGAAGCCGCTCTTGCTGTCTTCCCATTTCGCGGTGTCGAGGAAGGAGGTGGTGACGGGGCGGACGACGATGTTCTTGTATTTCGTGATGTCCACCTTGGGATCGCGCCACGAGTGCTCGAAGGGGAGGCGCTGGACGCGCTGAGTCATGTCGGTGCCGGTGGATTTCAGGAACTTCGTGGGCTCGGTGCGGGTGGTGACGGGATCGACACCGCAACTGCCGAGGCCGAGGGCGATGAGTGCGGAGAAGGCGAGTCGGGCGGCGGTGGCTGGTTTCATGGTACGGACGCGGAGTGCGGGAAGTGAGCCACAGATAGGGGAATACGGGCGGGGCGGCAAGCCGCTTTGTCGCGCGGACGGCGGCGCGGGCGGGGAGGAAATTTGGTGCTTTCCTCCCATAACAGAAACTGACACGTTTCCATCAGATTTCCTTGAAACCGGTGGAATGAACGCGGCAGACCCCCTTCCCGATGAAACACGCCGCCTCCAGGTGCTGAGGCAATACGCGGTGCTCGACACTCCGCCGGAGCGTGCGCTCGACGAGCTGGTGGCGCTGGCGGCGCAGGTGTGCGAGACGCCGATCTCACTGATTTCCCTGGTGGACGAGCACCGCCAGTGGTTCAAGGCGAGCGTGGGACTGGACGTGCGGGAAATGCCGCGGAATGTCTCCTTCTGCGCGTGCGCGCTGGGGCGCTCGGACCTCTTCGTGGTGCCGGACACTCTCGACGACCTGAGGTTCGCGGACAATCCGCTGGTGACGGGAGGGCTGGCGATCCGCTTCTACGCCGGTGCTCCGCTGATCAGCCCGGAAGGCGCGGTGATCGGGACGCTGTGCGTGATCGACCACGTGCCGCGCCAGCTGACGGACGCGCAGGAGCAGGTGCTGCGGATCCTCGGGCGGCAGGTGATGACGCAGTTCGACCTCCGCCGCGGGCAGCTGGAGCTGCGGGCGGGCAGGGAAAAGCTGCGCGCCATTTTCGAGGCGGAGCCGGAGTGTGTGAAACTGCTGGGGCCGGACGGGACGCTGCAGGAAATGAATGCCGCGGGGCTGCGCCTGATCGAAGCGGACAGCCTGGAATCCGTGAAGGGGCGGTGCCTGCTGCCGCTGGTGGCACCGGAGGACCGCGACGCGGTGACGGCGCTGCTGGAGGCGGTGGCCGCGGGAGGACGGGGCAGGATCCGCTACAGTCTCACGGGGCTCAAGGGGACGACGCACCGGGTGGAGATGAATGCGGTGCCCTTCCGTGACGAGGCGGAGGGAAGGGATTTCGTGCTCGGGGTGTCCCACGACATCACCGAGCGGGTGCGGACGGAGGAAAAGGTCCGCCGGCTCAACCGGCTCTACGCCTTTTCCAGCAGCGTGAACGAGGCGATCGTCCGCATCCGCGACACGCAGGAACTCTACGAACAGGCCTGCCGCATCGCCGTGGAAAAAGGCGGTCTGGTGATGGCGTGGGTGGGATTGGTGGGCGAGGACGGCGACGTCATCCGGCCGGTGGCGAGGTGGGGCAGGGACGATGGCTACCTGGACTCGATGCAGGTGAGGGCGACGCCGTATCATCCGCAGGGGCAGGGGCCGGCGGGGCAGGCATTCCGCTCGGGGGCTCCGGCGTGTTGCCCGGACATCGAGGCGGACGGCGGCACCTTCGCGTCTCGGCGGGAGGCGCTCTCGCGCGGATACCGGAGCTGTGCGGCATTCGCGATCCGGCTGGAGGGGCGCTCGGTGGGAGTGCTGGCGGTGTATGGAGACCAGCCGGGCTATTTCGATTCCGAAGAGCTGCAACTGCTCAACGCGCTGGCGGAAAACATTTCCTTCGCCGCCGAGTCGCACCGCCGCGAACGGCTGCGGCAGGCGGGCGAGGAGCGCTACCGGGCGCTTTTCGAACATGCCCCGGACGGCATCATCATCTCCGACCCCGCGGGCGGTCATATCGATGCGAACGAAAGCATCTGCCGCATGCTGGGATACAGCCGTGAGGAGCTGTTGGGGCTTCAGGCGTCGGACCTCGTCGCGCCATCGGAAATTTCCAACATCGGCCCGGCCATGGCCCAGATCGAGGCGAAGGGCGGGCACCACCGCGAGTGGCGTTTCGTGCGCAAGGACGGATCGTTTTTCGAAGCGGAGGTGATGGCCACCGTGATGCCTGATAGAAACCGGCTGGCCATGATCCGCGACATCACCGAGCGGAAGCGCACCGAGGCGCGCTTCCGGCGGCTGGTGGAGTCGAACGCGCAGGGCGTGTTCTTCGGAACGATCAGGGGCGAGATCTCCGATGCGAACGACGCCTTCCTGAACCTGCTCGGCTACTCGCGCGAGGACCTGGAACGCAGCCGCATCGACTGGGGGGCGATGACTCCTCCCGAATACGCGGAGGCCGACCGGCATGCGCTCGGGGAACTGTACACCGCCGGAGTCTGCGCGCCGTATGAGAAGGAGTATTTCCGCAAGGACGGCTCGCGCGTGCCGGTGCTGATAGGCTCCGCGGTGTTCGAAGACTGTCCGGGGGAGGGCGTTTGTTTCGTCGTCGATCTCACGGAGCGGAAGAAGCTCGAACAGCAGTTCCTCCGCGCGCAGCGGATGGAAAGCATCGGCACGCTGGCGGGCGGAGTGGCGCACGATCTGAACAACGCGCTCGGCCCCATCATCATGGCGCTCGATCTCTTCCGCATGCGGTTCCCGGACGCCGCGAGCCAGGAGCTGATAGGCATCATCAGCACCAGCGCCCAGCGCGGCGCGGACATGGTCCGGCAGGTGCTTTCCTTCGCCCGCGGGGTGGAGGGGCGGCGGATGGAGGTGCGGGTCAGGCATCTGCTGCAGGACATCGAGAAGATCGCGAACGACACTTTCCTGAAACACATCGAGGTGAAGACCGTGATCCCGGAGGATCTGTGGAACGTGGTGGGGGATCCCACGCAGCTCCATCAGGTGCTCGTCAACCTCAGCGTGAACGCGCGGGATTCCATGCCGGACGGCGGTTTGCTCACCATTTCCGCGGAGAACCTCACGCTGGACACCCACTATGCGGGCCTCGATCTCGAAGCCAAGCCGGGGCCTTATGTCTTGCTGCAGATCGAGGACAACGGGACCGGAATGTCGGAAGAGGTGATGGGGAAGATCTTCGAACCTTTTTTCACGACCAAGGAAATCGGCAGGGGCACCGGCCTCGGTCTCTCGACCTCGCTCGCCATCGTCAAGAGCCACGGCGGCTTCATCCGCGTTTACAGCGAGAGCGGCAAGGGCACCACCTTCAAGGTCTATCTGCCGGCGAGGACCGAGCGCTCCGAGGTCATCATCACCTCCACCGGAACGGAGATGCCGCGCGGACGTGGCGAGATGATCCTCGTCGTGGATGACGAGGCCTCCGTGCGCCAGATCACCCAACAGACGCTGGAGGCCTTCGGCTACCGCGTGCTGCTCGCCGCCGACGGGGCGGAGGCGCTGGCCGTTTATTCCCGGCAGGGCGACCAGATCGCGGCCGTGCTCACCGACATGATGATGCCGGTCATGGACGGCCCGGCCACCATCCAGGTGCTGCGGAAATTGAACCCGCGCCTGCCGGTCATCGCCGCCAGCGGACTGACCGCCAACGGCCAGATCGCCCATGCCGCGAGCCTCGGGGTGAAACACTTCCTGCCGAAGCCCTACACCGCGGAGACGCTGCTCAAGATGCTGAGGGACGTGCTGGCGGAAAAATCGTAGGCCTGCGGGCAACGAAACAGTTGGAAAATCCGTGGATTCTGGTAGATGGAATGCTCATGAAAGTGGCTCTCAAGTTGAAACATCTGGCGCCGGACTTGTGGATGATGACCTTCCCCCTGACCGTTCTCGGCGTGGATCTCCAGCGGAACGTGACGATCCTGAAGCTGTCTTCCGGAAAGCTTGTCATCCATTCGACCGCTCCGTTCACCCCGGCGGACGTCGAGGTGATTCACAAGCTCGGAGAGCCGGCATGGCTGGCGGACGTGCTGCTGCGGCATGACACCTTCGCCGCGCAAGGCCATGCGGCGTTTCCGCAGGCCTGCTATCTGGCACCTGATGGATTCGAGGCAGAGGGCGTGACGACCCTGCCGCTCGTTCCCGCGCCGGACGAATGGGCCGGGGAAGTCGAGGTCGCGCCGATCATGGGGGCGCCGGCATTCAGCGAGATCGTCATGCTGCATCGGGCGTCGCGCACGCTGATCGTGGGAGACCTGTTATTCAATTTCGAAGGCACGCAGGATCTTCTGACGAAGGTTTTCCTGAAGGTGGGGGCCGTCGGCGGGAAGCATGATCCCGGGATGACGCGGCCGTTCAGGAATGCGATCGAAGACGAGGCGGCGTTCGCGGATTCGATCCGGGGAATTCTGGAGTGGGATTTCGACCGGGTGATCGTGGGCCATGGCGTGCCGATCCGCACGGGTGGGAAGGAAAAGCTTCGTGCCACGTTTCACGATGCGGGCATCGCAGGGCTGTGATCAAGGAACGGCGGACTGCATCGTTTCATCGGCCTCTCATGGGCCAAGGCGGTTGGGAGACCGCTTCTCCTTGTTACTTGAGCAGCGCCCAGATCGGCTGTGGCCAGAAGCCTAATACCAGCACCGCGACGGTGAGGGTGGCGATGCAGACCTTGCTGATGATCGGAAGCGCGATGGCCTTTCCATCGGCGGGAGCGGCCCACCACATGGCGCGGATGACGCTGAAGTAGTAATAGAAACCGGCGGCCGCGGCGATGAAGGCGATGCCGACCCCCCACCACAGACCGGCTTCGACGGCGAGGGAGAAGACGAGGAATTTACCCAGGAATCCGGCGGTGAGCGGAACACCGGCGAGAGCGGCGAGCAGGATGGTGAGTGCGAGCGCGAGCTGCGGATTGGTTTTTCCGAGGCCGTTGAAGTCGCTGATGTTCTCGCCGTCGCGCTGGATGCGGACCTGGGCGAGGATGAAGAAGACGCCCATGGTCATCAGCAGATAGGTGGCGAGGTAGAAGGAAACGACCTTGGCGGAACCTTCGGAAGTGGCGGTTTCGGTTTTCCAGGCGGCCAGCGCGAGGATCAGGAAACCGGCGTGGGCGATGGATGAGTAGGCGAGCAGGCGCTTGAAGTTCGTCTGCGGGATCGCGGCGAGGTTTCCGAACAGCAGGGTGGCGCAGGCGATGATGAGCAACAGCGTGACGACGGGTCCGCGGGTGAGGTCGCTGGTGAGGAACGGCTCGAGGAAGCGGAGGGTGAGGATGAAACCGGCGGCCTTCGAACCGACGGAGAGGAAGGCGGTCGTCGGAGTGGGAGCACCCTGATAGACGTCCGGGATCCAGACCTGCATCGGCACGGCGCCGATCTTGAAACCGAGGCCGACCATGACCATCGCCACGCCGAACAGCAACGGGGTGCCTTTGACATTGATCAGGCGTCCGTCTTCCAAAAGGCCGCCGATGGTGTCGAGATTCATCGTGCCGGTGGTGCCGTAAACCCAGGCGATGCCGTAAACGAGGAAGCCGGTGCTGAGCGCGCCAAGGATGAGGTATTTCACGCCGGCTTCGAGCGAACCGACGTTGCGGCGCATGTAGGCGACGAGGATGTAGAAGGTGACGGTGACGAGTTCGAGGGCGACGAAGGCTCCGGCGAGGTCCTTGGCGGAAGCGAGCCACATCATGCCGGCGCAGGCGAAGACCGGGAGACAGTAGTATTCGCCCGTGCCGTTTTCCGACTCGGGCCCTTCGGTGAAGCGGGCGAGGATCTTGCGGTAATCGACGGCCAGAAACAGGACAAGGATCGTGGTGACGAGAGCGAAGCACTTGTAGAACTTCGCGAGGCCGTCGTATTGATAGAAGTTCCAGAGCGGCCATTTCGCCCACTCGGCGTCCGGCATGTCTTCCGGGCCGACGGCGAGCAATTGGAGGCCGAGAATCACCGTGAGACCGACGGCGGCGGAAAGGCCGACCCAGGCCTTGCTTTTGCACGAGCAAAACGCTTCGGCCATCAGCAGGAGGATGCCGAGGGTGACGGTGAGGGCTTCGAGATAGTAGGCGGGCATGGAGTGGAAAATGATAAATTCTAAATTAGAAATTCTAAACGGAAGAGCGGATGCGGCGGAGAGTCTGATTCTTGGTTTAGAATTTAATGCTTAAGATTTAGTGCTTCACTTGAGGAGATTGAGCAGAAGGTTCGGATAGAGACCGACGGCGAAGAGGGAGAGGATCAGCAGCAGTGCCGGGATGCGGTCCGCGAAGGTGAGGTCGGCGGCGGAGGCGGTGGATTTCACGGACGGGCCTTGGAAGATGTTGCGGTAGGCGCGGAGCATGTAGACGGCGGAAATGACAACGCCCCAGACGGAGAGGATGCAGGCGATCTGGACCTGGCCGAGCGGTGCGGTGCCGTCGTAGCCGGCGAAGGCGGAAATGAAGACGAGCACCTCACCGGAGAAGTTGGCCAGACCGGGCAGGCCGATGGAGGCCATGGCGGCGATGCCGAAGAGGAAGGCGAGGCCGGGAGCGGATTTGGCGAGGCCGCCGAGGTCCTGGAGGTCAAGGGTGCCGGTGTTGCGCTCGATGCGGTCGGCGAGGCCGAAGAGCAGGGCGATGGAAACACCGTGGGCGAACATCAGGACGATGGCGGCGGAACGGGCGAGAGGATTTTCCGGAAAGGCGACGAGCGCGGCGATGGCGAGGAAGATGTAGCCCATGTGCATCACCGAGGAATTGCCTAACATGAGGTCGAGGCGTTTCTGGGAGATGGTGACCCAGCCGACCCAGAGGATGTTCCCGAGCAGGAGGACCAGCAGGGGAGTGAGCCAGGCTTGCAGACCATCGGGAACGAGCGGAATGGCAAGGCGCAGCAGGCCGTAGAGACCGAATTTTTTCAGCACCCCGGCGTGCAGCATGGCGACCGGAGCGGGAGCGCTGGCATAGGCGGGTGCGGCCCAGGAGTGGAAGGGGAAGAGCGAGACCAGCGTGCCGAAGCCGACGATGAGCAGCGCGGCGATGCCTTTCTGGGCATCCGCAGAAACGAGCGCCTTGTTCGCGATCATGGTCGGGATGTCGAAGGTGCCGGTGAGGTTCGCGAGCCAGACGAGACCGGCGAGCAGGATGATGGAGCCGAGGCCGAGATAGATGGTGATCTTCCAGGCGGCGGTGCGGCGGTCGCCACGGCCGAGGATGCCGATCATGAGGAAGGTGGGGATGAGGGCGAGCTCGTGGAAGGCGTAGAAGAAGAACAGGTCCGTCGCTGCGAACGCGCCGATGGCACCGGCGGAGATGAGGAGCGAGGAACCGAAGTAGAGTTTTTCCCTACCTTCGGGCGATTTCCCGGAAAGCACCGCGGCGAGAGTGACGATTACGGAAAGCAGCACCATGATGACGCTCATTCCGTCGGTGAAGCCGAAGGCGAGATGCAGCGCCGGTTTTTCAAGAACACTCACCGAAGACGACCAGAGCCCGCTGTTCTGCCAGGAAAACAGGGCGGCCAGACCGAGCACGAGATTGATCGCGGCGGCACCGATGGCGGTCAGCCGGGCGGGTGCGCCGAACAGGATCGCGACGAAGGCGGCGATCGGTAGGAAGACGAGGAGGGCGAGCATGTTTGGAAATTGCTAGGTTTCAGGCGAAAGGAATTTCGCGGTCCTTTTAAAATGCGGTGAAGTAGACGACGAGGATGACACCGAGTCCGAAGGCGAACGCGTAGCCCTGGAGGCTGCCGGACTGGACCTTGCGGAAAATATTGCCGAAGGATTCGGCGGCGCGGCTGAGTCCGCCGACGAGCAGGCCGTTGATGAGGAATTCGTCGAAGAAGGCGATGATCGCGGAGAAGGCGTCTTGGAAATAACGGACGATGAAGTTGTCGTAAAAGCCGTCGACATAGAAACGGTTCTGGAGAAGGGGGATCGAGAGGGGATCCTTTTCCTTGCCGGAGTAGAGAAAGAATCCGCCGGCGACTCCTGCGACGAGAGCACTGATGGAAACGATGGTGACGAGCCCGATGTGGATGAGATGCTCCGGCTGTTGATAGGCGGGCGCGAGTTTCGAGGCGATGAAGGGGAAGCCGGCGATCAGGCCCATGATGGCGAGCAGAACAAGCGGCCCGAACATCAGCGGACCGACTTCATGCGCGTGGTCGGCATTTTCCGATTTCGGCTTGCCGAGGAAGGCGACCACGAAGAGGCGGGTCATGTAGAAAGGGGTGAGCACCGCGACGAGGGCGGCGATCCAGAAGAGGATGGGCTCCTTTTCATGAGCAGCTTCGAGGATCTGCTCCTTGGAGAAGAAGCCGGAGGTGAATGGAACGGCGATGAGGGCGGCGAATCCGATGGCGAAGGTGAGGCCGGTGATGGGCATTTTCTTCAGCAGGCCGCCCATTTTCCAGATGTCCTGTTCGTGGTGGCAGGCGAAGATCACGGCACCGGAGCCGAGGAAAAGCAGTGCCTTGAACCAGGCATGCGTGAAGAGGTGGAACATGCCGGCTTCACCGGAAACGAGGCCGACGGCCATGACCATGTAGCCGAGCTGGGAGAGCGTGGAGTAGGCGAGCACGCGCTTGATGTCGTCCTGCTGCACGGCCATCAGCGCGGCGACCAGTGCGGTGATGCCGCCGGTCCAAGCGATGATCTGGCTGGCTTGCAGGCCTTCGAAGACTTCGAAGCCGATGGAAAGCTGCACGCGGAACAGCATGTAAACGCCTGCGGCGACCATGGTCGCGGCGTGGATCAGAGCGGACACCGGAGTGGGGCCTTCCATGGCGTCCGGCAGCCAGACGTGGAGCGGAAGCTGGGCGGATTTTCCAATCGCGCCGCAGAAGATACAGAGAATGGCGGCGGAAAGCGTGGCGGTCGAGACGGCGGCGGGAATCTCCATTTCGCTGAAGGCGAAGGTGCCGGTGATGCCCCACAGCATGAGGATGCCGACCATGAATCCGAAGTCGCCCACGCGGTTGCAAAGGAACGCCTTCTTCGCGGCATCGGCCGCGGAATCCTTCTGATACCAATGGCCGATGAGCAGGTAGGAACTCAGGCCGACCAGCTCCCAGAACATGAAGGTCATGATGAAATTCGAGGCCAGCACGATGCCGGTCATGGAAAACATGAACAACGAAAGTCCGGTGAAATAGCGGGCCTTCGCTTCGTCGTCCTTCATGTAGGCCAGCGAGAAAATGTGGACGAGCATGCCGACGCCGGTCACGACGATCATCATGCCGGTGGAAAGCTGGTCGAGCTGAAGGCCGATGTTCAGTGAGAAATCACCGATCGTGGCCCAGGCGAAATTCGCAGTGCCGGTTTTCCCTAGCAGCAGCAACGCGAGGACGAAGGTGGCGATCGCGGAAGCCGTCGAGATGATCGGGGCGAGGCCGGTTTTTCGCAGAACGAGTTGGTTCGCCGCGGCGACGCCGAGCGGGAGGAAGAGGAGGATCCAAGCGAGGGTCATAAGAAGTGGGAAGTGATTTGCCTCAGAAGTAGGAGTGGAGTGTTCGGCTAAATTCCTACGGAATGTTGTTAGCAGTGATCAGAAGTCAGCCCTTCAGGCTGGTGAGCTCGTCGGTGTGGATCGTCTGGCGCGCGCGGTAGAGGGCGACGATGATCGCGAGGCCGACGGCGACTTCCGCGGCGGCGACGGTGATGACGAAGAAGACGAGCATCTGGCCGTTGTAGTCGGGCAGGCCGTTGGGAGTGGTGTTGAAACGGGAGAAAGCGACCAGCGTCAGGTTCGCCGCGCTGAGCATGAGCTCGAGGCACATGAAGACGATGATGATGTTCCGGCGGAGCACCACGCCTGCCAGGCCGATGGCGAAGAGGAGGCCGGAGACGAGGAGGTAGTCGTTCAGTGAAGCCATTTTAAGAAAGCATTAAGTATTAAGTATTAAATTCCAAACAAAGAGGGGAGGCGCGGTGTGGGGTCGGCTTTTGAATCTTCGTTTGGAATTTAGCGCTTCAGATTTAGAAATTTTATTCGGCCTGGCGCTTGGAGAGGACGACCACTCCGACAGTGGCGACGAGGAGGAGGACGCCGAGGATCTGGAGCGGGAGATTGTAGCCCGTGAAAAGCGTGTGGCCGATGAGGTGGACGTCGGGCAGCTTTCCCTCTGTCAGCGTGGTGGCGATCTTGCTGTTCGCATCAAAGCCGCTGGCCGCTGCGGCGAGCGTTTGCTTGTCCAGCACAGGAGCGATCTTGTTCGGAGAACGGGAGAGGATGCCGATGAGCTGCACCATGAAAGCCGCGACCAGTCCGATGCCGGCGGCGATCGGGAGCAGCGGCTTGGCGGCCTTTTGCTCGTCCTTGAGATCGAGCAACATGATGATGAAGAGGAACAGCACCATCACCGCGCCGGTGTAGACGAGGATCTGGATGACGCCGACGAAGAATGCGCTGAGACCGATGAACAAACCGGCGAGGCCGACGAAGCAGGTCACGACGGAGAGCGCGCTGGAGACGGGATTGCGGAAGGCAATAACGGCCGTGCCGCCGATGAGCATCACCGTTGCAAATAGCCAGAAGAGATAGGAGGGCATGGGAAGAAGTTGGAAGTGATCAGGGGAAGAGGTTACTTCAGCTCGTTCCACTTGTTGACGAGGCCGACGCGGGTGCCGCCGATTTCGTAGAGTTTCTTTTTGTCGTGGACCATGTCGGCGCGCTTGAGGCCGGTGATCAGGTAGTCCTTGCGCAGATAGATGGCCTGCTCGGGGCAGACTTCCTCGCACATGCCGCAGTAGATGCAGCGGATCATGTCGATGTCGAACTCGAGCGGACGCTTCTCGACCTTGGCCCATGGATCGTCGGATGGGATTTCGCTCGGCTTGATCTTGATCGCCTTGGGCGGGCAGATGAATTCGCAGAGCTGGCAGGAAACGCAACGCTCGCGGCCTTGCTCGTCGGTGACGAGGGTCGGAGCACCCCGGTAGTAGTCCGGCATGTGCGAGTCCCAACGTTGCTCCGGGAACTGCATGGTCACGCCGAGGCCGGAGGACGCGAGTTCCTTGGATCCCACCGATTTTCCGCGCAGGGTTTTCACCGCGTGGGTCATGGTGAGGAAGAAGCCCTTGATGAGCGCTCCGAAGTAGATTTTCTCACCGAAGTTGAGCTTCGGGCGCTGGAGTTTGACGACGGCCATGGAAGGAGAGGGTGAGAGTTGAAGTTAGGCGCGCAGGACTTTCGGGCGCTCTTCGGAAACCTTGGCGACCCAGATCACGGCGGCGGTGACGATGACGAGGAGCACGGCACCGATGCCGATGATGACGCCCGCGAGTTGGGGAGCTGCGATGATGAGCGCGGCGAGGAAGACGTTGATGAGCGCGGCTTCGAAGAACACGACCCAGCCGAGTTTCATGAGCTGGTCATAGCGGAACCGGGGCACCGTCCAGCGGACGAGGATGAAGAAAAGGATGAAGCCGACCAGCTTGGTGAGGAAGCAGCCGAGGTGGATGAGGCCGCCGAAGTAGAAATCGCCGATGTGGAGTTTGGCGACCCAGGCATCGATGCCGAAGCCGATCGACCAGCCACCAAGGAAGAGAGTGACGATGAGCGCGGAGCCGATGACCATGGCCGCATATTCACCCATGAAGAACATGGCGAATTTCATCGAGGAATACTCGGTGTGATAGCCTCCGACGAGTTCGGTTTCGCACTCCGGAAGGTCGAAGGGCATGCGGTTGGTTTCCGCGAAGATCGAGATGGTGAAGATGAGGAAGGCGATGGTGGCGGGGAACCAGAACAGCCACTGATGGCCGCAGGTTTCCCAATATCCGGCGCTGAGGATCGTGCCTGCCTTGTTCCAGAGGGGCAGCAGCAACCAACCGTTGTCTGCCTGCTCCTGGACGATCTTGCTGAGGTTGAGATCCCCGTAGTACATCAGCACCGGGATGATCGAGAGGCCGAGGGCGATTTCGTAGGAAATCATCTGCGCCGTCGAACGGACGCCGCCGATGAAGGGAAACTTGGAGTTTGACGACCAGCCGGCGAGGGTGATGCCATAAACCGAAAGAGAGGCGACGGAGAAGACAAACAGCGGTCCGATGTCGAGATCGGCGATCACGAGCTTTTCCGTGTGACCGAAGAGGCTGATCGGCGAGCCGAAAGGCACCACGCAAACCGTGATGAGCGCCGGGACGACGGTGAGCGCCGGAGCCATCCAGTAGAACGCCTTGCGGACATGCTCGGGCGTGAAGTCCTCCTTGAGGAAAAGCTTGAGACCATCGGCGATGGGCTGGACGAGGCCGAAAAGGTGGAAGTCCTTTTTAAAGCCTAACAAGGTGAGAGGAATGCCCACGCGGTTCGGGCCGACCCGGTCCTGGATCACGGCCGAGAACCGCCGTTCGAAGTAAACCGACACGGGAACGAGCGGCAGCACCACCATGAAGGTGAGCACGACGATCTTCGTGATGATGA
>JAZKCQ010000069.1:0-31740 GCA_040388015.1 Verrucomicrobiota bacterium | reverse complement strand
TCACCTACTACGGCGTCTTCCTTTTCCCCCGCCAGCCCAAGGAAAGCTGGGCGGACGCCTTCTCCCGCCAACCCACGGTCCTTCCACCCCACTCTCTCGGTCAGGCGGAATCCGTCGCCTTTTCCAAAGATGGAAAGACAATCTACGCTGTCGCCGAAGGCCGCGAATCCACGATCAAGCGTTACCAAAAGCAGGAAACCTCCGTTCCCTGAACGAAGATTTTCAACAAACCACTTGAAGTTGACCAAAAGGTAAACTATTCAAAAACCCATGGGCCGCACGAGTGACGCCAAAGAACGCCTGCTGGAGGCCGCGCTGGATCTGATCTGGAAGCGCAGCTACGGCGTGCTGACGATTGACGCCATCTGCGAAAAGGCCGGGGTCAAGAAGGGCAGCTTCTACTACTTCTTCGATTCCAAATCCACCCTCGCCGCCGCGGCGCTTCACGAAAGCTGGTATGCCTGCGGGAAGGATGTTTACGACAAGCTTTTCTCCGCGTCCGTCCAGCCTTTGGAGCGGATCACCGCCTTCATGCACTCGGTTTATGAAGGCCAGATCGAGGTTCAGAAAGAGCATGGCCAGATTCTGGGTTGTCCTTGTTTTTCAGTGGGTTCGGAGACGAGCAGCGAAGACCAGGTCGTCCGGGAGAAAGCCCGCGAAATCCTCAGCCAGCAGCTCCGTTACTTCGAATCCGCGATCCGCGACGCACAGGCCGATGGCACAGCGGTTCCGGGTGACGCCGCCGCCAAGGCGAAATGTTTGTTCGCCCTTTTCGAAGGCAGTCTCGCACAAGCCCGCATCCACAACGACATTTCCTATCTCAAGAATCTTCCGGATGCGGCTCTGAACATGCTGCAGGCCAAGCAAAGCACAGCCGTCGGCTAAAAAATTTTCGCAAGTGATTGTTTACCATATAGTCAACTACCAGTTCCTCCCCATGAAATTTCCATCCTTATCCCGCCTCCGGCTTCCCGCCGTGGTCATCGCCGTCACGTCCGGGCTCGGACTCGGCGCGTTTTATCTATCAACCCGCGCCGTCGCTGCGGATCAGACGGGAGCACCCGCCGCGCCCCCACCGCCGAAGGTTACCATCTCTGCCGTCGAGGAACGCACGGTGGTGAATCATCAGGAATTGCTGGGTCGGATCGAGGCCATCGAGTCCGTCGAAATCCGGCCGCGCGTGTCCGGCCACATCGATGAAGTCCGGCTGAAGGCGGGACAAAATGTGGCCAAAGGCGAGGTGCTGTTCCAGATCGATCCGCGTTGGTACAAGGCCCAGTTCGATCTCGCCGCCGCTGCGGTGGAGCGGTCGAAGGTGCGGGTGAAAATCGCCGAGAACCAGTCAAGGCGCACCAACGAGCTGCTCGCGAGCCGCGCCGTCTCGATCGAGGAGGCCGACGTCCGTGACTCCAAGCTCTCCGAAGAAAAAGCGGATCTCGCCGCTGCCGAAGCGACTTTGGCAAATGCCCGGCTCGACCTGGAATACACCGAGATCAAGGCACCGATCAGCGGCCGCGTCAGCCGCGCCTACGTCACCGCGGGCAACCTGATTTCCGGAGCGCCGGGAAACGGCACGCTTCTAACGACCATCGTTTCCAGCGGCGACGTCCACGTTTATGCCGACATCGACGAGACGACCCTGCTGACCTTCAACCGCCTGAGCCGAGAGGGGCGCATCGTCACCAGCGACGGAAAGGTGCCGGTGGAAATGGAGCTGAGCGATGAGGGAGGTTTTCCACATCGGGGCTACATCGAATCGACGGACAACCGTCTGAACGAAGGCACCGGCAGTCTGGTGCTGCGCATGGTTTTCCCGAATCCGGATGGAAAACTCATTCCCGGCCTGTCAGCCCGCGTCCGTCTTCCCGTGAGCGCTCCGGAGCCGGCCTTGTTCGTGAACGAACGCTCCATCGGCACCAATCAGAACCAGAAGTTCGTCTTCACCGTCGCGCAGGACAACACCGTCGCCTACCGCACCGTGAAACTCGGTCCGGTGATGGATGGCAAGCGCGTGATCCGTGAAGGCATCAGCCCCGGCGACCGCGTCATCACCAACGGCCTGCAACGGGTCGCCGCGGGCATGACCGTGGTTCCCGAAATCCAGTAAGCTAACATTTTTTCCCTGCCGCCGGCACCACTGCGCCCCCGACCGCCATGAACTTCTCCGACTTCTTCATCAAACGCCCGATTTTCGCGGGCGTGCTTTCCATCGTCACTTTCCTGGTCGGTGCCATCGCCCTCTGGCAGCTTCCTGTTAGCGAATACCCGGAAGTCATCCCGCCGACCGTCGTGGTGCGTGCGGTCTATCCGGGAGCCAATCCGAAGACCATCGCCGAGACCGTTTCCACACCGCTGGAGCAGGCGATCAACGGCGTGGAAAACTCGATCTACATGTTTTCCCAGGCGACGAGCGACGGCGTGATGACGCTGACCGTCACCTTCAAACTGGGAACCGATCCGGACGAAGCGCAGGTCCAGGTGCAGAACCGGGTGTCTCAGGCGCTGCCGAAACTTCCCGAAGAAGTCCGGCGTCTCGGCGTCACCACGATCAAAAGCTCGCCCGACCTGACAATGGTCGTCCACCTGCTTTCACCGGACAACCGCTTCGACGACATTTATGTGAGAAACTACGCGACGCTGCAGGTCCGCGACGTGCTCACGCGCCTGCCCGGCGTCGGCCAGGTGCAGCTCTTCGGCTCCGGCGACTACGCCATGCGGATCTGGCTCGACCCTAACAAAGTCGCCTCGCGCGGCCTCACCGCCGGTGACGTGGTGGCGGCGATCCGCGAGCAGAACGTCCAGGTGGCCGCGGGGGCGGTGGGACAACAGCCGAATCCCAATGCGGCCGACACCGAGCTGCTGATCAACACCAAGGGACGTTTGGTCACCGAGGAAGAGTTCGAGAAAATCGTCGTGAAAATCGGTTCCCACGGGGAGAGGACGTTGTTGAAGGATGTCGCGCGCGTCGAACTCGGCGCTTCGGAATACGCGTTGCGTTCGCTCCTCAGCAACAAGACCGCGGTGGCGATTCCCATTTTCCAGTTGCCCGGATCGAACTCCATCGAGCTCTCCAACAACGTCCGCAAGACGATGGAAACGCTGAAAAAGGATTTCCCGGAAGGCCTCGATTACAAGATCGCCTACGACCCCACCGTCTTCGTCCGCCACTCCATCGACGCGGTGGTTCACACTCTGTTGGAAGCGATCCTGCTGGTGGTGCTGGTGGTGATCCTGTTCCTGCAAACGTGGCGGGCCTCGATCATCCCGCTGGCAGCGGTGCCGGTTTCGCTGGTCGGAACGTTCGCGGTGATGAGCATGTTGGGATTTTCGATCAACGCGCTTTCGCTGTTCGGACTGGTGCTCGCCATCGGCATCGTGGTCGATGACGCGATCGTGGTGGTGGAGAACGTGGAGCGGAACATCGCGCTCGGCTTCTCACCTATCGAAGCCACGAAACGAGCGATGCGGGAGGTCACCGGACCCATCGTCGCCACCGCGCTGGTGCTTTCGGCGGTGTTCATTCCCACGGCGTTCATCAGCGGCCTGAGCGGGCAGTTTTACAAACAGTTCGCCATCACCATCGCGATCTCCACGGTGATTTCCGCATTCAACTCGCTCACCCTGTCACCCGCACTCGCCGCGCTTCTGCTCCGCGATCACCACGCGCCGAAGGACCGGCTGTCGCGTATCATGGACAAGTCGTTCGGTTGGTTGTTCCGGCCGTTCAACCGCTTCTTCGACTGGTCTTCCAACAAGTATGCCAATGGTGTCTCGCGTCTGATCCGCCGCAGCGCGATCGCGCTCATCGTCTATCTCGGCCTGCTGGCGATGACGGTTCAGATTTTCAGGGAGGTGCCGTCGGGATTCGTTCCCGCGCAGGACAAGCAATACCTCGTCGCCTTCGCCCAGCTGCCGGAAGGCGCTTCGTTAGAGCGCACCGATTCCGTGATCCGGCGGATGGGAGACATCATGTTGAAGCATCCGGGAGTGAGCGATTCCATCGCGTTTCCCGGCCTTTCCATCAACGGCTTCACCAACAGCCCGAACGCGGGCATTGCGTTCGTGAACCTGAAATCGTTTGAAGAGCGCCACGGCCCCGGCATGTCTGGCGCGGAAATCGCAGCCACGCTCAACGCGCAGTTCGGCGACATCCAAGACGCGTTCGTCGCCGTCTTTCCGCCGCCACCGGTCAACGGTCTTGGCACCACAGGCGGCTTCAAGCTCTACGTCGAGGACCGCGCGGGATTGGGCTACGACGAGCTTTTCACCGCAACCCAGGCGCTCGTCGCAAAGGCGAACCAGACGCCCGGGCTGGCGGGAGCGTTTTCCGGATTCACCGTGAACACGCCGCAGCTTGAGGCCGACATCGACCGTGGAAAAGCGAAGCAGCAGGGTGTGCCGTTGGCCAATATTTTCGAGACGATGCAGATCAACCTCGGCTCGCTGTATGTGAATGATTTCAACCGCTTCGGCCGGACCTATCAGGTCGTCGCCCAGGCGGATGCGAAATTCCGCACGAACGCGGAGGACATCACGAAATTAAAAACACGGAACCTCGACGGGAAAATGGTGCCGCTCGGATCCATCATGAAGGTGAACGAAACCTACGGCCCGGACCGCGCGATGCGTTACAACGGCTACTCCGCCGCCGAGATCAACGGCGGTCCCGCCCCCGGCTTCAGTTCCGGCCAGGCCGAGGCGATCATGGAAAAACTCGCTGCGGAAACCCT
Organism: Verrucomicrobiota bacterium; assembly: GCA_040388015.1. GTDB lineage: Bacteria > Verrucomicrobiota > Verrucomicrobiia > Verrucomicrobiales > Akkermansiaceae > Luteolibacter. The sequence goes on along the minus strand of JAZKCQ010000069.1, from coordinate 27,010 downwards.
GCCGAAAGGCATGGCGCTCGACTGGACCGATCTGACCTATCAGAAAATCATCGCGGGAAACACCGGCATGATCGTTTTCCCCATCAGCATCCTGCTCGTCTTCCTGGTGCTCGCCGCGCAGTATGAAAGCTTCCGCCTGCCGTTCGCGGTGCTGCTGATCGTGCCGATGGCGCTGCTTTCCGCGATGGCCGGCGTGTGGCTGACGGATGGCGACAACAACATCTTCACCCAGATCGGCCTGATCGTACTCATCGGCCTGGCGGCCAAGAACGCCATCCTCATCGTCGAGTTCGCCGTGAAACTGCGTGAGGAAGGAAAGGGCGTCGTCGAAGCGGCCGTCGAAGCCTCCCGGCTCCGCCTGCGGCCGATCCTGATGACCTCCATCGCCTTCATCGCCGGCGTGTTTCCCTTGGTCGTCGCCTCCGGTGCCGGCGCGGAAATGCGCAAGGCCATGGGCGTCGCGGTGTTTTCCGGAATGATCGGTGTGACCGTGTTCGGACTGTTCCTCACTCCGATCTTCTATGTCGTTCTGGCGAGAATCGGCGTGAAGAAACGGGAAGTCGAAGTTCATGCGGAGCCACTCGACGCCTGATCGCTTTTCCTGATAGCGAGCCTTCCGTTGGAGCGCGGAACGAACTCCGCGCACCAATGCGTCGCGCCGCAGACGTCACTCCGGTGTTGGAAAATTTATTACCGGACTTTCCCACCGGCACCCTGTAGTAACAGCCTTCGGATGAAACGCATCTTCGTCACCGGCAATGCGGGATCCGGCAAATCCACTCTGGCGGCCCACGTCGCGGAAATCACCGGCATTCCTTGTTACGGACTGGACCAGGTGGTGTGGCGGCCGGGATGGACCAAGGCGCCGCTGGACGAACGGGATCGACAGATGCGGGAGCTGACGGAAAAAGACTGTTGGGTCATCGATGGCGTTTCCTCCGCGGCTCTTGCCGCAGCCGACACCGTGGTGTTCCTCGATGTGCCGAGGAGGATTTCATTCTGGCGTGTGACGAAACGGAACTGGAGATACCTGTTTCATTCGCGCCCCGGGCTGCCGCCGAATTGTCCGGAGATTCTCATCATCCCGACGCTGTGCAGGATCATCTGGAACTTTCCTGCCAGAATCCGTCCCGGCATTCTGGATCAGATGGAAAAACTTTCGGCAAGCCAGCGGCAGTTCCACCTGAAGTCGGACGCCGACCGGTCCGCTTTTCTAGCAGCCATCAGGAGCGAAGGCTCGTCGGAGCGGTGATCAGTGCGCCGCTTTCGTCCGCTCGGCCTTGTCGGAGTCGGTAGGCGGCACCACCGCCTTCTGGCGCGTCACGCCGGGCGGCAGCCAACCTTTCTCAAACGGTTTCACCGCAGGCTCCGCGGGATTTTTCACCGGAACGGCCGACGGCGGCGGAGGCTGGATCCCCTTGGAGAGTTCTGCGATTTTGGAAAGGACCTTCTGCTCCCCGGGAAAGCCGACGAAACGGTCGACTTCCTTGCCGTCCTTATAAATCCGGACATCCGGGATCCCGCTGACCTTGTGTTCCGCCGCGAGTTCCGGCGACTGGTCGACATCCACCTTGCCCAGATAGACCACACCCGGGTGGGCTTCGGTCGCCTTGAGCAGCACCGGTCCCAAGACCTTGCACGGGCCACACCATTCCGCATGGAAGTCGATCACGACGAGGGCGTTTTTCCTCGCGATGGCGGTGGCGAAGCCGGATTTGGTCACGTTGGACACCTGATCGGAACTGTAAGTCCCCTTCCCCACCGGTTCCTCCGCAGCTGGCTTCCTGAGCTTGCCGAGATTGCCCGCCACCGACTTGAGCCGGTCGCAGCCGACGAATGCCGGCATCGCCAGCAGGAGCAGCCCGGTCGTGAGTGGAGAGGAATTCTTACGCATTGCCGGATTATTTGCCGGCGGCTGACTTTTTGCAATTCGGGAATTTGAGAGTCGAAGGGAGGGAGTCGCAGCTCAATCCCCGCTCTTCAGCACCTTGATGAAGGCGTCTTGGGGGATGTTCACCTTGCCGAACATCTTCATCTTCTTTTTCCCTTCCTTCTGCTTTTCGAGCAGCTTGCGCTTCCGGGAGATGTCGCCGCCGTAGCACTTGGCGGTGACGTTCTTGCGCATGGCGGAGATGGATTCGCGGGCGACGATCTTGCCGCCGACGGCCGCCTGGATGGCGACGACGAAAAGGTGGGACGGGATGACGTCCTTGAGTTTTCCGGCGAGCACGCGGCCGTAGGATTCGGCCTTGTCGCGGTGGACGATGGTGGAGAACGCCTCGACGGGATCGCCGGCGATCAGCATGTCCATCTTGACCATCTTCGCGGGGCGGTAGCCGGAGTGTTCGTAGTCCATCGAGCCGTAGCCGCGGGTCATGGACTTGAGGCGGTCGTTGAAATCGACGAGGATTTCCGATAGAGGCAGAACACAGGAAAGCATGACGCGCATGTCGTCGATGGTCTCGGTGTTAGTGACGTCGCCGCGTTTTTCGAGGACGAGCTGCATCATGTCGCCGATGTATTCGCCGGGGACCATGATGTAGACATTCACGATCGGCTCGCGGATTTCCATGATGGTCTGCGGCTCGGGGAAGAGCGTCGGATTGTCGACGATGAGTTCCGTGCCGTCGGTGAGCGTGACTTGATAGATAACGGACGGATAGGTGGAGATCACGTCCATGTTGAACTCGCGGCGGAGGCGCTCCTGAATGATTTCCATGTGGAGCAGGCCGAGGAATCCGCAGCGGAAGCCGAAGCCGAGCGCGGTGGAGCTTTCCGAGGAAAAGGTGAAGGCGGCGTCGTTGATCTGGAGCTTGCCCATGGCGGCCTTGAGCGCCTCGTAGTCGGAGGACTCGACCGGATAGATGCCGGAGAACACCATCGGCTGGATTTCCTTGTAGCCGGGAAGCGGCTCGGGGCACGGGTGGGTGTTGTCGGTGATGGTGTCGCCGATCTTCGCCTCATCGGCGGATTTCATGTTGGCGATGACATAGCCGACGTCGCCGGCGACGAGCTTTTCGCGGGCGCTCATCTTGGGAGTGAAGACGCCGACTTCCTTGACCTCGTAGGTCTTGTTAGTATGCATCAGTTTCACCCGCTGGCCTTTTTTCACCGTGCCGGAAAAGACGCGGACGTAGGAAACGACACCGCGATAGGTGTCGTAGATGGAGTCGAAGACGGAACAGCGGAGCAGCTTGTCCGGATTTTCCACCGGCGCGGGGACACGGGCGACGATGGCTTCCAGGATGTCCTCGATACCGATGCCGGCCTTAGCCGATGCTGGGATGGCGTCCTCGCCGGGGATGGCAAGAATCTCCTCCAACTGCTTGCGGCATTTTTCCACATCGGCGGCGGGGAGGTCGATTTTGTTGAGGACCGGAATGATGACGAGGTTCTGCTCGTGGGCGAGGTGAAGGTTCGCAACCGTCTGGGCTTCGACGCCTTGGGCGGCATCGACCATCAGGATCGCGCCTTCGCAAGCGGCGAGCGAGCGGGCGACCTCGTAGGAGAAATCGACGTGGCCGGGGGTGTCCAGCAGGTTGAGTTTGTAAGTGATGCCGTCCTTCGCTTTATACTCCATCGCAACCGGGTGGGACTTGATGGTGATGCCTTTTTCCCGCTCAAGATCCATGGAATCGAGCAGCTGGGCCTTTTCATCGCGGACAGCCACCGTGTTCGTGGCACCCATCAGGCGGTCGGAAAGCGTGGTTTTCCCGTGGTCGATGTGGGCGATGATGGAGAAATTTCGGGTCAGCTCGGTGGACATGGGCGGAAAAAGAAACGTGGGCGGGGCGAGGGAAAGCAGGAAACCCGCGACAAGGCACGAAAAATAGATGGCCGCATCAAGGCGTCACCCCAGCTTGCGGCTGCGGCCCTTTTCATTCACCGCGCCGCAGATCGGGCAATCCACCGTTTTCACGTGGCTGGTGTCCTCGAAGGCGTGAAGGCAAAGGCGGCAGATGACCCGATTCGCCAGCAAACGTTTCTCCAAACGATTGTGCAGAAACCGCGACGCCATGGCGATGACCGGCACGACGATGAACGCGCCGAGCACGACGTGGAAAACGAAATCAGCGAGCGTCAGTTCCATCGGCGGGTTGGTTGGTGAAGCCGATGCCCACGGCGATCCAGCGGAACGGCTTTGCGGGTTCGGACGGGAATTGGATCCGGCGCAGCCACGCTTCCAACTCCGCCGCGCCGGTTTCGCCACCTTTTTCGAGGGAGACGCATTCCGCCACCGAGCCGTCAGGGTTCAGCCGCACGAGAAATCTCCACGCTTCCGAGGACATCGCGCTGTCCACCGCCGAGTCGAAGGGCGGGAGATCGTCCGGCAGACTCTCCTGCGTGACGCCCGAAAGCGGGTAAAGCACCGGCGCGACCTTCAATTTTCCCGGATCCGTCATTTCGAGAGCCGGCGAAACCCGCTTTGGAAAAAACCGCTCGCCCTTCGCCGCGAGTTCCAAGGGCTTCACCAGATTTTCCGGCGGCAGGTTGCGCAACACCGCCACATACGGCGGAGGTTCGTAGCGTGAAGCCTCCAGCGCCGCGGCCTCCAATTCCGGAAGACCAGCCCATTGCGACAACTCGAAGCGTGAAGGAAACGGCCCGCCCTCTTGAGCCCGCAGTGTCAGCGCCCGGCCTTGGGCATCGTCCCGCAGGTAAATCACCGATGCCTTGCGCGGCGTCGATTTCTCCGGAGCCGCCACCCGGATCCTCACCGTCGTGATGAGAAAAGTGAGTGCCGCCCCCGCGAGCGCCACGGCGAAAAGCCTTGGGAAAAGCGGCTGCCGACTCCCGCGCCAGCGGAAAATCCACTCCGGAGCGCCCGCCAGCTTGTGGGGTTTGACCATGCCGCTTGCCATCACTTGTCAGGGATTTTCGGAACCACATCGGCGGCGTCCGGTGAGTTTTTCCCGACCATTGCGAGGCGGAATCCCTTGCTCAGCACCAGCTCCGTCACCTCGCGTTCGACCCCGACCGGCGTGCCGGCATCCGTCTGAAGCAGCACGATCGCCTTGGTCTGCGCGCCTTCGGCCCGCAGGGTTTCGAGCCGCTCGGCGAGGTCCGCCTCCGTCACCGAATCCCGCCCGAAATGAATCCGCGGCTCCGGTTCGCCCGGTCCCAGCGTGACCACCAGGGATTGCTCGTAGCGCTCCATTTGAAACCTCGACGGCGGCAGATCCACCGCCACGCCCGACTGCATCACCAGCGAAGGACCGAGCAGGAAAAACAACTGCATGAGCGCGAAAATATTCAGGATCGGCACCGCGTGCAGAAATCCCGGGCGCTCCGGCAGGGTCATTTCCAACTTCATTTCACCGGATCTTTCTTCCCCTTCAACGCCTTCTTCGCGCCGGACACCTCGCCACGGAAGGGAGCGAACTCCTCTTCCTCACGCGCGTCGGCGATGAGATGCACCATTTCGATCCCCGCCCGCTCGATGCGATGCACGAGCCGCTTCGCCCGTCCCAGGAAATACAGGTAAAACAAATAGAGCGGCACCGCCACCGTCAGCCCGATGATCGAAGTGATCAGCGCGGTGAAAACCCCTGCGGAAAGCTCCGCTGGCCCGGTGAAACCGCCTTTCTCACTGACTTTTTGAAACGTCTCCAGCATCCCGACCAGCGTCCCCAACATCCCGACCAACGGGGCCAGCAACGCCGCACCCAGGATCGCCCGGATGTTTTTCTCGATCCTCGGCACCTCCATCTGTCCCGCTTCCTGCGCCACGTCCCGCAGATCCGCCCTTGGCAGATAGTAGCGCAGCAGCGTCGAGTGAGCCACCCGTGCCACGGGTCCCGGAGCACGCGCCGCCTCGAGCAGCGCCTCCGCAAACGCCCGCCGCCGTATGTGGTGGGACAGGCCGGTCAGCAGATTTCCCACGTTGATCCGCGCCCGGTGGAAGAAAAACAACCGCTCCACCACACACACCGCGCCCACGAACGCCAACCCCAGCAGCACCCACACCAGCGGGCCACCCTGCTCGATCAGGCCGGAAGGTTCCATCAATCCTGCTGCAATCATCTGCCCGAAACCTAAGCCCTCCCCCAAGCCGCTGGCCAGCAACAAAAGTCGTCCGGGACTTCAGTCCGTTCTTCGGGTCGCGGGCAGGAGGAAGAACGGACTGAAGTCCCGGACGACTTTTCCGCTTCCCACCATTTCCCCGACTCCTCACCATCCTCCCATGCTCCACACCGCCTCCGCCCTGAAAAAGCTTCTGCTCCAGAAGTCCGTCCGCACCGGCACCTTCACCCTGGCCTCAGGAAAGGAGAGCGACCTCTACATCGACTGCCGCATGACCGCGCTCGATCCTTTCGGAGCCAATCTCATCGGCGATCTCGGCTGGCACGCCGTCCGGTCCAAGATCCATTCCGAGCAACTCAAGATCGACGCCATCGGCGGCATGACGCTCGGCGCCGACCCCATCTCCCTCGCCGTCGGCATGACCTCGGCGCTCAAGCACCCGGCCGAAGCGCTCCAGGTCTTCACCGTCCGCAAGGAACCCAAGGGCCACGGCGCGGGCAAACAGATCGAAGGAAATTTCAAATCCGGCGACACCGTCATCGTCGTGGATGACGTCATCACCACCGGCGGCTCCACCCTCAAGGCCATCGACGCCATCGAGCGCGAGGGCGGGAAAGTCGCCTTCGCCCTCGTCCTCGTCGACCGCGAGGAAGGCGGCCGCCAGGCCATCGAAGCCCGCGGCATCCACGTCATCTCGCTCTTCACCCGCAGCACCCTGCTCGACGAGTGATCCGAGGTGGTGACACGTCTCCGAGCGGCGGCTTCATCATCACTCCTCCATCAATTCCCCCCGGTGAGCGACATTCCCCGAGAACTCTACGCCCGGGTTCACGAACTCGCCCTGGCCATCACCAATGCCGTGATGGCGGATGACGAAATTCTATCCCGCCGGGAGCTGAAGAGCTACCACGAGGAACAGGTTCTCCTCGGAACATCCCACCCATTCCTGACGGAAACCCTGGCGGACTTCACCGAGGATCCGCCGGAAGCGGTCCGGCTCTACCAGCTTTCCATCCGGCAATCGAAGGCATTCCCGAACCAGCCCCTTCACACCAAGCGCATCGCATTGGGAACGCGCCTGCTGGAAACCGGCAACCGCGAACAGGCCGAAGCATTCCTGCTGGACGGACTTGCCGAAGCCAGGATCCTCAACGATGCGGACGCCATCGCCGAGGCGGAGGATGCGCTGGAAGATCTGAACTGAACCAACGCGCCTGAAGATCCGGGGGCGGTTGTGTAAAATGAATTGCGCATCCCGCGCGGCTGGTTTTGTCTCTCCGGGCTGTCAGGGGCCGTGGAGGTTCGGCAAGCGAACCCCGCCAGGCCTTGATCGGAGCAACGGTAGTTTGTCCGGACTTGCCGCGGATTCCCTGGCGGCACTTTTTTTGCCCTCAGAGCTGGTCGGCAATGGCTTCGGCCAGGCCCGACGCGGCGGATTCGGTTTCGGCGAGATCCATCCTCCTGGAACGGCGGAAGTCGGGCAGGAACACCGCTTTCTCCAACCCGCGGACGGCCGCAGGATGGGAAAACGCGAGATTCAGCTCGCGGTTGATCCGCATGCTCAGCGTGTCGAAATTCGCGGAGCCGACGCTGGCCCAGTCGTCGCACACCATCACCTTCATGTGCGTCATCTGCGGATAGCGGAACACCTTGGCTCCGGCGCGGATCAGGCTGTTGGCGGTGGCCAGATTTCCCTCGTCCATGAGGCTGGAATCCCCGGCGGCCGGCAGCACCACCCGCACATCCACCCCGCGGCGGGCGGCGGCGGCGGTGGCCAAGGCGATGTCGTCGTGAGCGAAATACGGGTTCTCGATCCAGACCCGTTTCCGCGCGCCGCGAATGGCCAGCAGCGATGCCTCCAGAATCTGGCGCTTGCCCTCCGCCGGGTCGGTGCGGAGCACGCGCAGCGGGATGCCACCGGTGACGGGTTTCGGATGGCGGAAAATCGCGGGCTGCCGGAACAGGGCCAGGTCGCCCCACGGACCGGCCTTCCGCCACGCACGCCGGAACTCGCGCGACAAACTGTCCACGACCGGCCCTTCCACAGCGACCATCAGATCGTGCCACTCGGAATAATATTCGCGGCCGATGTTCATCCCGCCGAGGATCGCGGAGCGGTGGTCGAACACCAGAAGCTTGGTGTGATCCGCCACCAGCCAGGGATTGAGAATGCGGCGCGCACGGAGCTTCGAGTCCTTTTGCAGATGATCGTGGATATCGGCCGGCGGAGTGAAGCCGGCCGGGCGGGGCGTCCCGGGTGCCGTGGTGTGCGAAAATGTGCTGCCCATGTCATCAAAGAGGACACGCACCTTCAGCGCCCCGGCCCGACTCTTCAGCAGGTCCGCGTAGCGCACGGCGATGTCGTCATTGTCGAAAATGTAAACCTGCACGTCGATGGATTCGCGGGCCGAAGCGATCCGGCGGTCGAGCTCGGGAAAAAACGCACCGCCATCCACCAGCCATTTCAAGGTGCCGGACTCGGCGCGGGGGAACCCTTTCCGATCCAGCATCGTCTCGAATTCCAAACTCCCCGGTGACTCCGCAGGCAACGGCTGCGGCATCACTTCGAAGGGCAGATTGCCACTAATGATCTCACGCGGCCGCTGCCACAGGACCGACAACCCGAGCCTGGCGGACGTCACCGGCTGACGGACCGCGGCGACCGCCGTGGCACGAAAGGCCGCCGCGGCGAGGTTGCCGCTTCCTGTCAGCGTGTCCGCAGCCTGGAGCTGGCGGGCATTGGACGAAACCTGCGAGCAGGAACCTAACAGCACCGGGGCCGCAGGCAGCAATCCGAAAACCACAAGCTTCCATCGACTCCCCGCCATGGAGTGGAACTAAACACCGTCGCCCGGACGCCGCAAGCCGTCCTTTGATCCCCCCATTTGAATGACCTCCTCCTGATGAATTATGGTGCAATGGACCGGCTCCCGACTAAAGTTGCGGCTACGTGGAAAGCTCCGATTCAAAGAAGGCAAAGACGGATGATCCGATCGAGAGCCGCCAGACCTTGCAAACGACGCGCCGCCAGTTCTGGCTGATCTCCAAGGCGTTCTTCGCCTCGGAGCGGAGACGCAAGGCCCGGGGATTTCTCATCACCCTGCTGTTGCTGGCCTTCGCGACCGTCGCGGTCCAGGTGCGGATGAGCTATGCGGCGGCGGACTTCATGACCGCCATCACCCGGAAAGACACGGGCGCGTTCTGGCATACCCTTTGGATTTATGTGGGGACCATCGTGCTCGCCATTCCCATCGGCGTTTACTACCGCTGGGTCGAAGAGCGGCTGGCGCTGTTATGGCGGGAATGGATGGCCCAGCATCTGGTGAAGCGCTATTTCAACAACCGCGCCTACTTCCGCCTCCGCGGGTCGGAAAGCGTCGACAACCCGGACCAGCGGATCAGCGAGGATGTCCGGAACTTCACCACCAGTTCGCTTTCATTCCTGCTGATCGCCTTGAACTCATTGATGACGCTCATCGGCTTCATCGGCGTGCTCTGGCTGATCTCCGGCAAACTCGTCGTCATCCTCGTCGTCTACGCCGTCGCCGGCACCGCCATCAGCATCCTCATCGGCCGCAAGCTGGTCAGGCTCCACTATCACCAGTATGAGAAGGAGGCTGACTTCCGCTACGGCCTCGTCCGCGTCCGCGACAATGCGGAATCCATCGCCTTCTACCGCGGGGAAAAACGCGAGCACCTCGATCTCTTCAACCGCCTCACCGCCGCCGTGGCGAACATGCGGCTGATCATCATCCGCAACCGGCGGCTCGCGTTTTTCACCAACAGCTACAACTACCTCGCCCTGGTCCTCCCGATCGCCGTCGTCGCGCCGATGTACATGCGCGGCGAGGTGGAGTTCGGCGTGGTGACCCAAGCGGCGGGAGCCTTCGGCACGGTGCTCACCGCGGTATCCCTCATCATCACCCAGTTCGGCGGGTTGAGCGCCTATCTGGCCGGCGTCCAGCGGCTCGGCAGCCTGTGGGACCAGCTCGACGAACACGATGCGGAAGAGCAGCGGATCGCCTACGAACAGACCAACACGCCGGAGGAAAACAGCCGCATCGTGAAGCTCGACAAGCTCACCATCTGCACGCCGGGCGTCGCGAAAATCCTGGTGGAGGAACTGTCCTTCGAACTTCAGGGCTGCCAGAGCCTCATCATCATGGGACCCAGCGGCACGGGAAAAAGTTCCGTCCTGCGCACCATCGCCGGTCTCTGGCCCGGAGCCAGCGGCCTGCTCGAACGCCCCGCCGCCGACCAGCTGATGTTCCTGCCGCAGCGGCCCTACATGGTCGAAGGCTGCCTGCGCGATCAGTTGCTCTACCCCTATCCCGACCGCGGAGCCACCGACGAGCAGATCCGCGCGATGATCGGGGAGGTGAATCTATCCGATGTGCTGGAGCGGGTGGACGGGGCGCTGGACCGCGTCGTGGATTGGAACAACATGCTCTCGCTCGGCGAGCAGCAGCGCATCGCCTTCGCCCGCCTGTTCCTGCGCAAGCCGAAGTTCGCCTTCCTCGACGAGGCCACCAGCGCGCTCGACGAGGAGAACCAGGAGCAGCTCTATCAGCTCGTGAAGCGGTCCGGCATCGGCTACATCAGCGTCGGGCACCGCACCACGCTGATCCCCTATCACGACCGGCTTCTGCTGCTGGATCGCGATGGGTCGTGGAAAATCGAATCCACCGGCGCCTGATCCGGACCGGAGCCGGAAATCCGCCCGCGCCGCCGCGGTTTCATCCGTTCGTCCGGCTTCGGAAAAGGTGCGCATCCCGCGTCCTTCCGTGTTTCCTTAAAAATCCGTTCCTCTGGACTTTTGAACTCGACGGACCTGCTTCCATTCTTTCACCTCGTGGAATGAAGTCATCATGCGAGCGCAAGCGGAGTGGATTTACCTTGGTTGAGTTGCTGGTGGTCATCGTGATCATCGCCGCGCTAGCCGCGCTTTCCTTCACCGTTCTGCCACGCATGCTGAGAAAGGCCCGTGCCACGGAAGCGATGTCCAATCTCCGCCAGTTCGGCCCGCTGCTCACCACCTACGCCACCGAGCACTCGATGACCCTTCCCGCCATCAAGGGCGAGGTCACGCTGCCGGACGGCACCAAGGACGAGCTCCAGTGGACCGAAGTCTGCCTCAGCGTGCTCTCGCCGGACACCGCCGTCACCGAGTTCCGCTCCAAGCAATGGTGGGAAAAGACCAAGCCGTTTGTCAGAAACCCGCTCTACAAGCAGTGGACGCCCATGATTCCGGGCTTCGCACTCAACGAGATGCTCGCCGTCAACATCGAATCGGCCAAAGGCAATGTCGTCACCGAGACGCTCTCCCTCCCCATTTCCTACGCCTCCATCACCGAGCCGAACCGCACCCCGCTCATCGCTCCTTATAACAATTTCTACTACCGCTTCGATTCGGGCGTCACTCTCAACGGCTTCAAGACCACGCCGCTCAAGGACCTGCTGATGGAAGACAAACTCAGCATCCTCTTCGTGGACGGCCATGTGGAGTCCGTCACGCCCAACGAATACGTCAGCCGCGAGCTCTTCCTGATGCCGCGCGTCACCGAGAACTGATTCCGGGAAACCCGGGGCGGCCCGCTCACTCGATGCCGGTCACCGACCGGAAGCGCGCGAACGCCGCCTGCCACGCCTCCGGATCGCGCGGGGAAAACGTCCGGAACGCGAACGAACGCCGGATCAGATCCCGACCCGCCTTGAAATCCGGCAGATGACCGGTGCCGACCATCTGGGTGATCACATTGCCGCAGGACGTCGCCTCCACCGGTCCGGCCACCACCTCGATGCCCAGCGCGTCGGCCGTGGCCTGGCTGAGCAGTTCGTTCTGGATGCCGCCGCCGCCGGCGTTGAGGCGCTTGAAATCAAATCCGGTCAACTGCCTCAGCCGGTCATGCACCACGCGGTATTTCAGCGCGAGCGACTCGGTGGCGACCCGCAGGACCTGCCCCTTGTCCTGCGGCACCGGCTGGCCGGTTTTCTCACACCACGCGCGGATCTTGTCCGGCATTCCACCGGGGCTGGCGAAGCCCGCATCATCCGGATCGATGAAGGCGGTGAACGGAGCGGCTTCGCTCGCGAGGGCCGCCATTTCGGGATAGCTCAGTTTCTCCCCGTCCAGTTCCCACTGCCGCTTGCACTCCTGGATCAGCCACAGGCCGCCGATGTTCTTCAGGAAACGCACGCTGCCGGCCACTCCCAGCTCGTTGCAGAATCCATAGCCGAGCGCTTCCGGCGTGGTGATGGCCTTGTCCGTCTCGACCCCCATGATCGACCACGTCCCCGAGGAGAGCCACAGGTTGCCGCTCCCTTCCATCGGAATGCCCGCCACCGCCGCCGCGGTGTCGTGCGAGGCGGAGGCCACCACGGGGATGCCCGCCCGGCCGATGAACGCGGCGACCTCCTTGCGAACGGGACCTAACACCGTTCCCGGCGCGACGACACCGCCGAAGATCTTCTCCGGCAGGCCCAGGGCGCGGATCACGTCCTCCGCCCAGCCGCCGGTGACCGGATCCAGCAGTTGCGAGGTGGAGGCGTTGGTGCGTTCGACCGCCCGCACGCCGGTCAGCCAGTAGGCCAACAGGTCGGGAATGAACAGGATGTCCGCCGCGTTCGCCAGCGCCGGGCTGTTCCGCCGCGCTTCGGCCAGCAGATGGAGCGAGCTGTTATAAAAATTCGTCTTGATGCCGGTCCGCGCGTAGATCGCCTCCTCCGGCAGGATCGCATGCATCGCCTCCGCCATCCCCTCGAACCGCGTGTCCCGATACTGGTGCGGCATGCCCAGCAGCTCGCCATCCGCATCGATGAATCCGAAATCGCACGCCCATGTGTCGATGCCGATCGAAACGATGCTTTCGCCATGCCGTTCCACCGCGCGTCGCAGCCCTTCGAGGATTTCCCGATAGAGACCGACGATGTTCCAGAACGACCCGCCCGGCAGATCGGTCCCCGGATTGTCGAAGCGGTGGACCTCCTCCAGCTCCAGGGTATCGAAGTCGGTGGTGGCGGCGATCACGCGGCCGCTGCCCGCTCCCAGATCGATGGCGATGAATGTCTTTCCGGCTGTCATGGGCTTGTCCCCATGGTTTTTCATGCCCTCCCCGGATGCAATCCCGAAACCACACCCCACGGAAACACGCAGGCGGGATTGATTCCTTGCCACCGGGCGGCGCATCGGTTGGGCTGCGGGTGGAATTTCCCGCCATGCCCTCCTCCACTTCCTCTATCCGCTGTCGCCTCTCGCTGATGATGTTCCTGCAGTTCTTCATCTGGGGCGCCTTCTTCGTCCCGATGGGCGGCTACCTCGCCGAGTTGTTCAAGGGCCGCGAGGGGCTCAACTCGATCATCGGCCAAAGCTACGCGACGCACAACTGGGCCGGCCTCATCGCCCCGCTCTTCGTCGGCCTCGTCGCCGACCGCTTCTTCAATGCGGAGCGCGTCAACGGCGTGCTCCACCTCGTCGGCGCCGCGCTGCTGTGGCACTGCTCGTCCGTCACCGATCCCGGCGCGCTGTTCTGGGCGCTGCTCGTGTATTTCCTATGCTACATGCCCACGCTCGCGCTGGTGAACACCATCACCTTCAGCCACGTGGAAAGCAGCGAACGCGATTTCCCACGCATCCGCCTCTGGGGCACCATCGGCTGGATCGTCTCCGGTCTCGTCGTCGCGGAATCGATGTTCGGCCTGCTGCCCTTCCCCGTGCTTCCCGGCATCGAGAATGCCGGAGCCACCGCGTTCCCGATGAAACTCGCCGCCGCCGTCAGCCTCATCTACGGCCTCTATAGTTTCACTCTCCCCGCCTGCCCGCCGACCGGGCGCGGCACGCCGGTCAGCATCGGGAAACTGCTGGGACTCGACGCGTTGAAGCTGTTCCGCGATCCCGCCTTCGCCGTCTTCGCGATCTGCTCCTTCCTCATCTGCATCCCGCTCGCGTTCTACTACGCCCGCACCTACGAATTCGTCGGCAAGATGGCCTTCGCCGAAAAGGCCGGCAGCGTCATGGCGCTCGGCCAGGTCAGTGAGATCGTCTTCATGGCGCTCGTCCCCTTCTTCTTCCGCCGCCTCGGGGTGAAATGGATGCTGCTCACCGGCATGCTCGCCTGGACCCTGCGCTACGCCGTTTTCGGCATGATGCCCTCCGCCCCCGCCATGCTCGTGTTAGGCATCGTCCTCCACGGCATCTGTTACGACTTCTTCTTCGTCACCGGCCAGCTCTATACCGACCGCAAGGCCCCCGCCGACATCCGCGCCTCCGCCCAGGGCCTCATCGGCCTGCTCACCTACGGCGCCGGCATGCTCGTGGGCAACTACGTGCTCGGCTGGTGGGGCGACCGCATCAAGCTCGATCCGTCCACCAGCGAGGGTTGGCTGGCCGGAGCCCAAGCCTTCTGGCTCATGCCCGCGGGCATCGCGCTCGCCGTCGCCGTGGTCTTCGCCATCGCCTTCCGCGACCGCACCGCGGACACCAAGAACTAACCGCCCATGCCTTCCCCCATCCGCATCCTCTGCGCCGGCGCCGGCCACATGGGCCGTTCCCACGCTCTCGCCCATCAAAATCTAGCAGGCTTCGAAATCTGCGGCATCGTCACCCGCTCGCCGGAGAGCCGCGCCGCCCTCAATACCGAGCTCGGCGGAAACTACCCCGAGTTCGCCGATTTCCACGAAGCCCTGCGTCTCACCAGGCCCGACGCCGTTTCCATCTCCACTTATCCGGACACCCACGCCGAGTATGCGGAAGCCGCCTTCGACGCCGGCTGCCACGTCTTCATCGAGAAACCGTTAGCCGAAAGCGTCCAGGCCGCCGGGCGCATCGTCGCCAAGGCCACCGCCACCGGCAGGAAACTCGTCATCGGCTACATCCTCCGCCACCACCCCAGCTGGATCAAGTTCATCGAGGTCGCCCAGACCCTCGGCAAGCCGCTGGTCATGCGCATGAACCTCAACCAGCAGTCCTCCGGCCCTAACTGGCAGACGCACAAGAACCTCATGTCGTCGATCTCGCCCATCGTCGACTGCGGCGTCCACTACGTCGACGTCATGTGCCAGATGACCCGCTCGAAACCCATCCGTGTCTCCGGCATCGGCGCGCGGCTCAGCGACGAACTCCCGGAAGGAAAAATCAACTACGGCCACCTCCAGGTCACCTTCGAGGACGGCTCCGTCGGCTGGTACGAAGCCGGCTGGGGTCCGATGATGAGCGAGGTCGCCTTCTTCGTGAAAGACGTCGTCGGCCCGAAAGGCTGCGTCTCCATCGTCGCGGAAAAAGCCGCCGCCGAGGGCCAGAGCGCCAACGTCGACGCCCACACCCAGACCCAGGCCCTGCGCCTCCACCACGCCGCACTCACCCCCGAAGGCACCTTCGCAAAAAGCGACGACCTCCTCCGCCTCGAAGACGAACCCGACCACGACGAACTCTGCCACCGCGAGCAGGAATATTTCCTGAACGCCATCCGCGAAGACCTCGACCTCACCGACCACATGCACGACGCCCTCGCCTCCATGCGCATCGTCGAGGCAGCGGACGAAAGCTTCCGCACGGGGCGGACAGTGGATCTGTGACCGATGTAACAGGCATTAAACTCATTCAGGTTCACCACAATCTGGTTGATGACGAGACGAAGAGTCGCGGCCTGGGAGCACCAAAGATAAGAGTTGGGACGATCGGGAAATCCGTTCGTGAGTCGATGGGCTCAAGGGGCCAGAGGCGCAGGGCTCGTGGTGCGTGAGCCATGCTGGCTCGCAGGTCACGAGGCGCACGGCTCCGGTTTCCGATCAGGGAGCGGCGATCTCCGAATCGCCGAGGACCGGGGGAAGACGATGAAAAACGGCCAACCTCGTTTCATCGACACTTCATGGGCAGGAGGATCGGAATCCGTTACTGCTTAGTGACTTGCGTTCAGTCTCAGGAGTGTTTCGAGGGGGCCGTTGTGGTTGCCCGCATTATCGCGAGCGCGACTGCGGACCTTCACACTGTATTTCGCTGACACCAAGGCGGTGGAGACGAAAAAGACGAGCTGGTCGGGATAGGTCGGAAAGCGCAAGCGACGGAAGACAACGCGGATCAATGCCCGGCGCCCTGCTGCTCCTGGATGTATTCCTGTTTGAGGCCGAGGGCCTCGGGGGCGTGGAGGACGAGCATCTTCATGCGGACGTCGGCCGGGATGGTCTTCCGGGTGGCCTTGGAGATGACGATCATGAGGCCGATGGAGAGCGGGACGGACCAGATGGCGGGCTGCTCGCAGAGGATGCGGAGCAGCGGATGGCCTTTCCAGAAGTCGTTGATGCCGGCAAAGCTGGCAAAGATCCTGCCCATGGGTCCCTTGTCGAGGGCGAGGGTGCTGACATTCACGACGGCGGCGGAGACCAGCGCGCAGAGGCCGCCGGTGAGCATGCCGGCGGCGGCTCCCTTCATGGTCATGCCGCGCCACCAGACGCTCATGAAGAGCAGCGGGAAATAACTGGCGGCGGCGATGGCGAAGGCCTGTCCGACCATGAAGTTGATTTCCAACGGCTCGACCAGCGATCCCAACAGAACGGAGACGCCTCCGACGAGGACGGCGCACCATTTGAACATTCTCATGCGGTCTTCCGGCGTGGCGTTCGGACGGAGCATGCGGCCGTAGACGTCGTGGGCGAGCGCGCCGGTCATGGAGACCAGCAGGCCGGAGAAGGTGCTCATGAAGGCGGCGAAGGCTCCGGCGCAGGTGATGCCGCTGAGGATGGAACCGACGATGCCGTATTTCTCACGGATGAGGATGGGCAGCTCGAGCACGACCTTGTCGGGCCCCTTCGAGCCGGTGGCGGCGTAGAGCTCCGGCAGGAAATTGCGGCCTAACACCCCGAACACCGGCGGAAAGACGTAGAAGACGCCGATGAGGATCATCACCCACATGGTGGTCTTCTTGGCGGCGACACCGTCCGGATTCGTGTAGAAGCGGACGAGGATGTGAGGCAGTCCGGCGGTGCCGCAGACGAGCGCGACGATGAGCGAGAAGGTGTAGATGAGCGAATAGGGTTTCTGATACTCGGCGAGAAACGCGGGTCGCTGCTCGGCCGGAAGGGCGGCGGCGGAGGCGTTGACGGCCTTGGTGGTCAGCGGTCCGAAGGGGGCGATCCAGGCTTCGTCCTTGGGGGCTTTTTCCGGAAGGACCTTGGGAGCACCGTTGACACCCTCCACGGTGCGGACGACGGCCGGCGGCGCCTGGTCGGCGGCGGAGGTGTTGAGCGAGAGGTTTTTCCCGTAGCCGCCATAAACCGATAGAAGCACGAACACCGGCACGGAGATGGCGAACATCTTGATCCAGTACTGCACGGCCTGGACGAGCGTGATGCCCTTCATGCCGCCGAGCGCGACATTGAGGGTGATGACCGCGCCGACGACGGCGACGCCGACCCAGTACGGCAGGCCGGGGAAAATGTAGGCCAGGGTGGTGCCCGCGCCTTTCATCTGCGGCATGGTGTAGAAGAAGCCAATGAAGAGGACGAAGCAGACGGCGATCTTGCGGAAGACGGGAGAGTCGTAGCGGCCTTCGGCGAAATCCGGAATGGTGTAGGCCCCGAAGCGGCGCAGCGGACCGGCGATGAACAGCAGCAGGAACAGATAGCCGCAGGCATAACAGACGGGATACCACAACGCGTCATAGCCCGAGAGCATCACCATGCCGGCGATGCCCATGAAGCTGGCGGCGCTGAGGTACTCGCCGGAGATGGCGGAGGCATTCCACCCGACGGAGACGGAGCGGCCGGCGACGAAGAAGTCGGAGGCGGATTTGGAGGATTTCGCGGAGCGGAAACCCATCAGAATGGTGATCACCACCGTGATGGCGGAGAAGGCGAGGATCCAGGGATCGAAACTGGTGAAGTCCATGGGAAGAGGGTGATGGAGTTAGGAATTGCGCTTGTTGCCCTCGGCGGCGACACGGACCTCGTCGTTTTCCAAGGCCATCGAGCGGGAGATGAAGTACTTGGCGATGATCCAGACATACGGGAAGAACAGCACGCCGAGGATGAGCCACGTCAGCGTGAAGCCGCCGACGCGCTGCGCCATGAACGCGGGGGCGAGGTAGTTCAACAACGGCAGTCCGAAGAGCAGGATGAGGAACGCGGTGGCGCAGGTGATGGAGAGCTTGAGCTGGCGCTTCATCAGACCGCTGAGGAATTCCTCGCTGTGGATGAAGTCGGTTTCCTTCGGTGGGGTGGCGGACATGGGTTGGGGCTGTTTTTTGACTGTCATGAGAACAGGAATCCGCCCTCCATGCGTCAAGAACCATTTGGCGGCAGAAGGGCGCTCAATCGGGTAGTTGTGCCGCACAAGTTCCCGGTTTCAAACTCGCGGATTTCCATTACGGTCCCGCCATGCCGCTGCTCGAACGCTTCCTGGACCCCTCGACCGTCTCGCTGAAAATCTGCGGGGTGACCACGCGCGGCGACGCGGACCAGCTGGTGGCGATGGGAGTGGACGCGCTGGGAGTGAATTTCTGGCCGAAGTCGAAGCGCTATCTCGCGCCGGACGAGGCGGGATGGCTGCTAGAGCTGGAGGGGAAAATCCTGCGGGTGGGTGTCTTCGTGAACGAGCCGCCGGAGCTGCCGCTGCGGCTGGTGCGCGAGGGCTATCTCGACACGGTGCAGCTCCATGGCGACGAGACGCCGGGCGATGCGGCGGCCTTCCGCGAGGCGGGCGTGCCGTTTATCAAGGCGATCGGCGTGAAAACGCGGGCGGATCTGGAGCGCGCCGCGGAGTATGGCGCGGCGGGCATACTGTTGGATGCGCATGCGCCGGGCGTCTATGGCGGGACGGGTGAGGTGTTCGACTGGGACGTGGCGTCGGAGTTCCGCAGGGAGCATCCCGGTCTTCCGGTGATACTGGCGGGCGGCATCGTGCCGGAGAACGCCGCTCTCGCGGCGACGGGCGTGCGGCCGGCGGCGCTGGACATCGCCTCGGGCGCGGAGATCTCCCCGGGCATCAAAGACTTTCAAAAGGTCGCCGCATTTCTTACGGCCCTGCACCGCCGACCGACATGCTGACCGATTCCCACTGCCATCTCGCCTCCCACAAATTCACGCCGGAGGAGATTCCGGAGCTGCTGGGAAGGGCGCGCGACGCGGGCGTGACCCGGATGATTTCGCTGGCGACCTCGCTGGACGATCTGCAGGCGAATCTATCCATCGCGGAGAATCCCGCCGTGCACACCTGCATCGGCATCCACCCGTGCGATGTCCACCACGCGCCGGACGATGCGGCCGCGAGGCTGGCGGAGTTTGTGAACGACCCGCGCGTCTGCGGCATCGGGGAGACGGGACTGGATTACTATCACCCCGCGCCGGAGGGATGGGATGAGGAAGGTTTCCGCGAACGGCAGCGGCTGTTTCTCCGGCGGCATTTCGAGCTCGCCGCTTCCGCGGGGCTCAACGTGGTGATCCACACCCGGGATTGCGAGGGGTACGGCTCGTTCGAGGACGCGCTCTCGATCTACGGCGACCATCATACTTCGGTGCGCGCGGTGTTCCATTGCTTCATCGGCCCGTGGGAGAACGCGAAGCGCGTGCTGGATCTCGGCGGCCTCGTTTCCTTCGGCGGAGTCGCCACGTTCAAAACCGCCCAGGAAGTCCGCGACACCGCGCTGCGTTGTCCGGCGGGAAGTTTCATGGTGGAGACGGATGCGCCCTATCTCGCGCCCGAGCCCTATCGGGGGAAACGCAACGAGCCGTCGTTCGTCGCGAAAACCGCGGAGCGCCTGGCGACTCTGCGTGGCGAGTCGCCCGAAGCGCTGGCACTTCATACCGGACAAACCGCGGCGGCGTTTTTCCGGCTGCGTCCGGATACCGTTTGAATAAAGAATCGCTTCCGCGACGTTTCATCAGACCCGCGGCGGCACACCGAGTTCCGTCCTTCCCAATTCAAATCCAAACCGCTACATCGACCCCATGACTCCGATCCGCATCCTCGCACCCGCGCTGCTCGCCTTCGCTTTCGTTTCCTGCGCCTCACAAAAAGCCGATCAATACGACACCGCCAATCCCTACGGCGCCGCCGACGCCGGCCAGGTGAACGCGCCCGTCACGCCACCGCCGAATCCCGTCTATGACACTCCGGCCGCCTACGAGGAAACCGGCGCCACCACCGCCGCGGCTCCGGGGGTGAACGTCCCCGTGGAGCCCGCCGCACCTAACATCCCCGCACCGGCCGCGCCGCAGGCTCCCTCCAACGGCGCCGCCATCATCCACACCGTCGTCGCCGGCGACACGCTCTCCGGCATCAGTGCGAAATACAAGGTGCCGTCGGCCGCCATCAAACAGGCCAACTCCATGACCAAGGACACCGTCGTGCTCGGCAGGAAGATGGTCATCCCACCCGTCCGCTGAACCTCTCAACCCGCCGCCGGGAGCCATGTGCTGCCGGCGGCTTTCTTATTGAATCCATGCGCATCCTATCCGCCACCTCCCTGCTGTTCGCCATCGTCTCCTCCGCTTCCGCACAACCCGGTCCCGCCAAGGACCCGGAAACCGGCGGAGCGAACGCGCGGGAGATCGCTCTCGACAACCTGCTGTCCGAGCGGGACTCCCTCAAGGCGCTGGAGACCGCCATCACCGCGGCCCGGAAGAACGGCATCAGCGAGCAGGCGATCCTCGAGGCGCGCTTCCTCTATCATGTCGACCGCCGCGAGGACGATGCCATCGCCGGAATGCTCCCGCAGTTCGTCAGGCAGCGCGACGCGTTCCAGATCGGCGACTCCGCGATCTTCAGCGTGAAGGAAGACTGGCTCGCGGTGAACGAGTACGTGGAGGCCATCGCTTCCCTCAAGAAGGACGACAAGGGCGCGTTCAAGTCCCACATCACCGAAGCGTTCTGGCTCAGTCCGCGGCAGGCGTCCGCGTTCGCCCCGCACATCGAACGCATGCGTCTGGAGGAATCGATGCGCGCGGTGAAGATCGATTTCGACACCCGGCTCCTCGCCCTCGGCGGAGGCGACGCGGTGCCGCTCAAGAAACTGATGGAAGGGAAAAAGGCCATGCTCATCCAGTTCTGGTCTCCTGCCAGCCGCGAGTGCGAGGCGAGCCTCCCCGACTACGCCATCACCGCGAAAACGCTTGAGGAGAAGGGTATCGCGATGGTTTCACTGCTTCCCGAAGATTCGCCGAAGACGCTAACCGACGCCCGCGCGATGATCCGGCCTCTCGGGCAGAACCCTCCCGGAGCATGGCTTGTCGATCAGAAGGAGAAGCCGCTGGCGCGCGATCTCCGCGTGCAGACGCTGCCGGTGTTCGCGCTCGTTTCTAACGAAGGAAGGATCCTCTTCAACGGCGATCCGACGGACGACGGCTTGTGGGACGCGCTGGCGAAGATCGACGCGCGCATCACGCGGCCCGAGTCACCCGCCGGAGCCGAGTAGGATCGTCATTGAAATACGACTCTCGTAGTAGTTCGCGGGAGCCTGGAGAATATTTCGGTTTTCTTTAAAATCGACACGTTTCAACTTGACGGGATGTCAAACTACTAGTTTCATCGTCGTTAGCGAAGAGACCTTCATGGCACGGCCCACCCATCCATCCAATCTCGAACTTCAAGCCCTATCCGTTTTGTGGCACGAAGGACCATCTACGGTGGCCGCCGTACATGAGACTCTGCCCGACAGAAAAGACCGGGCCTACACCACGGTGCTCTCGGTGATGCAGAGCCTCGAGCGCAAGAGCCTGGTGAAACGCGCCCGGGTCGGGCGGGCCCACGTCTACGCCGCCGCCTACTCCCAGGAAGTGATCGTGCAGCGCGCGACCCACGATTTTCTAACCAACGCTTTTGGAGGACGTCTCGGTGAGGCGCTCCTCGCTATCCTCTCCGCCGGCACATTAACGCCGGAAGAGAAAACAAACATCGAACGCGAACTCCAACGACACAAGACTATGGCTGCAAAAAAAACAGCGAAGAAAGCAGCGGTTAAGACCGCCAAGAAAGCCGTGAAGAAAGTTGCCAAGAAAGCTCCGGCCAAGAAGGCCCCAGCCAAAAAGGCAGCGAAGAAAGCGGCCCCCAAAGCCCCCGCCAAAAAGGCTCCTGCGAAAAAGGCAGCCAAGAAAGCGGTGAAGAAAGTCGCCAAAAGCGCCAAGAAGGTCGCCAAAAAGGCGGTGAAGAAGACGGTCGCCAAGAAAGCCCCTGCGAAGAAGGCTGCCAAGAAAGCCGCTCCAGCCAAAAAGGCAGCTCCTGCCAAGAAGGCCGCCCCCGCGAAGAAAGCCGCCAAGAAGGCTCCAGCGAAGAAAGCCCCTGCCAAGAAGGCAGTGAAGAAGGCCGCCAAGAGCGCGAAGAAGTAATCCAGAACCCCCGGTCGGCTAAGCAGGTGAACGGCTTTCGGGCCGGGCGCCGGTTTGCCTCCGGTCCGGGGTTTATCAACGGCGGGAGATCTGCGGATCTCCCGCCTCTTTTTTTAGCCGAAAAAAGGGGTTGCATCCCATGCGGCCCCCGTCCTAGTTTCGCGCGCCCTGAACGGGGTCATCCATGCGCGGTTAGCTCAGTGGTAGAGCACCTCCCTGACACGGAGGGGGTCACTGGTTCGAACCCAGTATCGCGCACCATTTTTCCCCAAGTCTTCCGATTCATTTGAAACCTGCGATGAACGCAGCGCCGCCCGCACCCGAGGAGCTTGACGCTCTTCTCCGGCTCCTGGATGACGAAACGCCCGAAGTGCGCGAACGCGTCGCGGCACGCCTCGCCCTCAGCAGCGGCGACCTCAGCGAATGGCTCGCCACCCGGCCGCAGCCATTGAGCAAAAACGAACAAGGCCTGCTCGCGGAAATGCTCAGGCCGCCCCACCGCGAAGCGCTTGTCCGCGAATGGATCGCCCCCACCGGCGGGGCCGCCGCCCTGCAGGAGGACTGGGAGACCTTCGAGGCGCTGCTGCGGACGATTTCCGATTTCCTTCACGACGGCATCTCGCTGCGCCAGCCTCTATCAGACGCGCTCGACCTCCTCGCCGAGGAGGCCTCCGACGACGGCATCGCCACGGCCAACGAACTGCGCTCGTTCCTCTTCGACGGAACCCGGCTCAACGGGAACCGGGAGGAATATCACGATCCCAACAACTCCGACCTCGCCTGGTGCATCGAGGAGGGCCGTTCGAATCCATTGGGACTTTGCCTGATATTCATGCTCGTCGGACGCCGGCTCAATCTGGATGTCGAAGGGGTGAATTTTCCCGGCCATTTCATGTGCCGGATTTATGAAGACGGCTTTCCGCTCATCGTCGATTGCTACGATCACGGCCGCCTGCACCTTCAGGCAACCCTGCTAGAAAGTCCCGAACTCAACCGGGCGCAGCGGAACTTCCTGCGCCAGTCCGCCGATGCCGGCACGATCCTGCTGCGCCTGCTGAACAACCTCCATCAGTCGCTCGAACAGGCCGCGCGCGATGAGGATGCGGCGCTGGTCGCGGAGCTTCAGTCGACCCTGGCCTGAGCAGGCGGGACTTCGTCCCGTCGGGTCGATGGGGATGAAAGAAAATAGCGTCTCGCAATGTGTTCGCCCCACAACGGCTTCGCGGACAGGAGAGTCCGCGCTGCTCATGGCCATACGCCGAGAGCCGCGAGCTGACGGCTGGCGGCTTCCGACCAGCCGCGGTTCGCGGCCGGTGATGCGGGGGACGGATGCAGGATGCGCCCCACGTCCGCCTTGCTGCCACAGGCTTCCGCGGCGCGGCGCAGGCGTTCTTCCGCGAAACCACCGACGCCGATGAGCCAGGAGGGTTTCAGCAGGACGATCACTTCCTGAAGATGTTTCAGGCAGGCCTCCTCCACCGGAGCCATCTCGGCGGCGGCAAGCTTGTCAGGCGTTAGATTCGCGCCGGTGGAACTCATCCAGACAAGGGGGCAGTAGTTGAGGACGAAGTGATCCTTGAAAAAAGCCGGAGCACTTTCGAAGCGTTCGGAAAACAATCCCCACAGGCGGCGCCCGCTGACTTCGGAGCGCTGGCATTGGAAGCCATCGATCGGACGCTTGGGATGCTCGTGCTCCGGCTTGCCGATAGTTGTTTCAATTCCCATCCAGTCGCGTACCGCCGCCACCTCGCCGAAGGGCACGCCGGTCTGCGCCATGCCGAACGGCCCGGGATTCATCCCGAGGAACACCACGCGCTTCTTCCCCTTGCCGAAACGCTTCAGGTATTCGCTGTGAGCCTGCCAGGTGTAGTCCAGGGTCCGGTAAACGCAGGACACCGGCGGTGAGAATGCGAGACCTCTCAGTTCTTCCGCCAGGCGTTGCGTGGATGCGATCAACTCGTTCATAAAATCCGATCCGCTAGTTCCTCCACGCGAACACCAGCACCAGCAGGGCGATCGGCAGATATAACAGCGTGAAAAAAAACAGCCGCCGCGCGGAAGTGCGCTCGCCGTCGCGGAAGAATTTCAGCGAGAGCGCCATCATCATCAGCGCGAGCAGCGGACCGACCACCGTCCATAGCAGGTTCGCAAAGCCCAGGAACGCCGGGAGCAGCGAAAATACGGCGAGCATCAGGGAAAAGATCGCGGAGAGGAGCCCGCTTTTCTTGCCGGTGACATCACCGTTCGACCACATCTTGTAGCCCACCGATTCATACTCCCCGCGGCACAGCCAGCTGATCGCGATGAAGTGCGGGAGCTGCCAGAAAAACAGGATGCCGAACAGGAACCACGCCTCCCAGCCGATCGAACCGCCGGCACCCACCCAGCCGATCATCGGCGGGACCGCTCCGGGAATCGCGCCGACGAGCGTGTTTGTCGAACTGAACCGCTTCAACGGCGTGTAGATGAAAACGTAGATCGCCACGGTCGCCGCCGCTAGGTAGGCGGCGAGGTTCCCCACCTGCACCGCGAGATGGATGATGCCCAGCGCGGAGAGCACCCAGCCGATGCCGAACGCGACGAGCGGATCCATGCGGCGCGACGGCAGCGGGCGGTTCGCCGTGCGCTTCATCCGTGCGTCCAGATCAATCTCCATCACCTGATTGAATGCGGCCGATCCGAACGCCGCGGCCGCCGTGCCGAGGATGGTGTGGACCAGTTTCATCCAGTGGATGTCACCGCCCCGCGAGGCGAGGATGAATCCGAAAAACGTGGTGATCAGGACGAAAAGATTGAGATTCACCTTCATCAACACCGCGAGATCCTGCCGCAATCCCGGCGTGGGAGCGATCAGCTCTTCCGCGGTGCTTGTTTCATTCGTTCCGGGTTCATCCATGGGCGCGGCGGGATGATGAACACGATCCCGGGATTTCCAAGCCGTGACTTGCCTGTGAAGCGCTTTCCAAATGCCAGCCTTTGCTCGACTCTCCGGAAACTCAGGCTAGCCTCGGAGTTCAAACCCACTTCCACCGTGCGACTTATTCCAGCCATCCTCCTCACTCTCGGACTCTGCCATGCCGAAGAAATCAGAACCTGGACGGATGCGCAGGACCGGAAGGTGGAAGCGACGCTGCTCAGGATCGAAGACCAGTCCGTGATCCTCAGACTCAAAGACGGTCGCGAGGTCCCCTACCCGCTCACCAAACTCTCGGAAGCCGATCGCAAGCACGTCGCGGAAAGCCGTGCCTCGCTTTCCGGCAACAAGGTCCTGCCGGAAGGTGCCGACATCGGGAAAAAATTCAATTTCAACGATCCCTGGCCCGAGCGCATCAAATTCACGGAAGATCCCGAGATCAACACGGTGGAGGAAAACCCGGAAAAGAAGAGCTTCATCTACGAGAGCGCCAACTACCGCTACGTCTGCGATGTGCGGCTTACCAAATCCGTCGTCAAAGGCTTCGCCGTCATGTTCGAGGCCACCCATCTTTATTGCCGGACCCTGCCGCTCGCGTTCAACGGCGGAACGAAAATGGACGGCAAACATCTGATCCTTCTCTTCGAAAAATTCGACGACTACGTGAAAGCAGGAGGCCCGGCCAGCAGCGCCGGGGTCTTCATCAGCGGCAAGAACGCCGTGCTGGTTCCTCTCGACAGCATCGGCGTGAAGCCGTTGGGCAGCGGCTACATGCTGGACCGCGACAAGAGCAGCAACACCATCCCTCACGAACTCACCCACCAGCTCTCACCGGAAGAATACTTCGCGCCGGGAGCGCGGGGCTGGTTCTCCGAGGGTATCGCGGAATACGTCGCCAACACCCCCTACCGCTCCGGCACCTTCAGCGTCCGGGGCAACCTGAAACCCATCGTCGACTACGTCACCAGCTACGGCAGCAAGGACATGGGCGGCAGGGCGCTGGGTACCAAAATCCACCTGGCCTCGCTGAAGGGATTCATGCTGCAGGACTACGCCTCATTTCAGGAAGAAGCCCAGGTCGGCTACGGCTGCGGCCTTCTCGTCACCACCTATTTCCTGCACATGGATGGAGATGGCGACGGGAAACGCATCAAGGCGTTCCTCAAGGCGCTGCATGAAGGCGAGGAAGGTGAAAAAGCCATCGCCCATCTGTTGGACGGCCGGACTTTCGAACAACTCCAGGAGGATTTCACCAAGGCCTGGAGCCGCAGGGGGGTGGATTTCACCTTCGGGAAGTGATCTCCCTCCAAAGCAAAACGCCTGTCTTGCGACAGGCGTTTTGGAAAATCGGAGGGTCTCGAATTCCACCTCAGTTCGTCACGCGCATCGGCATGAGGACGTAGAGGAAGGTGCCTTCGATGCGGAGGACGCCGGGGCTCATCTCGTCGATCAGGTCCAGATAGACGTCCGCGCTGTCGAGCGCGCGGAGCGGGGCCTGGAGGAACTCCGGGTTGAAGGCGATCTGCATCGGCGGGCCCTGATAGATGACGTCCATCGACTCCTGCGCCTCACCGACGTCCGGCGAGTTCGCGGTGACCTCGATGTGGTTCTCACTGAAGACGAGCTTCACCGAGTTCGATTTGTCGGAAGAGAGCAGCGAAACGCGGCGGACGGTTTCGAGCAGCGCTTCGCGGGAAATAACAACCCGCTCGTTGCTGTCGCCCGGGATGACCTGGCGGTAGTTCGGGTAGTTGCCTTCGA